>NZ_CP048814.1:3407142-4088571 GCF_014217785.1 Rhodococcus triatomae | reverse complement strand
ACGAGGATCAGCGGCGCACCGAAGATCGCGATGCGCAACCAACTCTCCGCGGCGGCCGCGATGTCCGCTCCCCCGGCGACGAGTCCGACGATCGGTCCGGCGAGCAGCTGGACGGCCACCACCAGCGCCGTACCGACGATCAGGGCGAGCCAGGTCGCCTGCACACCCTCCCCCACCGCGCCGCGCCGATCTCCCGCACCGTGCCGGCGGGCGGCGCGGGCGGTGGTCCCGTAGGACAGGAAGGTCAGCTGCGTACTGACCAGCGCGAGGATCAGTCCCCCCACCGCGAGCCCCGCCAGAGGCAGGGCACCGAGCCGTCCGACGACGGCGATGTCGAACAGCAGGTACAGCGGTTCCGCGGCGAGCACGCCCAGCGCAGGTACGGCGAGGCCGAATACGCGGCGCGCCGGGACGTCGTCGACGGGGTCCGACTGCCCGGACGGGAGGCCCTCAGCCAAGCGCGTCGACGAGATCGGCGACGACCGTCTCGGCGCTCGTCTCCGCGGTGTAGCCGGCGGCCGCGTGGTGCCCGCCGCCGCCGAGTCGAGCGGCCACCGCGGACACGTCGATGTCCGACTTGGAGCGCAGCGACACCGACCAGGTCCCGTTCACCGACTCCTTGAGTACCGCCGCGATCTCCGCCTCGGACGTGGTCCGGACGATGTCGACGACGCTCTCGATCTCCTCCGAACGCAGGTCCCCGACGTCACGACGCCGGATGACCGCATAGACGAGTCCGCGCCCACCGGCCGCGCCGGGCACGAGCGTCGCCGATCCCAGCACCGCCGACAACATGGGGAGCCAGCCGAAGGGATGTGTGTCGAGCAGTCGGCGAGCGATCGCCGCCCCGTCGATCCCGGTGTCCAGCAGTCGCTCGGCCAGCAGGTGTGTGCCGGGGCGCACCCACCGGAACGATCCGGTGTCGGTGACCAGACCCGCATAGAGGCAGTGCGCGAGGTCCCGGTCGATCTCGACTCCCCAATGGTCGAACAGCCGGGCGAGGACCGCCGTCGTCGACTCGGCCGACTCGTCGACCAGGTTCCAGCGCCCGAACCGGGTGTTGGAGCGGTGATGGTCGATGACCACCGTCGTCCCCGCTCCCGCGAGCCGGTCGGCGAGGGCGCCCAGCCGGCCCGCGCTACCGCAGTCCACCGTCACGACGACGTCGACACCGTCCCGCACCTGCGCCGGAGGGGCCAGCAGGTGGGTGCCGGGCAGGGTGCGCATCGACTCCGGCAGGGCGGCGGGCTCGGCGAACGACACCTGGACGGGCACTCCGCGACGTTCGAGAACCAGACCGAGCGCGAGGCCGCTGCCGATGGTGTCGGCGTCGGGATGCACGTGACACAACACGGTGACGGTCGCCGCGGCGTCGAGCACCGCCAGCACATCGCTCGGCGTCGCCGCACCGCCCGCAGCGGCGTCTCCCCGGGTCTCGACCATGTCCGCGATCTCGGTCATGCCGGCCGCGTCAGCGTCCGTCGCCGAGGGCGTCGGAAGCGTCGTCACCCTCGTCGTCCTGATCGTCGCGCGGCGCCTTGTAGGGGTCGGCGTCACCGGCGTGTGCGGCGCCGGCGGCCGCCCGAGCCACGGCGTCGTCGGCAGCGCGGGTGCGGGCCAGCAACTCCTCCATGTGCCGGGCGGTGTCGGGCACCGTGTCCGCCACGAACGTCAGTGTCGGGGTGAACCGGACGCCCGTCCCGGCACCCACCTTCGAGCGCAGGACGCCCTTCGCCTTCTCCAGACCTGCTGCCGCCGACTCGAGATCTGGCGGAGTATCCAGATCCGCACCCATCACCGTGTAGTACACGGTGGCGTCGTGCAGATCGTTGGTCACCTTGGTATCCGTCACGGTGACATACGCGAGCCGCGGATCCTTGATCTCGTGGTCGATCGCGGTCGCGACGATGGTGCCGATGCGCTTGGCGAGCTTACGTGCCCGGGCGGGATCCACCATGACCGTCAGTCTCCTCTCCCTGCCCGTCCTGAAAACGTGCATATCGATGTGCTTCATTGTGCCGAACACCGCCCGCGAAGGGGCAGTGCGGCCCGGGCCGGTGGGCCCGGTCAGTCCTCCGGCCCGAACACCCGCCGGCGAACCGCCAGCAGTTGCAGCTCGGGCCGCTCGGCCACGTGCCTCTCGCAGTGATCGAGGACCTCGTGCAGATGATCGACGCCCGAGGAGGCCAGGACGACTCCGAGCATGGATCTGCGGTACCGGTCCTGCTCCCCTGTCTCGGCCGCGGACACACCGAAACGCCGAAGTTCGGCGAGCACCGGTTTGACCATCGCCCGCTTCTCCTTCAGAGACCGCACGTCACCGAGCAGAATATCCAGCTCGAGCGCACCCACGTACACCATGCCCTCCTTCGGCAGTCACGAACCGGCCCTCGCCGGAACCCTCTCCATCCGAACGTGCCCTCCCTCCGTCGATGTGCTCGACGGAGGAAGGGCACGTTACTGCAGCATCGGGCCGAAGGCCCGCGGCGACACGATCTAGTCGCGTGGCTTCTCGCGAAGCTCGTACGCCTCGATGACGTCACCGACCTTGATATCGGAGTAGGTGACCGTCAGACCGCACTCGTAGCCTTCGCGAACCTCGACCACGTCCTCCTTCTCGCGTCGGAGCGAGGAGATGGTGACGGTTTCCGCGACGACCGCGTTGTCCCGCACCAGGCGAGCCTTGGCGTTGCGACGGATCGTACCCGAGGTGACCAGGCAGCCCGCGATGTTGCCGACCTTGGACGAGCGGAACATCGCACGGATCTCCGCCTTGCCGAGCTCGACCTCTTCGTAGATGGGCTTGAGCATGCCCTTGAGGGCCTTCTCCACCTCGTCGATGGCCTGGTAGATGACCGAGTAGTACCGGATGTCGACACCCTCGCGGTTGGCCAGCTCGGTGGCCTTGCCCTCCGCGCGGACGTTGAACCCGATGATGATCGCGTTCGAGGCTGCCGCCAGGTTCACGTTCGTCTCGGTGACACCACCGACACCGCGGTCGATGACGCGCAACTGCACCTCGTCGTCGATCTGGATGCCGAGCAGCGCCTCTTCGAGGGCCTCCACCGTTCCGGAGTTGTCGCCCTTGAGGATGAGGTTGAGCTGGCTCGTCTCCTTGAGCGCCGAATCCAGATCCTCGAGGCTGATCCGCTTGCGGCTCTTCGCGGCCAGTGCGTTGCGCTTACGCGCATTGCGGCGGTCCGCGATCTGCCGGGCGATCCGGTCCTCGTCGACCACGAGCAGGTTGTCACCGGCACCGGGCACCGACGTGAAGCCGACGACCTGGACCGGACGCGACGGCAACGCCTCGAGGACGTCGTCGCCGTGCTCGTCCACCATCCGACGGACACGCCCGTAGGCGTCGCCGGCGACGATGGAATCGCCGACCCGCAGCGTTCCACGCTGGATGAGCACGGTGGCCACCGGTCCGCGGCCGCGGTCGAGGTGCGCCTCGATGGCGACACCCTGCGCGTCCATGTCCGGGTTGGCCCGCAGGTCGAGAGACGCGTCCGCGGTGAGCAGCACGGCCTCGAGCAGCTGCTCGATGTGCAGACCCTGCTTGGCGGAGATGTCGACGAACATGGTCTCGCCGCCGTACTCCTCGGCCACCAGTCCGTACTCGGTGAGCTGGCCCCGGATCTTCGCCGGGTCCGCACCCTCCTTGTCGATCTTGTTGACCGCGACCACGATCGGCACTTCCGCCGCCTGGGCGTGGTTGATCGCCTCGACCGTCTGCGGCATCACGCCGTCGTCCGCCGCGACCACGAGGATCGCGATGTCCGTCGACTTGGCGCCACGGGCACGCATGGCGGTGAACGCCTCGTGACCCGGGGTGTCGATGAAGGTGATCAGCCGGTCTTCGCCGTTGAGGTGCGTGTTCACCTGGTAGGCACCGATGTGCTGGGTGATACCGCCGGCCTCGCCCTCGCGGACGTTGGCCTTGCGGATCGTGTCCAGCAGGCGGGTCTTGCCGTGGTCGACGTGACCCATGACGGTGACCACCGGAGGACGCTGTTCGAGGTCTTCCTCGGTGCCCTCGTCCTCGCCGTAGGTGAGATCGAAGCTGTCGAGCAGCTCGCGGTCCTCGTCCTCCGGGCTGACGACCTGGACGACGTAGTTCATCTCGCTGCCGAGCAGCTCGAGGGTTTCGTCGTTGACGGACTGCGTGGCCGTCACCATCTCGCCGAGGTTGAACAGAGCCTGGACCAGCGACGCCGGGTTGGCGTCGATCTTCTCGGCGAAGTCCGACAGCGACGCGCCACGGGCGAGACGAATGGTCTCACCGTTGCCACGGGGCAACCGCACGCCGCCGACGGCGGGCGCCTGCATCGAATCGTATTCCTGGCGCTTCTGCCGCTTGGACTTGCGACCGCGACGCGGAGCGCCACCGGGACGACCGAACGCACCCGCCGCGGCACCGCGCTGACCGGGACGACCGCCGCCACCGGGACGGCCACGGAAGCCACCGCCTGCGGGAGCTCCACCGGGAGCGCCGCCGGGTGCACCGCCACCGCGGTAGCCACCGCCACCGCCGCCGCCGGGACGACCGCCCGGAGCACCGGGACGACCGGGACGACCGCCGCCGGGGGCCGGACGAGCCGACCGCTGCGGCATGGCACCGGGGCTCGGACGGGGAGGCATCGAGCCGGGGCTGGGCCGGGGACCGCCCTGACCGGGAGCCGGACGCGGACCACCCTGACCCGGGGCCGGACGGGGACCGCCCTGACCGGGAGCCGGACGCGAACCACCCTGACCCGGAGCGGGACGGGGACCGCCCTGACCGGGAGCCGGACGTGCCGCGGGGCCGGGCCTCGGGCCCGGACGCGGAGCCGGACGTTCCACCGGAGCGGCCGTCGAGTACGGGTTGTTGCCGACTCGCGGCGGCTTCGGACCCGGGCGCGGACCACCGGGCTTGGCGGAGGTGGACGGTGCCGCCTTCGCCGCCGGAGCGGACGGGGCCGCCGGCGTGGCCGGGCCGGCCTGTGCCGCGGGGGCCGCAGGCGCAGCCGGAGCGGCGGGTGCCGGGGGTTCGACCGGCGCCGGTGCCGGCGGGGCCGCGGGGGCGGCCTCGGCGGCGGGCGCTGCCGGACGAGGTCCCGGACGCGGGGCGCCCGGCTTCGGCGCGGCACCACCGGCACTGCGGGCGGGAGCGCCCGGCTTGGCCGCGGGACGCGCGGATTCCGTCGACTTCTCTGCCGCCGGCTTGTCTGTCGAGAACGACTCTCGCAGCCGTCGGGCGACCGGCGCCTCGACGGTGGAGGACGCCGACTTCACGAACTCGCCTTGCTCCTTGAGCGTTGCGAGTAGTTCCTTACTTGTGACACCGAGTTCCTTGGCCAACTCGTGCACGCGGGCTTTGCCTGCCACTGCTCTCCTCACTGCTGAGGTCGGGCAGGAGGCATCCCCGATACAGGGGCCCGCACGACCTCGGGTTATCTCCGATGGGCGCTCATCGCTGGTGCTTCACGGTGTGCTCATGACTGTGTGTGCCTTTTCTCTTCGAGAGGTTCCGTCGAGGACTCGACGTCGCGGGCAGGGGCCGAACGCTCCGCTTCCGCGGCGACCCGGAGGCCGACTGCGGAGATGTCCAGTGGTCCGGACACTCGAAGTGCTCTGCCGAATGCTCGGCGACGTTCTGCGAGGCTCAGGCATTCCGGGTCGGGGTGAATCCATGCACCTCGACCGGGCAGCCTACGCCGCAGATCGGGAGTGACGAGCGACCCTTCCGGGCCACTGCCAGCTACCACGACCCTCAACAGATCGGTGGCCAACTCTCGCTTCCGACAGCCGACACACGTCCGCACCGGAACACCGGTACGAGCGCGCGCGTCAGCGGGTAGCTCATGCTGAACCATGGACCACTGTACCGCTGACTCGCCCCGAACCCCGCATTCGCCTGTCATCTTCCCGTCGCGGCGTTTCCACCTGCGGTTTCGGGAGTGCTCGCCGCGTCGCTGCGGATGTCGATCCGCCAGCCCGTCAACCGGGCCGCGAGACGCGCGTTCTGCCCCTCCTTGCCGATGGCCAGCGACAGCTGGAAGTCCGGCACCACGACACGGGCCGCCCGCGCGTCCGGGTCGACCACGGTCACCGACACCACCTTGGACGGCGACAACGCGTTTCCGACGAACCTGGCCGGATCGTCGTCGTAGTCGATGATGTCGATCTTCTCGCCCGCCAGTTCGCTCATCACGTTCCGCACCCGCTGCCCCATCGGGCCGATGCACGCTCCCTTGGCATTGAGGCCCGACACCCTCGACTGCACCGCGATCTTCGACCGATGCCCCGCCTCCCTGGCGACCGCGACGATCTCGACGGACCCGTCGGCGATTTCGGGCACCTCCAGCGCGAACAGCTTCCGCACGAGGTTCGGGTGGGTACGCGAGAGGGTGATCTGCGGACCTCGCGCGCCGCGGGAGACACCCACGACGTAGCACTTGAGGCGCTCGCCGTGCTCGTAGTTCTCCCCGGGAACCTGTTCGGCGGGCGGAATCAGGCCCTCCGCACCGTTCGCATCGCTGCCGATTCGCACCACCACCATGCCGCGCGAGTTCGCGCGGGTGTCGCGCTGGATCACGCCGCCGACGATCTCGCCCTCGTGGGCGACGTACTCTCCGAAGCTGCGCTCGTGCTCGGCATCGCGCAGGCGCTGCAGGATGACCTGCCGGGCGGTGGTGGCGGCGATCCGACCGAAGCCCTCGGGAGTGTCGTCCCACTCCTCTCCGACGAGGTTGCCGTCCGCGTCGACCTCGTGCGCCATCACCCGCACGACGCCCGACTTGGTGTTCACGTCGATCCGAGCGTGGGGCTGATGCCCCTCGGTGTGCCGGTAGGCCGTGAGCAGAGCCGTCTGGATGGCGGTGATCACGGTCTCCGCCGAGATGCCCTTGTCCGCTTCGATGGCGCGCAACGCCGCGATATCGATATTCACTTGTCCTGCCCTTTCGTTTCCTCGCCGGGACCGTCTTCTCGATCCTCGGCGTCGTCTTCCGGCGTATCCCCGTCCGGCGCATCCACCGCCACATCCGGATCCAGGGGCGACACGCGCCCCTCGGGAATTCCGCCGGCCAACTCCAACTCGCGAGCGCTCGGCTTCGAGAACTCGACCTGGACGACGGCGTTCTCCACCTCGTCCAGCCGCACCGTACGCACGGTGGGCGAGGCACTGCCGCCCACCACCACGGCCACCTCGGGACCGTCCACGGGGCCGATTCGGCCCGTCACCGTCTCCCCGGCGAGGTCGATCCGGGCGAGGCGTCCCCGAGCCCGGCGCCAGTGCCGCTCGTGGGTGAGTGGTCGGTCGATACCGGGCGAGGTGACCTCGAGTGTGTACGGGGTCTCCCCGAAGTCCGGAGTGGCGTCGAAGAGTTCCCCGATGTCGCGGCTGAGCGCGGCGGCGGCGTCGAGCCCGAGCCCCCG
The DNA here is from genome assembly GCF_014217785.1 of Rhodococcus triatomae. Taxonomy (NCBI): domain Bacteria; kingdom Bacillati; phylum Actinomycetota; class Actinomycetes; order Mycobacteriales; family Nocardiaceae; genus Rhodococcus; species Rhodococcus triatomae. The sequence goes on along the minus strand of NZ_CP048814.1, from coordinate 4,081,152 downwards.
ATCCCCGTCCACCATGATGCGCACCGCGCTGTGCCGACCGGCCTGTGTGACGGCGACGTCCTCGAGGTCGTAGCCCTGACGACTCACCAGATCGGCGACGAGTTCGCCGATCCTCTCCTTCGACGGAATCGACATCGGGTGGCTCCTCGTTCAGTTGTCGTCGGGGGTTCGTCACGGCGGCGGACGCACACCGGCACGGCCCGGCCGGCGATGCACTCGCGCCCACAAGGGTAACGCGGGATCGCCGCCCTCATGACCAACTACGGCGGACGCGGACGTATTCGGGGCCGCCCGTCACCACGCGTGTCGTCGACCACCACTCGAGTGGTCGACACGGCGCCCCACGCCGATTCCCGGTCTCGCCGGTGCACCTGGCACGATGTACCGGTGCCCATGCCCGGTCCCACCGCCGCCACGTCGCCGTGTCCCCCACACCGCATCTCACGCCGGAGTGTCCTGCGCCTGACCGCAGTCGTCGCACTCGCAGGCGCGGCCACCTCCGCGCTCGCGGGATGCTCCTCCGGCGAGGAACTTCCCGACGTCGATCTCCTGGTGGCACAGGCGGAGTTCGCCCGCAGGGACGCGGCCGCGGCGACCGCGGCGATCGCGGTCGCCCCGGAAGCCGCGGCCGCGCTGACCACCGTGGCCACCCAGCGCACCGAACATGCGGCCGCACTGGACGACGAGATAGACCGTGCTGCGGGCGGTTCCGGCGAGGAGCCGATTCCCGGCACCGACGGGGACACCGGGACTCCTCCATCGGAAGCGGAGCCCGCCACCGTCGACGAGGTGCGCGCATTGCTCGAGCAATCACACCGTGCCGCTTCGGATCTCGCCGTCGAACTGTCCGGCCACCGTGCCGGCCTGCTGGCGTCGATCGCCGCTAGCTGCCACATCCAACGGGTGGTGTTGCTGCCGTGACCGTTTCCCCCGATTCCGAAACGGGCGCCTTCGCCGAGGCACTCTCCGTCGAACACGCGGCGGTGTTCGCCTACGGCGTCGTGGGCGCGTTCGCCAACCCGGCGCGAGCCGGCCAGATCGCCGTCGACGTGGCAGCCCATCGAGCCCGGCGCGACACCGTGATCGATCTGCTGCACCAGGCGGGCGCCGAGGCACCGGTGGCCGCTGCCGGGTACGCGCTCCCGTTCCCCGTCACCGATCCGTTCGGGGCTGCGCAACTGGCGGCACAGGTCGAATCCGACACGGCGGTGGCCTGGCGGGCCGTCGTGGAGCACTCCGACTCCGCAGACAGCAGGCGCACGGCACTCGAGGCCCTCACCGACGCGGCCACCCGGGAAGCCTTGTGGCGCAGTGCACTCGGCACTGATCCGACGACGGCCGCCTTCCCCGGACAGCCCTGACGGCTACTCGGTGATCAACGCGTAGGCGAACCCGTCCCAGCCCTTGGCACCGACCGTCTGGATCGCCGACGCGTCGAGACGCGGGTGTTCGGCGAACAACTGCAACACCTCCCGACTGGCCCGCACCGCGGCGTCGTCCAGTTCGGCATTGGTGACGCCACCACCGCGCACCACGTTGTCCACGACGATCACCGTGCCGGGCCGCCCCAGTCGCACCGCCTCGCGCACATAGTGGGTGTTGTTCTCCTTGTCCGCGTCGACGAAGACGAAGTCGAACGGACTCTCACCGGGTGTCGGCAGGACCGCCAGGCTGTCGAGGGCGGCACCGACCACGATCTCGACCCGATCGCTCACCCCGGCGCGGGCGAGATTCGCCCGCGCCGTCTCGGCGTGATGATGGTCGGCCTCGAGCGTCACCACGTTCCCGCGGTCTCCCACTGCGCGGGCCAGCCAGATCGTGCTGTATCCCCCGAGCGTGCCGATCTCGAGGACGTTCACCGCACGCGCCGTCCGGGCGAGCAGGTACAGCAACTTGCCCTGTACCGCGGACACGTCGATCGGCGGCAGGTCCGCGGCGGCGTTCGCCTCGAGCGCCTCGCTCAGTACCGAGTCCGTACCGATCAGCGTCTCGGCGAGGTAGGCGTCCACCTCGGCCCATCGAGTCTCGTCGTGTCCCATGACCCGATTGTGCCCGCCGACCGCCGCGTGCGCCGGGTCTATCCGCGAACGGCGCTCACGACGTCGGCGACGGCCGTCCCGGCGGGCACCTCGCGGCTCTCCCCGGTGAACCGGTCCCGGATCTCGACCTTTCCGTCCGCCCAGCCGCGGCCCACCACGACGACGACCGGGATGCCGAGCAGCTCGGAATCCTTGAACTTCACGCCCGGCGATGCCTTGCGGTCGTCGAGCACGATGTCCAGACCCGCCGCGTCCAGCTCCACCGCCAGGCTCTCGGCACCCTCCCGAGCGGCCTCGTCCTTGTTCGCGATCACCAGGTGTACGTCCGCGGGCGCCACCTCGGCCGGCCACCGCAAACCCTTGTCGTCGTGATGCTGTTCGGCGATCACCGCGACCAGGCGGGACACGCCGACCCCGTAGGAACCCATGGTCGGGCGAACCGGCTTGCCGTTCTCACCGAGCACGTCCACCTCGAAGGCGTCGGTGTACTTGCGGCCGAGTTGGAAGACGTGCCCGATCTCGATACCCCGCGCGGACGTCAGGGTGCCGGCCCCGTCGGGTGACGGGTCGCCGTCCCGGACCTCGGCGGCCTCGATGGTGCCGTCGGGGACGAAATCCCGGCCGGCAACCAGTCCGACGACATGCCTGCCCGGCGCATCCGCCCCGGTGATCCAGCTCGTACCGTCGACCACTCGGGGATCGACGAGATAGCGGACCCCGTTCTCCTGCAGAGCCTTCGGGCCGATGTATCCCTTGACCAGGAAGGGGTTCGCCGCGAAGTCGGCGTCCGTGAGCAGCTCGTACTCGGCGGGCTCGAGCGAGGCACCGAGTCGCTTGGGGTCCACCTCGCGGTCCCCGGGCACACCGACGGCGAGCAGTTCCCAGTCTCCGCCGGGGACACGCACCTTGACGAGCACGTTCTTCAGGGTGTCCGCGGCGGTCACGGCGCGGCCCAGATCCGCGCCGTTCGCCCAGTCCACCAGCGTCGCGATGGTCGGCGTGTCGGGGGTGTCGTGCACCTCGGCCTCCGGCAGCCCGTCGAACGCGATCGGCGCGGGCGCGACGGTCCGCACGGCCTCGACATTGGCCGCATAGCCGGATTCGATGCTGCGGACGTAGGTGTCCTCACCGATCTCGCTCTCGGCGAGGAACTCCTCGGAGGCGCTCCCGCCCATCGCACCGGACGTGGCCGAGACGATGACGTACCGGACACCCAGGCGGGTGAAGATCCGCTCGTAGGCGTCCCGGTGGGCGCGGTAGGACTCCGCCAGCCCCTCGTCGGTGAGATCGAAGGAGTACGAGTCCTTCATCACGAACTCGCGGCCGCGCAGGATTCCCGCGCGGGGGCGCTCCTCGTCGCGGTACTTGGTCTGGATCTGGTAGAGCGTGACCGGGAAGTCCTTGTAGGAGGTGAATTCACCCTTGACGGTGAGCGCGAACAGTTCCTCGTGGGTGGGCCCGAGCAGGTAGTCCGCACCCTTGCGGTCCTGCAGCCGGAAGAGACCGTCGCCGTACTCCGTCCACCGGTTCGTGGTCTCGTACGGATCGCGCGGCAACAGCGCCGGCAGCGCGATCTCCTGAGCGCCGATCGCGTTCATCTCCTCGCGCACCACGCGCTCCACCTGCCGGAGCACCCGCAGCCCCAGCGGGAGCCAGGAGTAGACACCCGGGGCGATCCGGCGGACGTAACCGGCGCGGACCAGCAGCTTGTGGCTGGGCACCTCGGCGTCGGCGGGATCGTCACGCAGCGTGCGCAGGAACAGGTGGGACAGACGGGTAATCACGGCTACCGAGGATAGCTGCAGGAAGGGCGTTCACCTGCGGCGGTAGGGTCGATGATCGTGCTGGTGCTGCTGCCTCCCTCCGAAACCAAGTCCGACGGCGGAACCGACGCCCCACTCGACCTCGGTGAGCTGTCGATGCCGCAACTGACCGAGACCCGCGAACTGCTGGTACAGACGCTGGTCGATCTCGCGGCCGACCCCGAGGAGTCCTACCGGGCGCTCGGGCTCGGCCCCACCCAGGCCGACGAGATCGCCCGCAACGCGAAGCTGTGGGTCTCCCCCACCCGCCCCGCGCTCGAGCGGTACACCGGGGTGCTCTTCGACGCCCTCGACGCGCGCGCGTTCACGAAGGCGCAGCGCTCGAAGGCGCTGGCCCGGCTGGGCATGGGTTCCGCCCTGTTCGGGGCGGTACGAGCCGGTGACCTGATCCCGGCCTACCGGCTGTCCGGAGGTTCCAAGCTCCCCGGGCTCGGCACGCTGCGCTCGGTCTGGAAGCGGGAGCTCACCCCGGCACTGACGGCGGACGCCGCCGACGGCCTCGTGGTCGACCTCCGCTCCGGCGTCTATCAGGATCTGGGGCCGGTCCCCGGGGCGGTCACCGCCACCGTGCTCACCGAACGGCCGGACGGAACCCGCACGGTCGTCAGTCACTTCAACAAGCACCACAAGGGGTTACTCGCCCGCGCTCTGACGATCTCGCGGGCCGAACCCACGGATGTGCGTGGCGTGGCCCGTGTCGCCGCGAAGGCCGGGCTGCGGGTGGAGGTTCCCTCGGCAGAGGAACTGGTGATCCTCACCGACTGACACCTCGACCACGGAGTCGGTGACATACCTCACATTCTGCTACGATCGCGCAGGTAGGGGCCCTACCGGAGGAGTGCGCGATGAACACGAGCGCGAGAAACGACAGCGTCGCCGACGCACCACGGACCGGTGCCGGCCGAACCCCCGCCGAATCGGCTCACCTCGCACCGGCGACTCCCGGCCTGGCGACCACCGACGAGGCGATCAGACACCAGACCGGGCGCGGCTGGGATCAGTGGTTCGCCGCACTCGACCGGTGGGGAGCCCGGGATCACACCCACCGCGAGATCGCCCGCTGGGTGGCACATCAGACCGATCTCGACCCGCTGGCGTGGGGTGCCCAGGCCGTTGCCGGCAGCTACGAACGGGTCCGCGGCCTCCGCGCCCCCGGGCAGCACGCCGAGACATTCACCGCGACGGCGTCACGGACCATCGAGGCCCCGGTCGCGACGTTGTACGCCGCCGTCGCGGATCCGGCGCAGCGGGCCCGCTGGATGCCGGTGGACGAACTACGCGAACGCCGGGCCGAGCCGTGGAAGACGATCGACTTCGACTGGGGAGACGGCACCACCCGCGTACACGCCGTGTTCGACGCGTGCGGCGCGTCGGCGAGCCGGGTGTCGCTCCGACACGACCTGCTCGCCGACGGCGACGCGTGCGAGGAATCCCGCCTCTTCTGGCGTGAGGGCCTGATCCGGTTGCGGGAGCTCCTCGAACACGGGTAGATCGGTCCGGTAGCTCAGGCGTCGAGCAACCAGTCGTTGGGTGAGAACAGCTCGAAGTGGACCTTCTCCGCCGGGACCCCGGCCGCACGGAGCTGCTCCCGCACCGCGTGGAGGAACCCGTTTCCCCCACACAGGTAGACGTCCGCCTCCTCCGGTAGTTCGACCTGGGACAGATCCATCCTTCCCGCGCGCGCGTCGCCCGCATCGGTCTCGTACCAGACGTCGAGGGAACCGTTCTCCAGACTGCCCACCAGCGAGTGCATGTCGGTGCGCAGCGGATGTGTGGCCGGGGACCGATCCGCGTGCAGCACCAGCGTCGGTCGAGCCGGAGAGTGCGTCGCCAGATGGTCGAGGATGCCGATCATCGGGGTGTCGCCGATGCCCGCGGAGATCAGTACGAGCGGAGTGGTCGCCTCGGTGTCGATCGTGAGGTCACCGAAAGGCAGGGTCACATCGATCTCGTCACCGATCTGGACGTTGCGGTGCAGCCACGTGGAGACCTCTCCGGCGGGATGGTCGCCCACCGGATCGACGCGGCGGACCGCGAACGACAGTCGGCCGGCCGCGGGCGCCCCGACGAGGCTGTACTGGCGCAGTTGCCGGGCCCCGTCGCCCAGCACCACGCCGACGGACACGTACTGCCCCGGGCGGAACGCGGGGAGCGGCGCGCCGGGGTCGGTGGATTCGACGACGAAGACCACGACATCCGCGCCGTCGACCCGCCCCACCACAGTATTTTCGACCCGCCCCACCACTGTGTCATCGACCCGCCCCACCACCCGGTCATCGACCCGCCCCACCACCCGGTCATCGACCCGCCCCACCACCCGGTCATCGACCCGCCCCACCACCCGGGCCCGGCGGAAGACGTCCCCGTCCGGCACCCCCGCCTCCTCGTACAGCCCCCTCTCGAACGCCACCAGAGTCTGCGCCATCAACCAGTAGACGCGGTCCCAGGCTGCGGCGACATCCGCGGTGACGACGTCGGCGCCCAGGACTTCGACGATGGCCGAGAAGAGAGTGTCGTGCACGACCTGGTACTGGTCCTCGGTGATGCCGAGGGAAGCGTGCTTGTGGCCGATCCGGGACAGCAGATCCGCGGGGTTCGGGAGGTCCGGATCCACCAGATGTGTCGCGAACGTCGCGATCGACGCGGCGAGGGCACGCTGCTGCGCGCCCTGCGCCTGATTGCCGCGGTTGAACAGATCCCGGATGAGACTCGGGTGGTGGGCGAAGAGTGTCCGGTAGAAGACCCGGGTGATCTCGTCGACGTTCGCGCCGACGAGGGGCAGCGTGGCCCGCACGATCTCGGCGTGCTCGGGTTCGAGTTCCGGCTTGACGGTGAGAACTGTGGTGGCTGTGGCGCTCATGACTGTCCTTCGTGTGTGGGCTGTGTTCAGGACTGGACTGGGTTCAGGACCGGACTGGGTCGGGACCGGGCCGGGATCAGGTCGCCGCTCGCCGGGAATCGGCGAACAGATGCAGCAGATCGACAGTCGACGAGGTGACGAGTTCCGCGAGTGTGTAGCGGTCGAGTTCGCGATGGAACGCCTCCTGCGCGTCGGCCAGCGCGCGGCGGAGCCGGCACGCACCCGCCAGCGGGCAGGGATGCTCGCCCTCGCAGCGGACGACCTCCCGGTCGCCTTCCAGGCGTCGCACGAGCCATCCGACGGAGACGGTGCGGCCGGCCTCGGTGATGAACAAGCCCCCGCCCCGCCCCCGGTGGGATTCGACGAGACCGAGTTCGACGAGCCGGGTCACCGCCTTCGCGACGTGATGCTCGGAGGCATTGACCTGCCTGGAGATCAGGCGGGTCGTCACGCGCGCGTCGGCCTCGGCGCTGACGGCCAGGCGCATCAACGCCCGCAGTCCGAGATCGGTGAACCGTGAAAGCTGCATGGCGCCGAAGCTACTTATTCCGCACCGCGGATGCGCCTTTCCCGGGAGTGCTCTCGATTACGCTCCGACGTGCGGTTTTTCCACCTGCAGTGATGCCTGAACGTCCCTTGGGAAAGGGACTTTCGACCCACGTCCGGGCGGGCTCGAATCGGTGCCCCGGACGACGGCCGCCGTCAGAGTCCACAGACGACCGCCGTCGTCAGAGTCCACAGACGACCGCCGTCGTCAGAGTCCACAGACGACCGCCGTCGTCAGAGTCCACGGACGACCGCCGTCGTCAGAGTTGCTGGGCAGCCTTCTCGGCGGCCTGAGCCTGCGCCACCTGCTCCGGGGTGAACCGGATGAAGAGCGCCGCGACACCCGCGATCACCGCGCAGACCGCACACCCGACGAGCGCGAACGTGTAGCCCTCGCCGAGGGCGACGATCTGCGCCGCCGTCATGTCCACCGTCGCGCCCGACGTCCCCCCGAGCGACAGGGTCCGCGACGTGGCCATGGCACCGATCACGGCGAGCGCGAGCGGCCCGCCGAGGGTCTGGGCCACCTGGGCGATCGCCGCGAGCGGCCCGATCTCCGTCTCCGGAACACCGGCGATCGCGCACAGCGGCAGCGGGACCACCGCGAGGCCGACACCGAATCCGATGCCGATGATCGGCACGAACAGGTTCGCGAGGTAGGTGGCCGAGCCGTCGAGCGTCGAACCGTACAGCAGGCCCACGATCATGATGATCGCCCCGGCAACCACCAGCCAGCGCGGCTGGATCCGCACCACCAGTTTCGAGGCCACCGCAGCCGCGGTCCCCAGACCGAACGCGAAGGGCACGAACGCGAGACCGGCATTGAGCGGTGAGTATCCGAGGATGTCCTGCACGAAGAGGGCGACGAACGCAGCGAGCGAGAACATCACCGCCCCGGCGAAGAAGATCGACACGAACGTCGCCACCCGGTTCTTGTCGGTGAACAACGAGAACGGCAGCAGCGGATTCTCCGCTCCGCGCTCGACGATCAGGAAGGCCGCGAACAGCACGAGGCCGACGACGAAGGAGCCGATGACGAAGGGGCTCGTCCACCCGAGTTCCGGCCCCTCGCTGAGGCCGAACACCACCAGGGTCGCCGCGCCGGTGGCCAGGATCGCGCCCGGCACGTCGAGGACGAGACGCTGCGCCGAGGTCTCCCGCAACGCCCGGACCGCCATCGCCACGATCGCGATACCGATCGGCACGTTGATGAGGAAGATCAGTCGCCAGGAGACCTCCGTGAGGGCACCGCCGAGAATCAGGCCCGCGATCGATCCCACGCCCGTCATCGCGGCGAAGATCGCGATGGCCTGGTTGCGTGCCGGTCCCGCGGCGAACGTGGTCGCCACCAGCGCGAGCGCGGTCGGCGACGCCACCGCGGCGCCCACACCCTGCAGGAAACGCGCAGCCACCAGGGTGAACTCGTTGATTGCGAGACCGCACAGCAGAGAGGCGACGGTGAACAGCGCGACCCCGCCGATGAACATCTTCTTCCGCCCGAAGGCGTCGCCGAGCCGGCCGCCGAGCAGCATCAGGCCACCGAAGGCCAGGGCATAGGAGGTCAGCACCCAGTTCCGGCCGGCGTCGCTGAGGCCCAGGTCGGACTGCAGGGGCGCCAGCGCGAGGTTCGCCACGGTCCCGTCGAGGACCACCATCAACTGGAGGCCGCTGAGGACGATGATCGCCAGGCCGATCACACTCGTGGCGGCAGCCCGGGCGGGCGAGACAGCGCTCTCGGTGGCCGCGTCCGCGGCTCGGGAATCAGACACGAGAGTTCACGTTACCCATCGTCTCGGGAAAATCCCGCGACGGTACCGACGACGACGATCGCCGGAGGACGGATCGCCTCGTCACGCACGCGCTGCGCCACGGTCGCCAGATCGGCGCGGACGGTGCGCTGTGTGCGCAGGGTGCCCTCCTGCACGACGGTCACCGGGGTCTCGGGAGGCCGCCCTCCGGCCACCAGGGCGTCGGCGAACAGGCCGATGCGTTCGACGGCCATGAGCAACACGAGAGTTCCCCGGAGCCGAGCCAGCGCAGGCCAGTCCACGAGAGAATCCGGATGGTCCGGCGCGACGTGGCCACTGACCACCACGAACTCGTGCGTGACGCCGCGGTGGGTGACCGGGATCCCGGCCGCGGACGGCACCGAGATCGCGCTGGTGATACCCGGCACGACCGTGACCGGGACACCGGCCGCGGCGCAGGCCTCGAGTTCCTCGTAGCCGCGACCGAACACGTACGGGTCACCGCCCTTGAGCCGGACGACGAACTTTCCGGCCCGGGCGCCCTCGATCAGCGCGGTGTTGATGGCCTCCTGGGCCATTGCCCGCCCGTACGGGATCTTCGCGGCATCGATCACCTCGACGTCGGGTCCGAGTTCGGCGAGCAGTTCCGGCGGGGCCAGCCGGTCGGCGACGACCACGTCGGCGCGGGCGAGCAGTCGCCTGCCGCGCACGGTGATCAGGTCGGGATCGCCGGGACCGCCGCCGACGAGCGCGACACCCGGCGCGGGAGGCTCGTCGGTGTCGCTGAGGGCCCCGGACTGCAGTGCCTCGAGTACCGCGGTGCGGACGGCCGCGGAGCGGCGGTGGGCTCCCCCGGCGAGGATGCCGATGCTCAGGCCGTCGTAGCTCGCGCTCGCAGGGGTCACCGCGGTGCCTTCGCGCGCGTTGTCGGCGCGAACGCAGAAGACGTGCCGCTCCTCGGCCTCGGCCACGACGGCGGCGTTGGTCTCCGGTTCGTCGGTGCACGCGATCGCGTACCAGGCACCGTCCAGGTCACCGGGCCGGTAGTCGCGGACCTCGACGGTGATCTGGCCGGACGTGGCCATGCCCTCGACCGCCGGCGTCACCTCGCGGCTCACGACGTGCACGCGCGCGCCCGAGGCCACCAGCAGGCCCAGGCGGCGCTGCGCGACGGAGCCGCCGCCGACCACGACGACACGTCGGCCGTTCAGGTCGAGACCGACCAGATAATTCGACTCCCCTGAGGCAGCGCTCACGTGCTCTCCCGTTCCCACTCCACGACCGTCACGAACTCAGGAAACTTTACGGGCCGCCGCAACGGTCACCGAACGGTACGACCGTTTCGGAACGACGAGCGGCCCCCCGCCCGCGGCGAGGATCGCCGCGGCTTCGGCCACGGCGGGCGATCCGACGGCATCGCGTACCCGTTCGGACGGTGTCGGAACGGCCACCGCGGCCAGGTCGGTGGCGGCGAAACCGCGGATCGGCACGCTCCGGCGCCGCGCCACCTCGACCAGGGCCGGGTGGTCGACCCGGCGGTCGAGGGTGGCGATGCCGAGCACCTCGTCGGTGCCGTCGAGGATGCCGAGCGCCGCCTCGATCTCGTCGGCACTCGCCTCGGGACGTATTCCGACCCCCACCCAGATTCCCTCCGGCACCTTGCCGACTCCCGGCGCCTTCCTCACTCCCGGTCGCTCCCGGCCGCCCAGGCGCGGGCTGCGTCGACGAATCGCCGAATCCCTTCCGGATGGCCCGCAGGATGGGTGTGCAGGTACGACGCGTGCACGCCCGCGTGCCCGGACCCACCGACGAACCCCTCGAGCACCGGGGCGCCGTCCACGCCGCGCCAGCCCCACGCCGCGTCGAATCCCACGGCGGACGGGGAGTCGAGAGCGGTGCGGTGGAACTCGTGGCCCACCACCCGGGTGCCCGCGGGAAACACCGACGAGTCGGCCACCGCCACCGCGTCGCGGTAGCCGAGTGTCAGCGGAGACGCGAAACGCGCGGCGACGTCGATGACGCCACTCATGGCGTGACCGTCCAGCATCGCGGTGAGGTAGAGCAGGCCCGCGCATTCGGCGTGGATCGGCCCTCCGGCCGCGGCATGGGCCCGGAGTTGACCGCGGAGGGTGTCGTTGGCGGCGAGGTCGGCGGCGTGCTCCTCGGGGAAACCTCCGGGCAGGACCACCCCGGAGGTGCCGGGTGGAAGCCGGTCGTGCACCGGATCGAATACGACCACCTCGGCACCCGCCGCTTCCAGCAGCTCCCGGTGCTCGACATAGCCGAACGTGAATGCGCGTCCGCCCGCGACGGCGACGACCGGGCGGGTCGTGTGCCCGCCGGTCGCCGCCCGCGCCGGGTGGGCGGCCACCTCGACGGCGGGGTCCCAGACCGGCCCGTCCGGGCCGGCGGAGGCGATCGCGCGGATCGCGGGGATGTCGAGCGTGCGGGTCGCGAGGTCGGTCATCGCGGCCACCGCCCGAGTGGCGGACAGACCGTGCTCGGCGGCGGGGATCAGCCCCAGATGACGTGAGGGCACCTCGAGTTCCGCCAGCCGGGGCACCACGCCGAGCACCGGGAGCCCGACGCGTTCGCACGCCTGGCGCAGCACCTGCTCGTGTCGTGCACTCCCCACCCGGTTGAGCACGACACCGGCCAGCCGCACGCTCGCGTCGAACGTGGCGAATCCGTGCAACAGCGCCGCCAGCGACTGGCTGTGGCCGCGGGCGTCCACGACGAGCACCACCGGCGCGCCGAGCAGGGTCGCGACGTGCGCCGTCGAGCCGTGCGCCACCGGAGCCGTCGCCTCGGCGTCGATCCGTCCGTCGAACAGCCCCATCACGCCTTCGACCACGGCGAGATCGGACCCGGAGGCCCCGTGGCGGAACAGCGGCCCGATGCGTTCCGGGCCCACCATGACGGGATCGAGATTTCGGCCGGGCCGACCCGCCGCGAGGGTGTGATAGCCGGGATCGATGTAGTCGGGACCGACCTTGAAGGGCGCCACGACGACGCCGGTGGCCCGAAGCGCTCCCATCAGCCCCGTCGCGATCGTGGTCTTCCCGCTGCCCGAGGCGGGCGCCGCGATCACGACAGCGGGAACCGAACCGCTCGGACTCGGCCCCGCTGTCACCACTCGATGCCCCTCTGGCCTTTCCGGCCCGCATCCATCGGGTGCTTGATCTTGGTCATCTCGGTGACGAGGTCGGCGACCTCGAGAAGCTCGGGTGGTGCGTCCCTACCGGTGACGACGACGTGCTGTTTTCCGGGACGCTCACTCAGCACCCGCACGACGTCCGCGACGTCGACCCACCCCCACTTCAGCGGGTAGGTGAACTCGTCGAGCACATAGAAGCGGTGCCGCTCCTGCTCGATCCGGCGCGCGATCTCGTTCCATCCCTCTGCCGCCGCGGCCGCATGGTCGTCCTCGGTGCCCGCCTTGCGGCTCCAGGACCAGCCCTCGCCCATCTTGTGCCACTCGACGGCGCCGCCCTCACCCGTCTCCTCGTGCAGCCGTCCGAGGGCGCGGAACGCGGCCTCCTCCCCGACCTTCCATTTCGCGCTCTTCACGAACTGGAACACTCCGATGTCGAACCCCTGATTCCAGGCTCGCAACGCCATCCCGAACGCCGCGGTGGACTTGCCCTTTCCCGGACCGGTGTGCACGGCGAGAACCGGAGCGTTGCGGCGCTGCCGCGTGGTCAAACCGTCGTCGGGTACCGTCACGGGGATACCTCTGGGCACGTCGACTCCTTCACTCTGCGAGGGAACTGGGGGCCAGGCTGTGGGGTCAGGCTGCGGCGCGAACGACGCCCGCGACCTGCTGAGCGGACATCTCGGTGAGGCGGACGTAGCCACCGCGCTGGGCGCGGGCCAGGTCCACGGCGAGCCCGAGGCGCACCATGCCGGTCTCGCAGTCGACGGTCACCGACGCCGCACCGGATTCGCCGAGCAGGCGGGCCGCCGCCCTGGCCTTCTCCACGGCGTCGCGGGCACCGGTCGCGCGGCCGTCCGTCAAGGTCACCACCAGCGCCCGGCGTGCGGGGTCACGCAGACGCTCCCGGGCCACCACCTCGCGGGCCCGCAGAAATCCTTGCGCGAGGGGCGATTTCCCGCCCGTACGCATCGAGCGGAGGCGGCGCACGGCAATGTCGACGGACGACGTCGGCGGCAGCACCACGTCCGCTGCACTACCGCGGACCACGATCACCGCGACCTTGTCCCGCCGCTGGTAGGCATCGCGAAGCAGGGAGACGACGGCCCCGGTGACAGCCGAGATCCTCTCTCGCGCCGCCATCGACCCGGAAGCGTCGACCACGAAGATCACCAGGTTGCCCTCGCGGCCCTCGCGCTGCGCCCCGCGCAGGTCCCGCGCTTCCAGGCGCAGCCGTCCGGAGGCTCGGCCACGTTCCCCCTGGTGCGGCACTGCCGCGAGCACTGTACCCACGAGATGAATTCCGCCGGAAGGGCTCTCGATGGCATGGACCGCGCGGCCGCGGTTCGACCGGGATCGGGAACGGCGGCCGGGAGCCCCGTCGCCGACCCCGGGAACCTCGAGCAGCCGCGTCCGGAACTCACTTCCCGGAGGAGCGGCAGGACGTTCGCCCGGTTCCGGGGCTCCCCCGCCGTCCGGACCGTCGGGGTCCGGGTCCGGCTCGCCCTCGGGTGACGGAGAATCGTCCGCCCCGTCGGCCTCGGGAGGCCGCGGTGCGGCGTCCGGGTCGGTGTCGGGGTCGGGGTCGGAACGGGGCGGTTCCTCCTCCCGGGCCGCGTCGTCGGCGCGGTCGAGAGCGTCGTCGAGTTGTCGGGGGTCCAGGCCCGGTTCGTCGAAGGGGTCGCGGCGACGACGGTGCGGAAGTGCGAGCTCGGCGGCCACACGCACGTCGTCCGCCTCCACCCGGGTACCGCCGCGCCAGGCCGCGTGCGCCACGGCGGTGCGCGCGATGACCAGATCGGCGCGCATCCCGTCCACGTCGAACGCGGCACACAGCGCGGCGATCCGGCGCAGTTCGGTGTCCGGCAGGTCCACGCCGGTGAGCCGGCCCCGCGCGGTGGCGATCTCGGCGGCCAGCGCGGCGTCTTCCGGCGCGTATCGAGCGGCGAACGCGGCCGGGTCGCGTTCGTACGCCATCCGGCGGCGCACCACCTCCACCCTCTCGTCGACGTCCCGGGACGCGGCGACGTCGACGGTGAGCCCGAACCGGTCCAGCAGTTGCGGACGCAGTTCTCCCTCCTCCGGGTTCATGGTGCCGACCAGCACGAAGCGTGCCGGATACGACAGCGAGATCCCGTCCCGCTCGACGTGCACACGGCCCATGGCGGCAGCGTCCAGGAGCACGTCCACGAGGTGATCGTGCAGCAGGTTCACCTCGTCGACGTACAGCACGCCGTCATGGGCTCCGGCGAGCAGGCCGGGAGCGAACGCCTTCTCGCCGTCCCGCAGGACTCGCTCGAGATCGATCGAACCGACGACGCGATCCTCGGTGGCACCGACCGGAAGCTCCACCAGCCGCGCGGGCCGCTCCCGTCCCTCCGTGACGACGGGCGGGAGGAGTGTCGTGAGAGCGCGGACCACGGTCGACTTGGCCGTCCCCTTCTCGCCGCGCACCAGCACACCGCCGATACCCGGATGGACGGCACACAGGATCAGCGCGAGCCGGAGTCGATCCTGACCGACGACGGCGCTGAACGGGTAGGTCGCGTCCGGGCCGGCCGCGTCGGCGGCGATCTCCACCGGCCCGCGGGGCGGGGCTGCGGGCACGGGCACTTCTGACGACACGGTGACATCCCTTCACCTCCCGGTGTCCTCGCCGGGAGCTCGGCTGGTGCGGACGTCGCAGCGATCTGGCTCGGACCGTCCGGCCTGCGGCCGGAACGGACGTCACAGTGGCGGGACCGCGCCTGATTCGAACAGGACTTCCCTGCGAGGCATCCACTCAGCACAGTAGTCGCCGTGCGGGCTCATCCCGCCGCGGGTGCACCTCCACGGCGCATCGGCACGTGCGGGATGCCGTCTTCGACGAACTCCTCGCCGTCGCGTGCGAAACCGTACTTGGCGTACATGTCGACGAGGTAGGTCTGCGCGTTGATCCGGCACACGTCCTCGCCCACCTCCGCCAGCGCGGCGCGCAGCAACCGGGTCGTGTGACCCTCGCCCCGGAACTCGCGCGCCGTGCACAGGCGCCCGATGCGGTAGGACGTGACACCGTCACCGTGTTCCTCGAGCAGACGCAGGGTGCAGATCACCCGGCCGTCCTGTTCCAGCCAGAAATGGCGTGTCTGGGCCAGCAGGTCGCGACCGTCGAGTTCCGGATAGGCGCAGGACTGCTCGACGACGAAGACCTCGACCCGCAGTTTGAGCAGCTCGTAGAGGGTCTTCGTGTCGAGATCGAGTGCCCAGGAACGTTTCAGCGCCGCGGTTGCCGTCATGGGCAGCCACTATGACACATGGCGGCAGCCCGTGCGGTACGACCGGACGGCATCACACCGGTGCCCCGTCGTCAGACCGCGGCGCGCTCGCGCACCCGATCGAGTTCGAGTTCCTTGGTGCTCCAGTCCCAGACCTGACGGAACAGGTCCGGGTTGTCGGAGAGCTTGACGCCCAGCGACGGGACCATCTCCTGGAGCTTCGGCTTCCATGCCTCGTACTCGCGCGGGAAGCACCGCTGCAGGACGTCCAGCATCGCGGGCACGGCAGTGGAGGCACCGGGCGAGGCACCGAGCAGGCCCGCGATGGTTCCGTCCTCGGCGTTGACGACGGCCGTGCCGAACTCGAGCACCCCGCCCTTGCCCTTCGCCCTGCGGATGACCTGCACTCGCTGACCGGCGACGATCAGCTCCCAGTCCTTGCCCAGCGCCTTCGGGACGAACTCGCGCAGAGTCTCGATGCGGCCGTTCTCGGTCTTGGCGAGCTCGCTGACGAGGTACTTGACCAGACCCAGCTCACTGACACCGACACCGAGCATCGACAGCAGGTTGTTCGGCTTGACCGAACCGGGCAGGTCGGTGACGCGGCCTTCCTTGAGGAACTTCGGCGACCATCCGGCGTACGGTCCGAACAGCAGGCCGGGGCGGTGTCCGATGACGCGGGTGTCCAGGTGCGGTACGGACATCGGGGGCGCGCCGACCGCGGCCTTGCCGTACACCTTCGCGTGGTGCTCGCCGATGAGTTCGGGGTTGGTGCAGCGCAGGAAGGCGCCGCTGACGGGGAACCCGCCGAAGCCCTTCGCCTCGGAGATCCCCGACTTCTGCAACAGGTGCAGCGCCCCGCCACCCGCGCCGACGAACACGAACTTGGCACGGATCTTCTTCTTCGCACCGGTCCGCCGGTTGACGACCTTGACCGTCCAGCTGCCGTCGGATTCCTTGCTCAGACCCTTGACCTCGTGACCGAAGTGGACGCTCGCCCCGGACGCGCCGACATATCCGAGGAGTTGCTTGGTGAGGGCGCCGAAGTCGACGTCGGTGCCGTCCTGGCTCCAGTTGAGGGCGACCGGATCCGAGAAGTCACGGCCCTTCGCCATCAGGGGAAGCCGACGGGAGAACTCGGCGGCGTCGTCGATGTACTCCATACCGGCGAACAGGGGGTGTCCGGCCAGCGCGTCGTAGCGGGCGCGCAGGTACTTCACGTCGGCTGCGCCGTGCACGAAGCTCACGTGCGGGATGGGGTTGACGAACTCCTTCGGCTCGGTGAGCACGCCGTTCTCGACCGCGTACGACCAGAACTGGCGCGAGACCTGGAACTGTTCGTTGACATTGACCGCCTTCGCGATCTCGACGGACCCGTCCGGGTTCTCCGGGGTGTAGTTGAGTTCGCAGAGCGCCGAGTGGCCGGTCCCGGCGTTGTTCCACGGGTCGCTGCTCTCGGCGGCGACGGCGTCGAGACGCTCGAAGACCGTGATGGACCAGTCCGGCTGCACCTGGCGCAGGATCGCTCCCAGCGTGGCGCTCATGATGCCCGCGCCGACGAGCACTACGTCGGTCTTCGTCTCTACCGCGTTCTTGTCAGACACTGGAGAATCGACTTCCTGTCCCTTTGCCGTGCGCAGTCACCTGCCGTATTCGACAGACAGGTTACCCGTGCGTTCACCCGTGATCGTTCTCCCCCAATTGTGCCCTCGACGGCGGCCCCGGAATACAGCGATGACCGTGTGATTGTGGCTACTGTGTGCTGGTGAGCAACTGGGAGCCCGACGTCCTCGGCGACGGATACGAACAACTGACCATTCCGCTCGGAACCGACCCGGACGACGAGGGCGACGTCGCCGCCACCCTGGTCCGCTACCAGCCCGAGGCGGTCACGGAACGGACCGGTCGCGCCGTGCTGTACGTGCACGGGTTCACCGACTACTTCTTCCAGAAGCACCTGGCGGAGCATTTCGCCGCGCAGGGATATGCCTTCTTCGCTCTCGACCTGCGTAAATGCGGTCGCTCGCTGCGGCAGGGACAGACCGCGCACTACGTCTCCGATCTGTCTCTCTACGACACCGAACTCGATGAGGCGGTCCGCCTCGTGCGCGAGGACACCGGCAACGGAGACGTCCTGCTGGTGGCGCATTCGACCGGCGGGCTCGTATTGCCACTGTGGCTCGACAGTCGCCGTCGTCGCGGCACTCCGGTGCCCGGTGTCGCCGGAGTGATCCTCAACAGCCCCTGGTTCGATCTCCAGGGACCGTCCTACTTCCGCAGCGTCGGCACCGTCGCGGTCGACGCCGTCGGCCGGGTACGCAGCAGGTCCGTCGTCCCCACGGGCCTGTCGGAGGCATACGGCGCCAGCCTGCACGCCGACCGTGGCGGCGAGTGGCACTACAACCTGGACTGGAAGCCGCTCGGCGGCTTCCCCGTGACGTTCGGGTGGCTGCGGGCCGTGCGGCGCGGTCACGCGCAGTTGCACCGCGGCCTCGACATCGGCGTGCCCGCGTTGATCCTGCGATCGAAGAAGACCTACTTCTCGCCGGGGTACGACCCGCGGGTCGACACCGCCGATGCCGTTCTCGACGTCAAGCAGATCGCCCGCTGGGCCGGCTGCCTGGGCGACCGCACCACGATCGTGCCGATCGAGGGCGCCCGCCACGACGTGTTCCTGTCGTCGGAGGAGCCGCGCGCGAAAGCGTTCGACGAGGTGGACATGTGGCTCGAGTGGCTGCACGCCCACGCCACCGCGGCAGCGGACTGACTCCGGAAGATGTGGCGGCAGTGACACACTTCGACATCGCGGTCATCGGATCGGGTTCCGGTAACACCATGCTGGACAAGCGGTTCCGCGACACGAAGACCGCGATCCTCGAGGAGGGCACGTTCGGCGGGACGTGCCTGAACGTCGGGTGCATCCCGACGAAGATGTTCGTCTACGGCGCGGACGTCGCGCGCACGATCGAGTCGGCGGCCACGTTCGGGGTCGACGCCAGGCGGGACGGCGTGCGCTGGCCCGACATCGTCTCCCGGGTGTTCGGGCGCGTCGATCCACTGTCGGAGGCGGGGGAACACCAGCGGGACGTGCTGCACTCGAACGTCGCCCTGTTCCGCGGTCATGCACGATTCGTCGGCCCCCGGCGCCTCGATACCGGAACCGGCGAGGTGATCACCGCGGACCAGGTCGTGGTGGCCGCCGGCTCCCGGCCGATCGTGCCCGAGGTGGTCCGGTCCGCCGGTGTGCGCTACTACACGAACGACGACATCATGCGGATTCCCGAGTTGCCCGGGCACCTGGTGATCCTCGGGGGCGGATTCGTCGCCGCCGAGTTCGCCCACGTGTTCTCCGCGCTGGGCTGCCGGGTGACAGTCGTCGTCCGCGGCGAGAAGTTGCTGCGCCACCTCGACCGCGACGTGTCCGCGCGGTTCACCGAGATCGCCCGGGAACGATGGGACGTGCGCACCTCCCGCACCGTCGCTGCGGTACGGGAGGACGCGGGCGGGGTCGCGCTCACGCTCGACGACGGCGCGCAGGTGACCGGCGACGCCCTGCTCGTGGCGACGGGCCGGGTGCCCAACGGGGACCGCCTCGACGCCGCGGCCGGCGGCATCGAGCTGGCACCGGACGGCCGGATCGTCGTCGACGAATATCAGCGCACCACCGCGGAAGGGGTGTACGCACTCGGTGACGTGTCGTCCGCCTACCAACTCAAACACGTCTCGAACCACGAGGCGCGCGTCGTCGCCCTCAATCTGCTGCAGCATGCGTGGGCGGACCCGTCCGTCCTCACCGCGGCCGATCACCGGTTCGTTCCTGCCGCCGTCTTCACCGCTCCCCAGATCGCGTCGGTCGGCATGACCGAGACCCAGGCCCGCGCATCCGGTCTCGATGTGGCAGTACATATTCGGCAGTACTCCGACGTCGCCTACGGATGGGCGATGGAGGACACCGAGGGGTTCTGCAAGGTGATCGCCGAGCGCGGCACCGGCCGCCTTCTGGGCGCCCACGTTCTGGGTGCCCAGGCATCGACGGTGATCCAGCCTCTCGTCCAGGCGATGTCGTTCGGTCTGGACGCGCGCACGATGGCCACCGGCCAGTACTGGATCCATCCGGCACTGACCGAGGTGGTCGAGAACGCACTGCTCGGCCTCGACCTCTGAGCCCCTCCCCGCTGTCGGCACGGTAGCGGGATCAGGTGAGGAGAATCACCAGGGGCTGGTGCGCAGGACGATCTCGGTAGCGAACTCGGCGGCCGCGTCACGGGGGATGTCGGCGACGTCGTCCAGGTGCACGGCGCGATAGTCCGAGTAGACGCGGCGGGCGGTGCCGCCGTCGTCGTCGGCAGCACGGCCGAAGACCACGGTGGTCGGAACCTCCACGGCGGGACAATCGGGCACCCGGGCCACCCCGTCCGCCCCCGGTACAGCGGGATGCGGCCGGTCCGCGACCACCAGGCTCGCGAACCGACCGAACCGGCGGGCCGCGAGCAGCCACGCGAGATCGGCGCCCTCACCAGTGCCGACGAGGTTGACCCAGGCGACTTTCAACTCATCGAGGAGAGCGAGCACCGACTCCTCACTCAGCCCCGTCACCGACTCCGGAACCACCGTGCGCAGATCGGAACTGTGCAGTCGTTCGCACACCGCGTCGAACACCCCGGGGTCGTCGCCGGCGGACGGCAGCAGCAGCACGACGTGCCGGCTGTCCGGCCCGTCCAGGCGTACCGGGCAGGTCGAATCGCCGACTGCGATCTGGGTGATCTCCATGCGTCGAAAATACGCGACGGGACTCGGCTTGCGCCGCCTCCCGCTCGGCTCTATGGTTAGTTACATGAGTAATGAACCACCCAACCAGGGAGGGTGAGAGCGTGATCGAGGACGGCAAGCCGCTGTTCCTGCAGATCGCGGAGATGATCGAGAACTCGATCATCGACGGCTCACTGCCCGAGGAGGCCCAGGCTCCCTCGTCGAACGAGTTGGCGGCGTTCCACCGGATCAACCCGGCCACGGCCGCGAAAGGCCTGAACCAACTGGCTGCCGACGGGATCCTCTACAAGAAGCGGGGAATCGGCATGTTCGTGACGTCTGGTGCACGCGACGCATTGAGGTTCCGTCGCAGAGAGCGCTTCGCCCGCCAGTACATCGATCCACTCGTCGCCGAGGCAGACAAGCTGGGCCTGGGAATCGACGAACTCAAATCCATGCTCGACCAACGAGAGGGGGCGCGATGAGCGCCGCAACCATCGACCCGACTCGCCTCGACACCGAGATCGTCGCGTCGACGCGCGGGCTGACCAAGAAGTTCGGGTCGGTCACGGCACTCGACGATGTCACGCTCGACCTGCGGGAGAACAAGATCTACGGCCTGCTCGGCCGCAACGGCGCGGGCAAGACCACCCTGATGCAGATCATGACGGGCCAGGCGTTCCAGACCTCGGGTGAAGTCCACGTGTTCGGGAGAACCCCGCACGAGAACACCGAGGTCCTGCGGGGTGTGTCCTTCATCAAGGAGAGCCAGGCGTATCCGACCGACTACAAGGTCGCACACGTCCTCGCAGCGGCCCGGCACCTGCTCCGCGACTGGGACGAGCAATTCGCGCAGGAGTTGTTGCGCGACTTCGACCTTCCGACGGATCGTAAGGTCAAGAAGCTCTCCCGCGGCATGACCTCGGCGCTGGGCGTGATTCTCGGACTCGCCTCCCGCGCGCCACTGACGTTCTTCGACGAGCCGTATCTGGGACTCGATGCCGTTGCGCGCCAGTTGTTCTACGATCGTCTGCTCGCCGACTACGCCGAGCACCCCCGCACCGTGGTGCTGTCCACCCACCTCATCGACGAGGTCGCCGACCTCCTCGAGCACGTCGTGCTCATCGACCGCGGCCGGATCGTCGCCGACGCGGACGCGGAGGAGATGCGCGAATCCGCGGTGACGGTGTCCGGGTCGGTCGAGGACGTCGACTCCTTCGTCGGTGCCCGACCGGAACTTCGGCGCGAGTCCATCGGCAGCCACACCAGAGTGCTGATGCGGACGACCGATCACACCGAGGACGTCGCGCACGCGAAGGCCCTCGGGCTGACGATCGAGCCGGTCTCACTGCAGCAACTCATCGTCGAAACCACCAGCCTTCAGGGAAAGGACCCCCGATGATCAGCCGAGCCGTATCCGTCTCACGCATCCACACGGTGGCGTGGCCGCTGCTGCTCGCGTGGCCGCTGGGAATCCTTGCCGTCGCCTTCGCCATTCCGTGGGCGATCTTCGCCATCATCGACACCGGCCAGACGAGCAATTTCACGGGCAGCGTGTCGGCGCTACTGGGCGTGTGCCTCGCCTTCTACCTCAGTGCGATGACCCAGACGTTCCCGTTCGCGCTCGGAATGAGTGTCACCCGGCGCGACTATTTCTCCGCGACCCTGCTCGTCTCCCTCGTCCAGGTGATCGGCTTCGGCGGGCTCCTCTGGGTCCTGTCGCTGGTCGAGGACGCCACGGGCGGCTGGGGCGTCGACCTCCTCATGTTCGGCATTCCCGGAGTCTTCACCGACAGCCAGATCATCCAGCTGGCAACCTATCTGGCGATCATGGCGCTGGTCGCAGGGATCGGCCTGCTCGTCGGCGCCATCCAGCAACGCTGGCGCGTCACCGGGCTCTACTCGGTCGGTGCCGCCGTGCTCGTCCTCGGTGGTGCGGCGGCGGTCCTGGTGACCTGGATGGAATGGTGGCCGGCCGTCGGCAGCTGGTTCGCCGACAGCTCGCGCGCGGTGCCGATGGTGGCACTGCCCTCCGCACTCGCCGCGGCCTGTCTGGCGGGCGCGTGGGTGGTCATCCGGCGCGCGACCCCCTAGCACCCGGAGCGCAGCGCCGCTAGCACCCGGAGCGCAGCTCCGACGTGACCACGGGAAGCCCCCGTGGAACACCCTGATCGAGTAGCGCCAGGACGGCATCGACGTCCAGGTGCTGCTCGATCAGGTCGGCGAGCAGATCCAACTGCGCGGCGCGCACCGCCGCGACATCGGTGTCGCCGGCGGGAACGAACCCCGCCCGGCGAGAGTGTTCCGCGACGTCCTCGAGCAGGATCCGGCGGAAGCTGTCGTTCTCGAGCAACCCGTGCCAGTGCGTGCCGTACACGGCCCCGCGGACGCTTCCCTCCTGCACTCCGCCCGCGGTCTGTACCAGTGGCGCATCGCCGGAGTGCCGGACCTGACCGTGGTGGATCTCGTAGCCCGACACCGGGATTCCGTACGCATCTCCCGTCA
Source organism: Rhodococcus triatomae (assembly GCF_014217785.1). NCBI lineage: Bacteria > Bacillati > Actinomycetota > Actinomycetes > Mycobacteriales > Nocardiaceae > Rhodococcus > Rhodococcus triatomae. Next base: position 4,058,474 of record NZ_CP048814.1, on the reverse strand, counting down.
CCCGGGCGAGTGTCTTCGACTCGGCGTACTCGATCTCGAGGTCGAGGAGCCCGAGGCCGCGCACCCGTCCCCGCCCCGATTCGACGGAGTCGTCGAGGATCGTCCCCAGCATCTGGTATCCGCCGCAGATGCCCAGGACCGCCTTGTCCCGACGGGCGTGGGCGACCACGGCCTCCCCGATCCCGGTGCGCCGCAGCCACTCCAGATCGTCCACGGTCGCCTTCGTACCCGGCAGCACGATCAGGTCGACGTCCTCGAGCCGGGACGCGTCGTCCACCCAACGCACCGCCACACCCGGCTCACACGCGAGGGCCTCGACATCGGTGGAGTTCGAGATCCGGGGCAGACGCACCGCCGCGACCCGCAACCACTGCTCTCCCACCGGAGGTCCCGGGCGTCCCACCTGGGTGTCGGCGACTACTCCCAGCGAGTCCTCGGCGTCGAGCCACAATTCGTCCGTGTAGGGCAGCACGCCGAGTGTCGGTCGGCCCGTGAGGGTCGCGAGCTGTTCGAGCCCGGGCTGCAACAACGAGAGATCGCCACGGAACTTGTTGACCACGAACCCGGCGATCAGGCGCTGATCCTCGGGTGCGAGAACCGCGAGCGTTCCGAACAGATGCGCCAGCACTCCCCCGCGGTCGATGTCTCCGACCACTACCACCGGTAGGTCCGCGGCGCGAGCCAGGCCCATGTTCGCCAGATCCGTGCGGCGCAGGTTGATCTCGGCGGGCGAGCCGGCACCCTCGCAGATCACCGCATCGAAATCGGCGCGCAGGGAGGCGAGCTCCTCGGCGACGACGGCCCGCAGCCCGTCCCGGTGATCGATGTAGTCACGCGCACCCACCGTGGTCACCGCCCGCCCCCGCACCACCAACTGGGATCGCCGGTCACTGCCGGGCTTGAGCAGCACCGGGTTGAACCGCACACTGGGCTCGAGGCCACATGCACGGGCCTGCAGCGCCTGGGCCCGGCCGATCTCGCCGCCGTCCACCGTGACCACCGAGTTGTTGGACATGTTCTGCGCCTTGAACGGCGCCACCCGGACTCCCCGGCGAGCGAGAAGCCGGCACAGTCCCGCCACGACGACGCTCTTGCCGGCGTCGGAGGTCGCGCCGGCAACGAGCAGTGCGCCGCCCTGCCGGGATCCGGTCAAGGCAACGTGAGGATCTCGGCGCCGGTGTCGGTCACCACGATGGTGTGCTCGAACTGGGCACTCCACTTGCGGTCCTTGGTCACCACCGTCCAGCCGTCGTCCCAGATCTCGTAGTCCGCGGTACCCAGGTCGATCATCGGCTCGATCGTGAACACCATGCCCGGTTCGATGATCGTCTCGACGTTCGGCTCGTCGTAGTGCAGGATGACCAGTCCGTTGTGGAACGTCGTCCCGATCCCGTGGCCGGTGAAATCGCGCACCACCCCGTACTCGAAGCGGTTGGCATACGACTCGATCACCCGGCCGATCACGTTGAGGGCACGGCCCGGACGGACGGCCTTGATCGCCCGCATGGTGGCCTCACGAGTGCGCTCGACCAGCAGACGTGCCTCCTCCGACACGTCTCCGGCCAGGAACGTGGCATTGGTGTCGCCGTGGACCCCGCCGATGTAGGCGGTGACGTCGATGTTCACGATGTCGCCGTCCTGGATGACCGTCGAATCCGGGATGCCGTGGCAGATCACCTCGTTGAGCGAGGTGCAGCAGGACTTCCGGAAGCCCTTGTAGCCCAGCGTCGACGGATAGGCACCGTGATCGATCATGTACTCGTGGGCGATCCGGTCGAGTTCGTCGGTGGTGACCCCGGGAGCCACCGCCTTGCCCGCCTCGGCGAGCGCCTGCGCCGCGATGCGGCTCGCGACCCGCATCGCGGCGATGGTCTCCGGGGTCTGCACCCACGGTTCGTTGCCCTCCTGCGCGGTGGGCTTCCACGCGTATTCGGGTGCCTCGATACTCGAAGGCACCGAACGGACCGGAGAAAGGGTGCCGGGGGTCAGAGCGGTACGCACAGCCATGACCCCAGACTATGCGATAGCCTGCCAGGTCAGCGCGACCGGAGGACGAACCTCTGCACCTTGCCGCTCGGCGTCTTCGGCAGGGACGGCACGAAGTGCACGGTGCGCGGGTAGGCGTGCGCGGCGTACTTCTTCTTCACCAGCTGCTGGAGTTCCGCCTCGAGTTCGTCGGTGCCGTGCACACCCTCACGTAGCACGACGAATGCCTCGAGGACCTCGCCGCGCAGGTCGTCGGGGCGTCCGACCACGGCGGCCTCCACGATCGCCTCGTGCATCACCAGCACGCTCTCGATGTCGAAGGGCCCGATCCGGTAGCCGGCCATGATGATCACGTCGTCGTCACGGGCGGAGAAGTAGTAGTGCCCGTCCGCGTCGACGGAGCCGGCATCGCCGGTGAGGTAGTACCGGCCGTCGGCCGTGTACCGGCTCGCCGTCTTCTCCGGGGCGTCGACGTACCCGGAGAACCACAGCAACGGGCTGCGGCGGGTGTCGATGGCGACCCGTCCCGGGGTGCCCACCGGGGCAGGCTCGTCGGAGTCCTCCGCGAGGACGGTGCAGGCCCACCCGGGAAGCGGCCTGCCCATCGACCCGGCACGCACCTCCTCACGCAGACCGTCGGCCCATCCGTTCGCGACGAACATCCCGTGCTCGGTCTGACCGTAGTGATCACGGACCTCCACGCCGAGGTTCGCCCTCGACCACGCGACGACGTCGGGAGTGAGCGGCTCCCCCGCCGACGATGCCCGACGCAGCCGGATCGAGGCAGGGACTCCCGCCGGATCGGCAGCCAGGGAGCGATAGACGGTGGGAGCGGCCGCGAAGTTGGTGACGCCGAGCCGTTCGATCACCGTCCACGTCGTCGCTGCCGAGAATCCGGCATGCAGCAGGATGCTTCGTCGGCCCGCGGCCAGCGGTCCGAGAATCGCGTAGTAGAGCCCGTACGCCCACCCGGGGTCCGCGGCGTTCCAGAACACGTCGTCGGGCCGCACGTCCAGGCCGAACTCCAGATAGGCGTGGAACGAGGCGAGTGCACCGACCGGCACCGGCACTCCCTTGGGGGTGCCCGTGGTGCCGCTGGTGAACAACTGGACCAGCGGAGCGGAGCCGCCGGTGCGGACGGCGGCGGCGCGTGGGTCGTCGGCGCGGTGGGAGGCGAGCAGTCCCTCGAACGAGAGAGCGTCGTCGGCGAGCGCGCCGGCGACCAGGACCTGCCACGGCCGCCGCGCCGGCATGTCGTCACCGGGGGCGAGCTTGTGCCGCTGATCGGCGTCGACGACGACGACCTTGGTGGCGCTCGCCTCGAGCCGGAACGAGATCGCGGGCGGGGCGAAGGCGGTGAACAGCGGGACGTGCACCGCGCCCCGCCGCCAGATTCCCAGCAGAGCCACGACCAGATCCGCGGACTTGCCCATCAGGGTCGCGACCCGATCCCCCGGTTCGACCGACAGCGCAGCGAGCGCGGCAGCGAATCGGGCGGACCGCTCGCGCAGCTCCCCGAACGTGAGGTCGGTGGACGACAGATCGTCCTCCACCACCGTGAATGCCACGGCGTCTGCCGGATGACGGTCGCAGAGCAACTCGGCCGCGCACGCGTCCGGGGTGTCGTACTCGTCCAACAGCTCGCGGACGCGGGTACCTGCATCGGTGACCATTCGCCACTCCTCTTTCTGTTACCGAAGTCACCGCTATGCTCTGGCTCACAGACACTTCACCGCTACCCCCGGAAAGGGGTGATCCAGGTGGCCGGCCACTCGACACCGCTGCTGAGACCCCGCGACGCCGACGCTCTCCGCGGCGAGATCCGCCGCATCGCCGCTGCTCAGGTGGCGCCGGTCGTGTTCGGCGGATCGGTCGCCGACGGCGCGCTGCAACTGACCGAGTTCGCCGGCACCCGCACGAACGGCCTCCGCGGACTGCTCGTGCCACCCCGGACCGGGCTGGGCGGATGCGTCGTCGAGTCCCTCGCACCCGCCGCGGTACCCGACTACGGGCGGTCCGCGTCGATCACCCACCAGTACGACGGCCCCGTCCTCGGCGAGGGACTGCGTTCGGTGCTCGCCGTGCCCGTCGTCGTGCAGGGCACGCCCCGCGCGGTGCTGTACGCGGCTCTGCGCCGCACCGGTCCGGTCGGAGACCGTGCCGGCGACGCGATGCTCGCCGCCTGCCGGCGTCTCGCCGCCGAGATCGAGGTGCGCGACGAGGTCGATCGACGCCTGATCATGCTGGGGTCGCTCACGCCGAGCTCGGCCGAAGGCATGAGCCTCGAGGAAGTCCGCGACATCCATGCCGAACTCCGGTCCGTCGCCGACCGGGTGTCCGACACCGCGCTCCGCGACACCCTGCGGGCGCTCTCGAGGCGCCTGGCCGACGTGGTCCGCGGGGCCGGACCGGCACCGCTCGACGAGGCCCCGCCCATGTCGCCCCGCGAGTTGGACGTGCTGTCCCACGTCGCGCTCGGCTGCACGAACAGCGAAGTCGCCCAGCGGCTCTCACTCGGTCCCGAGACCGTCAAGAGCTACCTGCGCACGGCGATGCGCAAACTCGACGCGTCCACCCGGCACGAGGCCGTCGTGGCTGCGCGCCGTCTCGGCCTGCTGCCCTGACCCCGGCGTCGGTCAGTAGCCCTCCGGCAGGGCCGCGAACATGTCGCGCGTCACCGCGACGGCATTGTCCGAGCTCCCGCCCCGCACCACGAGCGTGGCGAAGGCCAGATCGCCGCGATAGCCGACGAACCAGGCGTGCGACCCGCCGTCGACCTCGGCCTCACCGGTCTTGCCGTAGACGTCGCCCTGATCGGCGATCCGGTCCGCGGTGCCGCTGGTGATGACCAACCGCATCATCGAACGGAGCCCGTCGACCATCTCCGGGCTGATCGCCGGATCGTCACCGTCGATCTCCGTCTCACGTCCGATCAGCAGTCGCGGAACGGGGGTCTCGCCGTGAGCGACTGTCGCGGCGGCGAGGGCCATGCCGAACGGGCTCACCAGCACCCTGCCCTGACCGAATCCGTCCTCGGTACGCTGCACCAGGTCCGATGCGGGGGGCACCGAGCCGGAATCCGTGGGCAGACCGACCACCTCGTAGTCGGGGCCGATCCCGAACTGGGCCGCCGCGACGGTCAGTGCATCGTCGTCCATCTCACTGGCGAGCTTGGCGAACGACGTGTTGCACGAGCGCGCGAACGCGGTCGCCATCGACACCGTGCCCAGCGCGAAACCGTTGTAGTTGGGGATGCTGCGCTCGCCGATGGTGATGCTGCCCGGGCAGGGCACCATCGTCTCGGGCGTCGCGAGTCCGCCGGAGATCGCCGCTCCCGCCGTGATCATCTTGAACGTCGACCCGGGCGGGTACAGTCCGGTCGATGCGACCGGCCCGTCCCGGTCCGCCGCCTCGTTCTGCGCAACGGCGAGGATGTCTCCGGTCGACGGCGCGATCACGACCATCATCGCCTGATCGTCACGAGCGTCGACGGCCGCCTGCGCAGCCACCTGGATCGGCCGGTCCAGACTGATCGAGAAGGACGGAACCGGCTGTGCTGCAGTCTCGGTCAGCACGTCGATGTCGACGCCGTTCTGGTTGACCGTGACGACGCTCCAGCCCGCCTTGCCGTCCACCTCGTCGATCACGGTCTTCTTGATCTGCGCCACCAGGTCCGGGGCGAACGTCCGGTCCGTGGCCACCAGGTCCGCTTCGTCGGAGATCGAGACGCCGGGGATCGATCCGAGTGTCGACGCGACGCGTTCGTAGTCGTCCTCGCGCAGTCGGGTGACGAGATAGTCACCGTCGATGCCGGTCGCGGATTCGGCGATCGACTGTGCGGTGAGCGAGCCGTCGAACTCGCGCAGGGCGGCGACGAGGGACTCGGCGCTGCGCCGGACGTTGTCGGCGGAGCGGGCGTCGAACCGCACCCGGTAGACGATCCCGGGCACCAGCACATCGGACCCGGCGTGCTCGTTCACCCGGGCGCGCTCGGCGGGCGTGGACCGCAGTGACATCGTCTGCCGGTCGCCGAGCCGGGGATGGATGTCCGTCGAGCTCCACCGGACCATCCACTCGCCGTCGCGTCGGCCCATCTGGAGTTCACCCGAATAGGTCCACACCCGTTCCTTCGGAAGATGCCATTCGTACGTGTACTCGACCCGCGCGGTGTCACCGTCGATCCGCACGTCCCCGGTGGTCGCGGTCAGCGACTCCGCCTGCAGCGACTGCCAGGCGGACTCGAGAGCAGCGGCCGCGGCATCGGGCCGGTCCGAGAGTCGCGCCGCGGCATCGATCTCCCGCGCGGCGAATGCGGTGAGGAACTGCTGCGCCGCGGGTTCCGGACCGGCCGGGCGCGGCGTGCATCCGGCGAGAACGGTGAGCGCGGCCAAGACGGCACACAGCATCGTCGCCAGTGCTCGGCACCTGTGTCCCACCCGCCCGCGAATCCTCATCGGCGCAATACTAGGACGGCCACCCGCCGGTCCCGTGGAAGCCGGGCCGGTACCGGACGGACAGGTGCGGTCAGTCGAGCAGAATCGTCGCGAACGTCGCGACCTGCTCGAATCCCACCCGCGCGTACGCGCCTCGCGCCGCCTGGTTGTAGTCGTTGACGTAGAGGCTCGCGGTACGCCCGGCGGCCGTCACGGCCTCGGCGACCGTGGCGGTGCCCGCCGCGCCGTACCCGTGCCCCCGGTACGCGGGGTCGACCCACACGCCCTGGATCTGTCCGACCTTCGACGACATCGAACCGACCTCGGCCTTGAAAACGACCTCACCGTCCTCGAACCGGGCCCAGGCCCGGCCCGCCGAGATCAGGCCCGCGACGCGGCGACGGTACGCACGCCCCCCGTCGTGCATGCGCGGGTCCACACCGACTTCCTCGAGGAACATCGAGACGGCGGCGGGAAAGTAGGCTTCGAGTTCGCTCATCCGCACCTTGCGCACCGACCGGTCCGGCCGACACCGCGGCGAGCCCGTGAGCGCGAGCAGCGGCTGCTCGGAGCGCACCTCGCGGGCCGGGCCCCAGTCCAGCGACAGCATCTCCCACAGCGGGAGGGTCAGCTCGGCGCGGCCGACCAGCGACGAGCACATCCGGGGGCCGCGACAGGCGCGATCGGCGAAGGCCCGCAGGTCGTCGACCGTGCCGCGGAGCGGAACGAGGTTGGCGCCGGAGAACACGAGCGATTCGAGCGGTCCGCCGCGACTCCACAGTTCGCCGTGGAGCATCCGGGGATCGAGTCCGGAATCCTCCACGCGCGCGGCGACCATGCATGCCGCCACGGGGTCGGCGTCGAGGACCCGGAGAACGTCGGACACGTCCTTGCTGCCCAACTGTCGTGCACCGAGAAGCTTGAGCATCTACCCAACCTGTCAGCTGGTGGCGTTTTCTGCGTCCACAGTGCCACGAACCTGTCCCGAACCGGGCCCCTTTGGCCAGAGCGTACCCGCTCGGAGTGGTGTCCGACAGAGCCGTTTCCCACCGCCCGGCCCGGGCCGTTTCCCACCGCCCGGCCCGGGCCGTTCCCACCGCCCGGCCCGGCGCGCCGAGAACGGCGCGACGCACCCGGATTCGGAAGGAGCGCGGTCAGCTGACCGTGACCACGGGAGCACCCTCGGAGCCTTCGCCGTCCATCTCCTCGGCGATCCGCATGGCTTCTTCGATGAGGGTCTCCACGATCTGTGCCTCGGGGACGGTCTTGATGACCTTCCCCTTCACGAAGATCTGGCCCTTGCCGTTGCCGGAGGCGACACCCAGGTCCGCTTCGCGGGCCTCGCCGGGGCCGTTCACGACGCAGCCCATGACCGCGACTCGCAGCGGGATCTCCATGCCTTCGAGCCCCGCGGTGACCTCGTCGGCGAGGGTGTAGACATCCACCTGCGCGCGACCACACGACGGGCAGGACACGATCTCGAGCTTGCGCGGGCGCAGGTTCAACGACTGCAGGATCTGCGTGCCGACCTTGATCTCCTCGGCGGGCGGTGCCGACAGCGACACCCGGATGGTGTCGCCGATACCCTCGGACAGCAGTGCACCGAAGGCGACTGCCGACTTGATCGTGCCCTGGAACGCCGGTCCGGCCTCGGTGACGCCGAGGTGCAACGGATAATCGCACTGCGCGGCGAGCTGGCGGTACGCCTCGACCATGACGACCGGATCGTTGTGCTTGACCGAGATCTTGATGTCGCCGAAGCCGTGCTCCTCGAACAGGCCCGCCTCCCACAGCGCGGACTCCACGAGCGCTTCCGGGGTGGCCTTGCCGTACTTGACCATCAGCCGTGGGTCCAGAGACCCGGCGTTGACGCCGATCCGGATGGGGATGCCGGCGTCACCGGCGGCCTTGGCCACCTCCTTGACCCGGCCGTCGAACTCCTTGATGTTGCCGGGGTTCACCCGCACCGCCGCGCAGCCGGCATCGATGGCGGCGAAGATGTAGCGGGGCTGGAAGTGGATGTCGGCGATCACCGGGATCTGGCTCTTGCGCGCGATGGTCGCCAGCGCGTCGGCGTCCTCCTGACGCGGGCACGCTACCCGGACGAGGTCGCACCCGGAGGCGGTGAGTTCGGCGATCTGCTGGAGCGTGGCATTGACGTCGTGGGTCTTGGTGGTGCACATCGACTGCACCGACACCGGATGGTCGCTGCCGACACCGACCGACCCGACCTGCAGTTGACGGGTCTGACGGCGCGGGGCCAGCACCGCAGCGGGGCCGGCGGGCATACCCAGTCCGACGGGGGTACTCACGTGATCTGCCTTCTTTCGTTGCTCAGTGCCCGAGTTTACCGGGCTCAGAACAGCTGAATCGGATTGACGATGTCGGCGGTGAGGGTGAGCAGCATGAACGCACCACCGATGACGATCGCCACATAGGTGAGTGGGAGCAGTTTCATGTAGTTCGCCGGTGCGCCCGCGGGCAGACCGCGCAGCCCCCGGATCCAGTTTCGGACCTTCTCGTAGATCGCGACCGCCATGTGGCCGCCGTCGAGCGGGAGCAGCGGCAGCAGGTTGAACACGCCGAGGAAGAAGTTGAGCTGCGCCAGGAGCAGCACGAACGACTGCCAGATACCGCGTTCGGCCATCTGCCCGCCGATCACGGACGCGCCGACGACGCTGACCGGCGTCTCGATGTCGCGCTCCCCGCCGGTGACCGCGGTCCACAGATCGGACACCTTGCTGGGAAGGTCGAACAGCGCCTGCACCGTGAGGACGCCGAGTTCACCGGTGAACACGAGAGTTCCCGGCACCGCGGTGAGCGCGTTGTACTGCTGCGGACCGATCGGTGCCGCGCCGACGCCGATCGCCCCGACGGTCTGCGACGAGATCTCTCCGGTATCGGGGTTCTGCACGTACCGCTGAACCTGTTCGACCCGTACGGGGAGCGTGAGGGTCTGATCGCCCCGTTCGACCGTGAAGTCGACCGTCCCCGTGGCCGAGCGGGTGGCCTCGACGAGCCCGCCGAAACCGCCCTCGATCTCCACGCCGTCGACGGCGGTGACGACGTCGCCGGGCTGGATGCCGGCCTCACCCGCCGGACCCACTCCGGTGCACTCGGACAACTCGAAGTCGCCCGCCTCGCCGGCCTGTGTCGGTGCCACGCAGGTGACCCGCTCGACCGTCGCCTTCGGGTGCAGGTCCGGCAGCCCCCAGCTCACGGCGAGGCCGTAGAGCAGCACCATGCCGAGGAGGAAGTTCATCGCGATGCCACCGGACATGACGACGAGACGCTTCCACGTCTTCTGCTTGTACATCGCCCGGTCGACCTCGTCGGGAGCGAGTTCGTCGAGGGCCGTCATCCCCGCGATGTCGCAGAATCCGCCCGCCGGAATGGCCTTGAGCCCGTACTCGGTCTCCCCTCGCCGGAACGAGAAGATCCGGGGCCCGAATCCGATGTAGTAGCGGCGGACCTTCATACCCAGCTTCTGGGCGGTCCACATGTGCCCCGCCTCGTGGAGCGCGATGGAGATCGCGATACCGAGGGCGAACAGAAACACGCCCAACGCGAACAGCAACGTCTCTACCGGCCTTCCTGCTTCACGAGCTCACTCGCCCGCGTCCGAGCCCAGCCGTCGGCGGCCAGGACGTCCTCCACGGTAGCGGGCGGTGCGGACCACTCGTCCGCACCGCCGAGCACGGCGGCGACGGTGCGCACGATGGAGGGGAACCTGATCTGTCCGTCGAGGAAGGCCTCGGCGGCGACCTCGTTGGCGGCGTTGTACACGGCCGTGAGACACCCACCACTCGCGCCCGCCGCGCGAGCGAGCGCGACGGCGGGGAACACCTCGTCGTCGAGAGGCTCGAACTCCCAGGTGGACGCCGTGGCGAAATCGCATGCGGGCGCTGCGCCCGGAATCCGGTGCGGCCATCCGAGGGCCAGCGCGATCGGCAGCTTCATGTCCGGCGGGCTCGCCTGGGCCAGCGTCGAACCGTCGACGAAGGTGACCATCGAGTGCACGATCGACTGGGGATGCACCGTGACGTCGATGCGGTCGTAGTCGATGCCGAACAACAGGTGCGTCTCGATGAGTTCGAGCCCCTTGTTGACGAGCGTCGCCGAGTTCAGGGTGTTCATCGGCCCCATCGACCAGGTGGGATGAGCCTTGGCCTCGGCCGGGCCGACCGATTCCAGGTCCTCCGCCGACCAGCCCCGGAAGGGTCCGCCGGAGGCGGTGAGGACGAGGCGCTCCACCTCGTCCGCCGCACCACCGCGCAGGCACTGGGCGAGCGCGGAGTGTTCGGAGTCCACCGGAACGATCTGGCCGGGCGCGGCGGCCGCCGTCACCAGTGATCCCCCCGCGACCAGGGACTCCTTGTTCGCGAGCGCGAGGCGCGCCCCGGATTCGAGTGCGGCGAGGGTCGGTGCCAGGCCGAGCGAGCCGACGAGCGCGTTGAGCACCACGTCCGCCTCGACCTCGCGCACCAGCTCGGTGACGGCCTCGGGACCACTGCGCACTCCGGGACGATCGAGTCGGTCCGCGGCCAGCGGGTCGGCGACAGCGACCTCGGTGACACCGGTACGGGTGATCTGCTGTTCGAGCAGTTCGACGTTGCCCCCGCCCGCTGCCAGGCCGACCACGGTGAACCTGTCGGGGTTGTCCGCGATCACCTCGAGTGCCTGGGTACCGATCGATCCGGTGCTGCCGAGCAGCAGTACGCGCGTCGGGTTCGTCTCGTCCACGCGCCCATTGTCCCTGACGTCACCTGAGAGAACGCTGACAGGCTCGGTGCGGCACACTCGGCGACGGCCTCAGTCCGACTCCGTGTTGTCGGCGAGGAACTCCGCCGAGTGGGCGGCGGCCCACTCCACGACATCGGTCGCCGGAGCGCCCGTCACCTCGGCCACCGTTCCGGTCGCGGCCTGCGGTGCGTCCCGCAGCGAGCCGATCGCCTCCTCGACATACCAGCGTGCGGAGTCGCCCATCGTCGGTTCCAGCCTCGCCACGGCCTCGTCCAGTGACTCCGGCACGACGTCGATCGCGACTCCGATCGCGACTCCGACCGCGTGAAGACGCTCCGCGCGCGACAGCGCCCGGGGCCCGGTCAGCTCGTAGGTCCTTCCCTCGTGTCCGTCCCCGAGGAGGCACGCGGCCGCGACGCGCGCGATGTCGTCCATCGCGATCGGCGCGCTCACCACGTCCGGGAACGGGTCTCGCACCCGGCCCGTGCGGCGGATCTGCTCGGCCCAGACGAGATCGTTCTCCAGGAACTCCCCGGCCCAGAGGTGGGTCCAGGCGATTCCGGACTGCTCCACCGCCCGGGTGACGTCCCCCCACCACGACTCGTGTTCCCCGGAGAGGTCGACGACGTGCCGGATGCCCGCGGCACGTGCGATCCGCATCGTCTCGGCTGCCGTCTCCGGCGCCGGCGCCAGGTACATCCGGTCGACGCCTGCGAAGGCGGGCGGCAGACTCTCCGGACGGCGGAGATAGCCGTCGACGACCTCCACCCCGGCGGGAAGGGCCGCCCGCCGACGATCGTTCGTGAGCGCGCGGACGTCCTCCGCTCCGGCGTCGAGTAGCCGGTCGACGACCAGTCGTCCGACACTTCCAGTGGCTCCGGTCACGAGAATCTTCACGGCCTGCTCCTTCGGCGACGCGCGGGGCCTACCCCGGTGGGTACGACAGAGGGTCGTATGTCACGATATCGAGCAAGAACGCGCAATTCGTACGAGCAGGAGGACCGATCGTGGCCGGTACCCAGTTGGAGCCCTCGTCCAGCGACCCCGTCGTGGCGGGGAAAGTCGATACCGCCGACGTCCCGTCCGCAGCCTGGGGCTGGAGCGGTGAGGCTCCCCGGTTCTTCCGCTTCCTGGGCTGGTTCTTCGCCGGATTCCTGCTGCTGATGATCATCGGCAACCACGAGGGCAAGGTCGAGGACCTGTGGCTCATCGGCTTCGCTGCCCTGATGATCATCGCGCTCGTCCGCGACCTGATCGTGCGTCGCAAGCCGCGGTAGCAACCTGATCCACGAAATCCCCCGATTCGCGACAGCGGATCGGGGGATTTCGCATTCGAGCGTCGTTGCGCCTCGCGCCCTCAGTTCTCGGCGGCCAGCTGACCGCACGCCGCGGCGATCTCCTGCCCACGGGTGTCCCGGACGGTGCAGGAGACGCCCTGAGCCAGGACGCGGCGCACGAACTCGCGCTCCACATCCTTGGGGCTGGCATCCCATTTGCTTCCCGGCGTGGGATTGAGCGGGATGAGGTTCACGTGCACGAGCGGACCGAGCGCCTTGCGCAGCTTCTTGCCCAGCATGTCCGCGCGCCACGGCTGGTCGTTGATCTCGCGGATGAGGGCGTACTCGATGGACACGCGCCGGCCGGTCTTGTCGGCGTAGTAGCGCGCCGCGTCCAGCACTTCGGCCACCGACCAGCGGTTGTTCACCGGAACCAGTGTGTCGCGCAGCTCGTCGTCCGGAGTGTGCAGCGAGACCGCCAGGGTGACGCTGAGCCCCTCGTCGGCGAGCTTACGGATTGCCGGCGCGAGCCCGACCGTCGACACCGTCACCGAGCGCTGGGACAGCCCGAGCCCTTCCGGGGCGGGCGAGGTGATCCGGCGCACCGCCGCCACCACCCGCTTGTAGTTGGCGAGGGGCTCCCCCATGCCCATGAACACGACGTTCGACAACCGGCCGGCACCGCCCTCCACCGCGCCGTCACGCAGGTCCGCTGCCGCCGAACGAACCTGGTCGACGATCTCGGCGGTCGACAGGTTGCGGTCCAGTCCGCCCTGTCCGGTGGCACAGAACGGGCAGGCCATGCCGCAGCCTGCCTGACTCGAGATGCACAGGGTCGCGCGGTCGGGATACCGCATCAGCACACTCTCGAGCAGGGTGCCGTCGTTCGCCTTCCAGAGTGTCTTGCGGGTGTCCCCGCCGTCGCAGGCCAGATGCTTGACCGGGGTGAGTAACGTCGGGAACAGAGCCGCCCCGACCTGTTCACGGACCGCGGCGGGCAGATCCGTCATCTTGTCGACATCGGATTCGAACCGGCCGTAGTAGTGGCGCGCCAGTTGATCGGCGCGAAAAGCCGGCAAACCCAGCTCCTTCACCGCCGTCCGGCGCTCGTCGGCATCGAGGTCGGCGAGGTGGCGCGGCGGCATGCCACGCTTGGGCGCAGTGAAAACGAGGGGTACGGGCACAGCCATAATGGATTCCATTCTTCCACGTGATCGACAGTGACCGAGCACACCGCGATTCCCGCGACGCGATGTCGGTGCAAACACGCACCGGATGGGTCAAGATCAACTCATGTCCACAACACCGGACGACCCGTCCTCCATTCCGGATCCGCCGGACCCCGGCACCACCGAACATCCGGATCGAGCAGCCGAGACCGCGGGCGAGCGAACCCCCGAGCCCTCTCGCAGGTCCGAATGGACCCGCATCACGCACACTCGCGCCGCCTACACCTGGACCGGGCTGGTGATCGGGATTCTCGTCCTGATCCTGCTGCTGGTGTTCATCCTGCAGAACCTCGACCGAGTGACGCTGAAAGTCTTCGCGTGGGACTTCAGCGTCCCGCTGGGGATCACCCTACTGCTCGCCGCCATCGCGGGCGCGTTGATCATGGGCCTGGCCGGAGGTGTGCGGATCGTGCAGATCCGTCGAGCGATCAAGCGGAAGTAGCCCGGTGGGTCCCGCACACGATCCGTCGGCGCACGAGCCTTCGGCTGCCGAGCCGACCGCGCGGATCGATCCACGGCATGCCCGGTCGTGGCTGTTGCTGTCTGCGGCCGCCCCCGAACAGTTCGACGACGCCGTCTCCGGCCCGGCGGATGCGGTGATCCTCGACCTCGAGGACGCGGTTCCCGATGCGGGCAAGGCGAAGGCCCGGTCCGATGTCGTCGAGTGGCTGTCCTCCGGCGGTCGCGCGTGGGTCCGCATCAACGACGCGACCACCGGCTTCTGGCACGAGGACCTCGACGCGCTGGCCGGGGCCATCGGCCTCGAAGGTGTCGTACTCGCCAAGACCGAGAGCGGGCAGCAGGTCGATGCGACGACGGGACGCATTCCCGGGGCCGCCCGCGTGATCGCCCTCGTCGAATCCGCGATGGGCCTGGAGGCGGCACCCGAGATCGCCCGCGCGGACGCGACGTTCCGACTCGCGTTCGGCACCGGGGACTTCCGCCGGGACACCGGCACGGACGACTCCCCGCTCGCGATGGCCTACCCGCGGGCCCGGCTGACGATCACCAGCCGCGCGGCGCGGCTTCCCGGGCCCATCGACGGACCGACCGTCACGTCGGGCCGCGAGGACGTCGCCCGCGACGCCCGGGTGACCGTGTCGCTGGGCATGACCGGGAAGTTGTGCATGAACTCCGCCCAGGCACCACCGGTCAACGAGGCACTGAGCCCGAGTGTCGCGGACACGCTGTGGGCCCACGAGGTCATTGCCCGGCTCGGCGACGACGGACGCAACATCACGCAGGGCAGCGACCGTCCCGCGCTCGCCGAGGCGAAGAAGATCAGTGCCCGCGCCCGGATGTTCGGTATCGGCTAGCTCCCGGGCAGGAGCAGCCCGGGCGCCGGTTTGGCCCGGACGTGAACCCGGTAGCGGACCTCCAGCGCGGTGCCCCGGGTTTCCTCGAACGCCCGCGTCGCGGTCCGGGCGGTGAACTCGATGCCGAGCACCGCTCGGAGCGCGGCCCGGTCCCCGAACTCCCACCGGGTGTCGATCCGGGTCATCGCGAAACCCTGGGCATCGAAGAAGGTCTCGACCGCGGCCGGGTCGTATTGCGGCAGATCGGCCCGCATCCAGGCCCCGTAGGGGTGGGCGGTGGCGTCGAGATCCACCACGACGAGGCGTCCCCCGGGCCGCAGCACGCGCATCGCCTCGAGGATTCCCGGCCCACAGCCGGGTCCGAAGAAGTACGCGGTCCTGGCGTGCACGAGGTCGACGCTCGCATCCGCCACGGGGAGCTTCTCGGCTCCGCCCTCGAGGACCCGCACCTGCGGGAGCACCGCAGTGCGCGTGCGCGCTGCCGCCACGAGGGGTGGGTGCGGCTCGACCCCGGTCACCGACCGTGCGGCCGCGGCGAACATCGGGAGGTGGAAACCCGCCCCGCATCCGACGTCGACCACGTCCGCGTCCGTCCAGTCCACGGCGGTCCGCAGATGGGCGAAGACCGCACCGTCCACGTCCTGGGCCCGATTCTCGACTTCGTACACCTGTGGCCAGTGCCAGATGTTGGGGCTCGGGATTGCCGTTCCGGACGCGCCGGTGACCGCCGAGCGCCGCCTCACAACAGCGCGGTGAGGACGAGCCACGTGGCGAACGCCGAGGGCAGCAGTGAGTCCAGCCGGTCCATGAGACCGCCGTGGCCCGGCAGCAGCGTGCCCATGTCCTTGATCTTCAGATCCCTCTTGACCTGGGATTCGATCAGATCGCCGATCGTTCCGGTGAGGACCAGCATGATGCCGACCAGGACACCCACCCACGGGTTTCCGTCCAGGATCAACGTGACGGTGAGGACACTGCCGATGATCGCGAAGACGAGGGACCCACCGAGGCCCTCCCACGACTTCTTCGGGCTGATCCGCGGAACCATCGGATGCTTGCCGAACAGCACCCCGGCCACGTACCCGCCGATGTCGGAGCAGACGACGCCGATCATGAGCACGAACACCCGCCCCGCGCCGTCCTCCTGCTGCACCATCAGGGTCGCGAACGACGCCAGCAGCGGGATCCACGCCGCGACGAAGAGAGTGACCGCGGTGTCCCGCAGATAGTTGCGCGGCGTGGCCGCCAGCCCGTGGTCGAAGAGCCGCCACACCATGCACACGAGGGCCGTACCCGCGAAGGCACCGAGGCCCCCGGTGGCGCCGTACGGCCAGCCCAGCCAGATGATCGCCTGACCACCGAGCAGGAGCGGGATGCGCGGCACCGCGATCCCCGCCTCGCCGAGACGTTTGGTGACCTCCCACGTGGCGATCGCGATGGCGGCGGCGACGACGCCCACCCACACCATCGGCGCGTACACGAGCACCAGGATCACCCCGAGCCCGAGAGCCGACCCGACGCCGATGGCAGCCGGGAGATTGCGGCCCGCCTTCGACGCCGCCGGCTGCTCCGGAGTCGGCTCCGGGGATGCCGCGGACGCCGGTACCTCGTGTGCTGGCACTGTCAACTGTCCTCGATCCGATCGTGTGGGCGCGTGCGTCAGACTTCCAGCAGCTCTGCTTCCTTGTGCTTCACCAGGTCCTCGATCTGCCCGACGTAGCGTGCCGTCGTCTTGTCGAGTTCCTTCTCCGCGCGACCCACCTCGTCCTCGCCCGCCTCGCCGTCCTTCTGGATGCGGCCGAGTTCCTCCATCGCCTTGCGACGCACGCTCCGCACCGACACCTTGGCGTCCTCGCCCTTCGACTTGGCCTGCTTGACCAGCTCGCGGCGACGTTCCTCGGTGAGCTGGGGAACGGAGATGCGGATGATGTTGCCGTCGTTGGTGGGGTTGACGCCGAGATCCGAGTTCCTGATGGCGGTCTCGATCGCGCCGAGCTGCGAGGCCTCGTACGGCTTGACGACGACGAGCCGAGCCTCCGGGACGTTGATGCTCGCGAGCTGGGTGATCGGGGTGATCGCACCGTAGTAGTCGATGGCGATCCGCGAGAACATGCCGGGATTGGCGCGACCGGTCCGAATGGATCCGAGGTCGTCCTTCGCGACCGACACAGCCTTCTCCATCTTCTCCTCGGCCTCGAAGAGCGCTTCATCAATCACGGCTGGGTCCTCCATGTCGTCGGCATCGGGCACTGCAAGATCTGTGGTCGCGATCGTCGGCCGGGCGTCACGATCGCACGAGCGTTCCGATCTTCTCACCCGCGACCGCCCGGGCGATATTGCCCTCGGTCAACAGGTTGAAGACCATGATCGGCATGTCGTTGTCCATGCAGAGGCTGAACGCGGTGGCATCGGCGACCTTGAGTCCCTGCTCGATCACCTCACGATGCGTGATCTGGGTGTACAGGGTCGCGTCCGGATCCAGCCGCGGATCCGCGGAGTAGACCCCGTCGACCGCCTTGGCCATGAGCACCACCTCGGCACCGATCTCGAGCGCACGCTGAGCGGCCGTGGTGTCGGTGGAGAAGTACGGCATGCCCATACCGGCACCGAAGATCACCACCCGTCCCTTCTCCAGGTGACGGCGGGCGCGCAGCGGGATGTAGGGCTCGGCGACCTGTCCCATCGTGATCGCCGTCTGTACCCGGGTGTCGATGCCCTGCTTCTCGAGGAAGTCCTGCAGTGCGAGCGAGTTCATGACGGTGCCGAGCATGCCCATGTAATCGGAGCGAGCGCGGTCGAGACCGCGCTGCTGCAGTTCCGCGCCGCGGAAGAAGTTGCCGCCACCGATGACGACGGCGACCTGGACGCCGGAGCGGGCGATCTCGGCGATCTGCTCGGCGACCTTCGTCACCACGTCCGGGTCGAGTCCGACCTTGCCGTCACCGAACATCTCACCACCGAGCTTGAGCAGGACCCGGGTGAATCCGGGGCGATCGTCGGCTGCTTCGGACATCGTTCTCCTCGCTTCGACGGGCCGCGCGTTCCGCGCGCACCCGACAGTGTCGAAATTCGTACCGGCTGCGGCGTGGCCACGACTCGCACGGGTACGTCCCGGACCCCACCGGCGGCTTTCATCCTGCCTCATCGGGCACGGCGACATGGGTGGACCCCGCCGAACGAGTTCGACGGGGTCCACGGGGTGATGCCTAGTTGGAGGCGCCGACCTCGAACCGCACGAAGCGCTTCACGGTGGCACCGGCCTCGTCCAGAAGAGCCTTGACGGTCTTCTTGGAGTCCTGCACGGACGGCTGCTCGAGCAGCACGACGTCCTTGAAGTACCCGTTGACGCGGCCTTCGACGATCTTGGGCAGAGCCTGCTCCGGCTTGCCCTCGGCCTTGGCGGTCTCCTCGGCGATACGACGCTCGTTCGCGACGATGTCCTCGGGCACCTCGTCGCGCGTGGTGTACTTCGCCTTGAGCGCCGCCACCTGCATGGCGGCTCCGCGCGCGGCCTCGGCCGCTGCATCGCCGTCACCGGTGTACTCGACCAGCACACCCACGGCCGGCGGCAGGTCCGCGGCACGCTTGTGCAGGTAGACCGCGACCGGGCCGTCGAACGAGGCGTACTTGCTGACCTCGAGCTTCTCGCCGATCTTCGCGGACTGCTCCTGGATCAGCTGGTCGACGGTCTTGCCCTCGATGTCGAGAGCCTTCAGCGCCTCGACATCGGCCGGCTTCGCCGCCGCGGCCGCAGCGACGATCTTCTCCGCGAGCGCGATGAAATCCTCGTTCTTCGCCACGAAGTCGGTCTCGCAGTCGATCTCCACGAGCACGCCGTCCTTGGCGACGACCAGGCCCTCGCCCGTGGTGCGTTCGGCGCGCTTGCCCACGTCCTTGGCACCCTTGATGCGCAGCTGCTCGACCGCCTTGTCGAAATCTCCGTCGGTGTCGGCCAGCGCGTTCTTGCAGGCCATCATGCCGGAGCCGGTCAGCTCACGGAGCCGCTTGACGTCAGCGGCGGTGTAGTTCGCCATTGTGGCGATCCCTCCTCAAAGAGATGGTCGGAAAGGGTGAGCTCAGGCCTGCTTCTCGGCCTCGGCGACGTCCGCGGGGGCCTCGGCCAGCTTCGAGTCGGCCTCGGCAACGGCTTCGCGCGTGTTCTCGGGGCCACCCTCGGTGATGCCGTCGGCGGTCGCGGACTGCGACAGCAGCTCCTGCTCCCACTCGGCGAGCGGCTCGCCGGCGCCGGCCTCGGGCTTGGCGTCCTTGTCGGCGCTCAGGCCCGCACGGGCCTGCACGCCCTCGGCGACGGCCGACGCGACCACGCGGGTCAGGAGCGCGGCGCTGCGGATGGCGTCGTCGTTGCCCGGGATCGGGTAGTCGACGAGGTCGGGATCGCAGTTGGTGTCGAGGATCGCGATGACCGGGATGTTGAGCTTGCGCGCCTCGGCGACGGCGAGGTGCTCCTTGTTGGTGTCGACGATCCACACCGCGGACGGCACCTTGGCCATGTCGCGGATACCACCGAGGGTGCGGTCCAGCTTGGTCATCTCACGCGTGAGCATGAGGATTTCCTTCTTGGTGCGACCCTCGAAGCCACCGGTCTGCTCCATCGCCTCGAGCTCCTTGAGACGCAGGAGACGCTTGTGGACGGTGGTGAAGTTGGTGAGCATGCCGCCGAGCCAGCGCTGGTTCACGTAGGGCATCCCGACCCGGGTCGCCTCGCCTGCGATGGACTCCTGGGCCTGCTTCTTGGTGCCGACGAACAGGATGGTGCCGCCGTGGGCGACGGTCTCCTTGACGAATTCGTACGCCTTGTCGATGTACGTGAGCGTCTGCTGCAGGTCGATGATGTAGATGCCGTTGCGGTCCGTGAGGATGAACCGCTTCATCTTCGGGTTCCAGCGACGGGTCTGGTGCCCGAAGTGGGTTCCACTGTCGAGCATCTGCTTCATGGTGACGACAGCCATGGCTGTGTACCTCTTTCATGTGCCGGTTGTCGCAGGTGGTCGGGTGACCCCTGCCCTGGCGCCCGCCGACCCTCGGACCTGCGTGAGCAGGACCAGCCGAAGGCCGTTCGATGGTGCGCGGACGCGCGAAGTCGGGCTGTGCGAGCACAGACCGCTGATCCAGTGTACGGCGTACCTCGCGTTTGCCCCAATCCACGGTCCGTGCACCCCGACCCACGACGAGGCACATCGCCGGCGGACGGGCAAGGTCCGTCCGCGATCTGTGGATGGATTTCCTGCTTCTCCACAGATGTGCGCGAGGCCCCCGAACACAGGCACCGGGCGGCAGGCTCGATCCGTGACCGTGCCAACCCTCCGCTCGACAGCCCCCGTCCGCTCGATCCACCGCCGATCGGCTGCGGCACTGCTCGCCGCCGCGCTGGTCACCACGCTCGCCGCCCTGACACCGTCACCTGCCGCCGCGGCGCCGGACCGGTTCGAGTGGCCGCTCGCACCGCGTCCGCAGGTCGTCCGTGCATTCGACAAACCGGAACGCAACTGGCTGCCGGGGCATCGCGGCGTGGACCTCGCCGGCCGGGAAGGCCAGGCGGTGGTGGCGGCGGGCGCGGGGGTCGTGGTCTTCGCGGGCTCGGTGGCGGGCAAGCCGGTGGTGTCGGTGGATCACCCCGGCGGTCTGCGCACGACGTACGAGCCGGTCCACGCCCGGGTGGCCGCGGGCACCCGGGTCGGACGCGGGACGGTTCTGGGCTACCTCGAGAGCGGACATCCCGGGTGTCCGGCCGCATCGGGCACCTGCCTGCACTGGGGTCTACGCCGGGATCGGGAATACCTCGATCCGACGCTGCTGGTGCGCGCGGTGCCGATCCGCCTGCTCCCCGTCCGGACGCCGTGACGGATCAGGCGCCCGTCGTCCGCCGGGACGATCAAGCCCGTGGATGGGCCTGATCGTGCACGGCACGCAGCCGCGCCACCGAGACGTGGGTGTAGAGCTGGGTGGTCGCCATGCTCGCGTGCCCGAGGAGTTCCTGGACGACCCGGAGGTCTGCGCCTCCCTCGAGCAGGTGGGTGGCAGCCGTGTGCCGGAAGCCGTGCGGCCCGAGATCCGGCGCCCCCGGCACCGCCTCGAGCACCTCGTGCACCACGGCACGGGCCTGCCGCTGATCGAGCCGGCCGCCCCGTCGGCCGAGCAGGAAGGCGGCACCGGACCTCGCGTTCGCGAGCGCGGGGCGCCCGATCCGGAGCCAGGCGCCGATGGCGTCGGCTCCCGGGACACCGAAGGGGACGGCGCGTTCCTTGTCTCCCTTGCCGATCACCCGGAGCAGCCGACGCTCGTGGTCGACGGAATCGAGATCGAGCCCGCACAGCTCGCCGACCCGGATCCCCGTGGAGTACAGCAACTCCACGATCAACCGGTCCCGCAACGCAACCGGGTCCTGTTGGGCAGCACCCGATTCCGCAGCCTTCATCGCCGCCTCCGCCTGCGGCTGCCGCAGCACGGTCGGTAGCGTGCGGCGCGACTTGGGCGCCACCAGCCGCACGGCCGGATCGGCACCGATACGACGGGTCCGCACCAGCCACGCGGTGAAGTTCCGCGCCGCCGACGTGCGCCGGGACAGGGTGCTGCGGGCGACGCCGGCCGCAGACTGCCCGGCCAGCCAGGCACGCAGCACGTGCACGTCCAGGTCACCGAGGGTGGATTGCTCGTCCAGGCCTGCCAGGAAGGTCAACAGACTCCGGGTATCGGCGAGATAGGCGCGGATGGTGTGCTCGGAGCGTCCCCTGCCGAGGCGCAGGTCGTCGGCATACTCGGCGAGCAGCTGCTCGAAGGCCGACGGCAGGTTTTCCATGACTGTCACAGTTGCGACCGCGGCACCCGAACACAAGCAGCCGCGCCGAGTCGCCCGTCAGGCGGTGGATTCGGCAGCGGCGAGCTCGGACTTCCAGACCCGGAAACCCTCCTCGGTGCGCCCGCGGCGCCAGTACCCGGAGATCGACGCCCGCTGGGCTGGCACCTGCTTCTCCCGACGGATGTAGGGGCGCAGATTGTGCATGACGGCCTGTGCCTCGCCGTGGATGAACACGTGCGGCTCGCCCGGCAGCCACTCGAGCGCCTTGACCGCCTCGACGAGCGGTGCGTTGTCGCCGGCGCGATCGTCGCCGACTCGATCGGAGGAATCTCCCCGGTGCACCCAGATCACCCGGACGCCGGCGGGGGTGGACACGGCGATCTCGTCGTCGGGACCGGCCACCTCGAGCACCACGTACCCCACCGCCTCCGCGGGCAGCGCCTCCGCGGCAGCCGAGATCGCCGGGATCGCGGTCTCGTCGCCGGCCAGCAGGTGCCAGTCCGCAGCGATATCGGGCGCATAGGCTCCGCCGGGCCCGCGCAGGGTCACCGTGTCGCCGGCACGGGCGCGAGCCGCCCACGGGCCGGCCACACCCTGGTCTCCGTGCACGACGAAGTCGATCGCGATCTCCCGAGCATCGGGGTCGACCGAGCGGATCGTGTAGGTGCGCAGGTACGTCTGTCCCTGGTCGGGCAGTTCGAGCTTGACGTACGCATCGGTGAACGCGTTCGGCGTGAACGAGTCGAATCCCGGGTCACCGAAATGGACGCGGACCATGTGCGGGCTCAACTGCTCGGAACGCAGGACGGTCAATGTCGCGGTGGGCTTGGACACGCAGGCAGCCTTTCGACGAAATTAGCATTACCTAAGACAACGTACCCGAGCGTTCCACGACGGGGGTGTCACCGGCGTCCGGCGCCAGGTCCGAACCGAAAGCGGGAGCCCGGTCGTAGGGCACCAGACGGAGCTTCGGTGCGGGCTGCGGGCCATCTGTGCAGAACAGCCGCGTGCCCTGGGCCGCCCAGGTCCGGGCGAGGTCCGCAAGTTCGTCTACGCGTGTCCCGGCGAGCGGCCGGCTCGACGCCGGGATCGGATACGAGGGCGGCGAAACGTCCGGGGCGAGCATGCCACTGTATGGCGTCTGCCAGGGCATTTCGGCGTCGTACGCCACAGCGAAGGAGTCGAACCATTCGCCGACGCCGCATGTCGCCGTCCGCAAGCGGATCCATCGATGGTTTTCCCACCCCCACGCCGGCGTCTCACCCGGTCGCGGACCTGCGAAGGAGGACACCAGCTTGGCCGCGCCCATTTGTCCGCGCTGCCCCAGCGCGGTGAGCAGGGCCGGATCCATGTCCAGATTCATTCCGCCCTCATCCTTCGTGTGGAAGATGGTCACGACCCGGTCCCGGTAGCCGGGCATCACCAACTGAGCTTCGTCCACCCACGATCTCGCCGCGGCGAGTATCGCCCCACCGAATCCGCCGAGCGCACCGAACCCGGAGGTCCCCCATCGCGACCATCGCCTCATCCTCCCGGCCGCATTGGCACTCCCGGCCGCATCGACACCGGGCAGGTAGCTGTTGAGGGCCTCGTCCTCCCTTCTGAATCGTCCCAGAGGAAAGAGGGAGAGGTTGATCGCGAACGTCGGACGGCGGGGCAACGCGCTGTCGAAGAAGTGCAGCGGCAGATTCACGCAGATGCCTCCGTCGGAGAACCAGTTCACCTCGAACTCCGGGGGTTCGAGGTGAGCGACCGCCTCGTCCACGGTGCCGCCCGGGTGCTCTCGGCGCCACGCGGCGAGCTGCGCCGAATACCGCACAGCCGAAGGGGCCGAGTAGTCCACGGCGTGGAGGGGAATCGCCGAGATGAGAAGCGGGAAGCTCAGACTCATCCGCACCGCGACGAGCACCGGGAGATCGCCCGGGTCCGGCAGCGGCCGCAGCGGTAGCGCCTGGCGACGACGCACCTCCGTCTTCCACTGTTCCTCGGGCGATCCGACAGGCCTGGGCGGGTGCTCCTCCATCCACCGCACCACGTGCTCGGGGAACAGTTGCCGCCACCGCTCGGGATCGAAGTAGTAGCCCGACTCGCACCACGGCATCGAGATCGGTTGTCGGCAAGTGAGGTTGGTCGTCATCAACTGGAGGGTGACGCCACCAGCCCCGAGCGTTCCGAAAGTCACCGGCGGGGCCGAGGGATCGTGTAGGCCTGCGAGTGTCTGGAACTGTTCGTCGAGCCAGGGGGTGAGCGCGTGTGCCTCGCCTCGGCCGCCGGGCATTCCCGAGCACAGACCGTAGCCGTTCTCCGGCACCTTCTTCAGTGCGCGCACCAGCGACCAGACGAGAACAACCGCGGTCACGATCAGTGCCGCCACTGCCCCACCGATCGACGCGGCCACGAGATGGGCACTGCTGGCGAGTAGCCCCGTCACCGTCGCCACGACCGCGAGGATCGCGCACACCGCTACCCGCGCCCGGTACACCCACAGGATAGTTCCGAGAATCCGCCACCTGGGGTTTCCGCGACCGGCTGCCGTCGCTGACCGGAGAATCCGAAAGAGGGGCGCCGTCGATGCTTCCGGCTGGAACAAGCCCTCGAGCACCGTTCCACCGTCTCCGGACGGGTCCGCGAGATGATCGACCATTTTCTCGAGCTCGTCGAACCCTCCGCTGCGCCTACCGATCTCGGCGGCCGCTGCGGCAGCTGCGGCAATCGCGCCCGCGGACGACCCGCCGATCGAGCGCAGCCGGTAGGTCCGCGCCAGTTCGCATACCGCGTGCGGGTACAGAACGCCGCTGGTGATCCCACCCTTCATCACGATGTCGCATTCGAGTGGCGGATCGTGCGGATACCCCACCCCGGGTGCCGAAGTCGATGGATTCACCATGGCGATCACCTCGCTGTGCCGACACGTCCAGCGTAGCCGCCTGACCGCCCTCGACCTGGCACAATGGCACATCGGTTCGATCTGACCGAACCGGTGCGTCATCGTGCCGGAGCGGAATCGGTACCATCCGGCAGATGAGGACCCCTCGCGTCGCAGGACGAGCCGTTGCGCTCGTCGCCGTGTCCCTCGTGCTGCTCGGCGGGTGCAGCAACGAGCCCGAGTTCGGCTCGGATTCGCCCTCCCCGGGCGGTGCGGTCGCCGACCGCGCGCAGTCCCCGGGCTTCGCCCCCTCCCCCGCGCAGGCGGAATCGGTGACGACGGAGCGCTCCGAGGTCGTCACCGGCCGACTCGCGCTCGCCGCCGACGATCCGATCGAGACCTCCCGCGCGGTGACCACGGTCGTGGAAAGCTACGACGGCCGCGTCGACCAGCGGTCCGAGCAACCGGGCACGGACGATTCCGATCCGTCCGCCTCGCTCACCGTCCGAATCCCGGCAGATCGCATCGATCCGGCGCTGGACGAGATATCCGCTACCGGGGAGGTCGTCGACGTGAGCATCAGCCGCGAGGACGTGACCTTGCAGGTGCAGGATCTCGAGGCGCGCATCGCCGCCCTCCAGGCCACGGTCGACCGGCTTCGCGAGTTGATCGGTCAGGCCACGTCGACGCAGGACCTGATCACCGCCGAGACGGCACTGTCCGAACGCCAGGGCGAGCTGGACAGCCTTCTCGCCCGGCAGCGTTACCTCGGCGATCAGGTGGCGATGGCGTCGATCACGGTGTCGATTTCCACCCCGGACGACGCCCCGCGCGACGACCGGGGCTTCGTCGCCGGGCTGAAATCCGGGTGGGACGCCTTGCTCGGCGCGGGAGCGGCGCTCGTCACGTTCGCCGGGGCAGTGATCCCGTGGGTGGTGTTCTTCGCCGTTGCCGGCGCAGTGGGGTACGGGGCTGTTCGCCTCGTCCGGGTGGCGCGCCGGGACCGTCGCGCAGAGAGCTGACGCGGAGCAGACAGTCACTTCTGGCCCGGGTTTCTGCAGAGTGCGCCCGATCACGAAGATGAACGGTTGAGCAACGTTGACGCCACCTTGCATGAATGCAGAGTGAACGTCGGGTTCCGGTTCGATCGGCCCTGAACTCGCATGCAGGGCGTTGACCGAATTCCCTTCGAGACATGCTGATGACACCGTGACAACTCGCCACTGACGGCCTCTGCGTTACCTCACTTCTCCCCGCCGTTCCGCGGCCCAAGTCTGCTAACTTCGCCGCCACAGCTACCTTCTGGCAATCTTGCGCCGACCCGGACGTGGCTGTGCGTTCGACAATGCCGGACAGCGCGAGGAGAACCGAATGACCACGACGACATCCGCGGCAACGACATCCGCGGCAACACTGCCTCGCGATTCCCGAATCGACGACACTGCCGCCGAACTGTGGGAGCTTGACTCGCCCGTCCCGGGCGCCTTTCCTGCGCTGGTGGCCGTCGCGAACCTGACCGCCGGACTGACGCTGTTGGCGATCGTGTTCGCGAACCTGTCCCGCCTCACCGGTTGGGCCGACCAATACGGCACCGTCTGGGTATACCTCGGCTTCTTCCTCGTCATCTCCATCGCGGGCCGGGTGTTCTGGAAAGGCGCCGACACCCTCATCGCCCGCCTCATCCGCGGCAGCCACTGATGCGTGGCCACACCCTCCGCCGATGGGCCGCCACCGCACTGACCGGCGCCGCACTGACCATCACCACCACCGGCACCCTCGCCCTCGCCGCCCCATCGACCGCGGCAGCGGCAGCGGAAACCCCCGCGCAGCGCTGCCAACGCGAAACCGCGCAATGGAACACCGCCTACGAAACAGCCTGGCGAGCCGCCAACCCCGGAAACCCCGGACCACCCCCACCCAACCCCGCCCCCTACGTGTGCATCGACCCAGGCGAACAACCCACCACCACACCGCCACCGATCCCCACCCTCGGACCCGCCCCCACCGGCGAGAACAACGGCACCGGCATCGCAGTACACGCCGGCACCGCCGGCGACGTCGGCACCGGCGAAGACCTCGTCCCCACGACACCACCCGGCGTGCAGGCTCCCGCGAGTACACCCGCCGACATACCGGCCGTTCTTCCCCTCCCGATCGCACCGCCACCACTGGCAGCACCCCCTACCGGCGAGCACCCACTCACCGACCCAACACCGGTAACCAACGATCCGGTGGCCGCACCCGATGCCGCACCACCTCCCGGGGTCGTCACCCCGGTACCCCCGCCGGTGCGCGAGTCCACCACCACGAACGAGGACCATGCGCTCGGCGAACCCGGTCGCGACCGGAAACCCGAACTACTCCTCATCGCCGCCGCCGCACTCGGACTCGCCGCCCGCCCACGACAGCACCGCACCCCCGAATCGCTCCTGTCCCAGACCGTCGGCACACTCGCACGCCCGATCATGGCCTACGCCCCCGGCGACACCAGCCGACTCGTCATCCCCGAAGAACTCGGCGGCCTACGCACCTTCTTCCTCATCCACGACCCCACCTCCCCCCACGAAGCAGAAATCGCCACACCCCCCATCCCCCACGGCGGAACACTCCGCATCAACCCCGACGGCACCGCCTCCATCCTCGACGCACACGGCACCGAAACCGACCGCATGGCCGCCCCCTGGGCCTACGACACCCACGGCAACCCCATCCCCACCCACTACATCGTCCGCAACGGAAAACTCATCCAACAAGTCCACGCCGACCACAACACCGCATACCCCATCCTCGCCGACCCGGACAAGACGGTTGTCGAGGCGGACGGGTCCGTCACCGAGGAGTACGCCGACGGCGCGTGGATCAATCGCAAACCCCTCGAGGGCGGGGACGTCCTCGTCACCACCCCGGAGGGGATGCCGTATGTCGAGCATCCGGACGGCTCACACACCACTACCGGCTACGACCTGAACACCGGAGCACCCACGACGACGACCTATGACTCCGGGGGTGGTTTCGATCAGGCCTACACCGAGTACCCGGACGGCGCCTGGACGGCCACCGTCGGCGGTGATGACGGGTCACGGACCACCTACTACCCGGATTCGACACCGGAGACGGTCTACCCCGACGGATCGAAGGCGACGATCACCTACGGCGACGACGGCAGCGAAACGCTGCGCGGGTTCAACCCCGATCAGACCCGTTCTTTCGAGGAAACCACCTACCCGGACGGGGCGTGGGTTCGTAAGGACTACCTGCCCGACGGTGGGTTCGACATGCACTACCCGGACGCTCCCAGCGAGCGTTTCGATCCGGATGGCACCCGCACGGCCCGTATCGACGGGAACTTCGTCCGCTTCAACGAGGCCGGTGAGGTGGTCTCCAGTCAATCCGCCGCCGAAAAGGCAACCGCGGACTGGTTCGACCAGGCCGGGGCCGCGGTCGCAGGCTCGGCGCGATTGATGTCGAACCTGCAGGGGCACGGCGGGATCGACGGCTATCGAGATGCCGCCGCTCAGATCGGAGACGCGGGACTGACTGTCGGGCAAGCACTGGTCTCGTACCGACGCGACCCGGCGGGCGCGCTCACCGAGACCGGGCGTGTGGTCCTGCGGATCGACGAACTCGTCGAGTACGGACCCGCCTACTGGCGACAGATGCTCGCCCTGGACGGGGCGGCGGCACTCGCAGGCGGCGGCACAGGTGGTGCCTCTGCCCGCAGCACTCTCATCGCCGACCGCGCCGCACGGATCGCGCAGCAGCAGGCCGCCCGGGCTGCCGCCCCCACGACCGCGGCAGCGGAGGCGGCAGCGGCCGAGGCCGTGGCCCGTGCCGCGGCCGAGCGGGCACTCGTGCTCGGCGCCGGCACCACCGACGCCACCGCGTTCGCCGCCCAGGCCGCCCGTATCAGCCTTACCGCGGAACAAGCCGAAGCCGCACTCCAGGCGGGGCGTGAACTCGTCGGATCCCCACGCGCACTACCGAACTCGAGGTACGCCGGCGACTACTACCCCCTCGCCGAGAAGGACCCCCCACTCGCCGCCAAATACCCCAACGGCGTCTACATCACCCCCCAGGGCTTTCCGGACTTCTCCCCGTACGCTGTTGCCACGGTCCGGCTCGACCAGATCGGACCCACCCGCCCTGGCGACTTCGCCCGCGCCAACGCACAGGCCGGAATCCCCCGAACACCACGAGGCTGGGTATGGCATCACGTCGAAGACGCCCATACCCTCCACCTCATACCCCGAGACCTCCACATAGAAGTGAGTCATCATGGCGGATGGTCCAGGATGATCAACGTCCTTATGAAGGGAACCACGTGATGGACTTCGTCGAGATCGACGGCCCCGTACCCGAATCCGACGTCATTGCCGCCGAGGACAAAATCGGACATCCCCTGCCCGAGCCGTACCGCACCTGGCTCCTCCACCACGGCGGAGTCCAAGTCGATGACATGGCTATGCCCACCCCCGACGGCAACGGCGTCCTACTCACCTTCGACCGGCCCTACGACCTCGCGCACTTATACCGACGCGGATTCAACACCTGGATACCCCCGGAGTACCTAGCCATCAGCGGCGGAGCGGGAGGCGCAGTCTGCATCAGACTCGTCGGACCCGACACCGGCGCCATCTACTGGGCCGACTACGACATCACACTCGAACTGGGACTCGACGAAGACGAATACTCCGAAGACATCATGACCCACCTCACCGACGACTGGAACACCTTCCTCGACACCTACTGACACACCCCGTTGGGACAGCGGAGTCCGTCTCCACCCCAAGAACGATGAGCCACCACAGTCGAGTCCAAGCCGATCCGCGTCCACAGGAAGACCGGACACATGAAATACACCCCGGGAAAACCCGCCACCGAACCCGACATCGCCGCAGTCGAAAACAAAATCGGACATCGCCTCCCCGAGCCCTACCGCACCTGGCTCCTCCAGCATGGCGGAGCCCAGGTCGACGACATGGCTATGCCCACCCCTGACGGCCACGGAGCTCTCCTCGAGTTCGACCGGCCCTACGACCTCGCGTACTTCTACAGGCACGGCGCCAACGCCTGGATACCCCCGGAGTACCTAGCCGTCGGCGGCGGTGCCGGAGGCGCAGTCTGCATCAGACTCGTCGGACCCGACACCGGCGCCATCTACTGGGCCGACTACGACATCACACTCGAACTGGGACTCGACGAAGACGAATACTCCGAAGACATCATGACCCGACTCACCGACAACTGGAACACCTTCCTCGACACCTACTGACACACCCCATTGGGACAACGGAGTCCGTCTCCACCCCAAGAACGATGAGCCACCACAGTCGAGTCCAAGCCGATCCGCGTCCACAGGAAGACCGGACACATGAAATACACCCCAGGAAAACCCGCCACCGAACCCGACATCGCCGCAGTCGAAAACAAAATCGGACACCCTCTGCCCGAGCCCTACCGCACCTGACTCCTCCACACCGGAGGAGCAAAAGTCGACGACATGCCCATGCCCACCCCCGACGGCAACGGCGTCCTACTCACCTTCACCCGACCACAAGAACTCGCCGGCCGATACCGAACCAGGTTCAACGAGTGGGTTCCGCCGGAGTACCTAGCCATCAGCGGCGGAGCGGGAGGCGCAGTCTGCATCAGACTCGTCGGACCCGACACCGGCGCCATCTACTGGGCCGACTACGACATCACACTCGAACTGGGACTCGACGAAGACGAATACTCCGAAGACATCATGACCCACCTCACCGACGACTGGAACACCTTCCTCGACACCTACTGAACCCTTCTATGGACATGCTCGATATGTCGTCCGCGCTCGGTCACCGACTACGTGCGGCGGAACCACCCGGTGTCGCCCAGTCCGACGAAACCCTCCAGTTCGAGCAACGGCAAGCTGGCACGTACCCGCTCGATCGGTACGCCCGACTCCACCGACAACTCCCCGGTCCCGCGGGTGCCCGACGCGGGCAAGGCCTCGTACACGAGGAGGACGTCGCCGGTGAGCACGTCCGTATCCCGTGACGCCACCATCGGCAGCTCGTCACGGAGCTCGATGGGACCGGCGACCTCGACGACATCCCCGGCACAGGTCACCAGCGCCGCTTCACCTTCCCGGATCATCCTGTTGCACCCGGTCGACGAAGCCGCCGTGACCGGTCCCGGCACCGCCATCACCGGGCGCCCCAGCTTGCGCGCCCACGCCGCGGTGTTGCGCGCACCGCTGCGCCATCCC
Organism: Rhodococcus triatomae; assembly: GCF_014217785.1. NCBI lineage: Bacteria > Bacillati > Actinomycetota > Actinomycetes > Mycobacteriales > Nocardiaceae > Rhodococcus > Rhodococcus triatomae. The sequence goes on along the minus strand of NZ_CP048814.1, from coordinate 4,027,560 downwards.
GCCTCGACAACGACCACGCCGTCCGACATCGCCGCCACCAGACGGTTCCGAGCGAGAAACCGGTAGCGGGCCGGCGACGTTCCGGGTGGGTACTCGCTGACCACGGCTCCCTCCCTGGCGATCTGGCGGAGCAACCGCGCATGCCCGGCCGGATACGCGCGATCTATCCCGCACGCGAGTACCGCGATCGTCGTCCCACCGACACCGAGAGCCGCACGGTGCGCGGCGCCGTCGATTCCGAACGCCGCGCCCGACACCACCGTCCAGCCGTCGACGGCCAGGTCGCCGGCGATCTCACCGGTCACGTGCTCGCCGTAGCTGCTCGCCGCCCGGGTACCGACGATCCCGACGGCACGATCGGTGAGCTCGGCCAGCGGGCGAGAGCCGACGACCCACAACGCGAACGGCTCCCCCGCCCCTGCCTCACGCTCCACACCGGCGAAGGCGAGGAACCGCCACTGCGGCCACTCGTCATCCTCCGGAGTCACCAGTCGACCGCCGAGAGCAGCCACGACGTCGAGGTCGCTCGCCGCAGTGTCCACCTGCGCACGAGCGGCGGTCCTGGCGACCAGCTCGTCCGGGAGGGCCCCTGCGCGTACCGCCCGAGCCACCTCCTCCGGGCCGTTGTCGGCGACCAGACGCGCCAACTGCGGTGACGGCCCCTGGACGACCCGCGCCAGATAGGCCCACGCCAACCGTCGGGGATCATGATTCACCGGCACCGCCTGTGCCTCTTCCGTCTCTCCTGCCATCGACACTCCCCCTCGTACGACACCCGCCGACACGCGGGCTGCTGATACTCACTGGTGAAACCCCTTGTCCCGGAATCCCAGTGCGGTGACGACCTGTTCCGGGCCTGGCCGGTCGAGCCCTGCCAGGTCTCCGACAGACCACGCGACCCGCAGCGCACGGTCCGCCCCGCGAGCGGTGACCACCCCTCGACGCAACGCCCGCTCGATCGGCGCCAACGCCTGCGCGGGCAACCGGAACCGCTGGCGTAGCGCCGGTCCCGGCACCTCCGCGTTCGTGCGCCAGCCGTGTTCGCGCCACCGCTCCACCGCCGCACTGCGCGCCCGGGCAACCCGATCGCGGACGACGTCAGTGCTCTCCCCGACCTCGTTGATCAGCGCACCCGTGGACACCGCCTGCATCCGCACACGCAGGTCCACCCGGTCGAGGAGCGGCCCGGACAGTTTGCCCAGGTATCGACGCCGAGCGGCGGGTGGACACACGCAGTCCACCTCGCGCGCGGGAGCGCACGGGCACGGATTCGCGGCCAGGACGAGCTGGAATCGCGCGGGATACCGCGCCACACCGTCGCGACGGGCGATCCGTACCTCGCCGTCCTCGAGCGGCGTCCGCAGAGCCTCGAGCGTCTTGGCGCCGATCTCCGCACACTCGTCGAGGAACAGCACGCCGCGGTGCGCGCGACTCACCGCACCAGGTTTCGCCGTTCCGCTGCCACCGCCGACGAGCGCGCTCACCGATGCCGTGTGGTGCGGGGCGATGAACGGCGGGACGTCCACCAGTGGACGGTCGGCGGGCAAGGTCCCGGCGACCGAGTGGATCGCGGTGACCTCGAGCGATTCCGCCTCGGTCAGCCGGGGCAGCACTCCGGGAAGCCGGTGGGCGAGCATCGTCTTCCCGATTCCCGGTGGGCCGGTGAGCATCAGATGGTGGCCGCCGGCGGCCGCGACCTCCATCGCCCATCGGGCATCCGTCTGGCCGACCACCTCGCTGAGGTCGACACGCGGGTCGACGTCGAGATGCTCGAGGGGAGCCGGAACCTCGAGTTCCCCCTCGCCGCGCATCCACGCGAGAGCGGCGCGGAGGTCACGCGCGCCGAGCACCTCGAGATCGCGGACGAGTCCCGCCTCGGGAAGCGCCTGCACCGGAACCACCACCGTGGCGTAGCCTGCCCGCTTGGCTGCGAGCACAGCAGGGAGCACACCCCGCACCGATCTCAGCCGCCCGTCGAGGGCGAGTTCGCCGAGGAGCACCGTCTCGTGGACCCGCTCACGACGCACCTTTCCCGCCGCGTCGGCGACCGCCGCGACCAGGGCGAGGTCGTAGACGGACCCGACCTTCGGCAGCGTCGCGGGCGAGAGGGCCAGGATCACCTTCTGATCGGGCCATCCCTCTCCCGAATTGACCGCCGCGGCCCGGATCCGGTCCCGTGCCTCCTGCAGCGCCGTATCGGGGAGACCCACCAGGTGGACAGCGGGCAGTCCGCGGCCCACGTCCGCCTCGATCTCCACCAACTGGCCGTCGACACCCGTGACCGCCACCGAGTAGGCACGCCCGAGTGCCATCAGAAGGCGTCTTCCAGGTGATCGACCCGAGGATCGCGGCCGCGCTCGAGCAGCACCGACACGACGTCGAAACGCAAGCGCGGCCAGCCCCGGCCCGAGGCGCGCATCCACTCCACCGCCAGCAGCCGGATCCGGCGCTGTTTGACCGCGGTCACCGCCTCCGCCGGGAGCCCGAAGCCGACGCCGGTACGCGTCTTGACCTCGACGAACACCAACGCGCCTCGGTCGGTGGCGATCAGGTCGATCTCGCCGTGCCTGCTCCGCCAGTTCCGCTCGAGAATCGACAGCCCCTGTGCCGTCAGGTACTCGGCCGCAATCCGCTCCCCCTCGGCTCCCAACGCCACGTTGTCCCCCACGTCCGCCCCCTCAGTCGCCCGCACCCGATCGTGCTGGCCCCATGCTGCCCCCGCCCTCGCTCCCGAGGTACCGCCCGCGCCCCGCGAGAAGCGGCCTGTGGATGGGCGAGACCTGTGGACAACTCGACATCACTGGGTCGACACCCCCCGGACGAGTGGTGGGTCACGTCACCGATCGTCGAACACCGAGTTACTCGGCTGCGCCTCCACGACCCACCGCACCGCCGTGACGAGCGGCTCCGCACTGAGCCGACTGACCGCGCTCTCGAGGAGCCGGTCGTCCCGCTCGAGTGCGGTCAACTCGGCCACCACACACACCTGGCCGGTGCCCTCCTGATCGAACGACTGCATCGACCGGAGCCGGAACTCCGGGCGGCACACCGACGAGACGGTGAGCGCCCGGACGTGCGGTTCGGCATCCTCACGGCAGGTGACCTCGAAACGGTAGTCCGCAGAGGGCTCTTCCCTGCCGGTCCGGGTGGGATGCCGATCCATCATCCGCCCGACCGGACGGAGCACCGTGTTGGTGACCATGATTCCCACCGCGCCCACCACCGCGGGAAGGTACATGCCGCTCCCGGACAGTGCCCCCACCGCCGCAGCAGCCCACAGCGTCGCCGCGGTGTTCAGCCCCGACACCGAGGCGCCCTGCTTCATGATCACGCCGGCTCCGAGAAACCCGATCCCCGAGACGATCTGGGCGGCCACCCGGGTGGGATCGGCGTCCGCCCCGTCGAAGCTGTACGCCCCCATCACCACGAACATCGCCGATCCGAGGCTCACCAGCGCATTGGTCCGCAATCCCGCTGTGCGCGAGCGCCACTGGCGCTCCCCGCCGACGAGCGCACCGAGAAGCAGGGCCAGGCCGGCGCGCGCCAGCACCACCGTCAACTCCATCACTCCTCCTCACAGCCAGGTCCCGAACCTGCGGATGAACAGGTGCTTCGCCCACAGCGTCACCGCGCAGTAGGCGACGAGCGTGACGATCAACCACGGGAAGTACGTCCAGGGCAGGGGCACCAGGCCGAACGACTGCCCGAGCCCGGTGAACGGGAACACCAGCGCGAAGAGACAGGCCGAACCGGTGGTGAGAAGCACCGGCCACGATGCCCGGGACTGCACGAACGGGATCCGCTGCGTCCGGATCATGTGCACGATCAGTGTCTGCGAGATCAGGGATTCGATGAACCACCCGGACTGGAACAGGGCGGCGTGCTCGGGCGAGTTCGCCGAGAAGACGAACCACATGAGCGCGAACGTCGTCATGTCGAAGATCGAACTGATCGGGCCGATGAAGAGGATGAACCGACGCAGGCTCCCGGTCTCCCAGGTGCGCGGCTTCTCGGTGAACTCACGGTCCACCCGATCCCACGGAATCGCGAGCATCGACAGGTCGTAGATCAGGTTCTGGATCAGCGCCACCATCGCGATCATCGGGAGGAAGGGCAGCACGGCACTCGCGACGAGCATCGAGAAGACGTTGCCGAACTGCGAGCTCGTCGTCATCTTGATGTACTTCATGATGTTGCCGAAGGTGCGCCGCCCCTCCACGACACCGTGCTCGAGCACCCCGAGGTCCTTCTCCAGCAGGATGATGTCCGCGGACTCGCGCGCGATGTCTGCAGCCGTGTCGACCGAGATCCCCACGTCCGCGGCCCGCAGTGCGGGCGCGTCGTTGACGCCGTCACCGAGGAAGCCCACGGTGTGGCCCCTCCGCTGCAGCGACTCCACGATACGGGCCTTCTGCAGCGGGTCGACCCGCGCGAACACCGCGGTCGCGTCGACCAGTGCATCGAGCGCGTCGTCGTCGAGACCGTCCAGTTGCGTGCCGGACACCACCGTCTCGGTGGCCAATCCGACCTGCGCGCTCACCGTCACCGCGACCAGTTCGTTGTCGCCGGTGACGACCTTGACCGCGGTTCCCCCCGCCTGCAGCGCGGCGACGGCCGGAGCGGCCGACTCCTTCGGAGCGTCGAGGAAGGTGAGGAAGCCGACCAGCGTCATCCCGGTCTCGTCCGCGACGGTGCACTCCCGAACGTCGCCGGGGCTCGCGGCGAACCGCCGTGTGGCGACGGCGAGTACGCGCCGTCCCCGCCCGTTCTCCGCCGCGACCAGGCGTTCGATCCCGGCGACGGTGCCGACGTCGAGTTCCGTCCGGCGACCCTCGAGGAGGACCTCGGTGCAACACCCGATGACCTCGTCGACCGCGCCCTTGGTGACCACCAGGTCCGTACCGTCGTGGACCCCCTGCTCGCCCACGACCACGGACATCCTGCGCCGCCGGAAATCGAACGGCATCTCGTCGCGCACCGCATAGCGGTCCGCGACGACCTCGGCTTCCCTGTCGCCCAGCGCATCGAGAATCGCGGTGTCGAGGGGGTTGCGCAGGCCGGTCTGGAACGCGGAGTTCACCGCGGCGAGCTCCAGGACCGACAGATCGTCGGCGCCGCGGACGTCCAGCTGAGCATGCAGAGCCATTCGGTCCTCGGTGAGCGTGCCCGTCTTGTCGGTGCACAGGACATCCATCGCGCCGAAGTTCTGAATGGCGTTGAGGTTCTTGACGATCACCTTCCGCTTCGCCATGTGCACCGCGCCTTTGGCGAGGTTGGCGGTGACGATGAGTGGCAGCATCTCCGGCGTGAGACCGACGGCGACGACCACCCCGAAGAGGAAGGCCTCGCCCCAGTCCTTCGTGAGACCGTTGATGACGAAGATCGCCGGTACCAGGATCGCCATGAACCTGATGAGCAGGAAGGTCACCTTCCTGACACCGATGTCGAAGCCGGTCTCCGGACGCTCCGTCGCCAGGCCCGCGGTCATCGCGCCGAAGTAGGTGTTCGCCCCGGTCGCGACGACGACCGCTGTTCCCGAACCGGACACCACGGACGTGCCCAGGAATGCGAGGTTGTCCACATCGAGGATGTTCCGGTCGTCCAGGTCCGACTGCGCCTCCCGCACCGTCGCGGTCTTCTCCGCGGGCGCCGACTCGCCGCTGAGCATCGACTGGTCCACTTGCAGGTCCTTGGCCCGAACCACTCGCACGTCGGCAGGAATCATGTCGCCCGCAGCGAGCTGGACCACGTCGCCGGGAACGATCCGATCGATCGGCAGTTCGGTCGTGACGGTGCTCGTGCCCACCGTGCGTGTGACGGTGGCCGTGGTCGACACCATCGACTTCAGGGTCTCCGCGGCGCGTCCCGACCGATACTCCTGCCAGAAGCGCAGCGCGACACTGACAGTCACCATCACGCCGATGGTGATCACGCCCTCGTACGAGGGACCGTCCGCGGGATCGGCCCACACGATGTCCGTGATCGCCATGACGGCAAGGAGACCGAGGAGAATGAGGACGAACGGATTCCGGAACATCCGGAGCAACTGCAGGAGCGCGGGCGCCGGCTTGTCGTGACGAACCTCGTTCGGCCCGTGTCGATCCCACCTCTCCTCCACCTGATTCGGTCGCAGTCCGGTCTCACTCGTCCCCAGACGGCTGTACACGCCGGCCCGACGAACCGTCGAGTAGGCACGGAGATCACGGATCTGACTGTCGTCGAGTAGTTTTCGACTCGTGTGCTTGTTCTTCCGGCGTTCCGGCGCACGGAATCGCACCGTGGATGTGGACATGGCCAATCCTTTCGGGAGCCCGGAGCACATCCGGGCAGGGGTGAACACGACCGGAGGCACGGTGGCCACGTGGTCGAGCGCGGATGCGGTCCGCGAGCCGATACACAGGCGCGGGGCTGATCAGCGGCGAGCGCGCCAGGTGAGGAGGGTGAGGTAGGTCGGGCGATACCTACTGGGGGGGTTCGTCCACGGCTCTCACCTCCTGCTCGTACCGCGGGCACCGCTCGGTGACCGCGTCGCGTGATCATTGTGCGGCCGGTGCCGCGATGTGCGCAGGACTCGTCGAAGACGAACACTGCCGGGGTGCATCTCCACGTAAAAGCTTCGACACTGCACGACGTGTCCCTCGCGGGAAGCCACTTGGGATCACCCCTTAATCCGGGAAGATCTGTCCTGACCTTGGGCGTCTCTCGACGTCGTGAGGTCAGTGGCCTGTATTCGTGCAGGAGCCTCGCCTAACGAGATGCTGCCCGGCCAGCCTGCCAGCAGGTTGGACACATGTCAAGAAGCCCCCGCGACGACATCGACCCGATTCGGTCGATATGCCGTATTTTCCTGCGGCACTGGCACTTGCACGGCTGCGCTACCCTCGGATCGTGCCCGCCCACCATCGAACCGAGCCGATCAGACACGGCATACATCGCCGCAGGCCGCCACCGCGTCGTCGCCACTGGAGCCGAACACTGGTGGCGGTCGGGTCCGTCGCCGCGCTTGCCGTCACCGGGACGGGGTGGTTCGTCGGCGAGCAGCTCACCGGGACCTTCTCCACCTCCGACGCGCTCGCCGGTCTCGATGGCGGCCGTGCCGCCGACGGTGCCGCGCTGAACATTCTTCTCATCGGGCTCGACAGCCGGAAAGCCATGGACGGCAGTGACTTACCTGCCGAGTTCGTCACCGATGCCCTCCATGCCGGCGACAGCGACGTGGGGGGCTACAACACGAACACCCTCATCCTGTTGCATGTCCCGGAGCACGACGGCAGGCCCGTCGCCGTATCGATTCCCCGGGACGACTACGTCGAGGTCCCCGGATACGGGCATCGGAAGATCAAGGAGGCCTACGGCTTGGCCAAGGCCGACGAGGACGCCCGGCTCACCGGGAGCGGAACACTCCCGCTCGCCGAGCGGGAGTCCCGTGCCCGCGACGCGGGGCGGCGCTCCACCGTCGAGACAGTGCAGAATCTGCTGGATGTCCACATCGACCACTTCGCCGAGGTCAACCTGCTCGGCTTCTACAACGTCGCCTCCGCGATCGGCCCGCTCGAGGTCTGCCTCAATGCCCCGGTGGACGACGAGGAGTACTCGGGTGCCCGCTTCCCGGCGGGGCGACAGCTGCTCGACGCGTCCCAGTCACTGGCATTCGTTCGGCAGCGTCACGGACTACCCCACGGTGACCTCGATCGCACGCGGCGTCAACAGGCGTTCCTGTGGGCCGTGGCGCGGGTATTCCAGTCCAAAGGCGCGTTCGAACAGCTCACCACGCTGCGCGATCTCACCGAGTCCCTGAAGGACGACGTCGTCGTCGATTCTGCGATGGACCCGATCGCGTTGGCGCGCCGACTCGAAGGCGCCGCCGCGGGCGGAATCGAGTTCCACACCCTGCCGATCTCCGGCTTCGACGAGATCGACGGCCAGTCCGTCAACCTGGTCGATCCCGCCGAGATGCGCGACGTCGTCGCCACCCTCCTGGACACCTCTCCGGACCGCGGCCACCGGTCGCCGACAGCGACCGGGGACGGCCCCGAGATCGAGGTCCGCAACGGCACCGGAGTGGACGGGCTGGCCGCCTCGGTCGCGGCGTCACTCCGCCGTGCGGGGCATCGAACCGCCGAGCCGGGCAACGGCCTACCGGCCACGATCACCTCGGTCGACTACGGCGCCGACGCCGATCGACCGGCCGCCGAGGAGCTCGCGGCACGATTGGGCGTCGCCGCACGCCGGGTGTCGGGCGTCGATTCCGGTCGGATGGTGCTGATGCTCGGTACCGACATCGCCGCGACCGTGGAACAGTCGGTGGCCGGCCCACTCCCGTCGACGATCCCGGCGGTACCGGACACGCCCGGTCCGGCCACGGACGCACCCGCCGACGTCCTCTGCGTGGACTGAGCACCGGGAGATCCTTCTCGGTCGCTCAGTCGGCAGCCGAGGCGAACTCGCCTGCACGCACCATGTTCCGGTACAACTCGTCGGTCACGAGGAGCTCGTCGTGCGATCCCGAGGCACGGACCCTGCCGTCCTCCATCACCACGATCACGTCGGCGTGCCGGACCGTCGACAACCGGTGGGCGATCGTCACCACGACACCGGTACGCGCACGCTCGGAGACGGCGGCGACGATCGCCGCCTCGGTGAGTGTGTCCACCTGTGCGGTCGCCTCGTCCAGGAGGAGGAGTTCGCTCCGCGTCAGCATCGCCCGTGCCATCGCGATGCGCTGACGTTGCCCGCCGGACAGAGAATTCTCGGTCAGCGGTGTGTCGATCCCCTGCGGCAGGCGATCGACAGCTCCGTCGAGGTCCAGCAACCGTAGTACGTCGCGGATCTCGTCGTCGGTGGCATCGGGCGCACCGAACACCACGTTCTCCCGGATCGTCCCAGGCACGACGGGTGTCTCCTGCTCGACGTAGGACATCCTGCCGCGCAGATCGTCCAATCCGATGTGGCGATACCCCACGCCGTTCAGCGACAACTCGCCGTCGCGCGGTTCGAGGAAGCGCAGGATCGTCGAGAACAGCGTCGTCTTCCCGGCCCCGGAAGGCCCGACCACCGCGACGTGGCCGCGCCGCGGAATCGTGAGATCCACGCAATCGAGTGCGGGCGTGGTCGTTCCGTCGTGGACGACCGTGACGGCGCGCAGCGTGATCAACCCGGGTCCGCCGGTCTCGGCGGGCAGTGGTGCGGTCTCGACGACGTCCTCTTCCACCGGCAGGCTCTGTAGCTGCCGGATACGCGACGCGGCAGCGAATCCCGATTGCAGCGCGGTGACGTTCTGCGCCAGTTCCTGTACCGGCCCCATCAGGGTGAATGCGTAGAGCAGGAACGCGATCAGGGTGGACACCTGCAACAGGCCCTGATCCACACGGAACGCCCCGAACGCCAGAATCGCGATGATCGCGCCCTGCACTCCGGCCCACGCCACCGTCCATGCCACGGCCTGGACCCGTACCGCCGTCACGGCGTGGGTCCGTGCCTCCGATGCCTCGTTCTCGACGCGGCCACCGACCCTCGCTTCGGCTCGGGCGACCTTGACGGTCCGCACGGCCCGCAGGCTTCCTTCGAGGAGCCCACCCAGACGCCCGAGGGACTCCTGGGTTCTCGCCTCCGCCTTGGCGATTCGGGGCATGAGCACACCGAACAGCGCACCGACGATCACGAACGCCACGAGGGTGACACCCAGCAGTGGAAGATCGAGCACGCCCATGAGGATGACGGTGCCCACCGCGAGAACGGCCGCGTTGACGATGCCCACGACGGCGGACGACGCCGCCTCTCGCAACAGCAGTGTGTCGGACGTGACACGGGTGACGAGTTCGCCGGCCGGGCGCTTCTGCACGGCCGGTACGGTGGCGCGCAACAGCCTGCGCACCAACGACGTCCGGGCGTCGTAGACGACCTCCTCGGCAGCGGTGCCGAGGATGATCCACTGCGCGCACCCGAGTACCGAGCCCACGATCAGCAGCGCGACCAGCGCCACGACTGGCCCGGTGAGTGAGGCATCCGTCCCCAGTGAGTCCAGCACCCACTTGGTCACCAGAGGGGTGACCAGTTGGGCAGCGGACCCGCCGAGAGCGAAGACGAGCCCGAGAACCAGAACCGGCAGGTGCGGCCTCGCGAACTCGAGGAGGATGCGCATGTTTCCGGACGTGTCGGGTGTCGGTGTGTCGGTGGCGGTCGAGTCGGGAGCGGAGGAGGGATCCGGGCGGAGAGTGTCGATCGACATGCTTCAATGGAACACCAATGTTCCATTCCGGTCAATTCATTTCCTATACAGTTGCAGTGCGTTCCCTTACGGGAGGGTTCTACACTGTGCCTGTGTCCCTCGAGATCTCCTCCGGGCAGCCCCGCCCGACCGAAGAAACCGCGGCCCGCGAACGCACTCGGTCCGCGATCCTCGCCGCGGCGGTCAACGTCCTCGCGACCAAACCGACTGCATCGCTCGGCGACATCGCGGCTGCGGCACGAGTGGGGCGCACGACGTTGCACCGGTACTTCGCAGAACGACAGGAGCTCGTCGACGAGATCGGGCGTCTGGCCGCACGCTCACGCCGCGAGGCGGCCGAGCGGGCGCGACTCGACGAGGGCACCGGACTGGACGCGGTGGCACGGTTGTGCCGCGAATACTACGAACTGGCCGACCTGCTCGCGGTCATGTTCTCCACCCCGGGCGTGCTCGAGGTCGCGGATACGTGCATCGGCGACGAGGACGACGTGAACGCCGCGATCGAACGCGGCCACCGCGACGGGTCGATTCGGCCGGACCTCACCGTGGACTGGGTCCAGAATCTGGTCTGGACCTTCCTGTACACCGCCGTCGACTACGTCGCCCGGGGACAGGGAACCCGGATGGAAGTACTGCGCCTGACGGTGGAGAGCCTGCGAGGTGCCATCGGGACCTTCGGGACGCGGGACACCCCACCACACCGGTAGGAACTCGTCCCGGCACGAGCTCGGCCTCCCGACCTCGGGTCAGGACAGCCCGTTGTCCGGCAGTCGCAGGTCCGGCTTGTCGAGTTCCTCGATGTTGACGTCCTTGAACGTGATCACCCGCACGTACTTCACGAACCGGGCCGGCCGGTACATGTCCCACACCCAGGCATCCGACATCCGTAGTTCGAAGTAGATCTCACCGTCGGCGTTGTGCGGGAGCAGTTCCACCGAGTTCGCGAGGTAGAAGCGCCGCTCGGTTTCGACGACATAGGAGAACTGCCCGACGATGTCCCGGTACTCGCGATAGAGCGACAGCTCCATCTCGGTTTCGTACTTCTCGAGATCTTCGGCACTCATCGGTTCCGCGGTCCTCCTGCTCCAGTGTGAACGTCCGTACTCCGAACGCCCATCATCGCGCACCCTCGCGGACGGCATCGACACCGACACCTGCCACGTTCGAATACGACATCCGATGCTCCTCGCTCGGCCCCAGGCGCGCGAGCGCTGCCATGTGCCGGGCCGTGCTGTATCCCTTGTGGATCGCGAAATCGTAACCGGGGATCCGGCGGCCCATCTCCACCATCACCCGGTCACGCGTGACCTTCGCGAGAATGCTCGCGGCAGCGATGCAGGCCGAGGCGCCGTCTCCCCCGATCACCGGCAGCGAAGGCGCCGCCAGCCCCGGTACCCGGAAACCATCGGTGAGAACGTACCCGGGTGCCACGTCCAGCCCTGCCACCGCCCGGCGCATGCCTTCGATGTTCGCCACGTGCACTCCGATCGCGTCGACCTCCCATGCCGGAATCTGCACGACGCTCCACGCCAAGGCGGACCGGCGGATGATCGGGAACAGTTCCTCGCGGGCTCGCTCGGTGAGTTTCTTGGAGTCGTCGAGCCGGGCGAGAGACGAGTGCGGCCTGGACGGAAGGACGCACGCCGCCACCACCAGAGGACCCGCGCATGCTCCCCGTCCTGCCTCGTCCACGCCGGCCACCGGACCGAGACCACAGCGCGCCAGCGCGGACTCCATCGTCCGTAGGCCGGCCGACCTGCGGATCACCGTTCGTGGGGGCCAGGAACCCATGCGCCGCTTCTCGCTCACCGCCGCTGTTCACTCACCCTGTATGTCGGGTGAACCGATCGTCCCCATCCGGCCCGGCGGGAGCACGATGAACTGCGCCTTGCCCACGACGTTCTCGATCGGGACGGTTCCCTGCAACTCGTCGCCCGCGTGGTAGCGGGAGTCCGCGGAGTTGCTGCGGTTGTCGCCCATCATCCACAGGTTGCCCTCGGGCACGGTGACCGGACCGAAGCACCGCGGCGACCGCGTGTCCGTCTCGCACGTCCGGATACCCGGTTCGAACGGGAAGTCCATCACCACGTAGGGCTCGTCGATCGGCTTTCCGTCGACCAGGATGCGTCCCTCGTCGTCGCAGCATTCGACGGTCTGCCCGCCGGTGGCGATCACGCGCTTGACCAGATCGTTCTCGTCCGGTGCGACGAGACCGACCATGGATCCCGCCTCCTGCAGTCCGCGGAGCACGACATTGTCCGAGCGAGTCGACGTGAAATCGGACGACCAGGATTCCGGCCCCCGGAAGACCAGCACATCTCCCGGCCGGGGGTCGTGGAAGCGATAACCGATCTTCTCGACGACGATGCGATCCCCGGTGCACCCGGGACAGCCGTGCAGCGTCGGCTCCATCGACTCGGAGGGAATGAGGTAGACGCGGGCGACGAACGTCTGCAACAGGAAGCTCAACACGAGTGCCACGAGAATGAGGATGGGCAACTCACGGAGGAAGGACCGCTGCTTCTTGCCGGAGTCGACCGTGGCGAACTCCGCGGCCGGATTGTCGTCACCATTCGGTGAACCCTGCGAGGATCCGGAATTCGACGACCCCGACACCGGCTGCTCCTTCGAAGAATCCGTCACGAAAACAGACTAGCCCGGCGCCGCGAGTACGCGGCGCCGGGCTGGTAAGTCAGATCAGCGCTTTTCCTTGATCTTCGCGGCCTTGCCACGCAGATCGCGGAGGTAGTACAGCTTCGCGCGACGCACGTCACCGCGGGTGACGACCTCGATCTGCGCGAGGTTGGGGCTGTGCACCGGGAAGGTGCGCTCGACGCCGACGCCGAACGAGACCTTCCGGACGGTGAAGGTCTCGCGGACGCCGCCGCCCTGACGGCGGATCACGACGCCCTTGAAGACCTGCACGCGCTCCTTCGAGCCTTCGATGACCTTCACGTGCACGTTCAGCGTGTCACCGGCGCGGAAGTCCGGGACGTCGTCGCGGAGGGACTTGGCGTCCAGGAAGTCGAGGGTCTGCATCGGTTGTTTCCATCCTTGCGTTCGCGTGAGTAGAGGAACCGAGCGGCGCCCCGGCAGGATCCGGAGGGCTCGAACTGGTTCGTACCCAGGTCAGGTATGCGTGCCTGGTCCAGGCAACCCGTCCATTGTGCCAGATCCGGCAGCCGCAGACGAAATCGGAACCGAATCCGGGGGCGGAGGCGCCGGGTGGACGATCTGCTCGACCTGTTCACGGGCAACCTTGCGCGCGTGCTCCGGGTCGGGAGTGCCGGCGATCAGATCCTGGACGTAGATCTTCGCCTGGATCACCGGCCGACGCCACCTCTTCTCACGCTCGACGGCCCTGGCCATCTTCTTGGGCTTGGCGGTGTAGCGCCACCGCGCCCACGGCGCGCCGGGTCTGCTGATGCGCACCGCGCCGATCAACAGGAGCGGGAAGACGAACAGACCCACCAGCCCGGTCCAGATCTTGCCCTTCGCGAGAACCACGCCGGCGACAGCCAGGTTCGCGAGTGCGACGGCCGCCAGACCGACGCGCGCCCACGGATTGGACGTCTGCTGGAATTCGGTGACGTCGAGGAACTCGAGGGGGCGCAGGCCCAGCAGTACGAGCCCCGTGACGGCAACCGCCACGAAGACCGCATCCACCGAAGCCCGACCCTGGTCCGCCCAGTAGACGTCCTTGAGGTAGAAGATCAGGGCGAATTCATCGAGCACGAGCGCCGCACCGATACCGAAGAAGGTCGCCAGAACCGCCCCGGTCACCTGGGTGCCGTCCTCGTATACGGCGATGATCGCCCCGCCGGAGACCACCATCGCGACCACACCGAAGACGACGTGGTGGATGTGGTGGCCGCCGGGAGTGACGTTCCCGGGCCACCACCGCACCTGCGCCCGGATCAGTCGGACACTGATCCGGATGAACACGAATGCCGAGATGAATCCCAGAAGGAAGAACAGCAACGGCAGGCGGCCGCGAGCGACGATCTCGTGCTCCAACCATTCCGCCACGTCGACCTCCCTCACGACTCGAGGTCAATCCAGCCTAGTGAGTGCACACGCGCCGCGGGCTCGGGTTCGCCGAAACCCGGATGCAGCACCGCCGAGCGAGCCGGCACCGCGTGCACCTGCACCTCCACCCTGCGGTCACGAAGCGGTAACACAATCGGCGATCACCGCGATGCGTCGTGACCTGGAGCACATGATCTGCCCGGAAACTGTTTCCGCTCCTCCCTTCACCATTTCCGTTCGACGGGCCGCCTACCGGCGGGCCGTCATCCGTGTGCCGTGCCCAGGCGGGGCCGGTTTCGAGGAAGGTACGACGAGTATGGGACGTGTGAGAAATTTGGGGCGCGCCGCGATCGGCGGCAGCGTCCTGGCGCTCGGATTGTTCGGTGCCGCACCGACTGCCAGTGCGGACACGAACTTCTATGCCTGCCAGGTAATCCTCACCGGGTACCTGGAGCAGATCAGGATCGGCTCACCACCTACCTGCGCACCGCTGGTGTCCACCCTGGTGACCTGGACGATCTTCGATCCGATTCCCGGACCTCCCGGTCCCGAAGGCCCCGCAGGGCCGGCCGGACCCGAAGGACCTCAAGGACCAGGTGGTGCTGACGGACCGCAGGGGCCTGCCGGACCCGAAGGACCACAGGGACCCGCCGGACCCGAAGGACCACAGGGGCCCTCCGGACCTGACGGACCTCAAGGACCCGCCGGACCCGAAGGACCCGAAGGACCCGAAGGACCCGAAGGTGCAGACGGACCTCAAGGCCCCGCCGGACCCGAAGGACCACAGGGGCCCGAGGGACCCGCCGGACCGGAAGGACCCGAAGGACCCGAAGGACCCGAAGGACCCGAAGGACCCGAAGGACCGGAAGGACCTCCCGGGGGGAGCAGTACCGGGAGCAGCCTGATCGACTGGCTCTTCTTCGGTTCGTGACCTATCCGTCCCGGTGCCTCGCTGCGGCGAGGCACCGGGACGGCGCCGTCACCGACCGAACCCGGCCTTGCGCAATGCATCTGCCATCGAGCCCGCCGGGGCCGGGCGCGACTCCTTGCGGTCGCGGCCCTGTGGCCGTCCCCCGTTGCCACCCTGGCCGGCACCGCCGCGCCGGCCACCGGATCCGCCGCGCCGACCGTCCCCGTCGGGACGCGGACCACCCGTGCTCTTGTCCCGCTCGCCGCGGGCCCGGGTCGCACCCACCTCGTCGTCGAGGCGCAAGGTCAGGCTGATCCGCTGACGCTGCAGATCTACCTC
Source organism: Rhodococcus triatomae (assembly GCF_014217785.1). Taxonomy (NCBI): domain Bacteria; kingdom Bacillati; phylum Actinomycetota; class Actinomycetes; order Mycobacteriales; family Nocardiaceae; genus Rhodococcus; species Rhodococcus triatomae. The sequence goes on along the minus strand of NZ_CP048814.1, from coordinate 4,012,054 downwards.
GAGCACCTTCACCTTCACCACGTCGCCGGACTTGACCACCTCACGCGGGTCGCTGACGAACTTGCGGGACATCGCCGACACGTGGACAAGCCCGTCCTGGTGGACGCCGACGTCGACGAAGGCACCGAATGCGGCCACGTTGGTGACCACGCCTTCGAGCACCATTCCGGGCTGCAGATCCGCCACCTTCTCGATACCGGCGGCGAAGGTCGCCGTCGTGAACTCGGGCCGCGGGTCCCGTCCCGGCTTCTCGAGTTCGCCGATGATGTCGGTGACGGTGGGGAGCCCGAACCGATCGTCCGCGAACGTCGCCGGATCGAGCGCGCGCAGAGTCGAGGAATTGCCGATCACTTCCCGGATGTCTCCACCCGTGGCATCGACGATGCGTCGGACCACCGGATACGCCTCGGGGTGCACGGCGGAGGCATCGAGCGGATCGTCACCCGCCGGGATCCGCAGAAAGCCCGCACACTGTTCGAAAGCCTTGGGGCCCAGACGCGGCACGTCCGCGAGGGCCGAGCGCGTACGGAACGGCCCGTTCTCGTCCCGGTGGGCGACGATGCTCTCGGCGAGGGACGACGTCACGCCCGACACTCGGGACAGCAAGGGCACCGACGCGGTGTTCACGTCCACCCCGACCGCGTTGACGGCGTCTTCGACGACGGCTCCGAGCGAGCGGGCGAGCAGTGTCTCCGACACGTCGTGCTGGTACTGGCCGACGCCGATCGACTTCGGGTCGATCTTCACCAGCTCGGCCAACGGATCCTGTAGCCGTCGGGCGATGGACACCGCGCCGCGGATCGACACGTCCAGGTCCGGCAGTTCCCGCGTCGCGTACTCGGATGCCGAGTAGACCGATGCCCCGGCCTCCGACACCACGATCTTCGTGAGACCGTCGGCGCTGCTCTTCGTGATGAGTTCGGTTGCCAGTGCGTCGGTCTCGCGCGAGGCGGTCCCGTTGCCGATCGCGACGAGCTCCACGCCGTGCCGGGCGACCAGGGTTGCCAGCGTCGCGAGGGCTGCGTCCCACTTGTTGTGGGGCTGGTGCGGGTAGATCGTCTCGTGCGCCACCACCTTGCCGGTGCCGTCGACGACGGCGACCTTGGTGCCCGTGCGGAAGCCGGGATCGAGCCCCATCGTCGTCCGAGCGCCGGCCGGGGCAGCCAACAGCAGATCCCGCAGGTTGTTCGCGAACACCTCCACGGCGTCCTGCTCCGCTGCCTTCCGCAGTCGCATCCGCACGTCGAGCCCCAGCGACACCAGCAGTTTCGTGCGCCAGGCCCAGCGCACCGTATCGAGGAGCCAGCGGTCCGCGGCACGGCCGCGGTCGGCGATGTCGAAGCGTGCGGCGATGCGCCCCTCGAACACCGTCGGCTCCCCCGGTACGGGATCGTCGGCGTCCGGCGCGAGCGCCACCGAGAGAACCTCCTCCTTCTCGCCGCGGAACACCGCGAGGATGCGGTGCGACGGCAACGAAGTGAAGGGTTCGGAGAACTCGAAGTAGTCGGAGAACTTCGCTCCGTCGGTCTGCTTGCCGTCGCGAACCGAGGAGACGAGCCGGCCCCTGCTCCACATCAGCTCACGCAGCTCGCCGACGAGGTCACCGTCCTCGGCGATGCGCTCGACCAGGATGGCCCGCGCCCCGTCGAGCTGTTCGGAGGTGTACTGCGCGGGATCGGTGTCCGGGTTCCCGATCAGCGCGTCGGCAACCGGCTCGTGCCCCGCCTCGCGCGCGATCTGAGCCTTCGTCCGCCGCTTGGGTTTGAACGGCAGATAGATGTCCTCGAGTCGCGCCTTGGTATCGGCGAGCATGATCTGGGCGCGCAGCGGATCGTCCAGCTTTCCCTGCTCCGCGATGGACGCGAGCACTGCATCCCGGCGTTCGTCCAGCTCACGCAGGTAGCGCAGCCGTTCCTCGAGCAATCGCAACTGCGCGTCGTCGAGGCCGCCGGTCACTTCCTTGCGGTAGCGCGCGACGAAGGGCACCGTGGAGCCTCCGTCGAGCAGGTCCACCGCGGCTGCGACCTGTCTCTCCCGGACGTCGAGTTCCTCGGCAATGCGCTGGTTCACGGTCTTGGCAGTCACGGTCTGCGACCCTACCGGTATCCTGGAGTGCATCCGGTCAGGGCCGTTGCGCGTTCCACGAGGAGTCACTCACCATGTTCGGCGATGCCGGGCGCCGTTTCGTCGGAGTCCTCGTTCCCACGCTGGCGGTCATCTGTGTGACGGCCTCGTGCGCCGTCGGCGAGTCTCCTTCGCCCCCCGGGCCGCAGGCCGCGGACACGCTGGCGATCGCCTCCGACCTGACCGACCGTCTCGACGCCGTGGAGACGTGGGCCAACACTCGGCACGCGCGCGTGTCCCTGGTCCTGCTCGACCGCGAGACCGGTGACCGCGTCGGCTATCACGAGAAGGACCCCATCCTCACCGCGTCCCTCGCGAAACTGTTCGTGGCGGCGGAACTCTCCCATCTGGATGCCACGGGTGAACGCGGATTCTCGACCGACGACGGCGAGTTGCTCGCCCGCATGCTCTCGTCGTCGGACGATTTCGCCGCGGACGTGCTGTGGGACGAACTCGACGGACCCGATCTGGTGGCCGCGGTCGCGGACCGGTATCACCTCGACGACACCCACGAACCGTGGGACGGGATGTGGTGGAACACGCAGACGACCGTCACCGACCTCGCGACGTTCTACGACCTGCTCCTCGCCGACCGCGACGGGCTGGGTCCGGTGCGCACGAACCGCATCCTCGGCTACCTCCGAGCCTGGACGCCGCTGGCCGCAGACGGGTACGACCAGCGATTCGGGGTCCCCGCGGTCCTCGGTGGCTCCGACATCGCCGTCAAGCAGGGATGGATGTGCTGTATCGACGAGCAGTGGATCCATCTGTCTACGGGAGTCGTCGGCCCCGGCGGCCGGTACGTCGTGGTCGTCGAAGTCGCCGAGGACGTCCAGTACGAGGACGGGGTGCCCGGTCTTCCGGACACCTCGTACGTCGACGCCACGGACGACGAGAGCGCCGCGCACGCACGCGAGACCGTCACCGGGGTGATCGAGGCATTGTTTCCCACAGGCTCCGTCGACGACTGGGGCCGCCCGTAGCCGGATCAGGCCGGGTCGGAGCCGTCGAGCAGGTCCGGACGCCGTTGCGTGGTGCGGAGCAGCGACTGCTCCCGGCGCCACTGCGCGATCTTCGCGTGGTCGCCGGACAGCAGAACCGGTGGCACGTCCCGTCCGCGCCAGGTGGCCGGACGCGTGTAGCTCGGTCCCTCGAGGAGCCCGTCGGAGAACGAATCCTCCTGGTGGGACTGCTGATTGCCGAGAACTCCGGGAAGTAGGCGGACGACGGCCTCGGCCATGACGAGAACGGCCGCCTCGCCACCGATCAGGACGTAGTCGCCGATGCTCACCTCTTCGACCCGCACCCGGGTGGCGGCATCGTCGAACACGCGTTGGTCGATGCCCTCGTAGCGCCCGCACGCGAACACCAGCCGCTTCTCCCCGGCCCACCGGTGCGCGGTGGACTGGGTGAACGGGACACCGGCCGGGGTCGGAACGACCAACAGCGGGTCCTCTCCCGCATCCGGCCGGGCGTCGGCCACGGCGAGGACGTCGTCGAGGGCCGGGCCCCACACGGACGGCTTCATGACCATGCCCGGGCCACCGCCGTAGGGAGAGTCGTCCACCGCCTTGTGGACGTCGTGAGTCCAGTCCCGGAGATCGTGCACCGCGACGGAGATGAGTCCCTTGTCGATGGCCTTGCCCAGCAAGGCAACTCGCAACGGCTCGAGATACTCGGGGAAGATGGTGACGACGTCGATACGCATCGGCCGTCGCCTCAACGTCCGCTCTCGCCGAAATCGGGATCGAGCAGCCCCTCGGGCGGCTCGATGACGACGGTGCCGTCGGTGGTCGACACGGACGTCACGATCGCGGACACGAACGGCACCAGCAGCTCGTGGGTGTCGTCGCCGACACGGCGCACGGACAGCAGTTCGCCTGCCGCGGAGTGCAATACCTCCGTGACGGTGCCGACCTCGGTGCCGTCGGCCAACCGGACCGTCAAACCCTCGAGTTCGTGATCGTAGAACTCGTCCGGATCGTCCGTGGGTTCGAGTTCCCCGGAGTCGATGACGAACAGCACTCCCCGCAGGGCATCGGCGGCCGTGCGGTCGTCGATTCCGCGCAGACGCAGCAGAAGCCGCCCGGAGTGTTCCCGGACGGCCTCCACCGTGTACGACTCGGTGCGCTCGTCGCGCGGCCTGCGCCCTCGCAGCACGCTGCCGACGGCGAAACGGTCCTCCGGCTCGTCGGTACGTACCTCGACGACCAGTTCACCGCGAATACCGTGCGACTTCGCGACACGGCCGACGACGAGATCCATCCCGGCGCGCTTACTGATCCGTGTCGACCACGTCGACACGGATACCGCGGCCACCGATGCCGGTGACCAGCGTGCGCAGCGCCGTCGCGGTGCGTCCGCCACGGCCGATGACCTTGCCGAGATCGTCGGGGTGCACGTGCACCTCGACGGTGCGCCCGCGGCGTCCGGTGATCAGCTCCACCCGGACCTCGTCGGGACTGCCGACGATGCCGCGAACGAGGTGTTCGACGGCATCGGCAACGACGGCACTCACTTGTCAGCAGCCTCGGAGGACTCGGCGTCCGCAGCAGGCGCCTCGGCGGCCGACTCGGTCTCGGCCTTGGCCTTCTTCTTCTTGGGGGTGACGGCCTCGGCGACGGGCTCGCTCTCGGCCTGCGCGAGCGCGGCCTGGAACAGCTCCAGCTTCGTGGGGCCCTGCTCCTTCTTCTTCAGGGTGCCCTCGGCGCCGGGCAGGCCCTTGAACTTCTGCCAGTCACCGGTGATCTTCAGGAGCGCCTCGACGGGCTCGGTGGGCTGCGCGCCCACACCGAGCCAGTACTGAGCGCGCTCGGAATCGATGTCGATCAGCGACGGCTCTTCCTTGGGGTGGTACTTGCCGATGGTCTCGATCGCACGACCGTTGCGACGGGTGCGAGAGTCCGCGACGACGATCCGGTACTGGGGGTTGCGGATCTTGCCGAGCCGGGTGAGCTTGATCTTGACAGCCACTGCTGTGTCTCCTTCTGGGCGCGCAGGAACCTGCGCATGTCACGTGCAATTCAGCGAAGTGCCCGGATGGCACGACCGGTTTTGCCTCTTTCCTGTGACCGCCGCGCGGTACGGAACCGGATGCGACGACAGCCGTTCATTCTGCCAGACGCGCCCCGGTTCCGGAAAACCGCCCGCCCCTCCCCTCTGGGTGAAGGGACCATTCGACCGGTCTGAGAGTGCATAGGGCACTTTCACCCCGGCGCGACGGAGATGTCCGGGCGGGGGCGCGACCTGGCGAGCTCGTAGCTCGCCCGCAGGTCGGCGATGATCTCCGCAGGAGAGCTGCGGAGCCGCGCCGGCTGGGTCGCGAGGACGATGATCCCGTGGCGCTGCATCCGAGCCCGTCGCTGCATCGTGCAGGCGTAGTCGCCCGGTGAGAGGTGCCAGCCGACCGAATCGATCTCCCACGCCAGGGCGACGTCGTCGAACCACCCGTCGGGCCGCGCGACGAAGGCTCCTCGACCGTCGACGATGTCGGGGTTGAAGATCATCTCCGGCAGTCCGCTCTCGCGCCACAACGCCCGAGCCTCCGCTTCTGCGACCGAGTGCACGTCGGCCCGGACCGCGTCGAGCGCTCGACGTGGAATCGCGGTACCTCGACGACTCCCGTGATCGAGTTCGACGAGGAGCTGTGCCGGATCGACATCCCCGCGCTGCACCACCGAGGCGAGCAGGTCGGTTGCCGCACGTATCGACGAGCAGCGTCGCGCCGCATCCGTCACGGCGCGCACCAACGGCGCACACGCGAGCCCCTCCCGGTGCACCGGTGTCGGGAGAGCGGTCGTCCGTTCGACCGTCACGAAACTCCTCGACGCGATACGCCGCGTGTGCGGAATCAGCAGGTGGACGACACTCGACTCCGTCGCCTCGTATCCGTGCTCGGACATCGCCGACCGGCCCGTGAGCATCGCCCCGGACCGTCCGTACGACACCGCGGCAGCTCGGCGTTGCCGACCCGTCGGCACGCCGTTGTGCAGGAGTATCAATCCGGGGAGGATCCGCTGCCACGGTCCGCCCGGGGCGCAGCGGCGGTCGATCGCCGAGCCTGACATTCCCTCGGCGCGCAGATCCGCGACACGCACGATGCCGTGCCGGCTCCACCGCCACAGTTCACCCGGATCCACCCGCCCCCACTCGCCTCTACGCATGCGGTGAGCATGTCCTGGTCCGGGGCGGGGCATCGTCGAGAACGCGCACTCACGACATGTCTGTGGACGGCGGGAACCTGGGGACAGAGGACCCATCCTCGGGCCCCATCCGCGGGCGAAGGGACCATCTGACCGGTCAGATCAGCCGAAGGCCACCTTCACCCAGGGGATCAGGGGCGGACGACGACGTCACCGCGCAGGACGACCAGGTCCGGGGCACCCAGGACGGCGGGGCCGCTGCGCGGGTCGTCGGCGAAGACGACGAGATCGGCCGGGGCGCCGTCCTCGAGATTCGGGTGGCCCAACCAGGTACGGGCGTCCCACGCCGCCGCACCCAGCGCGTCCGTCGGACTCGCCCCCGCCGTGACGAGCTCGGCGACCTCGTCGGCGATCCGGCCGTGCACGATCGATCCCCCGGCATCGGTCCCGGCGAAGATCCGTATCCCGGCCTCGCGGGCGGCACCGATCGTCGCGTAGCGGCGTCGATGCAGGTCCCGCATGTGTGCGGCGTACCGCGGGAAGCGGGAAGCCGAGTCGGCGATGTCCGGAAAGGTCGCGATGTTGACCAACGTCGGCACCAGCGCCACGTCGCGCTCGGCCATCGTCTCGATGGTGTCGGCAGTCAGACCCGTGCCGTGCTCGATGCAGTCGATACCGGCGGCGAGCAACCCGGGAAGGGCGTCCTCGCCGAACACGTGCGCCGTCACGCGCGCACCTTCGCGATGCGCCGTCGCGATCGCCTCGACCAGTATCTCGTCACTCCACAGCGGAGTGAGGTCGCCGACGGACCGGTCGATCCAGTCCCCGACGAGCTTGACCCATCCGTCGCCGGCCCGGGCCTGCCGCGCCACCTCGTCGGGAAGCTGCGACTCGTCCTCGAGGTCGACCGGCAGTCCGCGGATGTAGCGCTTCGGTGCCGCGATGTGCTGCCCGGCCCGAATGATTCGCGGGAGATCCCGACGACCGTCGACGAACCGGGTGTCCACCGGCGACCCGGCGTCGCGGATCAGCAGTACGCCCTTGTCCCGTTCGGTCTCGGCCTGGGCGACGAGGCCGTCGACGCTCTCGCCGCCGCCCCCGCCGAAGCGAATCCCGACATGGCAGTGCGCGTCGACCAGGCCGGGAACGATCCACCCCGAGTCACGGAGAGTCTGCGCCCCGGCGATCTCGGTGCGGGAGATCCGGTCTCCGTCGATCCACAGGTCGACCGGTTCACCCCCGGGCAGCTCCGTACCCCGCAGGTGCCACGCGGCCACGGTTACTTCTTGGGCAGCTTGAGCTGGGACAGGTCGAGGCCCTCGAGCCCCGGCGGCAGCTCGTCCAGCCCCTTCGGCATCTTCGACAGGTCCGGCATACCGGCAGGCATTCCACCGGGCATACCGCCCGGGAACCCTCCGGGGAAACCACCCTTGACCTTCGGCGGAGTCGGACCGCGCCCGCCCTTCTTGCCCTTCTTGCCCTTCTTGGACCGCTGCTGCTTGCGCGATCCGGGCATTCCCATCCGGCCGGCCATGGCCGCCATCATCTTGCGGGCCTCGAAGAAGCGGTCCACCAGCTGGTTGACGTCGGAGACCTTCACCCCGGAGCCGTTCGCGATACGCAACCGCCGGGAGGCGTTGATGATCTTGGGGTTGGCACGTTCGTCCGGCGTCATTCCGCGGATGATCGCCTGCACCCGGTCGAGCTGCTTCTCGTCGACGCCTGCGAGCGCATCCTTCATCTGACCGGCACCCGGCAGCATCCCCAGCAGATTGCCGATCGGGCCCATCTTGCGCACGGCCATCATCTGCTCGAGGAAATCCTCGAGGGTGAGGTCGCCGGAACCGATCTTCTGTGCGGTCGCCTCGGCCTGCTGCTGGTCGAAGACCTGTTCGGCCTGTTCGATGAGGCTGAGCACATCGCCCATGCCGAGGATGCGGCTGGCCATCCGGTCCGGGTGGAAGACGTCGAAGTCCTCGAGCTTCTCGCCGGTGGAGGCGAACAGGATCGGCTCACCGGTGATCTCGCGGACACTCAGCGCGGCGCCACCGCGGGCGTCGCCGTCGAGCTTGGTGAGCACGACGCCCGTGAAGCCCACACCCGCACGGAAGGCCTCCGCCGTGCTGACGGCGTCCTGACCGATCATGGCGTCGAGAACGAAGATCGTCTCGTCCGGCTGCACCGCATCGCGGATGCCCGCCGCCTGCGCCATGAGCTCGCTGTCGATACCGAGCCGACCGGCGGTATCGACGATGACGACGTCGTACTGCTTGCTCCGCGCTTCGTCGACACCCGCCCGTGCGACGTCCACCGGATCGGCCGCCGAGACGCCGAGCGCGTTGTCGCCGCCGCCGACCGACGTCCCCGGATGCGGGGCGAACACCGCCGCTCCCGCACGTTCGCCGACGATCTGCAGCTGCTGCACGGCACCGGGCCGCTGCAGGTCACACGCCACCAGCAGAGGAGTGTGGCCCTGGTCCTTCAGCCATTTGGCGAGCTTGCCCGCGAGCGTCGTCTTACCGGAGCCCTGGAGGCCGGCGAGCATGATCACCGTCGGCGGGGTCTTCGCGAACTGCAGCCGTCGGGTTTCGCCACCGAGAATGCCGACGAGCTCTTCGTTGACGATCTTGACGACCTGCTGGGCGGGGTTGAGTGCCGCGGACACCTCGGCGCCCTTGGCGCGTTCCTTGATCCGGGCGATGAAGGAACGCACCACGGGCAGTGCCACGTCCGCCTCGAGCAGTGCGAGCCGGATCTCCCTGGCGGTGGCGTCGATGTCGGCTCCGGACAGCCGCCCCTTGCCACGCAGGTCCTTGAGGGCACCTGTCAACCTGTCGGAAAGGGATTCGAACACCGAAAGCGCTCCTCGGGGTCTGCAGTGGAGGTGAAGTCTCGAGACCAGCGTAGCGGCTCCGCCGGCCCCGGGACTCACGCAGCCCCGGTGGCCTCCGGCTTCGCGGGTTCGGGCTTCGGTACCACGTCGAGAACGCCCCGCTCGATCTGTTCACGGAGCTCCCGGCTGTCGCTGTCCCCGAGATCGAGACAGAACGAGTCGATGACCGAGGATCCGAGGGTCGACACCCGTGCCCAGCGCACGTCGGCACGGCTGCGCTCGAGCGCCGCGGCCAGCCGGGACAGCAACCCCAGCCGGTCCTGGGCTCGAAGCTCGAGCACGACCTGGTGCGGAACCGCCGTGTCGAACCACAGGATCCGCGGCGGCGCCTGTGCATACAGGACCGGGACCGCCTCCACACGTTCGTCGCCGACGGCGAGCCGCTGCACCTCCCGCGCCTCGGCCTCCTTCGCGTCCAGCAGGTCGAGAAGGTCGAGTTCACCTCCGAGCGCTCGGACCAGTTCCTGCCGGAGCAGCCCGGCCTCCGGCGGGGTGCCGAACCGCGGGGAGACGACGAACGAGTTGATCGCCGACGATTCGTGGTTGCCCAGGGACGCCGAGTACACGCGCAGCGCATGCAACGCGAGGACGCCGGCGGCCTTGGACAACAGGCCCGGCTGGTCCGGGGCGATGACGGTGACGGTCCAGGTGTGCGGGTTCTCGGCAGGCTCGATGGCGACGTGGATCCCGCCGTCCGCCGCGAGCTCCACGTGCGCCGGGTCGATCGGATCCGGGCTGGGCAGCGTCTCCCCCGCCATCAGCAACCGGCATCGGCGAACCAGTTCACCGATGAGGGATGCCTTCCATTCGCCCCACACCCCCGGGCCCGTGGCGAGGGAATCCGCTTCCGCGAGGGCGTGGAGGAGTTCGAGCAGGCCACCGTCGCCACCCAACGCGTCGACGACGGCCTGCACGGTGTCGGGGTCGTCCAGATCCCGCCGAGTCGCGGTATCGGGAAGCAGCAGGTGGTGCCGGACGATCGCGGAGAGCGTCGCCACGTCCGACGGCCACAGTCCCATCCGCCGACCGATCTGCGTGGCGAGGTCTGCGCCGACCACGCTGTGGTCTCCACCGCGTCCCTTGCCGATGTCGTGGACCAGCGCGCCCAGCATGAGCAGATCCGGGCGGGACACCCGGGTGGTGAGCGCGCTCGCGTACGACGCGGTCTCGACGAGGTGCCGGTCCACCGTCCACGTGTGCACGGCATCCCTCGGCGGCAGGTCCCGGATCGCACCCCATTCCGGCAGGAGCCGCCCCCACAGCCCCGTCCGATCGAGTGCCTCGACCACTGCGACGGCGCGGTGCCCCGATCCGAGCAGCACCAGGAGATTGTTCAATGCCTCCTTCGGCCACGGCTCGCGCAACTCCGGAGCGTGATCGGCGAGGCGTCCGAGCGTCGACGCGGAGATCGGCAGCCCGGATGCGGCGGATGCTGCCGCAACCCGGGTGACCAGAGCCGGGTCCTTGGCCGGACGGGCATCCCGGGCGAGCACCACCTCGCCGGCGTGCTCGACGACACCTTCGTCGATCGGATGCCGGACGGGTGGGCGCCGGAGCCGGGAGAGACCACGACGCGGCAACGCGTTGCCCGCCGTCCGGATCCCCACCTCGACGGCATAGCTGATGGTGCGTGCCGAGTCGCTGAGGGTGCGAGCGAGATCGAAGCGGTCCCCGATCCGCAACGCCGCGCCGATCTCGTCGGCATCCTGGGCCCGGAGCTGATCGCGGCCGCGACCGGCGACCCGGTGCAGTTCGGTCCGGACGTCGAGCAACCGGCGATGTGCAGCCGCGAGTCCGCCTCCCGGCGATTCCGGCACCAGGCCCGGCACACCGTCGGTGAGCTGCGCGACCGACAGCGCGTTGAGCAGCTGTACGTCCCGCAGTCCACCGCGGCCGCTCTTGAGGTCCGGCTCGGCGCGGTGCGCGATCTCGCCGCTACGCGACCACCGATCCTCCGTCTGGGCGATCAGATCGTCGAAGCGGTTGCGGATGTCGGTCCGCCACTGGCGGCGGACTCCGCTGATCAGCAGGTTGCTCAACTCCATGTCGCCCGCGATGTGCCGGGCCTCGAGCATCCCCAGAGCTGCGGGAATGTCCGCCGCCGCGACCTGGAGGGCCTGGGCGATGGTTCGCACACTGTGGTCGAGCTTGACGTGCGAATCCCACAGCGGATACCAGAGTTGGTCGGCCACCTCGGCCACGACTGCGGGATCCATGTCGTCGTGGAGCAGGACCAGGTCGAGGTCCGAGTACGGGAGCAGCTCCCGTCGGCCGAGGCCGCCGACCGCGACCAACGCGAACCCGCAGTCGGGTTTGACGCCCAGTTCGGCGGCCTTGGTGGTCAACCAGAATTCGTGCAGGTCGACCAGCGCCTGCCGCAGCGCAGGAGCATCGAGTCGCCGCGCGGGGGTGCCGCCCCCGCGGCGTGCCCCGCCGAGCAGCTGAGCGCGTGCGCGGGTGAGGTCGGCGGCATCGTCGTGAGTGGAGTTCGACGCAAGCGGCCCCGACCCCTCCCCGCGAGGGGAAGGGTCAGGGCCGAGCTTGCCGGACCCGTTCGGGTCAGAGTGCATCCGCACCGCGTTCCCCGGTGCGGACACGGACCACGGCCTCGACCGGGGACACCCACACCTTGCCGTCACCGATCTTTCCGGTACGGGCAGCCTCCACAATGACCTCGACGACCTTGTCGACCGCAGCATCGTCGACGACGACCTCGACACGAACCTTCGGCACGAAATCGACCGAGTACTCGGCGCCGCGGTACACCTCGGTGTGCCCCTTCTGGCGGCCGTAGCCCTGGACCTCGCTGACGGTCATGCCAAGCACGCCCGCCTGCTCGAGACCCGTCTTCACGTCCTCGAGAGTGAACGGTTTGACAATTGCCGTGATCAGCTTCATTATTCCTGCCCCTTCCAAAACTCTCAGTGTCTTCAAGTACCCGATGGCCCTCAGTACCCGATGTTGGCAGTACTCGGTGTCAGTCGGTATCCGATACGGACTTTTCTACCTTGCTGATCACACCAGGTCGTACGCGGTCTCCGCGTGTTCGACCTCGTCGATGCCGCGGGCCTCGTCCTCGTCGGACACCCTCCAGCCGAGCGGCTTGATGGCGAAAGCGATGATCGCGGTGAGGATTGCGGTAAACAGGACCGCGAACAGTGCGATGGCGATCTGGACCACGAGGAGCTTGAAGTCGCCGCCGTAGAAGAGTCCGCCGTCGGTGGCCAGGGCGCCGATCGCGACCGTGCCCCACAGGCCGGCGACGAGGTGGACGCCCACGACGTCCATCGAGTCGTCGTAACCGAACTTGTACTTCAGTCCGACCGCGAGAGCAGCGAGGATGCCGGCGACGGCGCCGAGAGCGAGCGAGCCCACCGGGCTCAGCGATCCCGCAGCCGGGGTGATGGCGACCAGACCCGCAACCGTGCCGGACGCGGCACCGAGGCTGGTGGCCTTGCCGTCGCGGATCCGCTCGGTGAGCAGCCAGCCGAGGATCGCGGCGGCCGTGGCGGAGGTGGTGTTGACCCAGGCCAGGCCCGCCTCGCCGTTGGCGCCGTAGGCGGAGCCGGCGTTGAACCCGAACCAGCCGAACCACAGCAGCGCAGCGCCCAGCATGACGAAGGGCAGGTTGTGCGGACGGAAGGCCGTCTTACCGAAGCCGGCGCGCTTGCCGATGATCAGTGCGAGCACGAGGGCAGCCATACCGGCGTTGATGTGGACGACCGTGCCACCGGCGAAGTCGACGGGCTCGACCGCAGCCATCAGGCCGCCTTCACCGTCGTCGACGGTGCCGAAGATCCACGACGCGAGGCTGTTCTCGGCACCCGAGAGGAAGCCGCCACCCCACACCATGTGGGCGAGGGGGAAGTAGACCAGGGTGACCCAGACGCCCGCGAACAGCAGCCAGGAACCGAACTTGACCCGCTCCGCGAGTGCACCACTGATCAGTGCCGTCGTGATGATGGCGAAGGTGACCTGGAATCCGATGTCGACGACGACGGGCAGACCGTCGCTCAGGATGAACTCACCCGACTCGTCGTACATCGCGCCCTGCAGCCCGAACATCTCGAACGGGTTCGCGAAGATTCCGCCGACGCTCTCGGTGCCGTAGGACATCGACCAGCCCCACAGCACGTAGATCACGCCGATGACGGCCATCGCGCCGAACGACATCATCATCATGTTCAGCACGGACTTCTGGCGGGACATCCCGCCGTAGAAGAACGCAAGTCCCGGAGTCATGAGCAACACCAGGGATGCCGACATCAGCATCCACGCGGTATTGCCGGTGTCCAAATCCAACACGAACAACCTCCCTGATAGGCCGCGCCACTCAGCGCGTCGTCGGGGAACAGCCTCGTTGGACGATGTTTCGGCTGCGACTCAGCTTTGTTGCATCGGCGTGAACGGGCTTCCGCTGGTTGTTGCGATCGCGTTACCGGACACCCGGCAGCCGGTCTCGGGACGAATATCCGCCGCGGGAGCGGTGCCTAACCGAGGAGAGCGTCGACGAACGCACCCGGCTCGAACGGTGCCAGATCGTCCGCACCCTCGCCGAGACCGACGAGCTTCACCGGTACGCCGAGCTCGTGCTGCACCTGGAAGACGATGCCGCCCTTCGCCGTCCCGTCGAGCTTGGTGAGCACGACGCCGGTGATGTCGACGACCTCGGAGAACACCCGAGCCTGGGCGAGACCGTTCTGGCCGATCGTCGCGTCGAGAACCAGCAGGACGTCGTCCACCGACGCCTTCTTCTCGACGACCCGCTTGACCTTGCCGAGTTCGTCCATGAGGCCGGTCTTGGTGTGCAGACGCCCGGCCGTGTCGATGAGCACCACGTCGACGCCCTCGTCGATGCCGCGCGCCACGGAGTCGAACGCCACCGCGGCAGGGTCCGCGCCTTCCTTGCCGCGGACCACCTCGGCACCGACGCGCTCGGCCCACGTCTGCAGCTGATCGGCCGCCGCGGCGCGGAAGGTGTCGGCCGCACCGAGCACGACCCGGCGTCCGTCGGCGACGAGCACGCGCGCGAGCTTGCCCGTCGTGGTGGTCTTTCCCGTCCCGTTGACGCCGACGACGAGGAGCACGGCGGGGTGATCGTCATGTGGGAGCGCCCGCACGGACCGGTCGAGATCCGGCTTCAGTTCGTCCACGAGGACCTCACGCAGCAGGGCACGGGCGTCGGCCTCCGAGCGCACGCTGCGCGCCGCCATCTCCTGACGCAGACGTTCGACGACCTTCGTGGTCGTCGCCGTGCCCAGGTCCGCGATGAGCAGCGTGTCCTCGATCTCCTCCCAGGAATCCTCGTCGAGGTCGCCGCCGCCGAGCAGTCCCAGCACGCTCTTGCCGATGGCGCTCTGCGACCGCGACAGGCGTCCGCGCAGACGCTCGAGCCGTCCGCTCGTCGGGGCGATCTCGTCCAGGACCGGGCGGTCCGACTCGGGCGCCAGTGGCTCCACCTCGACCAACTCGGTCGTGGGGGCTGTCGGCTCGGTGGGCGTGACCTCCGTGGGTGTGACCTCGGTGGGTGTGACGTCGGTGGGCGCAACGTCCGCCAGCGGCACCTCCGTGGGGGTCTCCTCGACGGGAGCGGGTGTCTCGGGAACTTCTTCCGGAGCCTCCGGCGCCGGCGTCGGGGCCGCCGGAGGAACCGGTGGCGCCGCGCTGACCGGGGGTGCCGAAGGTGCCGGGGGTGCCGGCGGCTCGGCCGTCGCGGTCGGCCCCTGACTGAAGTTGAACCCACCGCCCGCCTGATAGCCGCCGGAGCGATCGATCTCGGGCGCACCGGCCGACGGTTTCTCCGTGGCCGTCAGCGAGATGCGCCGCCTCCGGTACAGCACGAGGCCGACGACGAGGACGACGAGGAGGACGGCCAATGCGGCCGCGAGGGCGATCCAAGCTCCGGTAGTCACCGCGCCATTGTTTCAGGCCCGGGCACGCGCGGACGAACGCCCACCTCAGGGCGATGTCGCCGAGTCAGGACTCGGCAGCCACGCCCGCACCGACCTGCAGGTCCTGCCCCCGCAGACGCTGTGAGATCACGGTGGTGATGCCGTCGCCGCGCATACTCACCCCGTACAAGGCGTCGGCGACCTCCATCGTCGGCTTCTGGTGCGTGATGACGATCAGCTGCGATTTCTCCCGCAGCTGCTCGAACAACCCGATCAGGCGACGCAGATTCGTGTCGTCCAGTGCTGCCTCGACCTCGTCCATCACATAGAACGGCGACGGCCGTGCCCGGAAGATCGCGACCAGCATGGCGACCGCGGTGAGCGATTTCTCCCCGCCCGACAGCAGTGACAGTCGCTTGACCTTCTTGCCGGGAGGTCGTGCCTCCACCTCGATACCGGTCGTGAGCATGTCCGACGGGTCGGTGAGCACCAGACGCCCCTCGCCGCCGGGGAACAGCTTCGCGAACACCTGCACGAACTCGCGCTCGACGTCCTCGTAGGCCTCGGTGAAGACCTGCAGGATGCGGGCGTCGACGTCGGCCACCACGTCCAGTAGGTCCTTGCGGGCGGTCTTGACGTCCTCGAGCTGGGTCGACAGGAAGTTGTAGCGCTCCTCGAGCGCCGCGAACTCCTCGAGGGCGAGGGGGTTGACCTTGCCGAGTGTCGCCAGATCTTTCTCGGCGCGCTTGGCGCGGCGTTCCTGCGCGGCGCGCTCGTAGGGCACCGGAGCGGGCACGGTGACCTGCTCGCCGCGCTCCTTCGCCTGCTCGTACTCGGCCATCTCGAGTGCGGACGGAGGAAGCGGCACGTCGGGGCCGTATTCGGCGACCAGATCGTCCGGACCGATTCCGTGTTGCTCGGTGATCGACTCCTCGAGCTGTTCGATCCGCAGCGCGACCTGTGCTCGCGCGACCTCGTCCCGGTGCACCGTGTCGGTCAGGGACGACAGTTGCGCGGTCAGGTCGCGGACCCGTCCGCGCACGTCGTCGAGCTGAGCCGACCTCTCGGAGCGGGCCCGGGCCAGTTCGTCCCGGTGCGCCATCGCGGTCTCGACCACCGTGCCGAGATGGTCGGCGACCTTGCGGCCTGCCTCGGCCACCGCCGCCGCGACCGCGGCGGCGTTCCGGCGGGCGAGCCGGGCCCGCTCGGCACGGGCCCGCGCGTCCCGCTCGGCCTGTGCGGCGCGGCGCAGCGAATCGGCTTTTCCTCGCACGGACTCGGCGCGCTCCTCCGCGGTACGGACCGCCAGCCGCGCCTCCACCTCCATCGCACGCAGCTCCGTCAACGCCGCGGCTGCGGCCTCACGCTCGCCGCGCGTGGTGTCCGGCCCGGCCGTGTCCTCCTCGAGTCCGCCGCCGTCCTGCTCGGCGAGGCGCAGACGTTCCTCGAGTTCGGCGAGTTGTTCCGCGGTGTCCTCGAGTCCGTGCTCGGCACGTTCGCGTTGCGCCGCGAGCCGATCGGACTCGGCGTGTGCGGCCTTCGCCGCCTGGCCGAGCCGGCCGAGCTGCTCGTAGATCGCGGAGATCGCGGCATCGGACTCGTTGAGCGCCGCCAGCGCCTGCTCGGCGCTCTCCTGCCGCGCCTCCTTCTCGGCGAGCGCTCCGGACAGTGCCGCCGACAACTCCTCGGCCTGCCTCTCCGCACGTTCGAGGTCCCGACGCGAGTTGTCGACCGCGGCCTGCACCTCGAGCGTGCTCGGTGCCCGGTCGGAGCCGCCACTGACCCAACCGGTGCCGTACAGGTCACCGGCCCGGGTGACGGCCCGCAGTTCCGGATGTCGGGCGACCACCGTCACGGCCGCGTCCGCGTCCTCCACCACCACGACCGCGCCCAGCAGCGCGGCCAGACCCGACCGCAACGATTCCGGGCATTCGACGACGTCGATCGCCCACGTCCCGCCGCTCACCGGGGCCGGCGTCGCCGGTGCCACGACCCCGCCGACCACCACGGCGGCCCTGCCGCCGTCCTGCGTCCGCAGTGCCTCGACGGCCCCGCGTGCGGCGTCGACGGACTCGGCGATCACCGCCTCGGCTGCCGGACCCATCGCCGCGGCCACCGCCACCTCGTACCCGGGATGCACCCGCAGCGCGTCGGCCAGAGTCCCGGTGATGCCGGCACCGCCGCGATGCTCGAGGAGCCACCCGGCACCGTCGCGCCGCTCGAGTCCCATCGACAGGGCGTCGATCCGCGCGCGCAACGAGGCCACTTCCTGGCCTGCAGCCCGCTCCTGCTGCTGGAGCTCGGTGACTCGATCGGTCACCAGCTTCAGTGCTTCGACGGCCCGCTCGTGGTGGGTGTCCAATCCGAGCTCGCCCGCGTCGAGTTCCCCGATCCTCTCCTGGACCGTCTCGAACTCGGCCTGGGCCTCGTGTCCGCGGGCCCGCGCCTCGTCGATCGCCACGGTCAGCCGCGCGACCTCCGCCTGCACCGATTCCGTCCGGGTACGCAGTGTCTCCACCTGCCCGGTGAGCCGCACCAGGCCCTCTCGCCGGTCGGCCACGGCGCGCACCGCGGCCATGTGTGCGTGCTCGGCGGCCGCAGCCGCCTCCTCACCGTCGGCGAGCTGTTCCCGGGCGGCGTCGAGCGTCGCCCGCGCCATCTCGACGGCCTCGCGCAGCTCGGCCTCCTCCTGGGCGATGCGATCCGCCCGCGCTTCCATGGCGTCCGGGTCGTCGCCGCGACCACTGTCCGGCTGCTCGTCGAGGTGGCGCGCGCGTTCGGCGGCGATCCGCACGGTGGCGTTGACCCGCTCGGCCAGAGCCGACGCCTGAAACCACGTCTGCGCCGCCGCGTCGGCACCGGGAGTGAGCTCGGCCAGTGCCCGTTCGTGGGCGGCGAGCTCGAGATTCGCCGCGTCGAGCGCCTCGGTGACGGTGTCGTGCTGCTCGCGTGCGAGCTGCTCACGCTGCTTCTGATCGGCGAGTTCGGTCCGGCGGGTCACCAGATCGTCGGCGGCGAGACGCAGCTTGGCGTCACGCAGATCGGCCTGCACCGTCTGGGCGCGCCGTGCCACCTCGGCCTGGCGCCCGAGTGGCTTGAGCTGGCGGCGCAGCTCGGCGGTGAGGTCGTTCAGCCGGGCGAGGTTGGCCTGCATCGCATCGAGCTTGCGGACGGCCTTTTCCTTGCGCTTGCGGTGCTTGAGGACGCCTGCCGCCTCCTCGATGAAGGAGCGCCGGTCCTCGGGGCGCGATTCGAGGATGGCGGCCAGCCGGCCCTGCCCGACGATGACGTGCATCTCGCGACCGATTCCGGAGTCGCTGAGCAGTTCCTGTACGTCCATCAGGCGGCAGGAACTGCCGTTGATCTCGTACTCACCCGCGCCGTCACGGAACATTCTCCGCGTGATCGAGACCTCGGAATACTCGATCGGGAGGGCGCCGTCGGAGTTGTCGATGGTGAGGGTGACCTCGGCACGGCCGAGCGCGGCGCGGCCCGCGGTGCCGGCGAAGATGACGTCCTCCATCTTGCCGCCACGCAGCGCCTTCGCGCCCTGCTCCCCCATGACCCAGGTCAGCGCGTCGACGACGTTGGACTTGCCGGATCCGTTGGGACCGACGACACAGGTGATGCCTGGTTCGAACCGGAGAGTCGTTGCGGACGCGAAGGACTTGAAACCCTTGAGCGTCAGACTCTTCAAGTGCATGACGGTCGAGCTTACCTGCGGTGGTGTCCGAGATTGACCAAGCGGCCGGATCGGCCGGTCATCTCTCGACGAAGCCCGTCAGATCGCCCCGCGGCGGATCCCAGCTCTCGACCACCAGGTCCACCGATCCCGGGGTGTTTCCCGAGCGGAGCGCCTCCAGCAGTCGGTCGAGTTGTGCGCGGGGGCCCTCGGCCACCACGAGCACCCGGCCGTCCCGCTGGTTGGCGGCGTACCCGACGAGCCCCAGCTCGAGGGCACGCGAGCGCGTCCACCAGCGGAACCCCACACCCTGCACGAACCCGTGTACCCATGCGGTGAGCCGCGCGGGGTCCGCCGTCTCGCCGGACCCGCCCGCACCGTGTGCGGTCACGCGTCCTTCTCGATGGTCAGTGTCACCTCGGTACCAGCCTTCAGGGTCCGGCCGACGGTGCAGACCTTGTCGACGGAGCGCTGGACGAGGGTGAGCAACCGCTCCTGGGCATCGGCGTCGAGTTCGCTGAGGTCGAGCTGCAGCACCTCGTCGAGCTTCGGGTACACCTCGCGTTCCCGGTCTGCGGCACCGGAGACGCGGATGGTCGCGTCGTAGTTGTCCCCGAGCCGACGGGAGAGCGGGAAATCCGAGCTCATTCCGGTGCACGCCGCGAGCGCGATCTTGAGCAACTCGCCGGGGGTGAACACACCCTGCACGTCCTCCGAGCCGATCAGGACCTCTGCGCCCCGCGAGCTGCGCCCGGTGTAGCGACGAGTTCCGGTGCGCTCCACCCACAGCGAGGTGGGGGCCTGGTTCTGATCCTGCGAGGTGGGAGTCTGCTCAGCCATGCCCGCAATCTTGCCACCCGCCCGTTCGCGGCCACATCGCGGACGCGGACGGCAGTACGGTCCGTGGCTGCGAGATTCAACCCCGCTTCTGGCACTTCGGGCAGAAGTACGACGAGCGGTTCATGAACTTCACCCGGCGGATCGCCGCGCCGCAACGCCTGCACGGCTCCTCTTCCCGGCCGTAGGCATTCAGTGAACGTTCGAAGTACCCCCACTCCAGATGTTTTCGACATTGCTGTTTCGCCTTCGGGACACTGCTCTCCGCTGGTAACGCCGAAACTCTGGCAGGCTGCCCGGTCTCGCCGACGCGCGACGAGTCGCTCGCGCTGCACTCACGCCGTGGTCGATATACCAGTCACAGCCTCCAAGCGAGGTTCGATCGAGTCGGCCATCATCGCGATCTCCCGCTCCCGGATGCCGTTCGAGCGCGCTTGTTCCTTCCAGGTCGCCAGTGCAGTTGCGATCGAGCGCATCCGTGCCCGGGCTCGATCGGGCGTCAGACCGCATTCCTCGGCGAAGGCGAGCAGAGCGTCGACCTCATCCGGCAAGCCGTCTGCGCCCATGATCGACGTCGACCGAGTCAGCCACGAGTCCGGATTGGGGTTCACGTCGAAGGCCGGACTCAGCGTCCAGGAACGGCGATCGGCGAGGAAGCCGTGGTTTCGAAGATGGTCGTCCGTGTTTCCCAGGGCAACTGATGCGACGACGCGGGCGAAGAGCTCATGATGGTCCGCCTTGGGCGAGAGTGAGAGGTCTCGCACGGCTCCGGCGATTTCGGCATAGTCGCGGTGGTCACCGTCCGAAGCGCCCAACGCGGTCATGGCGCTGATGTAGCCGACCCGGTGCCCTTCGTCCGTGCGGTCGAACCGCCGCAGGATGAGCACGCCACGCTCCCCTACTCGAGTGAGCCGCCGACGAGGCGTCCTGATTCCCGCGGCTTCCAACAGATCCAACGCCGTCGCCTCCCACCCCATGACGTCCCATCGGTCGCCGGAGTGCGGGAACTTGGCGATCGCCAGCGCGCCATCGTCGAGGCGCACCGACGCCTTGGGACGCGCGCCGCCCAGGCCGGTCGTACCCGTGTCGAGCAACTGCTTGACGGCGGCAGCGGGGTCCTCGTCCGAGGCGAGCTCGTCGGAGGCACGCAGCAGGGCCGGGAGCGAGACCAGCTGCGGGACATGCGACGGCTCGCCGACGAACGCCGTGCCGCCGACGAGCCGATACCGCAGGGCTCCCTGGCGCGTGTCGTCGCTGACGCCCAGGAGGAAATCGAGGTCGTCCAACTGCCGCGGCGCTCGATGCGCCTCACGGGCGCGAGCGCGTTCCGCCTTCACGACAAGGTTCCGGCCCCATCGGTCGGGCGCACTGTCCGCGAAGGCCCGCACCAGCCCGGACTGGTGCTGTGCGCCCGTGACCAGCGGCAGCGCGGGGTCGATACTCGTCCCGTCGTTTGCCAGGTAGCCCGGGTCATAGAGGAACGTCGTGGAGATCTGTCTGCGCTGTCTGGTGAAATGCGCCTGACCCACCAGGACGGGCCCACTCGCCCGGTCGACGAAGACCTCGACGGTGGTCATCGCGCCCGCTTCTTCGCGAGGTTGCCGGCACGCAGGCGACCGATGTCGCTGCCGAGGGGGTCGACCGCCTCGACGGCCTGGTCGAGCACGCCGAGGGCGCGCAGCACCTGCGCGACGTTCCCGAAGCCCACGCCCGCGTCTCCGGACTCGATCTTGCGCAGGGTATCGCGGGTGATGCCGGCGCGCTCAGCCACCTGCTGCGCCGTGAGCCCCAGGACCATGCGCCAGCCACGCACGTGCTTGCCGAATTCGGTGAGTTCTCGGTCGATCCGGTATCCAGCCATGACACGCTCCCTCTTCAATAAGACGAGGATACCAGTCATAACCAGATGATGCGGCGACAATACTAGGCATAACAACCACCGTGATCGGGCGGGTGACCATCCCGAGAAGCCTTCGCTCACCATTCGAGCGACCATGCCGAAACCCGACGCTCGAAGTGGTCGTCAAGGCGATAGGGGCTCGAGCGCTTCCGGGATTAGCGTCTTTTCTGGCAGACCGGGCAGAAGAAGCTCGAGCGGTTCATGAACTTCACCCGGCGGATCGCCGTGCCACAGCGCCGGCACGGCTCCTCTTCCCGGCCGTAGGCATTCAGTGAACGCTCGAAGTACCCCGACTTCCCACGATAGATGCATTCACCTCTTTTGGAAGTGCAAGGAAGGCGTTTTCGCCGGTCACAGGCCGCTTTTGCGCTACAAGTCTAGCGGCGGGGAACGAGTACTCCGGACCAGCGGACGGCCTGAAAACGGAAGAGCCGGTACTCCCTGGCGAAGGGCGAGTTCAGGCGTCGGTGCGATGCCCGTCTCTGCTACGCGGCCCCGGGGCCTCCGTCACCTCTTCGTTTGGCATCGCGTTCCCGGATGTGGTCCAGGAAGACCTTGCGGATCGCTGCCGCTTGCTCCTCGGTGAACGGTGGCGCAGCCTCACGGATAGCGCGGACGTGCGCGTCGCGAGCGGTCCAGCCGAACACGTCGTTCAGGTCAGAGACGCGGATCAACGTCTTGATGACCGGGCGTCCGTCGCGTCCTTTCACTTCATCTTTACCGCGCGGGCAGATTCCCCTGCCTGATGCGTCGCCAGATCGTCTGGGTGCTGCAGTGGTGCCGTTTGGCCGCGGCGACCACGTCGATCAACTCATCTTCGAACATCGGTCTCCTCCAGATCCCCGAGCACCCAGAGACGGGCTCGATCGCTGACGCCATCCCGAGCACGCCGATGTGAGTTATAGTCCGCGGACTAATGATCAGCGTACCGAGAGCGTTGAAGCATGACTAGATCGGCGCATCGCATCGCGTTTGGACAACGTCTTCGCGATCTGCGCCAGGAGCACGACTGGGCCTCCCAGGAAGCCTTCGCTCACCACGTGGGACTCGACCGCACCTACGTCAGCGGGCTGGAACGAGGAACTCGCAACCCGACCCTGGATGTGCTCGTCAAGCTCGCCCACGGGCTCGACGTGACGCCATCGGAGCTGCTGTCAACGGTCAAGTGACCGCTGCGTCAGCGCATCCCCCTGGATCACCTTCTTCCCCAGACTTCCGCACCACCGCCCGACCAAGGCGCTGATCATCTCATCACGTGCTTTCAGTCGAAAGCCTCGGACCCAGTGGCAGGTCCCCGATAGTCGGTCCGGTCGGTTCTAGAGCCGACCGGACCGACTATCGGGGACCTGCCATCCGGACTCATTTCCTAGTGCACGACGCGAATGGCTCCCCTGCTGTCGAACAGCTCGCGGGTGCCATGGCCGATGCGGCTGTGGACTTTTGCATTCCGCGTCAGAAGGTCGAGCGGGCATTGGCCAAGTGTGCTCGGACCGGTTCAGCGGCACCGATCGAGACGACCAGGTCGAACGTACGAAGAGCACCGTCGTTCGAGACCTCGCCGCGGTTCTCCAGCACCGACCAGAGGCGGGCCCTGTCGCCATCTTCGCGGACCAAAGCCACCCAGATCGAGGGCGGTTCGACCGGAAAGATCCACGGCTTGGCCGACTGCTGGCTCGTGTAGGCGAGGAGCTCCTCGTCGGTGGAATCGGCATGGATGCCGGGTAGGCCGGAGTCCTCGTACTCACCCACGAATGCGT
This sequence comes from Rhodococcus triatomae, assembly GCF_014217785.1. Taxonomy (NCBI): domain Bacteria; kingdom Bacillati; phylum Actinomycetota; class Actinomycetes; order Mycobacteriales; family Nocardiaceae; genus Rhodococcus; species Rhodococcus triatomae. The sequence continues at coordinate 3,988,828 of NZ_CP048814.1, read as the reverse complement.
GGCGCATGGCCTGGGCGTTCGCGGGGTCAATCCCAGCGCTGCGGAGGATCGCGCCAAGAGTCAGCGTCATTCCAGCACCAACGCGCCGAACACGTCCCGGAACCTCTCCAGGTCGTCCTGCAGTTCGCTCTCCGGCCCGTACTGGTAGCTGACCATCCGCACGCTCGCTCCATCGGTGCGATTGTAGAAGTACGTGGTGAACTGGGCGCTGCTCGGGGCGGCACGGAGCTGCACGAAGTGCCCGAGGCGTAGCGGAGACTGCGATCCATCCCGGACGAGGTAAAGCTCGTCGTCGTACATGTGCTCCCCCACGACGAACTCCCGAGCTGCGAAGGGCGTCCGAGTCCCGGTTGCAACCTCTGCCGTCTGGACAAGGCCTTCACGACGGCGTTTGGCGCTGCCGGGGCGGACCAGCAGGAGCTGGGACCAGACGTTCCCGAGGAGCCCGCGGAGCTCTCTGAGGTCCGATACGAGCGAGTCGACCTGAGTTCTTAGCTTCTGCTCTGAGGTGTACCCCGTGTGGCCGGACCACCGGTTTCGCTTGCCGTTCAGCTCGTTGAACTTCTTGACGACGTCCTTCGAAACCAGCCGCTCAATGCCGGCGTGGCCGAGGTCCGCGAACGCGCGGCGGACGCGGGCCACCTCATCAGCGTCACCGTCCTTGAGCGCGCTGCGCAGATCCTTCGCCGTCCTCTCGACGATGACCACCCAGGTGCCGAACGAAGCGTTCTCGATGCCAAGGCGCTGTTCATGCAACGTCTGACGGATCGCGGCCTCGGTCTCGGTGCTGCTCCCCGGATCGCTGCGGCTCGCCGAAAGCAGGACCGTAGCGTGGAACGTCACGATCGCCTCCCAAGCGTGGAGGTAGGCGCGCTGCTTCTCCCCCACCGTTTGAGCCGACTCGGCAGTCCACAGGGCTGAGGCGATCGGATACGGCAACTGGTCCAGCCAGGCGGTGAGGGAGTCATCGAAGGCACCCGCGATCTTGGTCACGACGTTGTCGGCGATCTCTGGGGCTGACCAGATGCTGGCTCGCTGGCTGCTGAGTTCGGCCTGGAACGAACCGAGGCGCTCGTCGGCCGACGCAAGGGCGAGCTGGACGCCGAGATCCGGGACCGGCACGAGGAGTTCGTCGGCCCACCTCACCAGCGAGTTCGCGTCTAACCGCAGAGCCTTGATGTGATGGCCAGAGCTGCCGTTCTCGATCGCACGGTTCCTACTGGCGATACCCTGCTCCGAGTTGAGCCACGCGGCGATGAAGGGCAGGTAGATCGAGTTGTCGTCGAATTGCACGGACAGGACCCGTCCACTGGCATTCGTCTCGTGCAGCTCGGTGGCAGCTCTGCCACCCCCGGTCGCAGGGAGGAACAACTGACGATCGCATTGTGCGTCAGCCGAATCCTTCACCGCTCCGGGCTCTCGAGCGAGAAGACTGCTTAGACGCCTACTCGGCCAGCCCTTCGCAGCCATGTCTCGAAGCAGCTCGCGCGAGTCGTCACCGAGTACGCGGCTCGGATCGAGGTCGACCGTCTCGCGAGGCTCATCGGCCAACGACACACCGGAGTCCGGGCCGTAACGGGCCTCCAGGAACCCATCGTCGATCGCAGTGGCGTTGTACGCGGTGACGCGCCACGACAGCTGAATGCCTTCACTCGTGGTGCGCGACAACCGTGCGTCTCTGCGCGTGAACTGGCGGGTGCTAATGGTGCGATTGCGCGGGCCCGACTTTCGCGTCCTCAGTCCGGACTCGAGTTCGTGGAATGCGTCGACCGGGATCGACCTCCGACGGCGCTCGGTGGTGAACATCGTTTGCAGGTCCGCGATCATCGCCTTACCCCGACGGACGTCGTCGGCTTTGTTCGAGAAAGTCAGGAGGTAGAGGGGGATCTCGGTATTAGGTGCAAGCCCGTCGGGGAGCCGGGTAACCGACTCCAGAAGCCCGGCGTCAATGATCCGCTGCCGCACTGCAGCGGTTGCGCCGCCAGAGCTTAGCGCGCCCGGGTTCACCAATGCCGCGACACGCCCCCCGCCTTGCTCCGCCGAACGCAGCTTCTCGAGCGCCAAAGAGATGAACAGCCACGTGCTGTCGGAGTGCTGCGGAAGGCCGAACCTGAACTCGCCGTTGGACTGCCGCGCTTCCACAGCCGCAACCGAGCCCCGCCAGTCCATCCCCCAGGGTGCGTCGACAATCACCAGATCGGCGCTGAAGTCCTCGAAGGCGTCGTGCGCCAGCGTGTCCGCCTGGGCTATCTCGGCGTCGTGGATCGCTTCGAATCGACGAACGCTCGCGGACACCGCGGCTTCATCGATGTCCTGGCCGCGGTATCGCACCTCCAGTCCTGACAACTGAAGCGCTTCGACCAAGAGGAAACCGGCGAACCCCAAGCCGGCCGCGGGATCCCAGATGTCTACGGTCCTGCGACGCGGGTCAAGGCGACTGAGGCCGCCGACAGCAAGAGCCCGGGCCAACGACACGCTCGTCGCGTGCTCCAGTCCTACCGTGCCACGGTCGAGATCTGTGTAGGGCGCGCCTTCGGAGTCTCGGAAAACTGCCTGAACCGCGGGATGCTGTGTCCTCATAGTGTCAGTAGTTCTCCCGCACGTATTGGTAGATCCGGTCGAACAGATCGCCCTTGACCGGTAGCCCGTAGTTCTTCAGGACAGCGCGCAGCTCTCGACGAACTGACTTGTCGCCGGAGTCGCTCGTCGTCCAGCCTGTGTATGCGACTTCGTGCACGATCGCGTCGATGCGGTCGACGATCTCTGGCACGATTTGGTGCAGGCCGGGTGGGGTGTTCTCTTCCACGATCTGCGTGAGCACGCCGCGCTTCGGGTCGGAGAGGCGTTCAAGCGTCTCTTCGTCTCCGGCCTCTGCTGCCCGGTCGGCGGCCACGACGTCCTGTGCGATCCTCAATGCCTCCTCGAGGAACGCGAGCGAGTCCTCAACGTTCTCAATCGCCTTCGCACGTAACTTCTCGATCCGCTCCGCGAGTGAGGTGTACACCGGGCTGTCGCTATCTGCGAGCCGGCGCTTGAGCCGAGCCTCGATCGAGTCGAGGACCTGCTGGTAGACGTCGTCCTGCGGATCTCCCGACGGATCGCTCGCTGGCAGGCGCAACTGCTCCGCGATTCGCTTCACCAGCGCAAGACCCGCGGCGTCGAGGGTGACGGTCCTGGACGCCATCGTCTTTACGACGACTGAGTTCATGTGCCCGTGGATGAGTTCGGTTGTCTTTGCTCCGAGGCGAGCCCAGAGAAACGCCTTGGACACGTCTTTTGGTCGGATGGATTCGTAGACCTTCGCGAGCCAGAAGTACTGCTGTTTGAAAGGCAGCAGCATCGGATGAGGGTCGAGGAACTCCCACACAGTCTGAAGCGCCACGTAGCCCTCTATAAACTCGGTGCGCTGCGCGCTGCCTTCGGGGACGCGCTCATGCGCGATCGCGCGGGACTCGAAGGATGTGTCGGTGGTGTCGATGCCGGAGAAAAGGTGGAGGAGCTTGGTGAGGTCCGAGACGAACTTGCCTGCCAGCTTGGAAGCATCGACCACGTTGAGGTCATCGTCGTCGCTGTCAGGCTTGGGCCCGGCGATCGCCACGCCGATGGCCTTGGCGAGGCCGATGTAGTCAACGACGCGCCCGTAGTCCTTGCGCTGTCCGGTGATCGGGTTCTTCCATGGACGGTTCGGTCGGGTGATCGTCTGAAAGAGGTTCGCTTCCTTGGCCGGTTTGTCGAGGTAGAGCACGCCCTCGATCGGCGCGTTGAAACCCGTCATCCACTTGGCCGTGACCACGACAAACGACATCGGGTCATCGACCTTTTTGAACCGCCGTTTCAACGCCTCTTCCTGCTCCGAGGTCAGCAGGTATCGGCCGTACTCCTTGGGGGTGTCCTTACTGTCGGCGACATGCATAACGACGCCGACCTCGCGCGGCTGCCCGTCGGGCATCACCGCACTGCGTCGTTCAAGCTCCTCCTCGATAGCACGGGCGTAGGCGACGACGAGACTCTGGTTGTACGCGACCACCTGCGCCTTCTGGCCCAGCGGGGCCACGTAGGTGATGAAGTGATCGACGATGTCTGCGCAGACTGCGTGGATGCGGTCAGGGTTCGACAGGATCGTCTCGATGTGGGAAGCCTTGCCGGAGAGGTAGACCTTCTCGTCCTCGTCGAGGTGCTCGTCATCGGCCAGTTCATCGAAGGCCTCGTCCAGTGCTTCCTTGTCAAGGCTGAAACCGACCGACCGGCCTTCGACGATCACCGGCTTAGTGAAGCCGTCGGCGATGGACTGCTCCGGCGTGTAGCGAGACATCACGAAGCCGGGGTCGGAAGGGTCGCCGAAGAGCTTGAACGTCGAGCGGTCCTTGTCCTGAATTGCGGTGCCCGTCGCGCCGAAGAACTTCGCGTTCGGCACCGCCGCACGCCAGGCATCGCCGAACTTGCCCTCTTGTGAGCGGTGAGCCTCGTCGACGAGGACGACGATGTTCGACCGGTCGTTCAGGTGCCCAGCCTCGGAGAACTTATGGACTGTCGTGATCACGACTCCCGGTTCACCGCTTCGGAGCAGATCGTGCAGCTCTCGCCTGTTGCGAGGCACCGTCATTCGAGGCATGCCGGCCGTCTCGAACATCTCGGCTGTCTGACGCACCAGGTCTTTGCGATCGGCGATCACGATCACCGTTGGCGGGGCACCGAACCTCTCGGTCACCGTGGTGTCGCGCAGCAGCCGAGCCGCGGCGAAGGCCATCAGCTCCGTCTTGCCCGAGCCTTGGTGGTGCCAGATCAACCCGCCCTGCCGATCGGCGAGGACCCTGTCGTGGATCGCGAGAGCCGCTTCGAACTGCGGATAGCGGGGCAGCAGCTTCACGTCAGTCTCGGAGGCGTCCCTCGCGTGCCGGAACATCACGAGGTCCTTCAGGATCGGGAGAATCGTCTCCGGACGCAACACCAACCGCGCGGCACGCTCGACTCGGGCCGGACCCGTGATCGCCTTCGGATCATCCTGTGTCGAGCCCCACGGTGCCCAGATCTCGGAGTCGGGATCGGGAACCGCACGGATCGGAGCCATTCGGAATTCGAGCCCCTCAGTGGCGACGTTGAAGACATTAGTCGCGAAGAAGCCCGGGTACTCCTCCTCATAGACGTCGTAGATGTCTTTCGCCGCGTTCACCCACGAGACCTGATGTTTGACCGGGGTCTTCGTCTCCACGAGCACCAGCGGGAACCCGTTCACGTAATACACGACGTCGAAGCGCCGCGGCATGACCGCACCGGCGATCCGCACCTCATCCGCCACAGTGAAACGGTTGTCGTCTGGTCTCTCGAAGTCGATCAATCGGCGAGGCACATGATGGCCTTCGATCGTCGTGAACGAGTGGTCTCCGCGCAACATCACAGTGAGACTCTCGTTTGCGGAGACGAGCCCGTTCTGGGCATCGAGGACAGCCTGATTGATCTCGTGCATGACGAGGTCCGTCGACTCCAGGTCGTCGACCAGGTCTGGATTCAACGCCAGGAGCGCGGCCCGCGCCCACTCTTCGATGATGACGTCGTGCTCATCTCGGGGCAGCTCGTCGCCACTCCGGCGTTCCCAACCTGCTTCCTCGGCCCACTCGAGCAGCGACCGCTGAATTGTGGACGACTCTGTCCAGCTCATGTCACGTAGCCTCCTCGAGCAGCGCTTCGTAGGGCTCGGGGATCTCAATCTCTTGATTCAGGAGCGAGATCAAGAGAGCGGATCTGAACGTTCGAAGGCCGGCGAGTTCATTCTTGATCGCGGTAATATTCGCGTCCACGATATCTGCAGCTTCGACAAGAGCCTTCTGGTCCTCGCGGCTGGGTACCGACACACGACGCGCGATGTATTCCTTGACGGAGAGGTTCGTAATCCCAGTCGTACGTCGACTGAAGGCCCGCGTCAGACCTGTGCTCCAGTCGTGCCGGAGTCTCCAGAACAAGTACCGAGGTTCAACTTTCTCGGGGTCAGGTCTCATGAGTCGCTGAAAGTCGGTGGGGATGCATGGGCTCAGCCCCTCTCCCGCGATAACCACTCTCCCAACAGGCTGTTCCGGTGAGCCGCCGGACCGCTCCAGGATGATGTCGTTTAGCCGCACTCGACGCCGTTTCACCTGCTTGAGAGAAAATGATCGCATCGGCGAACCATCGGTCACAAATCCAGTGGTTCCGGCTGCGTAGATCCTTGGACCTAGAGCGAGAAGGTCGACCTCACCTTCGCCTGGCGGTGATCCCCAGATCCCGCCAATCACATCAGAACAAAGATCGACAACAGAATGCTGGTTGCCTGTAGCGACCACGAAGTGGTCTGTGAGTACACAATGCAGGACACGTCTCGCGCTAGCGATTTCACGTCCCAAAATATCGACCAGCGCGTCCACCGATTCGATGATGTCAACGATGCGGCGCTGCTCAGGTAAGGCAGGAGACGGTACTGGAATGGCCCTGAAACTCACATCGCTTATGGTCTTGCGTCGCAACACGCTACCGGTAGCACGTTGCTGCATCTCCCGCCAAAGCAGCGGGGTTTGGAAGAAGAGTCGCAGATACCCAGGCAACATGCTTGGGCCTACCTCGTACGTCAAGAAGACCCCAGAGACATGAGTTCCAGCGTGCTCGGGCTGAGCGATACCGACAGGACTCTCAAATGCCGTGATTGCGCGGAGGACGACATCACCTGCTTGTACTCGATAGAGGGAATCGTAGTTCGTGAGGCCACCAATGAAAGGCTCCTTGTCCCCCAGTCCTTGACCGTCCTTGGTGACCGAAACGGCGGCGTACTTGACGCCATCCTTGAGTGACACCTTGCGCTTTACTCGCGTGAGATGATCCCCCAACCTTGCCGGCATCCACTCACTCATCGGCCACCTCGAACATGCTCAGATCAATGCCGGCCGCGGTGAGCTGCTTGAACATGATGGCTTCGGCTTCGATGCGATGCTGGCGAGCGTCGGCATAGGCGACAAGCGCCGCGCCAAGGTCTGCAGTGTCTTCTGCGGCGACCTTTATGTATCGACCAATGTTCAGATCAAAACCGTTGCGATTAATCTCATCAGCCGACGCCAGACGGACACTCGTTCTGCTCTCGTCACGGGGTTCTTCGCCAGTGCGATACGCGTCGATGAGACTGTTGACGTCGCCTGCGGACATGACGTTCTGGTTTTTACCCTTGTTGAACCTTGCCGACCCATCGATGAAGAGGACGTGGTCTCTGCGCTCCGCAGATTTCTGGTATCGGAAGATCAAGAGGCAGGCGGGGATCGACGTCGAATAGAAAAGGTTCGGTGGCAGTCCAACCACCGCCTCGAGCAGGTCCTCCTCAATGAGCCTCTGTCGGATCTTGGCCTCCGCTCCACCGCGGAACAGGACGCCATGAGGCATAACGACACCCACTCGACCGTTACCTGGCTTCATCGATGCGATCATGTGTTGGATGAAGGCGTAGTCGCCATTCTTCGCCGGTGGCACGCCGAACCTCGCCCGTGGGTCGGTTGCCCAACGGTCTGCGCCCCAGTTCGTCAGTGAAAACGGCGGGTTGGCAATGACCGCGTCGAACTGACGGACAGTGCCTCGGGCGTCCTTGAACGCTGGGGCGCGGAGTGTGTCGCCGCGCTTGATCTCGAAGTCCTCGATCTCATGGAGGAAGAGGTTCATCCGTGCGATCGAAGAGGTCGTGAGGTTGATCTCCTGGCCGTAGAGACGCAACGTACGGTGATCCAGACCCGACTCTCGGACCTGGTTGATCGTCGCTACCAACATCCCGCCCGAGCCGCAGGCGGGGTCGTAGACCGTCTCGCCTGGATTCGGCTCGAGGATGCCGACGAGCAAGTTGACGACTTCTCGCGGCGTGAAGAACTCCCCTGCTTTGCTCCCAGACTCGTCGGCAAAGTTCTTCAGGAGGTACTCGTAGCCGGCACCGAGCAGGTCGTGCGAGACCGTGGTCGGGTCGAGCTTGATCCGGTTGAAGGCCTTGATCAGTCCGAGGAGTGTTGCCTCCGGGAGCCGTTCTTTGTTGCCCCAGGCTGCGTCACCGAAGACGCCAGCGAGCGAGCAAGGGTTGGCTTTTTCGATTCGTTGGAACGTCTTGGCGATCTCGGAGCCGAGGTTCTTGACCTTGGTCGTGACCTCTGACCACAGGGTGCCTTTTGGCATCTCGAAGCGGTGGAACTCTGACTCGACCTCGTCGTCAAGCTCGTCGCCGTACGTATGTAGGGCCTCGTCGTGCTCGTGGACCCAGGTGTCGGAGATCCACTTCCAAAAGAGCATCGGGAAGACGTAAGTCTTGAAGTCCGCGGGATCGACGGGGCCGCGCAAGGCGTTGGCCGCGTCCCATAAGCGGGACTCGAGCTCTTGCTGGGTGATCGTCATAGAGTGTGCGTGCCCCTTCGTAGCAGTCTGCTCCATTATCCCTGCAGCCGGTACTCGCAGTCACGTTTACGGCACCACGGCGTGGCTCCCGCATCGTCGTCGCTGTGCAGAGTCACGAGCATCACAAATCCCTATCGGCGAGAGTGAACTTATGACCGCTCCGCTGGCAGCAGACGACGAGTCGCAGCGAGTGTCTCTTTGAAGCCGGTGACGACCAAGGAATCAGAACCGCGTTCTCCTGCTCGATCCACAGAGTGCACAACATCGTCTGGCAGGTCCCCGATAGTCGGTCCGGTCGGTTCTAGAGCCGGTTCCTACGTGCAGTCGATCAGTCGATCTCGCACGCCACGGGCTGGTGCTGGTGGGTGCATCCGGCAGCGTACTCGGCGGGGGTCTTGTAACCCAGTGCCGAATGCCGGTGTCGGTGATTGTGGTCGTCCTTGAAATCCTCGATCACCACGCGGGCCTCGAGCAAGGTGGGCCAATAGTTGCGATTGAGGCACTCGTCGCGCAGCCGGTTGTTGAAGGACTCGATGAACCCGTTGTTCCATGGCGTGCCCGGCGGAATGTAGGACACCCCCACCGACCCAGCACAGAAGGCTCGCAGGGCTTCTGAGATGAACTCAGGCCCATTGTCCATGCGAAGCACGAGCGGGGGCCCACCCCACATCGCGAACACCTTCTCCAAGCCCTCGATCAATCGATCTGCAGTGATCGAGCGGTCCACAATGTCCAACAACGACATCCGGGTGTGTTCGTCGACCATCGACGCGATCTTCACCGCCTTGCCGTCGACGGTCGAATCGAACTGGAAGTCCAATGCCCACACAACATTCGGAGCATCCGCGTCGACGACCGGAACGGAGGACCGGCCGGCACGCTTGCGGCGTGGAGCACGCCGCACCTGTAGTCCCTCCACCTTCCACAGGCGGTGCACCTTCTTCTTGTTCACCGCGACGCCCTGGTCGTAGCACAGCCACGCCCACGCCCGACGGAACCCGTGCCGTGGATGCTTGCAGGAATACCTGCGCAACTCTGCGCGCAGATCGGCATCCGGGTCGTCCGGTGTCTGCGCCAACGGCAGCCGTCGGTAAACCGATCGGGAGAGCCCAACAACCTTGCACGCGAACCGCTCCGACATCTGCAGGGTGCCGGTGAGCATGGTGATCGCGGCGCGTTTGGCGGTCGGGCTCAGAATTTTCCCTTGGCGATCTCCCGCAGCGCGTCCTTCTCCAACTCGGCATCGGCGAGCAACCGCTTGAGCCGGCTGTTCTGCTCCCGCAGTTCCTTGAGTTCTTTCGCGGCATCGGCGTCACTACCGGAGTACTGGCGACGCCAGTTGTACAGCGTTGCCGCCGACACCTCGAGCGCGGCGGCGATCTCCTCGCCGTTCTTGCCTTCCGCTGCCAACTCGTCGGCTCGGCGCAGCTTGCGCACGATGTCCTCTGCCGAGTGACGTTTGCGTCCCGCCATGATCTCTATCGTCCCTTCTTCGCCCTCACCAGGGCAATTAGGACTCTAGAACAACCCGGACCTACTCACAGGGGACACGCCACCCCCTTCTCGTCGTAATGGCGGAGCGCCTTCACGCTCAGCCCGGTCAAAGCTGCGAACTCACTGATTCCTAACATGACTCCAGCTTCTCGCCCCCCCGCAGGAGGGGCAACCCACTGAGAAATAAGCTCCGCCAGATGGTCGAGGTCGCACCGATAAGACAACATTCGTCTCCCATGCCTGAGATCCGGCACAGTGAAGATGGGCGATACCGAGGAGTAGTCAGCCTTCGACTTTCAGTACGTGAACGTGAATAGGACGAGCAGTTGAGCAGGGCCACGCGCGGGCCATCAGCTGTGATGACGAAACCTTCGCTTCATCGTGTGTCGCCCGTTAGGTGCCGCCCGAGTCGATCTAACGTTTTCGCTGGCAGACCGGGCAGAAGAAGCTCGAGCGGTTCATGAACTTCACCCGGCGGATCGCCGTGCCACAGCGCCGGCACGGCTCCTCTTCCCGACCGTAGGCATTCAGTGAACGCTCGAAGTACCCCGATTCGCCGTTCACGTTGACGTACAGCGAGTCGAACGACGTCCCGCCCTCGGAGAGTGCCTGCGTCATCACCTCGGTCGCGGAATCCAGCAGGCCACGCAGCGCCGGGCGGGACAGTCGATCACAGGGCTGATTGCCGTGGATTCGGCTGCGCCACAACGCCTCGTCGGCATAGATGTTGCCGATTCCCGAGACCACGGTCTGATCGAGCAGCGCACGTTTGATCTCGGTGTGCTTGCCCCGCAGAACCTGCGCCGCCGCACCGAGATCGAATCGCGGGTCCAGCGGGTCGCGGGCGATGTGCGCGACGGAATCGGGCACCTCGTCGCCGTCGACATCGACCAGGGGTGCCAGCGCCCATCCACCGAAGGTGCGTTGATCGATGAACCGGAGTTCCGATCCCGACGACAGTCGCGCACGGATGCGCAGGTGCTTCTCGTCGGTCGCGTCGAGGGGTTGCACCAGCATCTGCCCACTCATCCCGAGGTGCACGACGAGTGCGAGCGGATCGGCCTCCCCCACACCGACGTCGGAGACGACGAGCCAGAGGTATTTTCCGCGGCGACGCGCCTCGGTGACGGTCCTGCCGACGAGCTGTCCGCTCAGGTCGGAGGCACCGGGCAGATGCCGGCGCACCGCTCGCGGATGCAGGACGTCGAGTGCGTCGATGGTCGTGCCGACGAGATGCCGTTCGAGCCCGCGACGGACGACCTCGATCTCGGGAAGTTCAGGCACTGACGTCGTCGGTGACCGAACCCGCCGTTCCGGGTGGGACGTCGCCGGGCACCACGCCGTCCCCGGACAGGGTGTTCCAGGCGGTACTCGCGGCCTTCTGCTCGGCTTCCTTCTTCGACCTGCCGATACCGACACCCAAGGCGTTGCCACCGACGAGCACTGTCGCGGTGAACTCCTTGTCGTGGTCCGGGCCGGTCGCGGTGATCTCGTAGGCCGGGACGCCGATGCCGCGCTCGGCGGTCAACTCCTGCAGGCTGGTCTTCCAGTCCAGGCCAGCGCCCAGCCGAGGGGCGGTCTGGAGCAGATCGCTGAACAGGTCGAGCACCACACGGCGAGCGGTGTCGATTCCGTGCTCGAGGTGGATCGCGCCGAGGAGGGACTCCATCCCGTCGGCGAGAATGCTCGGCTTGTCGCGGCCGCCGGTCATCTCCTCGCCCTTGCCGAGCAGGAGGTGAGCACCCAGGCCGCCGTCGCCGAGGGTGCGAGCGACACCGGCGAGGGCGTGCATGTTCACGATCGACGCCCGGATCTTCGCGAGGTCACCCTCGGAACGCTCCGGATGCGCCAGGTACAGCTTCTCGGTGACCGTCAGCCCGAGGACCGAGTCGCCGAGGAATTCGAGTCGTTCGTTGGTGGGCAGGCCACCGTGCTCGTACGCGTACGAGCGATGGGTGAGCGCCAGCGTCAGTAGCGACGGCTCGAGGTCCACACCGAGAGCGGCGAGGAGGGTCGAATGATCCTCCCCGCCGTCGGGGGTCGTGCTGGTCTCGCTCGTCACTGCGCGAATCCGTCCGAATCGATCAGACTGCTGCAGTGACCTGGCGGCCCCGGTAGGTGCCGCAGGACGGGCAGGCGACGTGCGGGAGGGTCTTCTCGCCGCAGCCACGGTTCGGGCAGGTGACGAGGGTGGGCGCAGTGGTCTTCCACTGGCTGCGACGCGACCGGGTGTTCGACCGCGACATTCTGCGCTTCGGGACAGCCACTTCTACTTCTCCTCGAACTCTGTGCCAGTACTGGCTTCGGTGTTCTCACGATTGGTGCCGGGACTCGGGTCCATGCCGAATTTGGCTGCAAGACCAGCCCAGCGAGGGTCAAGTATGTCATGACTGTGCTCGGAACCGGCAATCGCCAGGCGAATGCCACATTCGGAACACAGTCCGGGGCAGTTCTCACTGCAGAGCGGCTGCAGCGGGAGTGCCAAGCCCACGGCGTCGACGACCGCCGGCTCGAGGTCGACGTGATCGTCCTCGACGATGTACACCTCGCCCTCGTCGGTGGTCGCCTCCGTGGTGCTGTCGGGATAGGCGAACAACTCGGTGAGGAAGATCTCCACGCCGTCGGTGAACGGTTCGAGGCAGCGGGAGCACTCCCCGGACACGGGCGCAGACACCGGGCCGGTCACGAGGACACCCTCGGACACGGCTTCGAGCCTCAGGTCCATGTCCACGTCGGCGCCCTCGTCGACGGCGATCATGTCCAAGCCGATGCGCCTGGGCGCGGTGACGACTCGGTGCACCGCGCGCATCGAACCGGGACGACGGCCGACGGATGCCGTGTCCAGCACGAAGCCGGCGTCCCCGACGGGACGCGACGGACTGTGGTGACGGTGGGACAAATTTCTCACTCTCGGATCGCGGAGGACGGCACGCTGTTCGTGCCGTGGTCAACCACACCACGATACGCGATGTCGGGAACGGTGGCCAAGCGGGACGGCGAGAAGCGTCGCCCCTCACTCCGGTCCGATCGGCAGGCCCGGTGAGGCCGGCCGCTCAGCGCCGCCGGTCGGCGCGGTACGTCTCGTCGTAGTCGACGCCGTAGTCGGGCACCCCGGAACCGGTACGCAGTTGTTGACGGCCCCGGCCGACCGAGCGGATCGTCCCCGTGAGGAACTCCTCGAACTCGGCGAGCTTGGTGTCCACGTACAGATCGCACTCGGAACGGAGACGGTCGGACTCCGCGTGGGCGGAGTCGATGACTCGGGCCGATTCCGCGTGGGCGGCCTTGACCACTTCGGTCTCGGCGACCAGCCGCTGCTGCTCGGCGGTGCCGTCGGCGACCGACCGCTCGTAGGAAGCCTTGCCGGATTCGACCATCCGGTCGGCCTCGGCGCGGGCCCGACCGGTCACGCTCTCGTACTCACGCTGCGCGTCGGCGCGCAACCGCTCGGCCGCCTCGTCGGCGTCGGTCACCAGTTCGTCCGCGTGTGCTCGCGCCTCGGAGACCATCCGGTCCGCCTGCGCCTTCGCGTCCGCGAGCATCCTGTCCGCGTCCTCGCGAGCGTTCTCGATCGTGTCCTGAGCCTGGTTGTCCGCGCCCGTGATCGTCTTCTCCGCGGTCGCCCGCGCGTCGCCGACCAGCTTGTCGCGGTGGTCCAGTACGTCCTGAGCGTCGTCGAGTTCACCGGGGATGGCGTCTCGCACGTCGTCGAGGAGTTCGAGCACGTCACCGCGAGGTACGACGCACCCCGCCGTCATGGGGACTCCGCGCGCCTCCTCCACGATCGCGACGAGTTCGTCCAGCGCCTCGAATACCCGGTACACAACCAACCCCATTCCTCGTGCCGTCGACCCGGTGATGCCGTGACCTCGCACGCGTGGACATCACACACGTTGCGACGTCGAGGGCTCACCTGGGCCGCATCCGACCTACCCGATCAAGTGTGCAGCACATCCGCGGATACCGGGTGCGGCCGAGCCGGTGTGTCGGCCATCGGCCCGGTGACGCGGACGTCACAGTCCGGCCGCCCGGGAAGCCGGGTCAGGCCGACTCCGCGGCCCGCTCGGCGATCCGGTCCAACAGCCGCGTGTGCACTTCGGTGGGAAGCATGCCGGCGACATCGCCACCGAATGTGGCGACCTCCTTCACCAGCGAGCTCGACAGGTAGCTGTACGCGGGGTTGGTGGGGATGAAGAACGTGTCCACACCGCTGAGTTTCTGATTCATCTGCGCCATCTGGAGTTCGTAGTCGAAGTCGTTGGCGCCACGCAGGCCCTTGACGATCGCGGTGATCCCCTGCTGCTTCGCGTAGTCCACGAGCAGGCCGTGCCAGGAGGCGACCCGCACGCCCGGCAGATGAGCCGTCGCCTCCTCGAGCATCCCGATCCGCTCGTCGACCGTGAACAGCCCCTTCTTGCTCTTGTTCACCATCACGGTGACGACGACGTCGTCGAACTGCGCAGCGGCCCTGGAGATCACGTCCAGATGGCCATTGGTGACGGGGTCGAACGATCCGGGGCAGAGGGCGCCTGTCATGGCTGAAGACCGTAGCAGGTGGCCAGGTCGATCCGAGTCTCTCCGTACTTCTTGCTCTTGACCGCTTCGAAGTGCTCCGGCCATTGCGTCTCGGGCGATCTCGAGGATCGCTCGACGACCACGACGGTGCCCTCCCCCACCCAGCGACCGACCACGAGATCGTCGAGGACGGCCCGCACGGCGTCGTCGGACACCGCGTAGGGCGGATCGGCGAGGACCACGTCGTACTCGCGGTCCGCGGCGCCGCCGACCACGGTGGCCACCGGCGCCTGGCGAACCTCCACACCGGGAAGTCCCACGGTGGTCACGTTCTCACGGATCACCGCGCATGCCTTCGCATCGGACTCGACGAGCAGCACGTGTCCGGCGCCGCGCGACAGAGCCTCGAGCCCCAGCGCACCGGAACCCGCATACAGGTCCAGCACCGCGGCACCCTCCAGGTCCAGCCGGCTCTCCAGGGAACTGAACAGCGCCTCACGCACGCGGTCGGACGTGGGCCGGGTGCCGCTCGGCGGGACGCGCAGGCGGCGTCCTCCCGCGCGTCCGGCGACGATCCGGGTCATGCGGCCACCTCAGCCGAGGACGGCGAGGAGGTCTCCGCCTTCGACCTGGGAGGTCGCGGCGACGGCCAGGCGGGTGACGGTGCCGGCGACGGGGGCGGTGATCGCTGCCTCCATCTTCATGGCCTCGATGGTGGCGACGGTGTCGCCGGCCTCGACCCGGTCTCCTTCGCCGACGACGAGGGTGACCGCGCCCGCGAACGGTGCCGCGACGTGGCCGGGGGTGTTCTTGTCGGCCTTCTCCGCGGCCGGTACTTCCGAGGCGACGGAGCGGTCACGGACCGCGACCGGGCGTAGCTGCCCGTTGAGGATGCACATCACGGTGCGGTAGCCGCGTTCGTCCGGCTCGGAGATCGCCTCGAGACCGATGAGCAACTCGACGCCCTTGCCGAGGCGCACCCGGTGTTCCTCCCCGCGCCGGAGCCCGTAGAAGAACTGGTTCGCCGACAGCTCGGAGGTGTCGCCGTACGTGTCGCGGTGCGCGAGGAACTCGCGGGTCGGTGCGGGGAACAGCAGCCGGTTGAGCGCGCCGCGTCGCTGCGCGGACGTTCCGGCCAGTTCCTTCTCGTCCTCGGGGGTGAGTTCGGTTTCGGGCTTGGGTGCGCCACGGCCTTCGAGGGCGCGGGTGCGGAACGGTTCCGGCCAGCCTCCCGGCGGGGTACCCAACTCGCCACGCAGGAACCCGATCACCGAATCCGGGATATCGAAACGCGCCGGATCAGCCGCGAAATCACCCGGATCGGTCCCGGTACCCACCAGAGACAACGCGAGATCACCGACCACCTTGCTCGACGGGGTCACCTTCACCAACCGACCCAACATCCGGTCCGCCGCCGCATAATTGGCCTCGACCGTCTCGAACCGATCCCCCAACCCCAACGCGATCGCCTGCTGCCGCAAATTCGACAACTGACCACCCGGAATCTCATGCGTGTACACCCGCCCCGTCGGAGCCGGCAACCCCGACTCGAACGGCGCATACACCTTCCGCAACGCCTCCCAATACGGCTCCAGATCACACACCGCCTGCACATCCAGACCCGTGTCGAATTCACTGTGCGCCGCCGCCGCCACGATCGCCGACAACGCCGGCTGACTCGTCGTCCCCGCCAACGGAGCCGACGCACCGTCCACCGCATCCGCCCCCGCCTGCCACGCCGCCAGATACGTCGCCAACTGACCACCCGGAGTGTCATGGGTATGCACATGCACCGGCACATCGAAATTGGCGCGCAGCGCCGTCACCAACGTCGCCGCCGCCGGAGCCCGCAACAACCCCGCCATGTCCTTGATGGCCAGCACATGCGCACCCGCATCGACGATCCGCTCCGCCAGACGCAGGTAGTAGTCGAGGGTGTACAGATCCTCCGCCGGGTTCGACAGATCCCCCGTATACGACAGCGCCACCTCCGCCAGCGCCGTCCCCGTCTCCCGCACCGCATCGATCGCCGGACGCATCTGATCCACGTTGTTGAGCGCATCGAAAATCCGGAAGATATCGATCCCCGACGCCGTCGCCTCCCGCACGAACGCAGCCGTCACCGCCTCCGGATACGGCGTGTACCCCACCGTGTTCCGACCACGAAGCAGCATTTGCAGGTTGATGTTCGGGACAGCCTCGCGCAGTGCGGCGAGCCGTTCCCACGGATCTTCATGGAGGAACCGCAGCGCCACATCGTAGGTCGCTCCGCCCCAGGCTTCGATCGACAGCAGTTGTGGTGTCATCCGGGCGACGTGCCCGGCGACGGTGAGCAGATCCTTGCTGCGCACTCGGGTGGCGAGCAGTGACTGGTGCGCGTCACGGAACGTCGTGTCGGTGACGGCCAGAGCCTTCTGCTCCCGCAATGCCGTGGCGAAGCCTTCCGGCCCGAGCGCCAGCAGCCGCTGGCGGGACCCGTCCGGCGCGGGCGCGGACAGATCGATGTCCGGCAGCTTGTCGTGCGGGTAGACGGTGGTGGGGCGGTTGCCATGTGGCTTGTTGACCGTGACGTCCGCGAGATAATTCAGGATCTTCGTCCCCCGATCCCCGGACGAACGCGCCGTGAGCAACCCCGGCCGCTCCTCGATGAACGAGGTCGTCACCCGCCCCGCCCGGAAATCCGGATCATCGAGCACCGCTTGCAGGAACGGGATATTCGTCGACACACCGCGAATACGAAACTCCGTCACCGCACGCCGCGCGCGGGCGGCCGCCGCGTCGAGGTCACGGCCCCGGCAGGTGAGCTTGACCAACATCGAATCGAAGTGCCCCGACACCTCGGCGCCGACAGAGGTGCCGCCGTCCAGACGCACGCCCGCACCACCCGGAGTGCGATACCCCGTGATTCGCCCCGTATCCGGGCGGAATCCGTTGGCGGGATCCTCGGTGGTGATGCGGCACTGCAACGCCGCACCATGGAGCCGGATCGAGTCCTGGCTCAACCCCAACTCGTCCAGACGCGCCCCCGCCGCGATCTGAAGCTGCGCCTGCACCACATCCACATCGGTGATCTCCTCGGTCACCGTGTGCTCGACCTGCACCCGTGGATTCATCTCGATGAACACATGGTTTCCGCGCTCGTCGACGAGGAACTCCACCGTTCCCGCGCACTGGTAGCCGATCTCCCGCGCGAACGCCACCGCATCCGCACACATCCGCTCCCGCAACACCGGATCCAGATTCGGAGCCGGCGCCAACTCGATCACCTTCTGATGCCGCCGCTGCACCGAACAATCCCGCTCGAACAAATGAATCACGTTCCCGTGAGTATCCGCCAGGATCTGCACCTCGATATGCCGAGGATTGACCACCGCCTGCTCCAGAAACACCGTCGGGTCACCGAACGCCGCGTCCGCCTCCCGTGACGCGGCTTCGATCGCCTCCCGCAACAACCCCGGCTCGGCCACCCGCCGCATCCCGCGGCCACCGCCGCCGGCGACCGCCTTCACGAACACCGGGAACTGCATCGACGCCGACGCCGCCACCAACTCGTCCACATCCGCCGACGGCTCGCTCGACGCCAACACCGGCAGGCCGGCGGCGCGTGCGGCGGCGATCGCTCGCGCCTTGTTCCCCGTCAACTCCAAAATCTGCGCGGACGGACCCACGAACGTGATCCCCGCCTCCGCACAGGCGGCCGCCAGGTCCGGGTTCTCCGACAGGAACCCATACCCCGGATACACCGCGTCGGCACCGGCCGATTTCGCGGCGTCGACGATCTCCGCCACCGACAGATACGCCCGAACCGGATGCCCCTCCACCCCGATCTGGTACGCCTCGTCCGCCTTCAACCTGTGCAGAGAGTTGCGGTCCTCAAACGGAAACACCGCGACCGTTCCGGCGCCCAACTCATAGGCAGCACGAAACGCGCGAATAGCGATCTCACCACGATTGGCAACAAGAACCTTGGAGAACATTTGAGCAACGTACCTTGCTGCCTGTCCCGATCCGGAAACACCGTCCCAGCATGCAAGACGTCCTATCGACGCTCACAATCGGCTCTGACCTGCGGTGCGATGATCGAAACGGCCGCGCAATCTCACCGTGCGAGGCTGCCTCGGAGCGTCGACGGTCTGGACCGATACAGCACCTTCTCCCTCCCGCGACCCCGCCGGTCGGCCGACGTGGAGAGGCCGGATCAGGTCTTCTCGAGGTACTCGATCCGGTCCGTGTCCAGAGCGGCGGAGACCATACCCGCGAGCCCGGGATGCGCACTCAGATTCGGGTCCGCGGAGACGACGCGGTCGGCGTACTCGGCGGCCGCCGCGATGACGTCCTCGTGCGCGAGCAGCGACAGCAGCCGCAGCGTGGTGCTGGTCCCGGACTGGGCGGCGCCGAGGATGTCGCCTTCGCGGCGGGTGGCCAAGTCCAGTTGGGCGAGCTCGAACCCGTCGTTGGTCGAGGCGACGTTCGACAGACGCGTGTACGCCGGACTGCCGGGATTCATCTGGGTGACGAGGATGCACAGCCCCTGGTGCGCGCCGCGACCCACCCGTCCGCGCAGCTGGTGCAGCTGACTGACACCGAACCGGTCCGCGTCGACGATGACCATGACGGTCGCGTTGGGGACGTCCACGCCGACTTCCACCACCGTCGTGCAGACCAGGACGTCGATGTCTCCCGCGGTGAACTCCCCCATCACCGCGTCCTTCTCGTCGGCGGGGAGCCGCCCGTGCAGCAGACCCACCCTCAGGTCCGGGAGCAGTTCGGTACGCAGCTGCTCGTGCAGATCGACAGCGGAGACGGTGTTCTGCTCCGGAGTCTGCTCGGTGCCCGCCCCCGGCGCCGCGTCGTCACCGTCGCCCTTCTCTCCGTCGCCGATCCGCGAGCACACCACATAGGCCTGGCGGCCGTCGGCGACCTCCTCGCGGATCCGCTCCCACGCCCGGGCCACCCACCCCGGCTTCTGACTCGCCGGAACGACGCTGCTCTTGATCGGGCTGCGCCCGCGTGGCAGTTGGCGGAGTGTCGAGACGTCGAGATCACCGAGAACGGTCATCGCGATGGTGCGGGGAATGGGCGTGGCCGTCATGACCAGCAGGTGCGGGCTCACTCCCGGTCGTGCCCGCGACCGCAGCCGGTCTCGCTGTTCGACCCCGAACCGGTGCTGTTCGTCCACGACGACCATGCCCAGATCGAAGAACTCGACGTTGTCCTGGATGAGCGCGTGGGTACCGATCACGATGCCCGCCTCCCCACTGACGATCTCGAGCATCGCGGCACGTTTGGCGGGGACGGACATGGAACCGGTGAGCAGGGTCAGCCGCGTGGCGTTCTCGTCGGCGCCCAATTCTCCCGCCGTCGCCAGGTCACCGAGCATCGCCCGCAGCGACCGCGCGTGCTGTGTCGCCAGCACCTCGGTGGGGGCGAGCAGTGCGCACTGGTGACCGGCATCGACGACCTGCAGCATGGCGCGGAGAGCGACGATGGTCTTACCGGAGCCGACCTCGCCCTGCAGCAGCCGGCTCATGGGGTGTGCCACGGACAGATCGCCCGAGATCTCGCCCGCCACCTCGAGCTGGCCGTCGGTGAGATCGAACGGCAGTCGCGCGTCGAATGCCTCGGCGATCCCCCCGGTGCGTGGCGCGCACACCGGCGCGACCCGCGCATCGTTGTCCCGGCGCCGCCGGGCGAGAACAAGTTGCAGGGCGAGAGCCTCGTCGAACCGCAGCCGTTCCTCGGCCTCGGCGACGTCCTCGCGGCTGCTCGGCAGGTGGATCTTGCGCAGCGCCTCGCCCAGTCCCACAGATCCGCGCTCGGCTCGGAAGTCGTCGGGCAGCGGATCGTCGATCTCGTCGAGACGATCGAGTACGGCGCCGACGCACCCCATGATCGTCCAGCTCTCGACGGCGCGGGTCGCCGGGTAGATCGGGATGAGCGGACGATCGAACACGGACAGGTCGACGTCGGCGCCGGCACGGTGAGCGGCCCGGGCGATTCCCGCCAGATCTCCGGCACCACGCAGCCGGCCGGCCTCGAGGAACTTGTCCTCACTTCCCGCACCGGGCTCGGGCAGCACGAGATAGCTCGGATGAGTCAGACTCCACTTGCCGCGAAAGTACTTGACCGTTCCCGAGAACATCGCCCGCACACCGGGTTTGATGACATGGCCGACCTTCTGCGCGTTGAAGAAGGTGACGTCGACGGGTTGCACGTCGGTCGACAGCACCACTTTGAGCATGCTCCCGCGCCGACTCTTCATCCGCACGGTGTCGGCCTTCGTGACCCGGCCGATGATCGTGACGTGCTCGCCTTCCGGAGGCTCCTTCTCGGCGAGATCGCGTCCCTGTGAGGCATAGCGGTGCGGGTAGTGCCGAAGCAGGTCCTCGACCGTGTGCAGGTCGAGCACTTCCGCCAGCACCTCCGCCGTCGCCGAGTCGAAAACCTGTCCGAGAGGATCCGCGAGCGTGACCATCGTCGGTGTCCGTCCCTTCACTCCACGCCGAGCTGCAGGAGGTCGCCCGGCTGACCGCCTTCGTACACCATGACCTCGACACCGGGATGGCCGTGCTCGATGTACTCGGTGAGTTCGCCGCCGATACCCGCAGGCGCGTCGGCACCCAGGAGGATCGTCACGAGTTCGCCACCGGTCCCGAGCAGGAGGTCCACGAGCCGGCGCACCGCGCGGCGCGGATCGGGGTCGATCACGATCACCTCGTGCCCGACGAGACCCAGACCGTCGCCGGGTTCGCACGTCCCCACATAGGTCAGGGCCCGCTCGGCAGCGATCCGCAGCGAACCCCACCGCGTCGCCGCCGCGGCTTCCGACATCGTGAAGGCGTCGTCGCCCGCATCCCGGGAGACGTCGTGCACGGCGAGAGCGGCCAGCCCCTGCACCATCGACGACGACGCGAGCAACAGCACCTCGTGATCGGAGTCGCGGGCCGCCGCGCTGACCGCGACGAGTTCCTGCGCCGGTAACGCCCCGTTGGGCAGCACCAGCACCTCGCTGCGCTCCATCTTGCGGATCGCGCCCAGCAACTGACCGCGGGTGATCGGCTCGTCACACCGCAGCACCGTGGCGCCCTCGCCGGTGAAGAGCTCCGCCGCCCCGTCTCCTGCGGCGACAGCCATCACGCCGCGGCGACGCCGTTCCGGGCGGGTGTGCGCGCGGGACAGATCCTCGGGACTCGGCAACACCGGCGACGACCGCCCGGCTTCGCCGGAACGGTGTGAGACGCGCCCGGCTTCGCCGGAACGGTGTGACTCCAGGAGAAAACTGGTCACCCTGATCCCCCGGACGTCGCCGGCACCGAGACCGGCCTCAACGGCTGCCCCCGCGTCCCGGCAGTGCACGTGGACCGACCACGAACCGCGGCCGTCGCCGACGATGACGACCGAGTCGCCGAGGGCATCGAGGCGCTCGCGCAGGTCCGCGATACCGGTGTCGTCGGTACGGGAAACGAGGTACATCACCTCGAAGTCCATCCCCTGGGCGTCCCCGCCGGCATGATCGTGCCCCGCGTGGTCGTGTGCGTGGGCCCCGTCGCCGGGTGCGTGGTCGCCGGGAGTGGAGTCGCCACGTCGCGCCACCGCAGCCGGGAGGTTCCCACGCGGCCGGAAACGCGCGAAGTCACGATCGGGGGCATGCCCCGACAGCGCCTTCACCAGCGCATCGAGTACCACGACGAGGCCGAGACCGCCCGCGTCGACGACTCCGGCGCGGCCGAGTACCTCGAGTTGCATCGGTGTGCGCACCAGCGCCTCGGCCGCGGCGTCCGCGGCAACCGCTGCGGTCCGGGCGACCGGCGTCCCGGGGTCGATACCCGCGATCGCGTCCGCAGCGCAACGCAACACGGTCACGATCGTGCCCTCGACGAGATAGCTCACCGCGTCGCTGACCAGATTGGTTGCCATGCGCAGGGCCGTCCCGAGACCGGCACTGTCCATGTGCTCACCGACCGCCGCCTCGGCCAACCCTCGCAGGACCTGGGAGAGGATCACCCCGGAGTTTCCGCGCGCCCCGACAACCGACCCCCGAGCCAGCACGACCGCGATCTGGTGTACCCCGGGCGCTTCCCCCACCGGACCGGAAGCGACCAGATCGTCGAGCGCGGACACCGCGGCACGCATCGTGAACACGAGGTTGGTGCCCGTGTCGGAATCCGGAATGGGGAAGACGTTGAGCGCATTGATCTCGTCGCGGTGACTCTCCAGCGCCCGCACACTCTCGCGCGCCCAGTCCATGAGGGCGCGCCCGTCCATCCGGGCGTCGTCCTCAGGGGCCACTGCTGTCCTTCCGGCGGTCTGCGTGCGAGTGTGAGTCAGCGTAACGGGGCGGTACCGTCGGCGCCGCGACGGCGGCCCATCCCCGGTGTACCGCAGGCTGCACCGCAGCGCGTGGTCGGCCCGGTTTGGCCAATCACCGCACGACCGGCTACTCTTAGACGGTTGCCTCGCACGGGTCGCTCGTTTCGTTGCGCTCCGAAGAGGTCAGCAATGCACAGTTCCTCATCACAGCACTATCTCTAAGGAGTTCGCGACTATGGCTGCCGTCTGCGACGTATGCGCCAAGGGCCCCGGCTTCGGGAAGTCGGTCTCGCACTCGCACCGGCGTACCAATCGTCGCTGGAACCCGAACATCCAGTCCGTTCGCGCGGAGGTCGCACCGGGTAACACCCGCAAGATCAACGTGTGCACCTCCTGCCTCAAGGCAGGTAAGGTCGCGCGCGGCTGACGCGAGCCCACCAGCGTTTCTCGGCAGTGCCCGGCACCGATTCAGGTGCCGGGCACTGTTGCGTTCACCACCGTGTATTCCCCCGCACTCCCCCGGAGACCCGTCTCCCCTGACACCGATCGTCCACGCTAGTGTGCAGACCGTGACTGCCGAATACAGCAAGGTCCGGCTCGAGGACGGCGTCCTGAGCATCACCATCTCCACCGCCGACCACGGTGCGTCGCTCGACTCCGAGGGAGTGGCGCAGGGCACCCGGGCGCTCACCGAACTGGGCGACCGGATCGGCAGCATCCTCCTCCGCGGTACCGGCCCGAACTTCTGTGCGGGTGGCAACGTGCGTGGCTTCGCCGCGGCTCCCGACCGGGGCGCGCACGTCGCGGACGTCGCCGAGAACTTCCACGGGCTGGTACGCGCCCTCGACGCCGCGCGCGTACCCATCGTCGCCGGAGTCCAGGGCTGGGCGGCCGGAGCCGGGATGAGCCTGGTCTGCCTGGCCGACATCGCCCTCGGCGGTCCCGCGACGAAGTTGCGTCCCGCCTACCCGACCATCGGGTTCACTCCCGACGGCGGCATGTCCTGGACGTTGCCGCGCATCGTCGGCAGCGGCCGGGCTCGTGAGATCCTGCTCACCGATTCCGTCCTCGGAGCGGACGAGGCCGCCCGGTTGGGCATCCTGAGCCGCCTGGTCGGCGACGACCTCGTCCAGGACGAGGCACTACGGCTGGCCCGAGCTATCGCAGTCGGACCGACCAGCGCATACGAGGGCATCAAGACCCTGCTCGCCGAATCCCGCACGAATTCGCTGGACCGGCAGCTCGATGCCGAAGCCGCCTCGATCGCCCGCGCGGCGAACAGCCCGGCCGGCCGCGAAGGCGTCGATGCGTTCGTGGAGAAGCGTCGAGCCGACTTCGCCCCGCTCCACAGTCACTGAGCCGGAGGCGAGCCAGGTCACTGAGCCGGAGGCGAGCCAGATTCAGGGCAGGCGCCAGTCCACCGGTTGCGCCCCGAGTCCTTCGAGCAGTGCGTTGGCGCGGCTGAAAGGCCGCGACCCGAAGAATCCGCGTGAGGCCGACAGCGGCGACGGGTGTACCGATTCGACGACCGGGGTGTCACCGAGCATCGGCTTCAACGTCGCGGCGTCGCGCCCCCACAGAATCGCCACGAGCGGCTCCGGTCGCGCCACGAGTGCCCGGATCGCCTGTTCGGTCACTGCTTCCCACCCCTTGCGCCGGTGTGACGCCGGCGTTCCCGGGGTGACGGTGAGCACCCGGTTCAGGAGGAGAACTCCCTGCTCCGCCCACGGAGTCAGGTCGCCCGTCGACGGGGTCGGAAAACCGAGATCCGAACTGTACTCGGCGAAGATGTTCGCAAGGCTCCGCGGCACGGGGCGTACGTCCGGGGCCACCGAAAAGCTCAGGCCCACCGCGTGTCCCGGCGTCGGGTAGGGATCCTGACCGACGATCAGCACCCGCACCCGGGAGAATTCGTGGGTGAAAGCGCGCAGCACGTTCTGTCCCGACGGGAGGTAGCCACGGCCGGACGAGTTCTCCTCGCGCAGGAAGGCGCCCATCTCGGTGATCCGATCCGCGACCGGGTCGAGGGCGGTGGCCCATCCGGCATCGACGATCTCGGCGAGTGCTGCTGGCATCGAGTCGATCCTCCGTTGCGATTCGGGTTCCGCGGGACAACTTATACCGCCTTCGGCCGCGGTGAGAAGCCCGGTCGCCTACGGCGAAAAGCTCTGCCAGCCGCCGCCGTCCTCGGTGTCCACGTCGTGCGGCTCCGCGCCGGTCACCGTCACACCGCCGCTTCCCGCCCGGACGTACCCGATCCTCGTCCAGCCGGGCGGGAGCGGGTCGGTCGCGGCGAAGGTCGCGGCGAACGCGTGGTCCTCGCCGCCGCCGAGGACCCACGACGCCGGGTCCACGCCCAGCGACCGCGCCGGTTCGACCAGGGCCTGCGGGGCGGGGACGGCGTCGATCACGATCGACACCCCGGATGCGACGGCGATGTGACGCAGGTCCGCGACCAGCCCGTCGGAGACATCCGTCATCGCATGCACGCCGGCCCGGGCAGCTGCCTCGGCAGCTCGATACGGCGGCGTCGGAATCCGGTGCGCTCGTACCAGTTCGGGGTAGAGCTCCGTGGCTCGTTCCACACCGAGGGTGCCGAGCAGGGCCAGTCCCGCCGCCGAGGCCCCGAGTTCTCCGGCCACCGCCACCACATCCCCTTCGCGCGCGCCACCACGCCGCACCGGAGGACGTCCGCCGAGATCTCCGAGTACGGTGACCGAGACGACGATCTGCTCGGCCTGCACGAGATCGCCACCGACAACGCCCGCGCCGAGTTCCTCCGCAGCGCGGCCGATACCGTCCGAGAGCGCGTCGAGCACCCGCGCCGGTGTTCGCGGCGGGCATCCCAACGCCACGAGGAATGCCGTAGGCCTCGCTCCGACCGCAGCGACATCCGCCGCGTTCTGAGCGATCGCCTTGCGGCCGACATCCTCCGGAGCCGACCAATCCCATCGAAAGTGCCTGCCCTCCACCAACATGTCGGTGGACACCGCGACTCGACCGTCGGGGGCACGGACCACCGCGGCATCGTCACCGGGACCCACGAGCGTCGTGTCGGGTTGAACGCGGCCGGTGACCGCACGGCCGATGACGCCGAACTCGCCGACCTCCGCAACCGTCGGGCCGGTGTCGGAAGCCGCGGGACCGGAACCGGTGTCGTCGACACCGGCGCGGTGGGGATCAGTGATGACTACCTCCTGCTGTGGCCGGATCCCGGCGCGAGTCGGCCGGTCCGGTACGTTGGGCTCTGATCGACACGTTACCGAGCACCCACTGCGGGCGTGACAGCACCGAGGACAGACGATTCCCATGCCGGACAGCGACGACAGCACGAACGACGAGCGCTCGGGCGCACCCGCCGAGGGCACCGCGGACGAGCCCGAAACTCCCGCGCCTGCCCCGGCCGACAGCCCGCCCCGGCGGCATCCGGCCGTGATCGCCACGGCGACAGCCCTTCCGGTGGCTCTCGTGATCGGGCTGATCGTCGCCGCGGTCCTCGCCAACCGCGATCCCGACCTCGGGCCGGTGGCGCTGGGAACGGTCCCGGCCCCCCAGGCGGACTCCCCCGAATGCACCGCGGTGATCGACTCGCTTCCCGACGAGGTCGGTGACTTCCGCCGGGCCGAACTGGTCGATCCCGCCCCGGACGCGGCCGCCGCCTGGCAGCGGGAGGACAGCGAGCCCATCGTGCTCCGCTGCGGACTCGACAGGCCACTCGAATTCGACCAGGCCTCGCCCCTGCAGGTCGTCGACGGCGTGCAGTGGTTCGAGGTGTCCGGAGCTGCACAGGGAATCGAAGCGAGCAGCTGGTTCGCCGTCGACCGAGGCGTGTACGTCGGTGTCACCATTCCCGGCGGCGCCGGGCCGACACCGATTCAGGAACTGTCGTCGGTGGTGCAGCGGTCGCTCCCTGCTCAGCCACTCGATCCGGCTCCGGTCGCCGGCCCCTGACGTTGCGGCACGCCGGACCCGATCGGGGTCGGCGTCAACGCAGCCCGGTCCCCCTCGCGAGGGCGGTGTCGACGAGTGTGGTGAGCAGACTGCGGTAGTCGACGCCTGCCGCCTCCCACATCCGTGGATACATCGAGATCGCGGTGAACCCGGGCATCGTGTTGATCTCGTTGACGACCGGCCCGTTCTCGGTGACGAAGAAGTCCACACGGGACAGGCCCTGGCAGTCGAGAGCACGGAAAGCGCGCACCGCCAGGTCCCGGATCCGATCGCTCACCGCGTCGTCGAGGACCGCGGGAACGTCGAACTCGCAGACGTCGTCGAGGTACTTGGTGTCGAAGTCGTAGAACGCTTCACCGTCCGCCTCCGCATCCGGCATCCGGATCTCGGCGACGACGCTGGCCCGTACGTCGCCGTCCGGGAATTCGAGGACACCGCACTCGACCTCGCGGCCGGCGATGCCGCTCTCGACGATCACCTTGGGATCGTGCTCGCGAGCCTTGGCCACGGCGGCATCCAGCCCGGACCAGTCGGTGACCCGGGAGATCCCGATCGACGACCCACCGCGGGCAGGCTTCACGAAGACCGGCAGGGTCAGGCGCGCGCGCTGGTCGTCGGTCAGGGTGGCCACGCCCGGTCGCAGGACCACCTGGAAGCCCACGGGGATCCCCTCTGCCGCGAGGAGCTTCTTCGTGAATTCCTTGTCCATCCCCGCCGCGCTGGCGAGGACTCCGGGACCGACGTACGGGATGCCTGCGAGTTCGAGCAGCCCCTGGATCGTGCCGTCCTCGCCGTACGCACCGTGGAGTACCGGGAACGCGACGTCCACCGAGGCGAGGACCTCGCCCACCCGACCCTCGCCGATCGCCAGCAGGTCACCCCCGCGGGTGGGATCGGCGGTGAGGGCGAGCGCGGCGCCCCCGGCGTCGACTCGCGGCAGTTCTCGGCCCGCGAATGTCAGTGCGGCATGATCCTCCGGCCCGAGCACCCACCGGCCGTCGGGGGTGATCCCCACCGGAACCGCCTCGTACCGCTCGGGGTCGAGGTGATCGAGGATGCTGCCTGCGGACACACAGGACACGGAATGTTCGTTGCTGCGGCCGCCGAAGATGACGGCCACCCGGGTGCGGGGGGTGCTCACGCCCTGAACCGTACCGTCGGTGCACCGTCGGCTCCACCGCGGGACGTGGCAGTGAGGTCAGAGCGCGGTGAGGAGGTCAGAGCGCGGTGAGTGCCCGATCGAGGTCGGCGAGTACGTCGTCGGTGTCCTCGATCCCGCAGGACAGCCGGACGAACCCCTCGGAGACGTCGTCACCCCACCGGGCCCTCCGGTCCACCGTGGTGTGGAGGCCGCCGAAACTCGTCGCCGGGACGAGGAGGTCCCCCGCCGCGACGAACCGGTTCACCTCGTCGGCCGAGCCGAGCCGAAAGCTGACCAGCGGACCGAACCGTCGCATCTGCCGGGACGCGACGGCGTGTGACGGATCGTCCACCAGGCCGGGATATCGGACACCGGTGACCTCCGGCCGATGCACCAGCATCCCGGCCACGGCGGCCGCGGTCGCACACTGACGCTCGATCCGCAGCCCCGCGGATCCGAGACTGCGCATGGCGAGCCAGGTCTCGAACGGCCCCAGAACGGCCCCCGAATGCAGCCGCTCGCGTTCCACCGCGGCCAGGATGTCCGGGTCCGAGGACGCGATGTACCCCATGAGCAGATCGCTGTGGCCGCTCAGTGATTTGGTGCCACTCGCGATCACCACGTGCGCCCCGAGTTCCAGCGGCCTCTGTCCCAGCGGCGTCGCCGTCGTGTTGTCGACGACGAGGACGGCACCGGATGCGGCGCACCGGGAGGCAAGCCTCCGGAGATCGACCACGTCGAGCTGCGGGTTGGACGGGGTCTCGGCGAGGATCACGGTGCGGCCCGGGGTCTCCGCGAGCAGGTCGTCGATCTCCGGACCTTCCATCGCCGTGGTGGCCACTTCGCGGACGCGAATCCCCGACCGGGCCGCGAGATCGGCGGCGAGCGCCCGCACCTGGTAGTACCCGTCGAGCGGCACCACGAGGGTGTCGCCGGCGGAGACCAGCGACCGGAGTACGACCGCCGCGGCGGACATCCCCGAACCGACGACCCGCACGCCCGCTGCCCCTTCGAGCAGGGCCAGCGCTCGTTCGAGATCACGCCACCCGGGATGGGAGGCACGCGCATAGGTGTCGGTCTGCGGCGCGTCCTCGGGGCCGAGTCGGTACGGAGCGGCCGGCACCGGACCACGGAGCATCGGCTCCCCCGGACCATGATCCCCGGCCACGGCTTTCACGCATCGGGTCGAGTCTCCGAGTGCCGCGTCACCAGTCATGGTGCACCTCGGGTTTCGTTCTGCGGCCGAGCAGGAGGCCGATCGCGTCCTGCACGGCGAGTCCTTCGTGACACACCCGGTCGACGGACTCGGTCAGGGGCATCTCCACGCCGTGACGTTCGGCGAGAGCCCGGATGGACGTGCAGGACTTGACACCCTCCGCAACCTGCCCGTTCGTGGCGGCCTGCGCCGACTCGAGTGACCCGCCCTGTCCCAGCCGGGCCCCGAAGGAACGATTGCGCGACAGAGGGGAGGCGCACGTCGCCACCAGATCCCCGACCCCGGCCAGGCCCGCGAGCGTCGCCGGTTTGGCCCCCATCGCCACACCGAGCCGCGTGACCTCGGCCAGACCGCGGGTGATGATCGTCGCAATCGTGTTCTCCCCCAGCCCGATTCCCGATGCCATCCCGCAGGCGAGTGCGATGACGTTCTTGCACGCGCCGCCGATCTCGCATCCGACGACGTCCGTGTTCGTGTACGGCCGGAAGTACCCCGTCGCGGTCACCTTCTGCAACTGCTCCGCGCGGGCCGAGTCCGTGCAGCCGATCACGGTCGCGGCCGGCTGACACAGCGCGATCTCCCGGGCGAGGTTCGGCCCGGACAGCACGGCCACCCGCCCTTCGTCGGCGCCGGTCACCTCGCGGACCACCTCGCTCATCCGCTTCAACGTTCCCGTCTCGATGCCCTTGGCGAGGCTGAGCAGCGTGGCATCCGGGCCGATCACCGGCGCCCAGGCCGTGAGGTTTGCGCGCAAGGACTGCGACGGGACGGCGAGGACGACGATGTCCGCGCCCTCGATGGCGGCGGTCGCGTCGTGCGTGGCGCGCAGTTCGGACGGCAGCGCGACGCCGTCCAGGTAGTCCGGATTGACGTGATCGCGGTCGATCGACGACGCCAGTTCACTGCGTCGTGCCCACAGCGTGACGTCGTTTCCCGCCTCCGCGAGCACCTTGGCGAACGCCGTCCCCCACGACCCGGCGCCCAATACCGCTGCCCTGCTCACGCGAGCCCCCGTTTCTCCACCCGAGGTGGTCCTGATGATCGACATCTCGGTTCGCCGTCTGCCGGCGAACCAGACATCCTCCGTCTCGGGCCCAGACTATCGCCAGCGACGACGGTCCGCCCCGGCGCGACTTCAGCGGGGCCGCCGGACGACGCGAACGCCTCGCGCTGGCAAGATTGCGGAGATGAGCCCGCTCGGACCCGCGTCTCCTCACGTCGGCGGCCGCCGACGTGAGGCACACGTCCTCGTCGCGGTGAAGGACCTGCAACTGGCGAAGTCCCGCCTGGCCGCGGAACTGGGGGCGACGGACCGCCGGCGACTGGTGCTCGCGATGCTCGCGGACACCCTGCGCGCCGCCGGTGAGGTACCCGGCGTGGGTGCGATGACGGTCGTGACTCCCGACGCCGAGGTCGGGCGCGCGGCCGCGGCGGCGGGAGCCGCGGTGTTCGCCGATCCGCACCGCTTTCCGCGGGAGGCGACGGAGGGCGGGGGCGAAGCCGGTCTGAACGCTGCCCTCGCCGCCGCGGCCGCGGACGCCCGTCGCGTCGATCGCGGGATCACCGTGGTGGCTCTGCAGGCGGACCTGCCGGCGCTACGGACCGCCGAGTTGTCCGCGGCAATCGGTGCTGCTGCCGGAGCCGGGCCGGGCCGGGCCGTCGTCGTGGACCGGCACGGGACCGGTACGGCGGCGCTGGTCTGCGTGGACCCGGACCGGGACCTGGACCCGGGCTTCGGCCCCGACAGTGCCCGCCGGCACATAGACGGTGGCGCGCAATCGCTGCACGGCCACTGGCCCGGGTTGCGCACCGACGTGGACACCATCGACGACCTCCGGGTCGCGACGGCGCTCGGCGTCGGACCACACACCGGTGCGGTACTCGCGGACTGGCTCGCTCCGCCGGCCCTCTTCGCACACAGCGACGAACATCACGACTCCAGGTGAATTTTCCGTCATCGATTGTCGGTCCGTGAAACATTCGTGGATGATCGAGGAGTGAGCGATCGCGAAACCCTCGACCAGCAGTCCACGTCCGACGCCGACCGCAGTGGTTCCGGACGCGACCACATCCGGATCGACGGCTCCTCGGTCGCCATTCCCACGCCGCTGCCCGCCGCGCTCCCGGCCGGTGCCGCACTGGACGGCCTACCCGAAGATCGCTACCTCAACCGCGAATTGAGTTGGCTGGACTTCAATGCGCGAGTGCTGGCACTGGCAGAGGACCCGTCGATGCCGCTGCTCGAGCGCGCGAAGTTCCTCGCGATCTTCGCTTCCAACCTGGACGAATTCTTCATGGTCCGGGTCGCGGGCCTCAAGCGACGCGACGAGACCGGCCTGTCGGTACGGTCCGCGGACGGTTTGACTCCCCGTGAGCAGTTGGCGCTGATCGCACTTCGTACCCAGGAGATCTCGGAGAAGCACGCCCGGGTGTTCCTCGACTCGGTGCGCCCGGCACTGGATGCCGAGGGGATCTCGATCATCGGATGGTCCGACCTCGCCGACGACGACCGCACCCGCCTGTCCGTGTATTTCCAGGAGCAGGTGTTCCCGGTACTCACCCCGCTGGCCGTCGACCACGCGCACCCGTTCCCGTACATCAGTGGCCTGAGTCTGAACCTCGCCGTGACGGTCAAGGACTCGGCGACCGGCGCAGAGCATTTCGCGCGAGTGAAGGTCCCCGACAACGTCGATCGATTCGTGCGTGTGCGCCAGTCGGAATCGCCCACCGCGATCGATGCCTTCCTCCCGATGGAAGACCTCATCTCGGCGCACCTGGATGTGCTGTTTCCCGGCATGGAGATCGCGGAACACCACGTGTTCCGCATCACCCGCAACGCGGATTTCGAGGTCGAAGAGGATCGGGACGAGGATCTGCTGCAGGCGCTCGAGCGTGAACTCGCCCGCCGCCGCTTCGGTTCACCGGTTCGACTCGAGGTCGCCGACGACATGACGGACCACATGCTCGAACTGTTGCTGCGGGAACTCGACGTCGATCCCGGCGACGTGATCCAGGTGCCGGGCCTGCTCGATCTCACCTGCCTCATGCAGGTGTACGGGGTCGACCGTCCCGGTCTCAAGGACGCACCGTTCGTTCCTGCCACCCACCCCGCTTTCGGTGAGCGGGAGACTCCCAAGAGCGTGTTCGCCACCCTCCGCGAGGGGGATGTCCTCGTGCACCACCCCTACGATTCGTTCTCCACCAGCGTGCAGCGGTTCATCGAGCAAGCCGCCGACGACCCCCAGGTACTCGCGATCAAGCAGACCCTCTACCGCACGTCGGGTGATTCCCCGATCGTGGACGCACTCATCGACGCCGCCGAGGCCGGCAAGCAGGTCGTCGCCCTGGTCGAGATCAAGGCCCGGTTCGACGAGCAGGCGAACATCCGGTGGGCACGCAAACTCGAGCAGGCCGGGGTCCACGTGGTCTACGGGCTCGTCGGCCTGAAGACGCACTGCAAGACGTGCCTCGTGGTGCGCAGGGAAGGATCCGCGATCCGGCGTTACTGTCACATCGGCACCGGAAACTACAATCCGAAGACGGCCCGGCTGTACGAGGACGTGGGCCTGTTCACCGCTGCGCCCGAGCTCGGCGCCGATCTCACCGACCTGTTCAACTCACTGACCGGCTACTCCCGGAAATCGCAGTACCGCAACCTGCTCGTCGCGCCCTACGGGATCCGCAAGGGGATCGTCGAACGGATCGAGGGCGAGATCGAGCGCGCCGCGGCCGGAGCCACCGCCGGAGTCCGGATGAAGGCGAACGCCCTCGTCGACGAGCAGGTCATCGATGCTCTCTACCGCGCGTCCCAGGCCGGTGTCCCGGTCCAGATCGTCGTTCGCGGGATCTGCGCGCTCAAGCCGGGAGTCCCCGGGCTCAGCGAGAACATCGAAGTGCGATCGATACTCGGACGATTCCTCGAGCATTCCCGCATCTTCCATTTCCGGGGCGCCGACGAGTTCTGGATCGGTAGCGCAGACATGATGCACCGCAACCTCGACCGTCGGGTCGAGGTCATGGCTCAGGTAAAGGACGCCCGGCTGGCGGGCCAACTCGGTGACCTCTTCGATTCCGCGCTCGACCAGCGCACCCGGTGCTGGGTCCTGCAACCCGACGGTGGCTGGGCCGCGTCACCCGCGGACGACGGCGATGTCCGGGACCATCAGGTCGCGTTGATGCGCAGCCGTTCGTCCACGGGCTCCTGAGGCGACTGCTGCCGAGAACCGTACGACGCACGTCGCTCCGCAGACCGAGGAAGGAATGGAGCCCGGTGGGAAGCTCGAGCGGAAAACAGGTCAAAGCCAACATCTTCGCGGCCGGAGCGGTGATCTGGCGACGGCCACCCGACTCACCGCACGGTGTCGAGGTCGCACTGATCCACCGGCCCAAGTACGACGACTGGTCCTTCCCCAAGGGCAAACTCGATCCCGGCGAGACGTCCGTGGTCGCCGCGGTTCGTGAAGTGCGCGAAGAAACCGGCTTCGAGATCCGGCTGGGCCGGTACCTGCGTGCGGAGACATATCCGATTCCCGGGCATCGCAAGCTCAAACGCGTCGAGTACTGGGCAGCGCAGATCACCGAGGGGCACTTTCGCGCCAACGACGAGGTGGACGAACTCCGTTGGCTGACACCGGAGCATGCGGCCGATCAGCTCTCGTATCCGATGGACCGGAAAATCCTGCGGCGCTTCCTGGCAATGGATCCGGACACCGACACACTGCTGCTCGTCCGCCATGCCAAGGCAGGAAGCCGGAAGAGGTACCGCGGGGACGACGCCGAGCGGCCGCTCGATGCCGAGGGTACGCGGCAGGCGGAGGCTCTGGTGGCGCAATTGCGTGCGTTCGACGCCACCGAGGTGTCCGCCGCGGACCGCGTCCGTTGCGTCCGGACCGTCGAACCCCTGGCCGAGTCCCTGGCGACGCCGGTCCATCTCGAACCCGCGCTCACCGAGGAGTCCTACACCGCCGATCCGGCCGTGGGCCGCGAGCGGATGCTCGAGATCGCGTCCCGCAACGGAGTGCAGGTGGTGTGTAGCCAGGGCGGGGTGATTCCGGATCTGATGCAGTGGTGGGCGGACCGGGACGGACTCGTGCTTCCCCCGGCGCGCAACCGGAAGGCCAGCACCTGGGTCCTGTCGCTACGCGAGGGCCGATTGGTGGCCGCGGATCATCTGGACAGCCCGCTACCCCGGAACTGAACGCCTCTCACGCTCAGTGGCGCCGGCTCTGTGCAGAGCCGGCGCCACTGGATGTCGGCCGCGGCGGAACGGGAGTCCCGCCGGGCGTGATCGAACCTGACCTAGCGTGAACGCTTGGCAGGGGCCTTCTTCGCCGCCGTCTTCTTGGCGGTGGTCTTCTTGGCCGCGGTCTTCTTGGCCGGCGCCTTGGTGGCGGTGGTCTTCTTGGCCGCGGTCTTCTTGGCCGGCGCCTTGGTGGCGGTGGTCTTCTTCGCCGCGGTCTTCTTGGCCGGCGCCTTGGTGGCGGTGGTCTTCTTCGCCGCGGTCTTCTTGGCCGGCGCCTTGGTGGCGGTGGTCTTCTTCGCCGCGGTCTTCTTGGCCGGCGCCTTGGTGGCGGTGGTCTTCTTCGCCGCGGTCTTCTTGGCCGGCGCCTTGGTGGCGGTGGTCTTCTTCGCCGCCGTCTTCTTGGCTGCCGCCTTCTTGGCCGCGGTCTTCTTCGCCGCTGCCTTCTTGACCGGGACGCCCGCGCCGCGCTTGACGGCCGGACCACTGGCCGGGAGCTTCTGGCCGCCGGCGATCACGGCCTTGAACTGCGCACCGGGCCGGAACGCCGGAACGGAAGTCGGTTTGACCTTGACGGTCTCGCCCGTGCGCGGGTTACGCGCCACTCGGGCCGCGCGACGACGCTGCTCGAAGACACCGAAACCTGTGATCGTGACGCTCTCCCCGCGGTGTACAGCGCGAACAATCGTATCGACGATGTTCTCGACTGCCTCGGTGGCCGTGCGCCTGTCCGACCCAAGTTTCTCGGTCAGAACATCGATGAGCTCTGCCTTGTTCATTGAAATTCCTCCGCAAACTGATGGCCCACCTTTGGACCGACTACGAACCACGGTAAACCCAGAATACGGCAAGAGTCTATGTGCCACGCCAATTCTCGTTGGCGTGGCACCGGTCGACGAGGAATATTCGGTCGAGAAGAGGGCCGTTGCGGGCTCAGGAAGTACTCGATTCGGGCTCTTCGATCGTCACAGGTTTCCATGAAGGCCTTGACTTTTCGAACTCCGAAATCGCTTCTACCTGCCGCAACGTCAATCCGATGTCGTCGAGACCCTCGAGCAGACGCCACCGCGTGTAGTCGTCAATGTTAAAGCCCACCACGGTTGTTCCGGCCGTCACAGTTCGGTTCTCCAGATCGACGACCAATTCCAGACCGGGCTGCTCCTCGATCAGTTTCCAGAGCAGTTCGACGTCCGACTGCTCCACCTGAGCCGCCAGGAGACCCGCCTTGCCGGCGTTGCCGCGGAAGATGTCGGCGAACCGCGAGGCGATCACGACCCGAAATCCATAGTCCGATAGAGCCCATACCGCGTGCTCGCGGGAGGACCCGGTACCGAAGTCCGGTCCGGCGACGAGCACGGATCCACGATCGTACGGTGCGATGTTGAGGACGAAATTCGGGTCACCACGCCATGCCGCGAACAGCCCGTCCTCGAAACCGGTGCGAGTCACCCGCTTCAGGTAGACCGCCGGAATGATCTGGTCGGTGTCGACATTGGAGCGTCGCAGCGGGACGCCGATACCTTTGTGCGTTGTAAAGGATTCCATCGAAACTTCTCCTGATTTACTCGGGTCCTAGACCAGATCTGACGGTGCGGACAGGGTGCCCCGCACTGCGGTGGCAGCTGCGACAGGCGGTGAGACCAGGTGGGTTCGCCCCCCTTTGCCTTGGCGGCCTTCGAAGTTCCGGTTGGACGTGGACGCCGACCGCTCACCCGGCGACAGCTGGTCCGGGTTCATTCCCAGGCACATCGAGCAGCCCGCCTGTCGCCATTCGGCGCCCGCGGCCGTGAAGATCTCGCCGAGGCCTTCCTCCTCCGCCTGGGCCCGAACACGCATGGAGCCGGGGACGATCAACATCCGTACGCCGTCCGCGACCTTGCGGCCGCGCAGCACCTCGGCGACGGATCGCAGGTCCTCGATCCGTCCGTTGGTGCAGGACCCGACGAAGACCGTGTCGATCGTTACCTCCCGCAACGGAGTTCCGGGCTCGAGGGCCATGTAGGTCAACGCCTTCTCCGCTGCCACCCGGTCCGATTCGTCGACGAAGTCCTCGGGGTCCGGAACCGCCGTCCCGAGAGGAGCACCCTGCCCCGGGTTCGTGCCCCACGTGACGAACGGGGTCAACGATGCCGCGTCGATGTGCACCTCGTGGTCGAACACCGCACCCTCGTCGGTCTTCAGCTGCTCCCACGCCGCCACGGCGTCGTCCCAGTCCGCGCCCTTCGGCGCGTGGGGACGCCCGGCGAGGAACTCGTACGTGATCGCATCGGGTGCGATCATTCCGGCGCGAGCGCCCGCCTCGATCGACATGTTGCAGATCGTCATCCGGGCTTCCATCGACAGCTTCTCGATGGCCGAGCCGCGGTATTCCAGGACATAGCCCTGCCCGCCACCGGTTCCGATCTTCGCGATGACGGCCAGGATCAGGTCCTTGCTCGTCACTCCCGGTGGCAGGTCGCCGTCCACCGTCACCGCCATCGTCTTGAACGGCCGCAGCGACAGCGTCTGTGTTGCCATCACGTGTTCGACCTCGCTGGTTCCGATTCCCATTGCGAGAGCGCCGAAAGCACCGTGGGTCGACGTGTGCGAGTCTCCGCAGACCACCGTCATCCCCGGCTGAGTGAGCCCGAGTTGCGGCCCCACGACGTGCACGATGCCCTGGTCGATGTCTCCCATCGGGTACAGCCGGACGCCGAATTCCTCACAGTTACGACGCAGGGTCTCGACCTGGGTGCGCGACACCGGGTCGGCGATCGGCTTGTCGATGTCGATGGTCGGGACGTTGTGGTCCTCGGTCGCGATGGTGAGATCCCGCCGGCGCAGTGGCCGATTCGCCAGGCGGAGGCCGTCGAACGCCTGCGGGCTGGTCACCTCGTGGACCAGGTGCAGGTCGATGTAGATGAGGTCGGGGCTACCGCCTTCGCCGCGCACGACGACGTGGTCGTCCCACACCTTCTCGGCGAGGGTACGTGCTTTCTCTGCCATCTTCTCCACCTCGTGTATGCCGTCTCGTGACGTGATCCTGTGTGCGCGCCGGGGGCTGGCCGGCGGGCACGGTGCGGACGCACCACCTGTCTCCGGTCGCCCGCTTCTCGAAAGGCGATGTCGCGTTCCCTACCACGGAACATTGCGCTACTATCCCAACATGCGAGATACGGGTATCGACCTATGAGACAGCATAGCGGCATCGGAGTGCTGGACAAAGCAATGGGCGTGCTACACGCGGTCGCCGAGCAGCCGTGCAGCCTCTCCGAACTGTGCGTGCGGACCGGTCTGCCTCGCGCGACTGCCCACCGGCTGGCCGTGGGACTGGAAGTGCACCGGCTCCTCGCCCGTGACTCCGACGGGCTGTGGTGCCCCGGGCCCGGGCTCGCCGAACTCGCCGCGAGTGCCAACGATCCGCTCCTGTCCGCTGCCTCGATGGTACTTCCACGGCTGCGGGAGATCACCGGTGAGAGCGTCCAGCTCTACCGCCGCGAAGGGACCCAACGGGTGTGCGTCGCATCGATGGAACCTCCCACCGGGCTGCGAGACACCGTCCTCGTCGGCGCCCGCCTGCCGATGACGGCCGGGTCCGGTGCGAAGGTGCTTCTGGCGTGGGCAGATCCGCAGATCCAGCGCGCCATCCTCCCCGAGGCCGCCTTCGGGGAACGCATCCTGCTCGACGTGCGCCGGCGCGGCTGGGCACAGAGCGCGGCCGAGCGCGAGCCCGGCGTCGCCAGTGTGGCCGCTCCGGTGCGGGACGCCGGCGGCGCCGTCGTCGCCGCCGTCTCCGTGTCCGGCCCCATCGATCGGATGGGCCGGCGTCCGGGCGCGCGATGGGCTGCCGACCTCCTCGCCGCCGCCGAGGCACTGCACAAACGCCTGTGATCCCGTGAACGGCCGGAACTCTCGCATACCGGACCACCCTCACGCATGCTGTACGGATGCCGGTCGAGATCCGGTCGGCCCGACGGAGGAGGACAACCCGTGAGCACCCATCGCCGAGCGGAGATCGCCATGACGAGCTCCGAGATCGAGGACTTCGTGGAGCGGAGCAGAGTCGCCACGCTCGCCACCCTCGGCCCCGCGGGTACGCCGCACCTGACAGCCATGTGGTTCGCGGTGATCGGGTCCGAGATCTGGTTCGAAACCAAGGCGAAATCCCAGAAGGCGGTCAATCTCGCCCGCGACGACCGGGTCAGCGTGCTGATCGAGGACGGCGACACCTACGACACACTGCGCGGTGTGTCGATCGAGGGGCGCGCCGAGGTGTACGACGATCCGGAATCGCTGTTCCTCGTCGGCGTCGGCGTCTGGGAGCGGTACACCGGGCCCTACGACGACAGCCTGCGCCCGGCCGTCGAGGCGATGCTGCACAAGCGAGTCGCCGTACGCGTGGTCGCCGACCGGACGCGGTCGTGGGACCACCGCAAGCTCGGGCTGCCTCCGATGCCGGTGGGCGGGAGCACCGCACCGGCTGCCGATCGCTCCGGTGACCCCTCCGCCGGCAACTGACCGGCACCACGGTCCCGCCTCGAAAAATGAGAGGCATCGCACATTCGGTCGGCGTATGTTCACGGAAGGGAACCGTCGAATCGAGGGAGTTCTACCGTGACCGAACCGAGCGAAGAAACCAAGCGCAAGTTCCTGGAGGCGCTCGAACGCAAGAATCGCCACGCGGCGGGCGGAACCGATCACCTGGACAGCAAGGCGAAAGTCGATCATCCACACGGCCCCGCGGACCACAAACGCGAATTCCGGCGCAAGAGCGGATGAGACGTCCGGGAACGGACAGATCACCAAACGAAAGAAGTCCCCTCCGGTCGATGACCGGAGGGGACTTCTCGTTGTAGCCCCGACGGGATTCGAACCCGCGCTACCGCCTTGAGAGGGCGGCGTCCTAGGCCGCTAGACGACGGGGCCAGGAACTTTGTTCTCTGCTCTGGAAGCTCGGCAAGCTTAACCTGCCGCAGTCCGGTGACAAAATCGACCGAACTTCCGCTGGGGTACCAGGACTCGAACCTAGAATGGCGGTACCAGAAACCGCTGTGTTGCCAATTACACCATACCCCAATGGCCTGGTCCGACCTGCGCAGCAACTGGGCTTCGCGGACCGTCTCGGGCCGAAGAAGAGATTACCAGCCCCCTAGCGGGATTTACCAAATCGTATGGTCAGACGCTGTTTTCTGGGTCTCTTCCCGCCCGGGACGGTCCGACGGCGCAATCAGGCCTCAGCAGGGACCAGGGAGCGCGCGCTGCGCAACCGCGCCGACGACACGTCCCGCCCCAACAGTTCCATCGACTCGTACAGCGGTGGGCTGATGTGCGAGCCGGTGACACCCACCCGCACCGGCGCGAACGCCTTCCTGGGCTTGAGACCCAGGCCGTCGATCAACGCCGACTTCAGCGCCTCCTCGATCGAGGAGGCGGTCCACGTGTCGACCGATTCGAGCGAGGCGATGGCCGCGTCGAGGACGGGCCCCGCGTCGGCACCGAGATTCTTCGCGGCCGCGGCGGGATCGACGGTGAACTCGGACTCGTCGACG
Organism: Rhodococcus triatomae; assembly: GCF_014217785.1. Lineage (NCBI taxonomy): Bacteria > Bacillati > Actinomycetota > Actinomycetes > Mycobacteriales > Nocardiaceae > Rhodococcus > Rhodococcus triatomae. The sequence continues at coordinate 3,949,052 of NZ_CP048814.1, read as the reverse complement.
AACAGGAACTTCAGGAGATCCCAGGCGTCGGAGAGCACGACGATGCGGGTCTGCACGAGGTCCGCGGCCGTCGCGAAGAGTGCATCGTCGACCGCACCGAGGCCGTGGTACTCGGTGAGGAAGGCACGGAGCCGGGCGGCGAACTCGGCCGGATCGAGCTGACGAATGTGTTCGGCATTGATCGCATCCGCCTTCTTCTGGTCGAAGCGGGCGGGGTTCGAGTTCACCGTGGAGATGTCGAAGGCCGACACCATCTCGTCGAGCGAGAAGACGTCGCGATCGTCGGTGAGGCTCCACCCGAGCAGGGCCAGGTAGTTGAGAAGCCCCTCCGGGACGAAGCCGCGCTCGCGGTGGATGAAGAGATCGGCCTCCGGATCCCTCTTGGAGAGCTTCTTGTTGCCCTGCCCCATGACGAACGGCAGATGCCCGAACTCCGGAGTGAGATCGGCGACACCGATGCGTTCGAGTGCCTCGTACAGTGCGAGCTGCCGCGGGGTCGAGGACAGCAGATCCTCCCCGCGCAGGACGTGGGTGATCTTCATCGTCGCATCGTCGACCGGGTTGACCAGCGTGTAGAGCGGGATCCCGTTGCCGCGGGTGAGTGCGAAGTCGGGCACCGTCCCCGACTTGAACGTGGTCTCCCCCCGTACCAGATCGTTCCAGGTGAGATCGTGGTCGGGCATCCGCAGGCGCACCACCGGCTTCCGGCCCTCGTCGAGGTACGCCTGGCGCTGTTCCGCCGTGAGATCACGATCGAAGTTGTCGTATCCCAGCTTCGGGTCGCGGCCGGCGGCACGGTGCCTGGCCTCGACCTCCTCGGGGGTGGAGAACGATTCGTACGCCTCCCCCGCCGCGAGCAGCTTCGCCACCACCTCGAGATGCAGCTCGCGGCGCTGCGACTGCCGATACGGCTCGTACGGCCCACCGACCTCCGGCCCCTCGTCCCAGTTGAGCCCCAGCCAGCGCAGCGCATCCAGCAGGGCCTGGTAGGACTCCTCGCTGTCCCGGGCGGCGTCGGTGTCCTCGATGCGGAACACGAACGCGCCACCGTGGTGGCGGGCGAACGCCCAGTTGAACAGCGCGGTACGGATCAGCCCGACGTGCGGGGTTCCGGTGGGCGACGGGCAGAAACGGACGCGAACTTCGCTTGTGGTCATGGCTCACTCGAGTCGGCGGTACACGGTCCCCTACAGGCTAGTCGGCCATGTACGTGCAGATGCGCGGGCTTCGGGATGCGCGGGCTCCGACATCGCGCGACCCGAGTACGCCGCAGTGGCCCGCGGTCAGCGCTTGGCCGCCACCGAGTTGGTGAGTGTGCCGATGCCCGACACCGTCACCGAGACGGTCTGACCGTCGGTGATCGGGCCCACGCCCTCGGGGGTTCCGGTGAGGATCACATCTCCCGGCAGCAGCGTCATCACCGCGGAGACCCACTCGATGATCTTCGGAATGTCGTGCAGGAGAAGCGAAGTGTTACTGCTCTGCTTGACCTCGCCGTCGACCTCGGTGGTGATGTCCAGATCGGTCGGATCGAGCGTCGTCTCGATCCACGGACCCAACGGGCAGAAGGTGTCGTAGCCCTTGGCCCGAGTCCACTGACCGTCGTGGCGTTGCTGATCGCGGGCGGTGACGTCGTTGGCGACGGTGTAGCCGAGCACGACGTCGAGTGCTTTCGCCGCGGGAACGTCCTTGCAGGGCCGTCCGATCACGACCGCGAGTTCACCCTCGTAGTGCACCTCGGCAGAGTTCTTCGGCAAGGCGATCGCGGCGTCGGGACCCACGATGGAGGTGGACGGCTTGAGGAAGATCACCGGGTCCGCAGGCGCCTCGCCACCCATCTCGGCCGCATGCGCGGCATAGTTCTTGCCGATCGCGATGATCTTGGTGGCGAGGATGGGGGCCAGCAGCCGGACGTCGGCCAGCGGCCAACTACGTCCGGTGAACGTGGGCGAGCCGAACGGGTGCTCGGCGATCTCCCGGGCCGTCAGCCCCGCACTCGAGTTCCCCTCCCCCTCGATACTCACGAACGCAACACCATCGGGACTCGCTACTCGACCAAGACGCATGCCCCGAAGTCTATCGCCGGGACGGCCCCACTCACGGCGGAGTCACCGTCCGCCGGTATAGACTGCTGGCGAAATCATACTGTGAGACGTAATTCTCATTATCTGAGAACTACGACTTCTGCGCGGAGGTGACGGCACGTGTCGACGACGGCCACGGACATCGGCACGGCTCGACGCTGGTCGATGCTCGCGCTCGGGATGTTCGCCCAGGCCGCACAGGCGGTGTTCGTCAACGGAGTCGCCTTCCTCATTCCCGAACTCCAGGCCACCCACGGCCTCGACCTCGCACGGAGTGGGCTGATCGTCGCGGCGCCGACCCTCGGAGTGGTCGTCACCCTCGTCGCGTGGGGTGCTGCCGCAGACCGGTTCGGCGAGCGACGGGTACTCACCCTGGGAATGGCGGCGTGTACGGCAACCGGCGTCGGGGCCGCGCTGGCTCCCTCCCTCGTCCTGGTCTGGTGCCTGCTCTTCGTGGGTGGGATGGCGGCCGCGTCCGCCAACGCCGCGAGTGGTCGGGTGGTGGTCGGGTGGTTCCCGCCGCACCGGCGTGGGCTCGCGATGGGCATGCGCCAGATGTCGCTGCCACTGGGCATCGCGGTCGCCGCACTGACCATGCCCGGCATCGGTCACGAGTACGGTCTCGGCGCGGCCTTCGCCGTTCCGACCGTGCTGTGCGCTCTCGCCGCGCTCGCGTGCGGATGCGGAGTGCTCGATCCGCCACGGCCGGATCGCGCCGCCGCGGCCGAGTCGGGACTGCTCGCCAATCCATATCGTTCCGCAACATCCCCGTCTCGTACCGCAGCATCACTGTGGCGCATCCATGCCGCCTCGGCCCTCCTCGTGGTCCCGCAGTACACGGTGTGGACGTTCGCGCTGGTCTGGCTCATCGCGGACGAGGGCTGGTCCGCGACCTCGGCGGGAGTGGTCGTCACCGTCGCACAGATCCTCGGTGCCGCCGGCCGCATGGGGGTCGGCTACTGGTCGGACCGGGTCGGCAGCCGAATGACACCGCTTCGGACCGTGGCGATCACGGGGGCAGGGTGCATGACCGTTCTCGCACTCGCCGACGGGTGGGGTACCGGCACGGCGGGTACGGCCGTTGCGGTGGCCGCGCTCGTGGCAGCCTCGGTCGTCACCGTTGCGCCCAACGGGCTCGCCTTCACCGCCGTCGCCGAGATCGCCGGACCGTATTGGGGCGGGCGGGCACTCGGCATTCAGAACACCGGCCAGTTCGTCGTCGCGGCCACGGTACCGCCGGTGATCGGGGCTGTGATCGCGGTCGTCGGATATCCCGCGGCTTTCGCAGTGTCTGCCCTGTTCCCGGCGCTGGCGGCACCACTGGTACCGAGCGACGGTGCATCTCGTACCGGTGCGGACGAGACTCCGCCGCCGTCCCGTTGAGCGGAGACGGCGGCGGAGTCGGTCCGGTGTGCGGGCGACCGCTCAGAGCGCGGCGGTGATCCGGTCTCCGACTTCCGAAGTCACGATCGCCTGGTCGCCGCGTGCAGCCAGGTCGGCCTCGACCGCGCGTTCGATCCGCGCTGCGTCCTCGTCGCGTCCGAGGTGTCGCAGCAACAGCGCCGCCGAGAGGATCGCGGCCGTGGGATCGGCGATTCCCTTACCCGCGATGTCCGGAGCACTGCCGTGGACCGGTTCGAACATCGACGGGTTCGTGCGTGAGGCATCGATGTTCCCCGAGGCGGCCAGGCCGATTCCCCCGGTCACCGCCCCGGCGAGATCGGTGATGATGTCGCCGAACAGATTGTCCGTCACGATCACGTCGAAACGCGAAGGGTCGCTGACCAGATAGATGGTGGCGGCGTCGATGTGGCAGTACGCGGTCTCGACGTCGGGGTACTCGGCGGCCACGGTCTCGACGGCGCGGGTCCAGATCGCGCCGGCATACGAGAGCACGTTGGTCTTGTGGATGAGTGTCAGATGCTTGCGGCGCGTCTGCGCGAGCGCAAATGCGTAGCGCACCACCCGTTCCGCACCGAAGTACGTGTTGATCGAGACCTCGGTGGCGATCTCGTGCGGGGTACCGACGCGGATCGAACCACCGTTTCCGGTGTAGGGGCCCTCGGTGCCTTCCCGAACGACCACGAAATCGATGTCGGGCTGTGCAGCCAGCGGCGAGGCGACGCCCGGATACAGCTGTGCGGGACGCAGATTCACGTGATGATCGAGCGCGAATCGCATGTTGAGCAGAAGCCCCCGCTCGAGCACTCCCGGCGTGACCGACGGATCACCGATCGCGCCGAGGAGGATCGCGTCGTGGGCGCGGATCGCCTCGAGATCCGCGGCGGGAAGCAGCTCACCGGTGGCGTTGTAGCGCCGGGCACCGAGGTCGTACTCGGTGGTCTCGAGGTCGGGGACGAGCGCACGCAGGACCTTCAGCGCCTCCGCCGTCACCTCGACGCCGATGCCGTCTCCGGGAATGACCGCAAGTTTCATCTGTTCACTCACTCTCCACCGCGGCGAACCGCGATTCGACTCCGCGGCGAACCGCGTCCTGTAACGGTGAGGGCCACCGTCGCCGTGTGGCGGCAGCGGCCCTCACCGAGGCGTAACGGGTGGACGTCAGGACAGGTCGACCTGCTCGACACGAGCGTCGAGCTGTCCGACGATCGCGGCGACCTGGTCGTCCGCGACGACCTGGCTGACCCGCAGGATGACGGTCGCGCCCTCGCCCTCGGCGTCCTGGCTCAACGCAGCGGCCTGAATGTCGATACCGGCATCGCCGAGCACGGTACCGAGCGTGCCGAGGACACCGGGACGATCCGAGTAGTGGACCACGAGGTTGTGGCCCTCGGCCCGCAGGTCGAAGCTGCGGGCGTTGATGTTCACGATCTTCTCCACCTGCTGCAGCCCGGTGAGTGCGCCGGTGACCGAGGTGACCACCCCGTCCGCCGCGACGGCGCGAACCTCGACCGCACTGCGGTGCGTCGACGCCTCCGAGTGCGTGTCGACGACAACCGATACACCGCGCTGCTCCGCGATCTGCGGCGCGTTGACGAACGTCACGGCCTCGTCACTGCTCGCCGAGAAGATGCCGCGCAGCGCTGCGAGACCGAGGATCTCGACGTTGTAGGCGGAGAGCTCACCGCTCGCGACGACCTGGACGGTCTGGGTGGCCTCGGGGGCGAGGGTGCCCGCGAGCAGACCGAGCTTGCGCACCAGATCGAGCCAGGGTGCCACTTCCTCGCCCACGGGACCGCCGGTCACGTTCACCGCGTCCGGCACGAACTCGCCCGCGAGCGCGAGCAGAACCGACTTCGCGACGTCGATTCCCGCACGGTCCTGAGCCTCCGAGGTCGAGGCGCCGAGGTGCGGCGTGACGACGGTGTTCTCGAGGTCGAACAGCGTGGAATCGGTGCACGGCTCGGACTCGAACACGTCGAGACCGGCACCACGGACCTTGCCCGAGACGAGGGCGTCGTACAGCGCACCCTCGTCGATGAGTCCGCCTCGGGCGGCATTGACGATGATGACGCCGTCCTTGGCCTTCGCCAGGCGCTCGGCGTTGATCAGTCCGGCCGTCTCCTTCGTCTTCGGCAGGTGCACCGAGATGAAGTCGGCCCGCTCGACCAGCTCGTCGATGTCGACCAGCTCGATGCCGAGCTGCGCCGCACGTGCGGCGGGGAGGTAGGGGTCGTACGCGATGATCGAGGTCTCGAACGCGGCGAGACGCTGCGCGAACAGCTGGCCGATGCGGCCGAGCCCGACCACGCCGACAGTCTTGCCGAGGATCTCGGTGCCGTTGAAGCTCGACCGCTTCCAGGTGTGCTCGCGCAGCGTGCGATCGGCCGCGGGAATCTGGCGTGCGGTGGCCATGAGCAGGGCCACCGCGTGCTCCGCCGCGGAATGGATGTTCGACGTCGGCGCATTGACGACCATGACACCGCGCTCGGTGGCGGCCGGGATGTCGACGTTGTCGAGGCCGACACCGGCGCGGCCGACGATCTTCAGCCTGGTGGCCGCGGCGAGGACCTCGGCGTCGACGGTGGTGGCGGAGCGGACGAGCAGCGCGTCCGCCTCGGGCACGGCCGCGAGCAGAGCCGGCCGGTCGGGACCGTCGACCCAACGCACCTCGACGCCGTCGCCGAGGGCATCGACGGTCGACTGTGCCAGCTTGTCGGCGATCAGGACTACGGGACGGCCGTTCTGGCTCACGTGCAAACTCCCCTGGGTTGGTGGTGGTGCTGACAGATGGTGCGGATGGCGGGCCGTGACCCGACCGGCATCGACACGGGCGAGTTTAGTGCGTCCTCACTCCGAACAGGCACACCGGTCGGAAATCGCCTTCCCGCACCACGGCCCGACGTCATGCCGGTTCGCTCCGAACGAACCGGCATGACGTCGGGCCGGGTAGAACAGGTGGAGACTCAGGCCGTCTCGGTGATCGGCCGGTCGACCCAGCTCATCAGGTCACGCAGCTTCTTGCCGGTGACCTCGATCGGGTGCTCGGCGTTCTCCTTGCGCAGCCCCTCGAGCTCGGTGTTGCCGTTCTCGACGTTGGCGACCAGCCGCCGGGTGAACTCGCCGCTCTGGATGTCGGCCAGGATCGCCTTCATCCGCTCCTTGGTGCCGGCGTCGATGACGCGCGGACCCGAGAGGTAGCCACCGAACTCGGCGGTGTCGGAGACCGAGTAGTTCATGCGGGCGATGCCGCCTTCGTACATCAGGTCGACGATCAGCTTGAGCTCGTGCAGCACCTCGAAGTACGCCATCTCGGGCGCGTAGCCGGCCTCGACCATGACCTCGAAGCCGGTCTTGACCAGTTCCTCGGTGCCGCCGCAGAGCACGGCTTGCTCGCCGAAGAGGTCCGTCTCGGTCTCTTCCTTGAACGTGGTCTTGATGACGCCTGCGCGGGTTCCGCCGATCGCCTTGGCGTAGGACAGGGCGAGAGCCTGGCCTTCACCCTTGGGATCCTGGTCGATGGCGATGAGCGCGGGAACGCCCTTGCCGTCCACGAACTGACGACGCACCAGGTGGCCGGGGCCCTTGGGGGCGACCATGCCGACGGTGACGAACTCCGGAGCCTCGATCAGGTCGAAGTGGATGTTCAGGCCGTGGCCGAAGAACAGCGCGTCGCCGTCCTTCAGGTTCGGCTCGATGTCGTTCTTGAAGATGCTCGCCTGAGCGGTGTCCGGTGCGAGCACCATGATGACGTCGGCCCACTCGGCGACCTCGGCCGGCGTGCCGACGGTCAGGCCCTGCTCCTCGGCCTTGGCGCGAGACTTCGAGCCCTCCTTGAGACCGATGCGCACGTCGACGCCGGAATCACGCAGGCTCAGCGAATGCGCGTGGCCCTGGCTTCCGTAGCCGATCACGGCGACCTTGCGGCCCTGGATGATCGACAGGTCGGCATCGTCGTCGTAGAACATCTCGACTGCCACAGTTGTTACCTCTCCTCGAAATATTGGGAATCTGAAGTACTAGCGGGTCGCGGTGATGGACTTCGGGCCTCGCCCGACGGCCACGACACCGGACTGGACGATCTCGCGGACGCCATAGGGGTCGAGCATCCGCAACAGGGCGTCGAGCTTCGACCGGGTACCGGTCGCCTCGACCGTCACCGACTCGGGCGCCACGTCGATCACCTTGGCACGGAACAGGTTCACGGTTTCGATCACCTGGGTCCGCACGCTCGCGTCGGCACGCACCTTGATCAGGATCAGCTCACGGGCGACGGATGCGTCACCCTCCTGCTCGACGATCTTGATGACGTTGACGAGCTTGTTGAGCTGCTTGGTCACCTGCTCGAGCGGGAACTCGTCGACGGTGACGACGATGGTCATGCGGGAGATCTCGGGGATCTCCGTACCCCCCACGGCGAGGGACTCGATGTTGAAACCACGACGCGAGAACAGCGCCGCGACCCTGGCCAGCACGCCTGGTTTGTCTTCGACAAGCACACTGAGGGTGTGGCTCGTGCTCACTGATCGTCCTCTCCTGCAGCGGCGGCCGCCTGCTGCTCGCGTTCCATCGCCTCGTGGATGACGGCCGGCTCCGCCGCCGCCTCGTCGTCGTCGAACAACGGCCGGATTCCCCGCGCCGCCATGATCTGGTCGTTACTGGTGCCCGCAGCCACCATGGGCCACACCTGGGCGTCGGCACCGACGATGAAGTCGATGACCACCGGGCGGTCGTTGATCGACTGCGCCTCGCGGATCGCCGCCTCGACGTCCTCCTCGCGTTCGACGCGGATGCCGTGGCAGCCGAGAGCCTCGGCGAGCTTCACGAAGTCCGGGATGCGGATCGCACCGTGTGTGCCGAGGTTCGTGTTGGAGTACCGCTCGTCGTAGAACAGGGTCTGCCACTGCCGGACCATGCCGAGGTTGCCGTTGTTGATGAGCGCGACCTTGATCGGCACACCCTCGACGGCGCACGTCGCGAGCTCCTGGTTGGTCATCTGGAAGCAGCCGTCGCCGTCGATTGCCCACACCTCGGAGTCCGGCATACCCATCTTGGCGCCCATGGCCGCGGGAACCGCGTAACCCATGGTTCCCAGACCACCCGAGTTGAGCCAGGTCCGTGGCTTCTCGTACTCGACGAACTGCGCGGCCCACATCTGGTGCTGACCGACACCCGCGCAGTAGATCGCGTCGGGACCGGCCAGCTTGCCGACCGACTGGATCACGTACTCCGGCGACAGCGACCCGTCCGAGGGGCGGTCGTAGCTGAGCGGGTAGGTACGGCGGATGTCGTCCAGGTAGGACCACCACTCGGTGAGGACGAGCTCGCTGCCGGTGGCGCGGTCCGCCTTGATCGCCTCGACCAGTTCGGAGATGACCTCCTTGCAGTCGCCGACGATCGGGACATCCGCGTAGCGGTTCTTGCCGATCTCGGCCGGGTCGATGTCCGCATGGATGACCTTGGCATCGGGCGCGAACGAGTCCAGCTGACCGGTGACCCGGTCGTCGAACCGCGCGCCCAGCGTGACCAGCAGGTCGCTGCGCTGCAGGGCGGCGACCGCGGCGACGGTGCCGTGCATACCGGGCATGCCGCAGTTGAGGTTGTGGGTGTCGGGGAACGCGCCGCGTGCCATCAGGGTGGTCACGACCGGGATCCCGGTGAGTTCGGCGAGCTCGAGCAGTTCCGCGGACGCTTCCGCCTTGATGACGCCGCCGCCGACGTACAGCACGGGCCGACTCGACTCGGCGATCAGGCGGGCCGCCTCGCGGACCTGCTTGCCGTGCGGCCGGGTGACCGGCCGGTAGCCGGGCAGGTGCATCTCCGGCGGCCACGAGAAGCTGGTCTGGGCCTGCAGGACGTCCTTGGGGATGTCGACGAGGACCGCGCCCGGACGGCCGCTCGAGGCGAGGTAGAACGCCTCGGCGAGCACACGCGGGATGTCGGCGCCGTCCGTGACCAGGAAGTTGTGCTTGGTGATCGGCATGGTGATGCCGGAGATGTCCGCTTCCTGGAAGGCGTCGGTGCCGATCAGGCCGCGGCCGACCTGGCCGGTGATCGCGACCACCGGGACCGAGTCCATCTGGGCGTCGGCGAGGGGCGTCACCAGGTTGGTCGCACCGGGACCGGACGTCGCCATACAGACGCCGACCTTGCCGGTGGCCTGCGCGTATCCGGTGGCGGCGTGGCCGGCTCCCTGTTCGTGACGCACCAGCACGTGGCGCACCTTCTTCGAGTCGAAGAGCGGGTCGTAGACAGGGAGCACGGCACCGCCCGGAATGCCGAATACCGTGTCGACCTCGAGCTCCTCGAGGGCTCGAACGACGGACTGGGCGCCGGTGACTCGCTCGGGGGCGAGGGGACGGCGGCTACCGGTCTGCGCGGCGGTGCCGGGCGTGGGGCCCGACTTCCCCGCGGCGCCGGGCTGTGAACCCGACTGCGTCGACTTGCGCGGCGTGGGCTGAGGCCGTGCGGTGGGTGCGCTCACTGGAATTCCTTCGGGCGTTCGGGCATGCGTTCTGACTCCGGGCAACAAAAAACCCCCGTCAGCAGCAGCTGTACGAGGGTGGCGCGTCGATCTGGCGAGTTGAAGGTATCGACTCAGGCGACGACGCGCCGGCCGATTACGAGCAACCCATTCTGTTTCACGCGCTCGACGGTAGGCGCGTGGATAGCGAACAGTCAACTTGGTGAGTTGGCCGTCCCAGAATATGAGATGCGTCGGCTGCAATGCGAAGATGGAGAGGTGTCCACTTCGCAGCAGCCCGTGCCACCACAGTCATCATCCCACACCGCCCTGTCGTCGCGGCAGGTCATCCGGATATCGCCGCTCTCGTACATCGGATGCGCGTTTCTGCTGTTCGCGGTGACCTTTCCGGTGTTCGCCGCACCCGCCGTCTGGGGATGGCTGCTGCTCGCACCGATCGTCGCGGTGATCTGGGTGGCGCGCGTACGCACCACCGTCGGACCCGACGGAGTGGACACCCGCCGCCTGTTCGGATCCACCCACCTCGACTGGGACCGCATCAAGGGTGTGCGTTTCACGAACCGCGGGTGGGCACGCGCGGAACTCACCGACGGCGGCGAGACGGTGCTCCCGGTCGTCACCTTCGCCCACCTTCCGGTGCTGTCCCTCGCCAGCGACGGGCGGATCCCGGACCCCTACGCGGCGGCGGCCGAGGCGGAGGAGCACCAGCCCGCCGAAGACGACCGCTGACACGCGAGTAGCGTGAGATAAGCAGTCCCACCAGCCCATCAAGGAAGCCATCCATGCCCCCGTTGAGGTCACGCACCACCACCGCCGGCCGCAATGCCGCCGGCGCCCGCGCGCTCTGGCGCGCAACCGGAATGACCGACTCCGACTTCGGGAAGCCGATCGTCGCCATCGCGAACTCCTACACCCAGTTCGTACCCGGCCACGTCCACCTGAAGAACGTCGGCGACATCGTCGCGGACGCGGTTCGTGCAGCCGGCGGTGTCCCCCGCGAGTTCCACACCATCGCGGTCGACGACGGCATCGCGATGGGCCACGGCGGCATGCTCTACTCACTGCCCAGCCGCGAGATCATCGCGGACTCGGTGGAATACATGGCCAACGCCCATACGGCGGATGCCCTGGTGTGCATCTCGAACTGCGACAAGATCACGCCCGGAATGCTCAACGCCGCCATGCGCCTGAACATCCCGGCCGTCTTCGTCTCGGGTGGCCCGATGGAAGCCGGGAAGGCCGTGGTGGTGGGCGGCGTGGCCCAGGCTCCCACCGACCTCGTCACCGCGATCTCGGCCAGCGCGAACGACGCGGTCAGCGATGCGGGACTCGACGAGGTCGAGCGCAGCGCCTGTCCGACCTGTGGATCGTGCTCGGGCATGTTCACCGCGAACTCGATGAACTGCCTCACCGAGGCACTCGGACTGTCGCTGCCCGGCAACGGCTCCACGCTCGCCACCCACGAGGCCCGGCGCGCCCTGTTCACCCGCGCGGGCACGACCGTGGTGGACGCCGCGCTGCGCTACTACCGCGACGAGGACGAGTCCGTCCTCCCCCGCAACATCGCGTCCGCCAAGGCTTTCCGGAACGCGATGGCACTCGACGTCGCGATGGGCGGGTCCACCAACACCGTCCTGCACACCCTCGCCGCCGCCCAGGAGGGCGAGGTGGACTTCGATCTCGAGACCATCGACGAGATCAGCCGGCGCGTCCCGTGCCTGTCCAAGGTCTCCCCCAACTCGGACTACCACATGGAGGACGTGCACCGGGCCGGCGGAATCCCCGCCATCCTCGGTGAGCTGCGCCGTGCGGGCCTACTCGAGGAGGACGTGCACACGGTGCACACCAAGGACTTCGGCGAGTGGCTCGACACCTGGGACATCCGTTCCGGCAAGGCATCCGAGGAGGCGTTCGAGCTCTTCCATGCTGCGCCGGGAGGGGTGCGCACCACCGAGCCGTTCTCCACGGAGAATCGATGGTCGTCCCTGGACACCGACGCCGAGGGCGGATGCATCCGCGACCTCGAGCACGCGTACACGGTGGAGGGTGGCCTGTGCGTGCTGCGTGGCAACATCGCACCCGACGGCGCGATCCTCAAGACGGCCGGAATCGACGAGGACCTGTTCTCCTTCCAGGGTCCGGCGCTGGTCGTCGAATCCCAGGAAGAGGCGGTCTCGGTCATCCTCGGCAAGAAGGTGCAGGCCGGTGACGTCGTCGTCGTCCGCTACGAGGGCCCGTCGGGTGGCCCGGGCATGCAGGAGATGCTCCATCCCACCGCATTCCTCAAGGGTGCCGGGCTGGGCAAGAAGTGCGCGCTCGTCACCGACGGCCGGTTCTCCGGCGGCACGTCCGGATTGTCGATCGGCCACGTCTCGCCCGAGGCGGCGAGTGGCGGCGTGATCGGCCTGATCGAGAACGGCGACCAGATCCGCATCGATGTCGCGACGCGCACTCTCGAGGTCCTCGTCGACGACGCCGTCCTCGCCGAGCGCCGCGCGAAGATGGAGGCGTCGGAGCGTCCGTGGCAGCCGGTGGACCGCCAGCGCACGGTGACCACGGCCCTGCGTGCCTACGCCGCCCTCGCGACATCCGCCGACAAGGGCGCCGTCCGCTACGTCCCCTGACGACACCCGCTCTCGTTCCGCCCGCCAATCCCCAGGGAGCGCGGTCAGCGGACGAGCGGGTTCGTCCCGTTGAGGAAGATCCAGACACAGACGCCTGCCGCGATTCCCAGCAGGAGGACGACGAGGGAACCGACTCGCGGTCTGGTCGCCCATCCACGGCGACCGTCGATCGCGATACGTCCGGGGCCGGTGAGCACGATCACCGCGGCACACACCCCGAGGAGCGTCTCGTACTCGACGCCGTCGGGAGCGAAATACGCGAGTCCGGGCTCGGCAGCCTGACGAAATGCCCACGCGTTGATCATGATCGCGAGTGCGGCGGCCGCGGCCCACGGAGTCAGCAGCCCGAGTACCAGCAGCGACCCGGCCGCGACCTCGCCGACCGCGCCCAGGATCGCCAACAGCCGGGCCTGGTCGAAACCTGCCTCGACCAGGGTGTCCTCGAATCCGCCGAGGCCGGGCCCGTTCCAGACGCCGGTGAGTTTCTGCAGACCGTGGACCAGGAGCGTCACCCCGACGACCACCCGGAGCACGAGCAGCCCGAGGTCGAGAGTGCCGCGCCGCGCACGCGGCTCCTCCACCGGCGCCGCAGCCGGCGGCTCCTGGGCCGCGACGGGAGGCACGACCGGTGGGGGCGCGATCTGGTCGTACGTCGAGATCCGTTCGGTGGGCGCGGCCAGATCGTCGGCCGTGGGCCCCGGGTCGGCCAGAGGGCGGGTCAGGTCGTCGGTGTAACCGGCGGACAGGTTCTCCGTCGGCTGATCGTCGAAGGGACTGAGCCCGGGCTCCGGGCTGTTCGGCCGTTCGTTCCGCTCGTCACTCACCTCCTCAGGGTAGGCCTCCGCCGGGTGCTACCTCGTCAAATACGCCCGGCGTGGCGGTGACGACGAATCGTTACGTAACGTCTGCACCATGAAAGCGGTCGGGAAACGGTGGGCGCCCCTGGTGGCGGTGTGCGCAGCGGCGGTGCTGGTCGCGGGGTGTGCCCGGTTCGACGATTCGACGTCCTCTCCCTTCACTCCCGAGCCGTCCCCGCAGTCCGGAGCGGACGTCCGTCCCGAGGCGCCCACGCCGGACACGTCGGCACCACCGCCTCCGCCGGGTCCGCTGGGTCCCTGCGACGACCCGGACCCGAGTGTCGTGGCGACGTGCCTCGACACCACCGGTGGCCTGGTCGTCCTGCCCGACGCCCAGAGCGCGCTCGTCGCCGAACGGCGCACCGGCCGCATCCTCGAAGTGCGGCCCGAGCAGGAACCCCGTGAGATCGCACGAGTGGACGTCGACGGCGGCTCGGACGGCGGACTACTCGACATCGCGCTCTCGCCGAGCTTCGTCGAGGACAATCTGCTCTACGCCTACGTCACCACCGGCTCGGACAATCGCGTGGTGCGCATCGCCCCCGGCGACACCCCCAAGGTCGTACTCGGCGGAATACCCAAGGGCGCCAACGGAAACCGTGGAGCCCTCGAGTTCGCCTCCCCGCACGAGCTGATGGTGCTGACCGGCGACACCGGTAATCCGGCGGCGGCGGCCGACCCGGGGTCGCTCGCGGGAAAACTGCTGCGTCTGCGCTCGTTCGATCCGGGAGGCGCCCCCGCACCCGAGGTCGTCGCATCCGGCATCGGCAACGCGGGCGGACTCTGTGTCGATCCCGGGATCGCGGTGTGGATGACCGATCGCACGGCGCTCGAGGACCGGCTGCAGCGGATACCGGCCGAGGGCGGCCTGCCCGCCACGGTGTGGACCTGGCAGGACCGGCCCGGCGTCGGTGGGTGCGTGGCGGCCGAGGACGTCGTCGCCGTGTCCCTGTCCGCCGGCCAGGCCATGACCGCGCTCACCGCCGATCCGGGGTCGGGAGCGGTGACCGCCGCACCGGCGCAGCTCGCACAGGATCGCTACGGACGCCTCGAGGGCGCCGCGATCGCCCCCGACGGCCACGTCTGGGCGAGCACCGCGAACAAGACCGACGGTGCGCCCACGCCCACCGACGACAGGGTCGTCAAGATGCCCATGCCCGCCGGCGGAGGCAGCGCGGACTGACCGCCGCGGCCCGGCCGGCTCCCCCTCACGCGGAGCCGGGCGGGCCGTCTCAGCTGCAGGCCTGCAGGACGAGTTCCTTGACCCGGGCCGGGTCCGCCTGACCGCGCGTCGCCTTCATCACGTCACCGACGATCTTGCCCGCCGCCGCGACCTTGCCGGACCGGATCTTCTCGGCGATGTCCGGATTGGCTTCGAGTGCCTTGTCGACCTCTGCCTGAAGCTTGGAGTCGTCCCGCTCGACGACCATCTCGCGCGCGACGACGATCTCCTCCGGCTCCCCCTCGCCCGCGAGCACGTGATCGACCAGTTGGCGCGCCACCTTGTTGTTCAGCGTGCCGTTCTCGACGAACTCGATCACCTTGGCCACCTGGGCCGGGGTGATGGGCAGATCGGCGAGTTCGACGCCGCGGGTGTTCGCCTGCTGGGCGAGGTAGGACACCCACCACGAGCGAGCGGCGGCGGACGGTGCACCGGCGTCGACGGTCGCGATGACGAGGTCGAGGGCGCCGGCGTTGACCAGATCCCGCATGACCTCGTCGGAGACCTCCCACTCGGCCTGGATCCTGGCGCGACGCAGCCACGGGAGTTCCGGGAGAGTCCCCCGGAGCCGTTCGACGAGTTCCTCACTCGGTGCCACGGGCTCCAGATCGGGCTCCGGGAAGTACCGGTAGTCCTCCGCGGTCTCCTTGCGGCGGCCCGGGGACGTCGTGCCGTCCGACTCGTGGAAGTGCCGGGTCTCCTGCACGATCTCGCCACCGGCCTCGAGCACCGCGCCCTGCCGGCACATCTCGTAGCGGACGGCGACCTCCACGCTCTTGAGCGAGTTGACGTTCTTCGTCTCGGTCCGGGTACCGAACACGTCGGCGCCGATCGGCATGAGCGAGACGTTCGCGTCACAGCGCAGCGAGCCCTGGTCCATCCGCACATCGGACACGTCGAGCGCCTTCAGCAGGTCGCGCAGGGCCGTCACGTAGGCGCGGGCCACCTCGGGAGCGCGGGCACCGGCACCGGTGATCGGCCGGGTGACGATCTCCACCAGCGGTACCCCGGCCCGGTTGTAGTCGAGCAGCGAGTGACTCGCGCCGTGGATCCGTCCGGTGGCGCCACCGACGTGCAGCGACTTTCCGGTGTCCTCTTCCATGTGGGCGCGCTCGATCTCCACCCGCCAGGTGGTGCCGTCGTCTAGAACCACGTCGAGGTGGCCGTCGGTGGCGATCGGCTCGTCGTACTGCGAGATCTGGTAGTTCTTCGGCTGGTCGGGGTAGAAGTAGTTCTTGCGCGCGAACCTGCCCCACGGGGTGATCGAACAGTTCAGCGCGAGCCCGATCCGGATCGCCGACTCCACGGCAGCCTCGTTGACCACCGGCAGCGAGCCGGGGAGACCGAGGCACACCGGGCACACCTGCGTGTTGGGCTCGGCGCCGAACGCCGTCGGGCATCCGCAGAACATCTTGGTGCCAGTGCCCAGTTCGACGTGCACCTCCATGCCGAGTACCGGCTCGTATGTGGCGAGCACATCGTCGTAGGCGAGGAGGGCCGGTGCATCCAGGGCAGTCATGTCGATGATTTTAGGCGGTCCCGTCGGGCGCGGTCGGTGCGGTCTTCGACCGGACGCTCAGCCGAAGAACGCAGCGGCCTCGGCGTATCGCTCCGGCGGCACCGTCTTGAGACGGCGGGTGGCGTCCGCGAGGGAGACCAGCTCGATCGCCGTCCCGTGCAGGGCCACCATCTGACCGAAGTCGCCCCGGTGAACGGCGTCCGCGGCATGCACCCCGAACCGCGTCGCCAGCACCCGGTCGTGCGGGGTGGGTGTGCCGCCGCGCTGCACGTGCCCGAGCACAGTCGTCCGGGTTTCCTTGCCGATCCGCCGCGCGATCTCCTCGCCGAGTTGCTGGGCGACGCCGGTGAAGATCTTGTGACCGAACTCGTCGATGCCGCCCTCACGCAGCGTCATGGATTCGGGGATCGGAGTCGCGCCCTCGGCGACGACGCAGATGAAGTGGGAATCGCCGCGCTGGAACCGCTTCTTGATCATGTCGCAGACCTCGCCGACATCGAACGGGACCTCGGGCACCAACGTCAGGTGCGCGCCCGTTGCGAGCCCGGAACCCAGCGCGATCCACCCGGCGTGCCGCCCCATCACCTCCACCAGCATCACGCGCTGGTGCGACTCCGCGGTGGTGTGCAACCGGTCGATCGCGTCGGAGGCCACCGACAGTGCGGTGTCGAATCCGAACGTCACGTCGGTGCAGTCGATGTCGTTGTCGATCGTCTTCGGGACACCGACCACCGGGACCCCGGCTTCGGACAGCCAGTTCGCCGCGGTCAGGGTCCCCTCGCCGCCGATCGGGACGAGTGCCTCGATCCCGTTGTCGTCGAGCGTCCGACGGATCTGATCGAGCCCGGCGCGCAGCTTGTCGGGGTTGACCCGCGCCGTGCCGAGGATCGTGCCGCCACGGGTGAGGATCCGATCGGTGCGCTCGTCGTCGGCGAGTTTGATCTTGCGATCCTCGAGCAGACCGCGCCAGCCGTCGCGGAAGCCGACGACCGTGCTTCCGTACCGCCCCTCCGCGGTCCGCACCACCGCGCGGATCACCGCGTTCAGGCCCGGGCAGTCGCCGCCACCGGTGAGGATTCCTATACGCATTCGGGTACCCGCCGTCCGCACGTCGTGTCCAGTTGCCGCGACCCGACCCGGCCGCTGTCTCGAACGTATCGCCTGGCGGCCGTTCCCGCCGCGCGACGAGCTCGACGGTCTACCCGGGCGTGACGACACCCGACTCGTACGCCAGCACGACCGCCTGTGCCCGATCGCGCAGTCCGAGTTTCGACAACACCTTGCCCACGTGAGTCTTCACCGTCTGCTCGGCGACGAACAGATGTTCGGCGATCTCGGTGTTCGACAGCCCCCGCGCGATCAGCTCGAGCACTTCCCGTTCCCGGGGCGTCAGGGCGCCCAGCGCCGCGGGCTCGCGCCGTGCCGGCGTCCGCCGCGCCGTGACCTGCGCGATCAGACGGCGCGTGACCGTCGGCGCGAGCAGAGCCTCCCCGTCCGCGACGACGTGCACCGCCCGGATCAGTTCCTCCGCAGGCGCATCCTTGAGCATGAACCCGCTGGCACCGATCGACAGCGCCTCGTACACGTAGTCGTCGATGTCGAAGGTGGTGAGCATCAGGACCCGTACCGGTGGATCGAACCGGGAGGCGAGGATCTCCCGAGCGGCATCGAGCCCGTTGAGCTCCGGCATCCGCACATCCATGAGGACGACATCCGGGCGCAACCGCTCGACCTCGCGGACCGCGCTCCGGCCGTCCGGCGCGTCCCCGATGACGGTGATGTCCGGCTGCGCGGCCAGCAGGGCCCCGAAGCCCTGCCGGACCATCGCCTGGTCGTCTGCGATGAAAACGGTGATCGCCACCGCCCCAGCCTAGGCGGAGAGTCCGGGAAACTCTGCGCGGACCATGAAGCCCCCCTTGCCGTCCGGACCGGCGGAGAACAGCGCACCGACGGCGCGAGCGCGCTCGCGCATACCGACGATGCCGTGTCCGCCCGCAGACTCCGGATGCGCCGGCGGATGCGAACTCGGCGACGGACCGTTCGCGACGATGACGGACACCGGGTCCGTGTAGGAGACGTCGACGACGATCTGCGCACCCGGCGCATGACGGGCGGCATTGGCCAGAGATTCCTGCAGGATCCGGTACACCACCAGACCGGTCGCCTCCGAGAGGCCGACGGGATCACCGGTGACGCTGACCTGCAACGGTATCCCGGCTCTGCGGGTCGCCTCGAACAGTTCGTCGACCTGCCCGAGTCCGGGCTGCGGTGCATGCTCCGCGAGCTGACCGTCGCTGCGCAGCACACCGAGCATTCCGCGAATCTCGTTGAGCGCGGCACGGCCCGACGCACCGATCGATTCGAACTCGGCACGGACCTCGTCGGACACGTCGGGAATCCGGTACGGCGCGCTCTGGGCCTGCACCACGACCATCGACATGTGATGGGCGACCACGTCGTGCAGGTCGCGAGCGATGCGGGTGCGCTCCTCGAGAATCGTCCTGCGCGCTCGCTCGAGTTCGTTCTCCTCCTCCTTGCGGGCGAGCTGACGCCGCGAGAGCACCAGCCACCGGATCAGCAGACAGAACGCGACCAGGGCGGTGAGTCCCACGGCCCATCCCCGCCCGTCCTCACCCGGCGTGTCCGCGAAGAAGAGCAACACGGTCGACGCCCATGCCACCGCGACGATCGGGACGGCGGCGCGCAACGCGACGGCCGCCAGCAGGCACATGATCACGATGATGTGCACGACCTGCCACGGGTAGTGATAGTCGGATCCGGGGACGTGCTCGAACACTCGTGGGATCACCAGCGCGGCCACCGCCGATATCGCCCACCCGAGAGCCGGATTCGCGCGGATGAGGATGAACGGCCACGCCGCCAGCGCGCCGACGATCGGCTGCACCGGCGCGGGAACCTCGTGGGTGACGTGCAGGGTCGGCCACGCCACCGCGTACAGGATCGCGGTGACGAGCAGGATGACGATGTTGACCCACTGCGACACCGACAGTGACCGCGCGGCGCTTCGCACATACTTCTTCACGCCTCGACCCTAGGAAGTCCAGCCGCTGCGCGTCCTCATACCCACGGGTGAACTTGCCCTGCCACCCAGGTATCAGAGACCCGTCCGCCTGCCCCCGGCACGGTGCCGCGGAACCGCTCCCGCGGGTGATGTGGGGAGGTACCGGGCGTTTCTAGCGTCGAATCCATGACAACGGGGAGAGTGTGGAGAAGAGCAGCGACGGCGCTTGCGGTACTCGGAGCGGCAACGGTCGTCGCCGGCGGAACGGCGGCGGGTGCGGACACCGGGGCCGGAGCTGCAGCCGGAGAAGGGGAAAACCCGGCCGCTGCCCAGGCAGTGCAGGCGCTCGCGGCCGGGGACAGCCGTGCCGCCGACGCGGTGCCCGGCGACTTCGCCGCGGTGATGGGTTATCGCCCCCGCACCGTGGACGGCACGCTCGCCAACCCGTACGGCGACTGCTCCTCTCCGGTACCGCTTCCCGGCGAGTTCGACACGGCCTGCAAGGTCCACGACCTCGGCTACGACCTGCTGCGCTATGCGCGCGAATCCGGCGGCGAACTCGGCCCGTGGGCGAGGCGCAGCCTGGACGAGCGGCTCGACGCCGACATGCACGCTGCCTGCGAGGTCCGCGCCGATCCACGATCACGGGCCTTCTGCTCGGCGATGGCGGACGTCGCGATCACCGCGGTCGGTGGCAACTCGTGGCGGCAGGGTTACGTCACCCCGGTCGACGAGACCGGCACGGCGGTCGTGCTCGGCGGTGGAGCGGCCGCTCTCGGGGTGATCGCCCTCCGAGGCGCTCTCGGGCGACGGCGTCCGCAGGCCGTTCCCGCGTCCTACTCCGCAGCGGCGGTGACGGCGTGACCGCGCAGCCGGCCGCGCGACTTCCGCACAGCGCTGCCGCGTCCGTACGACTGCCGCGCGCCGGGACGACCGTCGTCGTGCTCCTCGCCGTCGCCGCCTCCCTCGCTCCCGGACTGCTGCCGCGCGGACCGGTCCTGCAGGGATTGTTCACCGGGGCTCTCGCCGCGCTGGTGCTGCTTCCGTTGGCCGCCACCCGGCCGGTGACCCGGCGGATCGGGTGGCTGCCACGCTCGCGGCAGTCCACGCGGGTGCTGGCTCTGCTCGCCGCGGCTGCGGGTGTCGGTCCGATACTCCTCGCCGCCGATCACTGGCAGGACGGCATCCGGCAGGCGATGGGCCTGCCGGTCACCGGGCCGGCGCACTGGCTCACCGTGACGGCGGTCGCCGCCACGACGTTCGTGGCGCTGCGTGCGACGGGACTGGGGGTCGCCCGGGTCGCCCGGCACCTCGGACCGCTGGGCTCCGCGAGCGCTCTCGCCGTCTCCGCGGTGACGATCCAACTGTTCGTCGGCCCGATGGTGTGGGACCAGTTCACCCGCTCCTACGGTGCCGCGAACTCGGTCGTCGACCTCTCACTGCCGCGGCCGGCGTCGGCAACCCTGTCCGGCGCGTCGGAATCCCGGGTCAGCTGGGAATCGCTCGGCACCCAGGGCCGCCGATTCGTCAGCGACGGCGATACCGCGGTACGCACCTATGTCGGTCTCGAATCGGCACCCGACGTCGACGAACGCGCCGCGCTCGCCGTGGCGGAACTGAGTCGCGCAGGCGGGTTCGATCGCTCTGCCGTGGTGGTGGCCGTACCGACCGGATCCGGCTGGATCGACGCGAACGCCGCGTCCGGGTTCGAGGAGCGCTTCGCCGGGGACGTCGCGATCGTCGGCATGCAGTACTCGGTGGCACCGAGCTGGGTCACCTTCCTGTTCGACCGCTCCGCGGCCGACACCTCGGCGCGAGCCCTGTTCCATGCCGTGGCCACACACATCGGAACCCTGCCCGCGGGCGACCGGCCGGACCTGTACGTGTACGGCCAGAGCCTCGGAGCCGTCGGCGGCAACGCCGTCTTCGACGGCTCGGCGGACGACGCCGTCTTCGACGGCTCGGCGGACGATGCCGTCTCCGACGGCCGGGACGTGAACGAACTGGTCTGTGGCGCACTGTGGGCCGGTCCGCCGGCCGGATCCGTCCGCACGCCGGACGCGACGGTACTCGCCAACTCTTCCGACCCCGTGGTGCACTGGTCGCCCCAGCTCCTCTGGCGCGCACCGGATCTCACGGGAACCCGGACGGACGCGCCCCGGCCCTCCTGGATCCCCGGGATCAGTTTCCTCCAGACCAGCCTCGACCTGGCGACCGCGCTGTCGGTGCCCGCCGGCCACGGGCACCGGTACGGCAGCGACCAGGGCACCGAGCTCCCCGTCTGCGCCGACACGAATCCCGCAGCGGCTCCGGGCGGAGCCGAGGTTCAGGCAGGCAACCCGATCGGTCCGCGGGCGGCCTCGAACGCCGCACCCACCCGGTAGAGCCGCTCGTCGGCCAGGGCCGGAGCGAGGATCTGCAGTCCCACCGGCAGGCCGTCGTCCTCGGACAGCCCCGAGGGCACCGACATCGCGCAGTGGCCGGCGAGGTTCGTCGGCAGCGTGCAGAGATCGGACAGGTACATCGCCAGCGGATCGTCGACCTTCTCCCCGAGCTTCCAGGGCGTGAACGGGCTGGTCGGCGACACCAGGACGTCGACCTGTTCGTAGGCGCGGTCGAAGTCCTGCGCGATCAGGCTGCGCACCTTGAGCGCCTGGCCGTAGTACGCGTCGTAGTATCCGGCGGACAGCGCGTACGTGCCGATCATGATGCGGCGCTTGACCTCCGGTCCGAATCCCGCTTCGCGGGTGGCCGCCATGACCTGGTCGGCGCTCATGCCCGGCTCGTCGACCCGTAGTCCGTACCGCATCGCATCGAAACGAGCGAGGTTCGACGACACCTCGCTCGGCAGGATCAGGTAGTACGAGGCGAGCGCGTAATCGAAGCTCGGGCACGAGACCTCGACGACCTCCGCCCCCAGCTCGGTGAGCTGAGCGACAGCGGCATCGAACGACGACAGGACCCCGGCCTGGTACTTGTCGGAGTGCAATTCCTTGACGACACCGACGCGCACCCCCTTCAGGTCCCCGGTCGCGCCCTGACGGGCGGCCTCGACCACCGGTCGCACCGGCACGTCGATGGAGGTCGAGTCCCGTGGGTCGTGGCCGGCGATGACCTCGTGCAGCAACGCGGTGTCCAGCACCGTGCGGGCACACGGACCACCCTGATCCAGCGACGACGCGCAGGCCACCAGCCCGAAGCGCGACACCGTCCCGTAGGTGGGCTTGGTACCGACCGTCGCGGTGACCGCCGCGGGCTGCCGGATGGACCCGCCCGTGTCGGTGCCGATCGCGAGCGGGGCCTGGTGCGAGGCGAGCGCCGCGGCGCTGCCACCGCCGGAGCCGCCCGGAATCCGGGTGGTGTCCCACGGGTTGCGGGTCGGGCCGTACGCCGAGTTCTCCGTGGACGATCCCATCGCGAACTCGTCGAGGTTGGTCTTCCCGAGGATCGGGATACCGGCCTCGCGCAGCTTCACGGTGAGCGTCGCGTCGTACGGGGCGACCCATCCTTCGAGAATCTTCGAGGCACACGTCGTCGGCATGTCCGTGGTGGTGAAGATGTCCTTGAGCGCGAGCGGCACCCCGGCCAGCGCCGAGGCCGGTGCGTTCCCGGCATCGAGCGAGCTGTCGACCTCCTTGGCCGTGACGAGCGCCGACTCGCCCGCCACGTGCAGGAATGCGTTGAGCGCTCCGTCGACCTCGGCGATGCGCTGCACGTGGGCCTCGGTGACCTCGACCGCGGAGACCTCGCGACTGTGGATCTTCTCAGCCAGGACGGCCGCGTCGAGACGGGTCAGATCGGTGCTCATTCGGCCTCTCCCAGGATCTGCGGGACCGCGAACCGGTCCTGCTCGACGGCAGGCGCCCCGGACAGGGCCTGCTCGGGAGTCAGGCCCGGCACGACGACGTCCGGACGCGTGACGTTGGTGACGGCGTTCGGGTTCGCCATCGGGGTCACGTCGCCGGTGGCGACCTCGGTGACCACCTTCACGTGGCTCAGGATCGAATCGAGCTGACCGGCGAACTCGTCGAGCTCGGCATCGGTCAGCGCCAGGCGAGACAGCCGCGCGAGGTGCGCGACCTCGTCACGGGAGATGGCAGGCACCGGGCTGCCCCTTTCGCATCGGTGGGAGGAAAACGTCCGCTCCAGCCTAGAACGTCGCGGCGGCACCCGTGCAGTCGCGGTCCGGCTCGCCGCGCAGCCCGGGTCTCGAGGGTGTAAGTATGGTCGCTGAGGACGGGGGCACAGTCGGGTCTCCCCGTGTGCTGGTGAAAGGGACGACGTGTCGTATCTGCTTCGCGTCCAGCTACCGGACCGCCCGGGCAGTCTCGGCTCTCTCGCCGTGGCGCTCGGATCGGTCGGTGCGGACATCCTGTCGCTCGACGTCGTGGAGCGGGGCGCAGGGTTCGCGATCGACGACCTGGTCGTGGACGTCGAACCGGGTTCGCTTCCGGACACGTTGATCACCGCTGCGGAGAATCTCCCGGACGTCCGCGTCGATTCGATCCGCCCGTACGCCGGAATCCTCGACACCCATCGCGAACTCGAACTCATCGACCAGGTCGCCACCGCCGCGGACGACCGTCTGCAGGTCCTCGTCGACGGCGCACCCCGTGTCCTGCGCGTGGGATGGTCGACGATCGTCGCCCTCGGTGGCCGCGGGGCGTACCGCGTGGTGGGCAGTGCCGGCGCCCCGGAGACCCACGCCACGCACGTGCCGTGGATGCCGCTCGAGAAGGCCACGGCCCTCGACGGGGACGCCGACTGGGTTCCGCAGGTGTGGCAGGACATGAACACCACGCTCGCGGCCGCTCCCGTCGGCTCCTCGGGGCAGGTCCTGATGCTGGGCCGGCCCGGCGGGCCGGAGTTCCGGCCGTCCGAGATCGCCCGCCTCGGCTATCTGGCCGGGATCGTGGGAACCGTCCTGGGGTGACCGGGGCCGCTCACACGATCTCGCGGACCAGCACGGTCAATTCCTCGCCGGACGGCGGAGACCAGTTCCGTTCCGGTGCCGGGACGAACCCGTTCCGCTCGTAGATCCGACGGGCATCGGCCATATCCGCCTGGGTGGACATGACGACCGCACGGCAGCCCTGGTCGTACGCGATGTCGAGGACGTCGCGCACCAGCGCCGAACCGACCCCGCAGCCCCGGGCGTCCGGGGTCACGGCCAGCATCCGGAACTCGAGCTCGCCGTCCTGCGCCACGTCTGCATACGGCGTGGCGGGTTCGGCGAGCGTCACCGACCCGACGACCTCGCCGTTCATCTCCGCCACCCGCACCCGCGCCTTCTCCGCGCGGGAGGCGGTGTCACGTAGTCGCACCGCGTACGGGCTGTGCGCGTCGACGAAGCCGCCGCCGATGTAGGCGATCACGGTCAGGTCCGCGACCGTCTCGTAGTCCTCCGGCACGGCGTCCCGAATATCGATCATGACGTGCATGATGACAGGACGAGTTCACCACGGACAAAATCGTGCCGTGAGGGGAATGTCACACGGTGCGTGGGCTACTCGGCCGCCCCCGCGTCATCGTGTGCGGTGTCGTCCGGCACCGCGACCGCCTCGGGCCCCTGCTCGAGGAGCAGCCGGAATCCGGCCTCGTCGAGCACGGGCACACCCAATTGGACTGCCTTGTCGTGCTTGGAACCCGGGGATTCGCCGACGACGACGAACGCCGTCTTCTTCGACACCGAGGACGCGGCCTTGCCGCCGCGGGCGAGGATCGATTCCTTCGCACCGTCCCGCGAGAATCCCTCCAACGTCCCGGTGACCACGATCGACAGACCTTCGAGATTCCGTGGAATCGATTCGTCGCGTTCGTCTTCCATCCGCACGCCGGCGGCGGCCCACTTGTCGACGATGGCACGGTGCCAGTCGACACCGAACCACTCGACCACCGCGGCCGCGATGGTGCCGCCGACGCCGTCCACCGCTGCGAGTTCCTCGACGGTCGCGTCCCGGATCCGATCGAGAGAGCCGAACTCGCCGGCCAGAGCCCGGGCCGCGGTGGGGCCCACGTGCCGGATCGAGAGGCCGACCAGGACCCGCCACAGCGGCTTGTCCTTCGCCACGTCGAGGTTCGCGAGGAGCCGGGCCCCGTTCTGGGAGAGGACGCCCTTGTCGGTACGGAAGATCGACGTCTTCAGCAGGTCCTCTTCGGTGAGGGAGAACACGTCACCCTCATCGGCGATCGCGCCCGATTCGAGCAGTCCGGTAGCCGCCTCGTACCCGAGTACCTCGATGTCGAACGCCCCACGGCCGGCCATGTGGAACACGCGCTCCCGCAGCTGTGCCGGACAGTGCTGTTGATTGGGGCAGCGGATGTCCGCGTCGCCGTCCTTGGCGGGCGCCAGTTCGGTGCCGCATTCGGGACAGTGGGTGGGCATCACGAACTCCGTCTCGTCGCCGGTGCGCACGTCGACGACGGGGCCGAGCACCTCGGGAATGACGTCGCCGGCCTTGCGGATGACCACCGTGTCGCCGATCAGCACACCCTTGCGGGTGACCTCGGAGGCGTTGTGCAAGGTGGCTCGGGAGACGGTGGACCCCGCGACCGTGACCGGCTCCATGAACGCGAACGGCGTCACCCGGCCCGTCCGGCCCACGCCCACCCGGATGTCGAGGAGCTTGGTGGTGGCCTCCTCCGGCGGGTACTTGTAGGCGATCGCCCACCTCGGTGCCCGCGAGGTGGATCCGAGCCGCCGGTGCAGCGACATCTCGTCGACCTTGACCACGAGACCGTCGATCTCGTGTTCGACGTCGTGGCGATGCTCGCCCCAGTACTGCACTCTCTCGACGACGGCGTCCGCGCCGTGGACCCGAGCCGTGTGCGAGGACACGGGCAGACCCCAGGCAGCCAGGGCGACGTACGCCTCGTACTGCGAGGAGGGCTCGAAACCCTCGACCCGGCCGAGGCCGTGGCAGATCATCCCGAGCCGTCGCCGCGCGGTGACCGCGGGGTTCTTCTGGCGGAGCGAGCCCGCAGCGGAGTTCCGCGGGTTGGCGAACGGCGGCTTGCCCTCCTCGACCAGCGAGGCGTTGAGGGCTGCGAA
The DNA here is from genome assembly GCF_014217785.1 of Rhodococcus triatomae. Taxonomy (NCBI): domain Bacteria; kingdom Bacillati; phylum Actinomycetota; class Actinomycetes; order Mycobacteriales; family Nocardiaceae; genus Rhodococcus; species Rhodococcus triatomae. The sequence goes on along the minus strand of NZ_CP048814.1, from coordinate 3,922,788 downwards.
GTCCTCGAGCCGGAAGAACACCTCGCCGCGCACCTCGAGGACGGTGGGGACCGGGTAGTCGTCGGTGCCGGTCAGTGTCTGCGGGATGTCCTCGATGGTGAGTGCGTTGAGTGTGACGTCCTCGCCTGTCCGGCCGTCTCCGCGAGTCGCGGCGCGCGCCAGCCGCCCGTTCTCGTACACCAGGTCCAGGGCGACCCCGTCGATCTTCACCTCGCACAGGTAGTGCAGGTCCGGGCCGGTTTCCTGCTCGACCCGGCTGATCCACGTGCGCAGATCGTCGAGGTCGAACACGTTGTCCAGGCTGAGCATCCGTTCCAGATGGTCGACCGGAGTGAAGTCGGTCGCGAAGCCGCCGCCGACCAACTGCGTCGGCGAATCGGGAACCCGCAGGTCCGGGTACTGCTCCTCGAGACCGTTGAGCTCACCGAGCAGCAGGTCGAAGGCTCCGTCCGAGATGATCGGCGCGTCGCGCACGTAATACCGGAACTGGTGCAGGCGAACCTCGTCGGCGAGCTCGTTCCACCGCTGGTGCACCTCCGGTGGCGCCGGTGCGGGCGCCTCACCGGCCCCTCCGGCGACGTCGGCGGTGTCGGCGGGCGCGTTGCGGGGCGATTCACTCACCATCGCAGATTATCGGGTCGGACCGACGCCCCGACACCACCGCCGCCACATCCCCGCCGGTCTCCCGCGCGCGCTCCCCGTCCTCTCCCCTCCCCTCCCTTCCTCCCCTCCCTCCCCTCCCCGTGGGTGAAGGTGGCCTTCGACCGGTCTGTCCGGTCGAAGGCCACCTTCACCCACAACGGTGGGGGCGCGGGACGGTGATCGGGAGGGTCAGGTGAGGCGACTCAGAGAGCTTCGGGGTCGTCGCGGAACGCACGGCCGACGTCCGAGGCCAGGCGCAGCGCCTGGCGCGCCCACGACTCACTCGCGCCCGCCAGCCCGCATGCCGGGCTCACCCCGACCTGTGTACGCAGCACGGTGCGCGGGAAGCCGAGCCGGTCGACGAGCGCCACGACCGGATCCGCACAGTCACGCCAGGTCGGGGACGTCCCCGGCACCGACGTCGGCACCACGCCGAGGACCAGATCCTTGCCCGCGTCGAGAAGTTCCCCGATCCCGTCGAGGTCATGGCTGGACACGGTCGACAGGTCGAACGACACCGCCCGCGCGCCGCTGCGGCGCAGCAGATCGGCGGGCAGGTTTTCGGCACAGCAGTGGACCACGACGTCGGGCCCCGCTCCGGCGATGGCCGCGTCGAGCACGGCCAGCGCCTCCGGTTCCGGCACCGCCGGAACCGTCTCGAAACGGCTTCGGCCGGAAAGGGATCCGGCGAGAACGGCGGGCAGGGACGGCTCGTCGAACTGCACGAGTACCGGAGCGCCCAGTCGCCGGGCCACCTCGGCGGCATGACGCGACACGCCCTCGGTGAGCGACTCCGCGAAATCGCGCACCGCGCCGGAATCGGTGAGCACCCTGCGTCCGGTGGACAGTTCGATGTTCGCGGCGAGTGTCAGCGGACCGACGGACTGGACCTTGACCAGACGTCCCGACCCGCGCAATCCGGCGGATTCCCACGTCTCCTCGAGTGCATCGAGATCCTGGTTCAGCAGATCCGAAGCGCGTCGTGCGACCGAACCCCGATGCGAGGCAACCTGATACGCCGTCGTCGAGACGTCCAGCGGTAGGTCCACCAACAGCGCGGCGGCCCGCCCGATCATGTCCGCGCCCAACCCGCGGGCGGGCAGCTCGACGAGATGGGGTAGCGAATCGAGCTCGCCGGTCACGACATTCGCTGCTTCGCGGGCATCCGTCCCCGGCCAGGATCCGATGCCGGTCACCCGGCCCGCGGGCGACTGCGGGGTGGTCACGAGTCGACGCGCGACGAGGTACCGGCGATCGTGCCGCTGCCCAGGACCACGTCCCCGTCGGCGTCCGGTCGGAACAGCACGGCGGCCTGCCCCTTGGCGACTCCGGTGAGCGGGGCACGCAGGGTGATCGCGATGCCGGATCCGTTCGGCTCCGCGACAGCGGGGGCGATACCGCCGTGCGCACGCACCTGGACGATGCACTCGATCGGACCGTCCGGAGCGGACCCGGACGTCCACACGGCGTCCCGTGCCTCGATCGACCACACGTCGAGGTCGGCGGCCGAACCCACCTTCACCGTGCCGGACTCGGGCTCGATCTCGGTGACGTAGCGCGGCTGCCCGTCCGGACCGGGTCCCGGCACGCCGAGACCCTTGCGCTGCCCCACCGTGAAGCCGTGGACGCCTTCGTGTTCGGCCAGAACCTCACCGGATCGCGCGTCGACGACGGCTCCGGGCCGGATCCCGATCTTCGCGCCGAGAAATGCCCGGGTGTCCCCGGACGGAATGAAGCAGATGTCGTGACTGTCGGGCTTGTCCGCGACCGCGAGGCCGCGCTCGGCGGCTTCCGCCCGGATCCGGTCCTTGGGTGTGTCTCCCACCGGGAACATGGCGCGGGACAACTGCTCCCGGGTGAGTACCGCGAGCACGTACGACTGGTCCTTGTCCTCGTCGACGGCACGGCGGAGCACCCCGTCCACGAGCCGGGCGTAGTGCCCGGTGGCCACCGCGTCGAACCCGAGCGCGATCGCACGATCGGCGAGTGCGGAGAACTTGATCTTCTCGTTGCATCGCAGGCACGGGTTCGGCGTCTCGCCCGCGGCGTACGCGGCGACGAAGTCGTCGATCACGTCCTCCTTGAAGCGGTCCGCGAAATCCCAGACGTAGAAGGGGATTCCGAGCACGTCGGCGGCGCGCCGGGCGTCGTCCGCATCCTCACGTGAACAGCATCCGCGCGAACCGGTCCGCAACGTCCCCGGCGAGGTCGACAACGCCAGGTGCACACCGACCACGTCGTGACCGGCGGCGACGGCGCGGGCCGCGGCGACCGCAGAATCGACACCACCACTCATGGCTGCCAGTACTCGCATCAGTGACTTCCTCCACGCGTTCCGGCGCTCGCCAGGCCGGCGGCGCGCGCCCGCTCGACCACCTGGGGCAGCGCCTCGATGAGTGCCCGCACATCCTGTTCGGTCGAGCTGTGCCCGAGCGAGAATCTCAGGGATCCGCGAGCTGTCTGCGGATCAGCGCCGGTGGCCACGAGGACGTGGCTGGGGCGCGCCACACCGGCCGTGCACGCCGAGCCCGTGGAGCACTCGATTCCGGCGGCGTCCAGCAACATCAGCAGCGAGTCACCTTCGCATCCGGGGAAGGTGAAGTGCACGTTGCCCGCGAGTCTGCCGTGTCCACGCGGTCCGTTGAGCACCGCATCCGGCACCAGACGCTCGACTTCCTGGATCAGGAGATCACGCAGCTTCGCCAATCCTTCGGAGCGCTCGTCCAGAGTCGCGGTCGCCTCGGCGAGCGCGGCGGCCATCCCCACCACCCCGGCCGTGTCGTGTGTGCCCGACCGAAGATCCCGTTCGTGCCCGCCGCCGTGCACGAGCGGGACGCACGACACCTCGCGGCCGAGCAGCAGCGCGCCGACGCCCTGCGGCCCACCGAACTTGTGTGCGGCGATGCTCAGCGCGGACAGCCCGCTCGCGGCGAAGTCGACGTCGAGATGCGCGACCGCCTGGACCGCGTCGCTGTGGATGGGCACACCGAACTCGGCGGCGACACCGGCGAGTGCGGCGACGGGCATCACGGTGCCGATCTCGTTGTTGGCCCACATGATCGTGACCAGGGCCACCTCGTCGCCCACCCGGGTCAGCTCGTCCCGCAGCACCTGCGGGTCGACGACGCCGTCCCGATCGACGGGAAGCCACGTCACCCGCGCACCCTCGTGACGTTCGAGCCACTCCACCGCGTCGAGCACGGCATGGTGCTCGACCGCACTGGCCAGAATCCGGGTACGGCGGGGGTCGGCGTCGCGTCGAGCCCAGTAGATACCCTTGACCGCGAGGTTGTCGCTCTCCGTCCCTCCGGAGGTGAAGACGACCTCCGAGGGGCGAGCACCGAGATCGCGGGCGATGGACTCGCGGGCTTCCTCCACCCGGCGACGCGCCGCGCGGCCCGAGCCGTGCAGCGACGACGCATTGCCCACCGTCGCGAAGATCCCGGTCATCGCCTCGATCGCAGCGGGAACCAGAGGAGTGGTGGCGGCGTGGTCGAGGTAGACGGGAAGAGCGGAGCTCCGGGCAGAGGTCATGACCCGACCAGGATAACCTAGGCGGCTTCTGCCCCGACCACCTCGATCGACGGATCCAGGATGTCGTGCGCGGCCAGGTCGATCGATCCGCCCCGAACCGCCTGCGCGCACCGCCCGGCCAGTTCGCGGCGGCACAGGCCCGGGTGTTCGAGCGGCTCGACACGGACGCGGGCGCGAATGTCGCGCAGCCGCACCATCCTGGCGATCGACTGCCCGATCGTCTCGTCGCCGACGAAGCAGGGCCCCGTCGTCAGCGTCCCGTCGCCGAGTTCGTATCGCAGGCCGATCGGCCGGACCGGCCGGCCGGCGTCGATCGCGGCCTGGAACATGGCCGGACGGAACGACCCGTACGCCCGTCCGCACCAGGTGGTGCCTTCCGGAAACACCACGATCCGGTCCCCGTCGCGCAATCGCTCCGTGACCTCGGCGACGACGCCGGGAAGCGCGCGCAGTCGTTCCCGGTCGAGTGGGATGACGCGCATCCTGCGTGCCACCGTGCCGAGTAGCCGCCACTCGAGCAGATCGCCCCGAGCAACGAAGGCCGCGGGTGTCACCGCGGCGAGCACCAGCACGTCCACCCAGGACACGTGTCCGGCCACGACCAGTTCACCGCCCGACTCGTCGGGGCCCCCCGGTCCGTCCGGGCTGCCGGTCGAGACGAGCCGGATACCGAGTGCCCGCAGAAGCGTGCGGGCACCGATCCGAACCACCGCCGCCTTGCGCCGTCGGGGAAGTACCCGGACGAGAACCAGTGCCGGCGACGCGAGCACCGCCGCGAGCACCGCGACCCATCGCAGCGACCTGCGCGCCACGGACGCACTCGGCAGCGTCGTGGGCAGACAGCCGTCGCCACAGGGGCTGACGGGCATCCACGCGTGGGCGCTCACGCCGGTACACCCTCCGATTCGAGCGTCGCCGCCGCCGAGCGCAGCCGCTCCAGATACCGCCGGTTCGCGTCACGCAGGCTCTGCACCGCCACGAAATCCGCGACACCGAAGTCCGGATCGTGCGCGGGCTCCCCGGCGATCCGGGCCCCGAGCCGCAGGTACCCACGCAGCAGCGGCGGCAGGACGGGCCGGGCCGGTGCAGGAAGTGCCTCGAGCCCCAGTCCGTCGACGCTCACCGGCCGACGGGGCCGCACGCGGCGATCCGGCTCGGTGGCGTACCGGGCCAGGAGCAGGTCACGCACCCCGCGGACGTTGACGCCGGGTGCTTCCTCCGGGGAGGCCTGCATCGGCACCGAGACGCACCCCATGACCGTCTCGAACCCGGTGAGCTCGAGATAGTGCAGGATGCCCGCCCACATCAGGCTGAGCACCGATCCGGAGCGGTGCGGAGCGTCCACACACGCACGCCCCATCTCGACCACCCGGTTGCGGTACGGCTCGAGGGCGTCGATGTCGAACTCGCTCGCGGTGTAGTAGCCACCCGCGGCGACGGCCCCGTCCGGCGGCAGCATCCGGTAGCAGCCCACGAATTCACCGGTCGGGTCGTGACGGACGAGGAGATGGTCGCAGTACTCGTCGAAGCGGTCGGCATCGAGGCCGTCCGGCCTGGCCGGGATCCGGAACCCCGGCTCGGCGCCGAACACCCGGTAGCGGAGTCGCTGCGCGGCGACCCGATGTTCGCGGTCGGAGGAGACGAGGAGGGAGTAGGTGGGGGCGGACGTGACCGTACGGGGTGCTCCGAGCACCGACGGAGTTGTCATGAGGCAGGTGTATCGACCCAGAGCAGCGGTGAGGCAACCCCGAGGTGACGTGTCGATGCAGGAAACGTGAACGACCCCGCACCCTCGGGGGTGCGGGGTCGTTCGACGGAGCTGATTCAGCCCTTGTGCTTCTTGACTGCCTCGGTGAGCTGCGGCGCCACGTTGAACAGGTCGCCGACGATGCCGTAGTCCGCGATCTCGAAGATCGGGGCTTCCTCGTCCTTGTTCACGGCGACGATGGTCTTCGAGGTCTGCATGCCGGCCCGGTGCTGGATGGCACCGGAGATGCCGAGCGCGACGTACAGCTGCGGCGACACGGTCTTGCCGGTCTGCCCGACCTGGAACTGGCCCGGGTAGTAGCCGGAGTCGACGGCGGCGCGGGACGCACCGACGGCGGCACCGAGCGAGTCGGCGAGCGGCTCGACGACCTCGTGGAACTTGTCCTCGGAACCGACGCCACGGCCACCGGAGACCACGATGGTGGCCTCGGTGAGCTCCGGACGGTCGCCACCGACGATGGGCTCACGCGAGGTGACCTTGACGGCGCCGTCTTCCTGCGCGGGCACCTCGACGGTCACCTTCTCGCCGGCACCGGCCTGCGGCTGCGCCTCGACGGCACCCGGGCGAACCGAGATGACCGGGACGTCGCCGTTGGCCTTGGCGTCGACCGTGTAGGCGCCACCGAAGATCGAGTGGACGACGGAGGCGTCCGGCTTGACCTCGACGACGTCGACGAGCAGGCCCGAACCGATGCGGGCGGCGAGGCGGCCCGACACCTCCTTGCCCTCGATGCTCGCGGCGGTGAGGACGGCGGCCGGGGACACCGACTCGACGAGTCCGGCGAGGACGTCGACCTTCGGGGTCACGAGGAAGCCCTCGATCTCGTCGCCCTCGGCGACGTAGATCTTCTCGGCGCCCGCAGCAGCGAGCGCGTCGGCGAGCTTGTCGGCGGTGCCGGCCGGCCCGGTGACCACTGCGGACGGCTCACCGAGAGTCCGTGCCGCGGTGAGGAGTTCGGTGCTGACCTTCTTGAGCGCACCCTCTGCGTGCTCGACGAGCACCAGTACTTCTGCCATGTCTAACTCTCCCTGTATCTGCTCTGCTGATTGGTGGCGGGGTGCGGTCAGATGACCTTCTGGCCCACGAGGTACTCGGCGATCTTGTTGCCGCCGTCGCCCTCGTCGACGATGCGCTCACCAGCGGTGCGGGGAGGCTTGGGCGTGGATGCCGTCACGGAGGTGGCGGCGTTCGCGACACCCACGGTCTCCGGATCGACGCCGAGGTCGGCGAGGGTGAGAACCTTCACTTCCTTCTTCTTCGCGGCCATGATGCCCTTGAAGGAGGGGAAGCGCGGCTCGTTGATCTTCTCGGTGACGCTCACGATGGCCGGAAGTGCGGCCTCGAGGCCGAAGACGCCCTCGTCGGTCTCGCGCTCACCGGTGATCGCACCGTCCGCGACGGTCAGCTTCCGCAGCTGGGTGAGCTGCGGCAGGCCCAGGTACTCGGCGACGATCGCGGGCACGGCGCCCACGCGGCCGTCGGTGGCCTCGTTGCCGGCGATGACCAACTCGGCAGCCTCGCCGTTGTCGAACTCGATCTGGCCGAGGGCCGCTGCCAGCGTCCACGCGGTCTGGATTCCGTCGGAACCGTGCAGGGCCGGGTCGTTGACGTGGACGGCCTTGTCGGCACCCATGGACAGCGCCTTACGGATCGCATCGGTCGCGCGGTCGGGGCCGACGGACAGCACGATGACCTCGCCGCCCTGCGCTTCCTTGATCAGCAGCGCTTCCTCGACGGCGCGCTCGTTGATCTCGTCGAGCACCGCGTCGGCCGCTTCGCGGTCGAGCGTGAAGTCACCGTCGGTGAGCTTGCGCTCCGACCACGTGTCGGGAACCTGCTTGATCAAAACAACGATGTTCGTCATGGGTCTACGTCGACCTCCTGTGTGGTGTACCTGATGTCGTGAGTGCCCGGCACCCGGCTGAGCTCTCGTTTTACAGTCGTTATACCGGCTGTGCGTTAGATTACCCCACGTTAAGTTACCCGCGGGTAACTTGCGGGACAAGCGTGCTCACCATATAAGCCGAAAGGCAGATCAGGGCTGTGATGTGGAACACCCCGTATGCCCTGGACTGCCGGGGCACTAACCTCGCTGCGGTGAGCGATTCATTTGTCGGCGACCACGCGACCCGGGCCGTGTCCACGGACGCGCCCCTCCCCCTGACCGGTGAGCGCACCGTTCCGGGCATCCCCGAGGAGAACTACTGGTTCCGCCGGCACGAGGTCGTCTACCGCGACCTGCGGGAACGCTGCACCGGTCGCCGTGTCCTCGAGGCCGGGTCCGGCGAGGGCTACGGAGCGGACATGATCGCCGACGTCGCCGCCCACGTGACGTGCGTCGACTACGACACCTCGGCGGTCGAACACGTGCGCGCCCGCTACCCGCGGGTGGAGATGATCCACGGAAATCTCGCGGAACTCCCGCTCCCCGACGCCTCGGTCGACACCGTCGTCAACTTCCAGGTCATCGAGCACCTGTGGGATCAGGCACAGTTCCTGCGTGAGTGCTTCCGGGTGCTGCGGCCGGGTGGCGAGTTGCTCGTGAGCACCCCGAACCGCATCACGTTCTCCCCCGGCCGCGACACCCCGCTCAACCCGTTCCACACCCGCGAGCTGAACGCCGACGAACTCACCGAACTACTCGTCGACGCCGGGTTCGACGTGGCGGTCATGACCGGCGTCCACCACGGCGAGCGGCTGCGCGCCCTCGACGCCAAGCACGGCGGCTCGTTCATCGACGCGCAGATCGAACGTGCACTCGCCGGACAGCCGTGGCCCGCGGACCTGTCCAGGGACGTCGAAGGCATCACCGCGGACGACTTCACGCTGCGGGAGCAGGACATCGACGCGAGTCTCGATCTCGTGGCCGTCGCGGTCAGGGCGCACCGGTTCGAGACGGGCGAGTTCGGGGCGCAGGCACCGTGACCGAACATCGAACCGAGGGCATGTTCGCCCTGGTACTGCACTCGCACCTACCCTGGCTCGCCAACCACGGGCGATGGCCCGTGGGCGAGGAGTGGCTCTATCAGTCGTGGGCGGCCTCCTACCTGCCCCTCGTCCGGGTGCTGAAGCGGTTGTCCGCCGAGGGCCGCTCCCATCTGCTCACCCTGGGCATCACGCCGGTCCTCGCCGCCCAGCTCGACGACCCGCACTGTCTCGACGGTATGCATCACTGGCTGGGCAACTGGCAGATCCGTGCCCACGAGGCCGCCGGGATGCCCGACGACGCGCACCGTGCGCTCGGGGCCCGCGAGCACCGCGCCGCCGCCGACGCGCTGACCGACTTCGAGGCGAACTGGCGCCACGGCGCCTCCCCGGTGCTGCGCGAGTTGCTCGACGCCGACGCCTTCGAGTTGCTCGGCGGCCCGCTCGCCCACCCGTTCCAGCCGCTCCTCGATCCGCGGCTGCGCGAGTACTCCCTCACCGAGGGCCTCGCCGACGCGAAGGCCCGCTGGAATCACCGGCCCACCGGAATCTGGGCACCCGAATGCGGCTACACGCCGGGCCTGGAACACATGTACTCACGCGCGGGTGTCAGCCACTTCATGGTGGACGGTCCCGCTCTGCGTGGCGACACGTCGGCCGGCCGGCCGGTCCGCGAGAGCGACGTACTCGCCTTCGGCCGGGACCTGCAGGTCAGCTATCGCGTGTGGTCACCGAAATCGGGCTATCCGGGGCACGCGGCCTACCGCGACTTCCACACCTACGACCACGCGACCGGGTTGAAGCCCGCACGGGTCACCGGCCGGACGGTCGATTCGGCGGACAAGGCACCCTACGATCCCGAACTCGCCGCCGCCGCCGTCGACCGGCACGTCGCGGACTTCGTGGAGACCGTGCGGACGCGGATCCGTGACGAGTCGGCGCGTACCGGCCGCCCCGCCCTCGTCGTCGCGGCGTTCGACACGGAACTGTTCGGCCACTGGTGGTTCGAGGGCCCGCAGTGGCTGGAGAAGGTACTGCGGGCGCTTCCCGAGGCAGGCGTGCAGGTCGGGACGCTCGCCGACGCACGGGAGCACGGCTACGTCGGCGAACCCGTCGCGCTCGAGGATTCGTCGTGGGGATCGGGCAAGGACTGGCGGGTGTGGGCCGGAGATCAGGTCGGCGACCTCGTCCAGCTGAACTCCGAGGTCGTCGCCACCGCACTCGACGTGGTCGACAAGACCCGCGAGTCCTCGATCGTTCCCGGGCTGTCGGGGCCGCGCGATCGGGTCGCGGACCAGATGCTGCGTGAGGCGCTGATGACCGTCTCCAGCGACTGGGCGTTCATGGTGAGCAAGGACTCCGCTGCCGGCTACGCCCGCGAACGGGCTCACAAGCACGCGCACGCCCTGCGCGAGATCGCGGCCGCGGCGGCCGCCGGCAGGACTGCGGTCGCGTCGCGACTGGCCGACGGGTGGAACAACGCCGACGGACTCTTCCCGGGCCTCGACGCCCGGCGCCTACCGCCACCGGACCGTGCGAGGGGAACCGACCGATGAAGATCCTGATCGTCTCCTGGGAGTATCCCCCGGTGGTGGTGGGCGGGCTCGGCCGTCACGTGCACCATCTCGCCACCTCACTGGCCGCCCGCGGCCACGAGGTGGTCGTGCTGTCGCGTCGGCCGTCCGGTACCGACGCCACCACCCACCCCACGGTGAGCCGCATCGACGAGGGAGTCCTCGTCGTCGCCGTCGCCGAGGACCCACCGCACCTGCTCTTCGGTGAGGACATGCTGGCGTGGACCCTGGCGATGGGGCACGCCATGGTGCGGGCCGGTGTCGCCCTGCAGAAGCCGGGCGTCGGCGAAGGCTGGGTCCCCGACGTGGTACACGCACACGACTGGCTGGTCGCGCATCCGGCGATCGCGCTCGCCGAGTTCTACGACGTCCCTCTCGTCTCCACCCTGCACGCGACGGAGGCCGGTCGGCACAGCGGCTGGTTGTCGGGGCGGATCAACCGTCAGGTGCATTCGGTCGAGTGGTGGCTCGCCCACGAGTCGGATGCGATCATCACGTGTTCGGCGTCGATGGAGGACGAGGTCACCGAACTGTACGGCAATGCGCTCGCCCCGATCTCGGTGATCCGCAACGGAATCGACACCACCGCATGGCATTTCCGGGAGCGGGCACCCCGGGGCGGCCCGGCCCAGTTGCTCTTCGTCGGACGGCTCGAGTACGAGAAGGGCGTCCAGGACGCGATCGCCGCGCTGCCCCGGATTCGCCGCAGCCACCCGGGCACCACACTGGCCGTGGCCGGCGAAGGCACCCAGTTCGAATGGCTGGCCCAACTCGCCCGCACTCACCGGGTGGCCCGGGCCGTGACGTTCCTCGGCAATCTCGATCACCTGGAGTTGCTCGGCTGGCTGCACGGCGCGGACGCCATCGTGCTGCCGAGCCGGTACGAGCCGTTCGGCATCATCGCGCTCGAGGCGGCAGCCGCAGGCACGCCGCTCGTCGCGTCCACGGCGGGCGGTCTGGGTGAGGCCGTCGTCGACGGGGAGACGGGCCTGTCGTTCCGGCCCGGCGACGTGGCCGGGCTGACGTCGGCCGTCCGTGAAGTCCTCGACGATCCGGCCGCGGCGCAGCAACGCGCCACCGCGGCCCGGGCGCGGCTGACCTCCGAGTTCGACTGGACGCTCGTCGCCGACGAGACCGCTCTGGTCTACTCGGGTGCCAAGAGACGCGTCCGCAACCCCCTGGCCCGCCCCGTGATCCCCGAACGCCCCCTCCCCGACCGCGACTGATCCCTCCCCTCCCCGTCATCCCCCATCTCTCCCCCCTCCCTCCCAGGGTGAAGGGACCATTCGACCGGTCTGAGAAGGCGAAGGGACCACTCACCCACGGGGCGATAGGGGCGGGGTCGGGGGTGGCGCGACGGGGCGGTCAAGCGCGCGTGGCGGGTGGCGGGGTGGCGGGTGGTGCCGAATCAGATCAGTGGGTGGCCTTCTTGCGGGCAATGTCCTCGAGGGCTGCGATGTACTCGGCCCGTGCGGCGGCGCCTGCCTCCCACTCGGCCTTGCGGTTCTTCACCGCCTTCGCCGGCGAACCGACGGCGATACTGAAGTCGGGGATGTCCCCCTTGACCACGGCGTGTGCGCCGAGCACGCAACCACGACCCACCCGCGTGTTCCGCAGCACGGTGACCTTGGCGGCCACCCAGGTGTCCGGGCCGATCCGCACCGGGCCCTTGACGATGCCCTGGTCCTTGATCGGCACGTTCACGTCGTCCATGCGATGGTCGAAGTCGCAGATGTAGCACCAGTCGGCAACCAGCGTGGACGCGCCGATCTCGATGTCGATATAGGTGTTGACGACGTTGTCCTTGCCGAACACCACCTTGTCGCCGATCCGCAGCGAACCCTCGTGGCACCGGATGGCGTTGCCGTCACCGATGTGGACCCACCGCCCGATCTCGAGCCGCGACAACTCCGGCGAGGCGTGGATCTCCACCCGCTTGCCCAGGAACACCATGCCGCGCAGGATCACGTGCGGGTTGGCGAGTTTGAACTTCGCGAGCCGGTAGTACCGCACCAGGTACCACGGCGTGTACGCCTTGTTCGCCAGAACCCAGCGCAACGACGCCACGGTCAGGAAACGTGCCTGCTCACTGTCCCGGCGTCGCGAACCACGCCACCGTGTGCGCAACGGTGCGCCCCACATGCTCGTCATAGCCTGTCAGCCTACGTACCCGGGCTCCGGGATAGTCTTGCGGGCCGAGGGTTGTGCGGACCGAGAGTTGTCGAACGACGGGAGAAACGATGCGACGGGCCCTACGGTCGTCGATGCTGGTGCTGACCGCGGCCTGCGCGGTGGTGCTCGCCGGATGCGGGGGCGACCCGGTCGACAACTCGCTCGCCTCGACGGGCTGGCCCGGGGCGCACGCGGATGCCCGCAACAGCAACACCAGTCCCGGCACCGGATCACGCGACGTGTCGTTCGCGTGGTCCCGGCCGCTCGGGGGGCCGGTGTCGACGACCCCGTCCATCGCCCCCAACGGTCAGATCTCGCTGACGGCCCGCACGGAGCGGGGATGCAATCTCTTCTCCTTCCAGTCCGACAGCGAACGCAAGCGTTGGTGCACCCGACTGTCCGACGGAGCCACCGCGTCGACTCCCGTCTCCGACTCCGTCGCCAACATCTACATCGGCGACGAGGGCGCGATGAACTCGTACAACGAGTACGGCCAGTTGCGGTGGCGGACGCCCGTCTCGGGCACCCCGCTGTCGGCCCAGTTCACCGCCGACGGAAACCTGCTGTTCGTCACCCATCTCGGCAACATCCACGTCCTCGACACCCAGAACGGACGCCCGGTGCTCCCGGCGTTCCAGATGATCCCCCCGCCGAACGTCGACGGCACCGACGGCGATCTCCTCCCGAACGACGCCGGACTGGACGAGTGCTTCCTCGGGACCGCCGCGTGCCCGGTCGCCCACACCCCCGCGATCGACCTCGCGTCGGGACGCTTCTTCGTCACGTTCTTCCGTCCCGGCTCCCCTGCGACCGAGCTCGTCGCCATCGACTACGTGGAAGGCGACTCGCCCCGGATCGCGCCGGCCTGGGCCTCCGACGTGCTGCCCGGCGGCGCCGCGTCCAGCCCGGTGGTGTCCGCCGACGGCACGCGGGTGTACGTCAACGACCGGGAAGGCCGACTCTGGGCGCTGGACGCCGAAACGGGTGCACCGCAGTGGAACTACGACCTCGGCTACGTCGCGGCCGCCGCACCGTCGGTGTCCGACGACGGCCTGCTCGTGGTCGCGGGCGGCGAAGAGGGACGGCTGCTCGCGGTCCGGGACGCGGGAGACAGCGCGGAACTCGCGTGGGAACGCGACGACGTCCTCCAACTCGGGGTCCCGGCACAATCCGCGGGCGAGACCGGCTACACGGTGATCCGGGACGGAGACGACGGCCTGGCACTGCTGACCTTCGACACCGGGGACGGAAGCACCCTCGATCAGACCGTGTTGCCGGACGCACTCGGATTCAGCACCGGGACCGCGATCGGCCCGAAGGGGGAGGTCGTCGTGCCGTCGTTCCTGGGTGAGCTCTTCGTCCTACGCTGACGACGGCCCTCCCGCAACGGTTCACACGGTGGGCGGTGCACAGACGAACGCGACACCCGCACGGCCGATCCGGGTGACGATCACGCTGTACGCACGCGTGCCCTTCAGCTTCAGCCGCGGGCGCAGGACCGCGGGATCGATGTCGACTCCGCGGACCAGGATCTCCACCGAGCCGCAGTCCAGCCGAGCGAGCTCCTGCCGTAACACCTTCTCGGAGAACTTGATCCGTTCGAGAACACGGAATCCCCGCACACCGGCGGGCACCGTGTCGCCGGTGAGGTAGGCGATCTGGGGGTCGAGCTGCCACAACCCGTGTCGGGCAGCGTACTGACGCACCAGGCCCGCCCGCACGACGGCACCGTCCGGGTCGACGATCCATTGCCCCGGAGCCCGTTCGGGGATGTCGTCCGGCTCGGCATCGGTGACGGTCCACCCCGTGCCGTCGGCGGCGAGCACGCTCGCCCTGCGCGTCACTCCCGGCTCGGCGAGGTCGCGGGACCACAGGCATGCTTCCCGCACTCCCCCGCTCAGGGAGGTGACCTCCACCTCGCCGTCCCAGGCGAGGGCGTCGAAGTCCAACCCCGGGGCGCATTTGACCACCAGATCGCGACTGCGGTACACGGACACGAGATCCGGCAGCGGCGGCTGCAACTGCGCCGGATCGAACGTGCGGCGTCCACCGGCTCGGCGGGCCGGGTCGGCCACGACGACCGTGCCCCGGCTGCACGGGGCCAACGCATCGGCGCGCGCCACCGCGACGGCGGGGACGTTGTGGGCCGCCATCCGCAACCGCACGGCGTCGAGGTCACTGCCGAGGACCACGCTCGCCGTCTCCGACAGCGCCGCCAGTTCCGCACCGACCGAACATGTCACGTCGTGCACCGAACGCCCGGCCAATCGTCTGGCCCGATGCCGCGCCACCACCGACGGGGTCGCCTGCTGGAGTGCCTCGTCGGTGAACAGCCACCCGCCGCTGCCGGGCAGCTTGCCGATCGCCTTCCTGCGCAGCAGGACCGTCTCCACCAGCATCGCCGCCCGGTCACCGAAACGGGTACGCGCCCGGCCGATGTCGGCCAGGCGCGTACGCGAAGTCAGCTCGAACCGGTCGACCTCGGCCAGGGCGAGAGCACCGTCGGGACTCAGCAGGTAGCCGACGTCCTGCGCGGTGAAGTCGTAGCCCAACTCACTTGCCGGGCTTCACACCGGTGATCATCACGTTGTAGAACAGGCCGCGCGGAACGACGTGCTTGAGCACGTTCTCGTCCACCCAGCTGAGGTTCTTCCACGCACCGAACGCGAACCTGGCCCAGCCCCAGCCGAGCTTGCCTTCCGGGACCGCCGCCTCGAACGTGCGCACCGGCCAGCCCAACAGGGCCGCAGCGAACTCCTCCGTCTCGGCGTGCACCTCGACGGCTCCGGCGGACTCGGCGATCTTCTCGAGATCGGTGGGGTCGAACGTGTGCAGGTCGACGACGGCCTCGAGCGCCGCCGCGCGGGAGGACTCGTCGAGCTCGGCCTGGGGACGCCGCCAGTCCGCGAGAGCGGGCAGCCTGGTGATCCGCGTGGTGGCCTCCCACGTCAGCCGCCCGAGCCAGCGTGCGTAGAAGTTTCCGACGGTGGTCGGCTCTCCGGCGAAGACGAACCGTCCGCCGGGCTTGAGGACACGCAGTACCTCGCGCAGCGACTGCTCGACGTCGGGAATGTGATGCAGCACGGCATGGCCGACGACGAGGTCGAACGTGTCGTCCTCGTAGGGAATGGTCTCGGCGTCGGCGACCCGGCCGTCGACCGGAAGACCGAGATTCTCCGCGTTGCGCAGCGCCACCTTCACCATGCCGGGTGAGAGATCGGTGACCGAACCCGTCTTCGCGACCCCGCCCTGCATCAGGTTGAGCAGGAAGAAACCAGTGCCGCAACCGAGCTCGAGCGCCCGCTCGTACGGCAGCGGCTGGTCACCGGCGACGGCGTCGAAGCGCCCGCGGGCGTAGTCGATGCAGCGCTCGTCGTACGAGATGGACCATTTCTCGTCATAGGTTTCCGCTTCCCAGTCGTGGTAGAGCACCTGGGCCAGCTTCGTGTCCTTCAGGGCCGCCTCGACCTCGGCCTCGGTGGCGTGCGGGTGGGGCGCTGGGTCGTCGACGGCACTGGCATCGACGGCGCGGTCGCGGGACCGATCGTCCGGGCTTGCAGTCATGCGTGAATCCTACTCACTGGTAGAAAGGAACAGGTTCTAGTTGCGTGTGGTGGGTCAGCCTACTCGCCCGTGAACTGAGCCTTACCGGGACCGTTCTCGATGAACGACTGCATACCGATCTTCCGATCCGCCGTGGCGAACAGCGCCGCGAACTGCTGCGCCTCCACCTTCAGCCCGGACTGCAGATCGACGTCCAGGCCCTGATCGATCGCCGCCTTGGCGGCCGCGATCGCCCGCGAGGCACCCTTCGTGAACTGCGCGGCCCAGCGCTTGGCGGCCTCGTACACGTCGTCCGGTGCCACCACCTCGTCGACGAGGCCGATGCGCAGGGCCTCCTCGGCGTCGACGAAGCGGCCCGTGAACACCAGGTCCTTCGCCTTCGCCGGACCGACGAGGCGGGCCAGACGCTGAGTGCCACCCCCACCCGGGATGATCCCGAGCAGGATCTCGGGGACACCGAGCTTGGCGTTGTCACCGACGATGCGCCGATCGGCGGACAGCGCCACCTCGAGGCCTCCCCCGAGCGCGTAACCCGTCACCGCGGCAACGGTCGGCTTGGGAATCTCCGACACGGCCGCAATGTCCCGCTGGAGGTCGGCGATGAGGTCGCTGGCCTCTCCGAACGACAGCTCCGCCATCTCCTTGATGTCCGCGCCCGCGGCGAACACCTTCTCGCCGCCGTACACGATGACCGCCTTGACGTCGGGGTTCACCGTCGCCTCGCGCGCCGCAGCCCGCAGTTCCTGCTGCACTTGACGGTTGAGCGCATTCATCGGCGGCCGCGCGAGCCGGATCGTGCCGATGCCTTCGGAAACCTCGAGGGTGACGAATTCAGCCATGGCGAACAGGCTACTGCGTGTTCACGCCGCCGCGGACGCCCCGTCCGGCCTCACCGTGCGTCTCCGCTTCGCTTCGACCGCCTCACACGTCTCCGCTTCGCTTCGACCGCCTCACACGTCTCCGCTTCGCTTCGCGCGTCACACGTCTCCGCTTCGCTTCGACCAGGGATGGGGTCGGGCAGCGTAGTACTCCTCCTGGTCCGGGAACTCGACCCGCAGGCCTTTCCCCTCACCGACCAGCGTCGGGAGGATCTGCGGGATGTCCGGCTCCGCGGCCAACACCTCCGCGACGGTGCCGAACCCCGCCAGCCGGGAGAGCTGCGTCCACGTCGGGGGCAGGAGCACGCTGGCACCGTCCCGCCAGTGCGCGATCGCCGCCGCCGGTGTCTGCCAGCGCACCTCCTCGGCCTCGGAGGTCGCACCGTCGGCAACCTGCCCGTCCGGTGCGGCGGCGACGAAGAAGCGGGTGTCGTAGCGTCGACCTTCACCGACGGGAGTGATCCAGTTCGCCCAGGGCCGCAGCAGATCCGTCCGGAGCACCAGGCGCTCGCTCTCGAGAAATTCCCCGAACGACAGTTCACGTTGTTCGAGCCGGGTACGTGCCCGTGCGTAGCGGGCCGTGTCGGCGACGACGCTGTCCGCCGTAGGACCGGCGAGCAGGACGCCGCACTCCTCGAACGTCTCCCGCACCGCCGCACACACCAGCGCCTTCGCCCGTGCCGCGTCGGTGGAGAACCGCCGGGCCCACCATGACACCGGCGGCCCCGACCAGCCGATGTTCGCGTCCTCGTCCGAGGGGTCCACACCGCCTCCGGGGAACACCGTCATCCCGCCGGCGAACGCCATCCCCGCGACCCGACGCAGCAGGAACACCTCGAGCTCACCCGACTGCCCGTCCCGCACGAGGATCACCGTGGAGGCGTCCTTCGGGTCGACGGCAGGCGCGGTCGACCCGGCCGCGGCAGGTTCGTGATTCGTTGCCATGTTCGGAACCTACGCCAACCGTGACGCGGCTCTCACTCCAGGGGTGAACTGACGTTCACGCCCGATGCCGTCCCGGCACCCGGGTCCTGCGCGCGAAGTACCGGCCGTCCACCCGATCGAGGGTGATGGACTGGCTGAACGCCGCGCTGAGGTTGTCTGCCGTGATCACGTCGTCGATGAGTCCCTGCGACACGATCCGGCCTTCCTTGAGCAGCATGGCGTGCGTGAACCCCGGCGGGATCTCCTCGACGTGATGGGTGATGAGCACCGTCGCGGGCGCGTCGGGATCGGCAGCCAGATCGGTGAGGCGGGCGACCAGTTCCTCCCGGCCCCCGAGGTCGAGGCCGGCTGCGGGCTCGTCGAGCAGCAGCAGCTCCGGGTCGGTCATCATCGCGCGGGCGATGAGCACCCGCTTGCGCTCCCCCTCGGACAGCGTGCCGTAGGTGCGCTGCGCGAGATGTTCGGCACCGAGGCTTTCGAGCATCTCCACCGCGCGTTCGGTGTCGAGATCCTCGTACCGTTCGCGCCACCGGCCGAGAACGGCGTATCCGGCGGAGACCACGAGGTCACTGACGAGCTCGTCGCCCGGCACCCGGTTGGCGAGGGCGGACGAGGACAGCCCGATCCGCGGACGCAGTTCGTTGATGTCGACCCGGCCGAGCCGCTCGCCCAGGAGGTGGGCGGTGCCCTCGGTCGGGTGCAGTTCGGCCGCCGCGATCCGCAGCAGCGACGTCTTGCCTGCGCCGTTGGGACCGAGCACCACCCATCTCTCGTCGAGTTCCACCTTCCAGCTCACCGGGCCGACCAGCGTGGACCCACCACGCCGGAGCAGAACGTCGTCGAATTCGATGAGGAGGTCGGGATCTGGTGAAGGCACGTCGTCCATCTTCTCGCACATTCTCCGGCGGATTGCAGCAGGATCGAATTCGTGTCCCCTCATGCGCATCCCGGCGGTGGCCCGCCCGCCCGACCGGCCACCACACACCGGCCCCGATTCCCCGGCTCGCCGTTCCCCCTCGGCGCGCACCCGACGGCACACGGAACGCAGTTCGCGGTACACGCACCCGATGCCACCGGTGTCGAGGTGTGCCTGGTCGGAGACGACGGAACCGAACAGCGGGTGGCTCTCGAGGCACCCACCTACGGCATCTGGCACGGGGTGATCCCCGACGTCGGCCCGGGGCAGCGCTACGGCTATCGCGCGCACGGCCCGTGGGACCCACGCCGCGGCCTCCGCTTCAACCCGGAGAAGCTCCTGGTCGACCCATGGGCGCGCCGGCTGAGCGGCGGCATCGACGACTACGAGGCGCTCACGTCCTCCGCGGACGGCAACCCGTTCGGCCCGCCGTCACCGATCGACTCGCTCGGCCACCTGCCCTACTCGGTGGTGACCGCGCTCACGGATCCGGTCCCGGGACCGCGAGCGGAGACCCCCTGGGAGGAGACGGTGATCTACGAGCTGCACGTCGGCTCGTACACCGCCCGGCATCCGCTGGTCCCTCCGGAGTTGCGTGGCACCTACCTGGGGTTGGCGCAGCCGTGCATCCTCGACCATCTCACCGCGCTGGGGGTCACCGCTGTCGAACTGCTGCCCGTGCACGCGTACGTCACGGAACGCTCCGTCGCCGCCCGAGGCATGCGCAACCACTGGGGATACGCCACCGCGAGCTACTTCGCGCCGCACCCCGGCTACGCGGCCCGCCCCGGCGGGGAGATCGCCGAGTTCCGGACCATGGTCGACGCACTGCACGGTGCCGGGATCGAGGTGATCCTCGACGTCGTCTACAACCACACCTGCGAGGAGGGGCTCGGCGGCATCACCCTGGGATGGCGCGGACTCGACGGGCCCGGCTACTACCTCCTCGACGACGAGGGCCGGGACATCGACGTCACCGGGTGCGGCAACACGGTGAACGCGAACTCACCGATCGCCGTGCGGATGATCACCGACAGCCTTCGGCACTGGGCACTGAACATGGGCGTGGACGGATTCCGCTTCGATCTCGCCTCGGCGCTCGGACGGGTCGACGGCGGCCCGTTCGATCCGGCTGCTCCGGTGCTGTCCGCCGTCGCCGCGGACCCGGTGCTGTCCCGCTGCAAGCTGATCGCCGAGCCGTGGGACGCCACCGCCGCCGGGTATCAGCTCGGCCGCTTCGGGCTCCAGTGGTCGGAGTGGAACGACCGCTACCGGGACGTGTTGCGCACCTTCTGGAACGGCACGAGCGGGGTCGGTGAACTCGCCTCCCGTGTCGCCGGATCGGAGGACCTGTTCCGTGGACGCAGACCGTGGGCGTCGGTCAACTTCGTCACCGCCCACGACGGGTTCACCGTCGCCGACCTCGTGTCCTATCGGCACAAGCACAACGAGGCCAACGGCGAACAGAATCGGGACGGCACCGGCCACAACCACTCGGTCGACCACGGAGTCGAAGGACCCACCGACGACCTCGAGATCCTGGCGGCGCGGGACCGGCACGTGCGGAACCTCCTCGCCTCGCTCACGCTGAGCACCGGAACTCCGATGCTGCTCGCCGGAGACGAATTCGGGCACACCCTCGGCGGCAACAACAACGCCTACTGTGTGCCCGCGGGGACGCCGCGCGAGGACGCCTGGCCACTCGACTGGGAGAGCGCGGACCCGGCCCGCACCGCCTTCGTGACACATGCACTGGCGCTGCGGCGCGCCGCACCCGCGCTGCGCCAGCCCGAGTTCTTCGAGGGACGCAGCACTCCCACCGGCCATCCGGATCTGGTCTGGTTCGGCCGCACCGGAGCCGAACTCGACGATTCCGCCTGGTTCGACGAGTCGCAACGCACGCTGCAGGCATGGATCGACTGCTCCGACGTCCGGTCGCACACCGCCGAAGGGCAGATGCTCACCGACGACAGCTGGCTCGTGATCGCCCACGCAGACGGACCCGCCGACGTGACGCTCGGCTGCCCGGAGTGGTTCTACGGCACCCTTCGCCTCGAGCTCGACACCCGCGCACCCGACGGTGTGCCCGAGCCGGGGCCACCGATCGAGCGCGGCACGCCGCTCCACCTGGACGGGCCGTCGTTCCTCGTGCTGCGAGCCACCGACTGAGCACCCTGCGTCCGCCCATTCTCCGAGTCGAATTAACTTCTCGCTGAGAGAAAACCTTCCCAAACCGGGCAATCTCGAACATGCTTCGCCTTCGGTCCTGTCACACGGGTGGGACCGGAACGAATCGGAGAGTTCGATGTTGGTCACGACCGGCCAGAATCCGGCCGACACCGCCACCGAGCCCGTCGAGGCACCGACCGCGACGACGACGTCCACGGCCTTCTACCGGCGGCCGGGATTCCTGCGTTCCCTCGCGCCCGTCGTCCTGTTGCTCGCGTGGCAGTTCGGCAGCCAGAGCGGCCTGTTGTCCGAACGCGTGCTGCCGGCACCGTCGGTGATCCTCGCCGCCGGTGTCGAGGTCTTCCAGTCGGGCGCACTCATGGACGCCCTCGCCGTGTCCACGCAACGGGTACTCATCGGTTTCGCGCTCGGCGCGGCCCTGGGCGTCGGATTCGGGATCGCGGCGGGAGTCAGCCGCCTCGGCGAGTACATCGTGGATCCGCCACTGCAGATGTTGCGGACCATCCCTCTGTTCGGGCTCATTCCGCTGTTCATCATCTGGTTCGGTATCGGTGAGCAACCCAAGGTGTACCTCATCGCCCTCGGCGTGGCCTTCCCGCTCTACCTCAACACCTTCGCCGGGATCCGACGCCTGGATCCCAAACTGCTCGAACTCGCGTCCGTGCTCCAGCTCAGCCGGACCGAGCGTCTACGGAACCTCATCCTTCCCGGTGCGCTGCCACAGATCCTCGTCGGTCTGCGGCAGAGCCTCGGAATCGCATGGCTGTCCCTCATCGTCGCCGAACAGATCAACGCGAGCGAGGGCCTCGGCTTCATCGTCAACAACGCGCGCGAGTTCCTCCGCACCGACATCGTCATCTTCGGGCTCCTGGTGTACGGGCTCCTCGGCCTGATCACCGACTCGATCGTGCGCAGTTTCGAACTGCGCGCCCTCCGGTGGCAGCCCACCGTGGTGCGCTGACTCCCGCCCTACCCGCGGGTCGGAACGACCGTTCCCGACACGCCTTCCCGACACCCCCGACCCGGATCGACCGAGGGAGCACTCGATGACCGACACCGTGCCTCGCACCGGCACACCCGCGGCCCGGCTGGCCGGCCTGCGCAAGAGCTTCGGGCCCCGAGTGGTCCTCGACGGGATCGACCTCGACATCGCCCACGGAGAGATCGTCGCACTCGTCGGCCGCAGCGGATCGGGGAAATCGACCCTGCTCCGCGTCCTCGCCGGGCTGTCCGACGATCACACCGGCACCGCGCACGTCGCGGGCCATCCGACGGTGGTGTTCCAGGAACCGCGGCTGATTCCCTGGCTGCCCGTCGTGAAGAACGTCGCCCTCGGATTGAAGGACCGCCGGTCCCGCGCCCGTGGCGAGGCGCAGGCCCGCACGGTCCTGGGCGACGTCGGCCTCGGACACCGCGCCGACGCATGGCCACTGACCCTGTCCGGGGGCGAGGCGCAGCGTGCGGCTCTGGCCCGGGCCCTGGTGGCCGAACCGACGCTGCTGCTGCTCGACGAACCGTTCGGCGCGCTCGACGCCCTCACCCGGCTGGCCGCACACGATCTGCTGCTGCGCCTGTTCGCCCGCCACGGCTTCGGGGTGCTGCTGGTCACGCACGACGTCGCCGAGGCCGTCACCCTTGCCGATCGTGTGCTCGTCCTCGACTCGGGACGCATCGCGCACGAGGTCCCGATCGATCTGCCCCGGCCCCGCAAGCACGCGTCCCCGGACGCCGCCGTCTACGCCGCCCGACTTCTCTCCCTCCTGGGAGTGGACGACCAACCCAGCCCGACACAGAAAGCAGCACAGTGAATCTCCGCTCACTCCGTTTCCGATCCGCAGGGGTCGCGCTGATCGCGGCCGCATCTCTGGTCCTCGCCTCGTGCGGCGACGACTCCGCGTCTGCCGATCCGGAACCCACCGGCCCCGTCGACCTCTCCCAGGTGACCCTCGCGGTCGGTGATCAGCGGGCGATCTCGATCGAGGTGCTGTTGACCGCCTCCGGCCAACTCGACGACCTGCCGTACGACATCGAGTTCTCCACGTTCACCGCCGGACCGCCCCTCGTCGAGGCCGCCAGTGCCGGTGGCATCGACCTGGCACAGGTGGGCAACACCCCGGCGATCTTCGGTGCGGCCGCGAAGGCGAACATCAAGATCGTCGGTGCCCTCGAGGCAAGCGGGAAGGGCGACGCCATCCTGGTCGGCCAGGACTCCACCATCGACACCGTGAACGACCTGCGGGACAAGAAGATCGCGGTCACCAAGGGCAGCTCCGCCCACGCGAACCTGCTGCTGCAGTTGAAGAAGGCAGGGCTCGGCCTCGACGACGTCGATCCCGTCTACGTCGCTCCCGCGGACGGGTACTCGGCCTTGACCAGGGGCGAGGTGGACGCCTGGGCGGTGTGGGATCCCTTCACCGCCATCGCCGAGCAGGAGGTGGGTGCGCGTTCGATCGCCACCGCCGACGAGGCCGCCAACGGATACAACTTCTGGATCGCGTCGGACAATGCCCTCGCCGACGCGGGTAAGTCCGCAGCGATCGAGGACTTCCTCACTCGCTACGCCGCGGCCACGCAGTGGTCGAGCGACAACATCGACGAGTGGTCCACCAGGTACGCCGAGCTGACGTCGATCAGTGAGGATGCCTCCCGCACCACCTGGACCCGGTCCATCAAGGAGCCGATCCCGCTGTCCGACGACGTCATCGCCTCCGAACAGGAGATCGCGGACGCGTTCACCGAGTCGAACGAGATTCCCGGAACCGTGGACTTCGCCGAGGCGGTGGACACCCGATTCGAGTAGCCGGGCCGGGGCACACAGCCCCGATCACGGGTGGGCGATCACCGTCATCGACCCCGGAGCCACTTCGGTGAACCCGGCGTCGCGGACGGTGATCGCCTTCCCGCTCGTCACCCGTCGGCCGAGCTGCGCCCAGCGGGCCGGATCCGCGTCCCGTACCGCACAGCGATAGCCGGCCCGCGCCCACTCCGCCACCGCGTCCGCGCTCATCGCGCCGGCCAGCAGCATGGAGGCGTGGCCCACCTGGGCGGCTGCCTTCCCGACGGTCATCTCGAGCGACGCGTTCAACCACAGCACCGGAACCCCCGCCGGGACGGGACCGGGATCGTCGTGTTCGAGGTCCGTCCCCCCGATCTGCAGCTTCCTGATCCGCGGATCGAGGGCGCCGACGGGTCCGGGTACCAGCGCCCGCGCCTGCGCCCCGTCGACGTCCACCGTGACGCCGTCGACGTCCTGCGCTGCCAGCCACTGGGCGCCGCGTGCCCGCCGGGACACCTTCCTGATCCGCGATCCGGTCCAGGCGAGATACGCCGCACGCCACGGACCCGGTTCCCCGGACTCGTCCACGCCCACCCGCTCGTCGAGGCACAGCGCCACCGTGGCGGAGGCGGCCGCCTCCAGCAGCGCACTGCGCGCGGGCCGGTCGGTCTTGGGGATGTGGAGAACGATCGGCATCGCGAGCACCTGCTCGGGGTCCACCGGATCCGGTCGCCCACCGTAGCCACCGGCCAGGATCGCGTGCCGCGCCGCGAAACTCCCGGGCGCACCGATCGTCATTGCAGGGGAACGCGACGGATTCCACCGTCCACCGCGTCGGCGGCCTCGACCTCGTCGCGGGTGACGCCGAGCACGAACAGCACTGCGTCGAGGAACGGGTGCGACAGGGCCGTGTCCGCCACTTCCCGCAACGCGGGCTTGGCGTTGAACGCCACGCCCAGGCCCGCGGCGTTGAGCATGTCGATGTCGTTGGCGCCGTCGCCGACCGCCACGGTCTGCTCCATCGGGACCCCGACCTGTGCCGCGAACTTGCGCAGTGCGGTGGCCTTCGCGGCGCGGTCGACGATGTCACCGACGACCCGGCCGGTGAGCTTGCCGTCGACGATCTCGAGCGTATTGGCCTGGACGAAGTCGAGTTCGAGTTCGTGGGCCAGGCCTTCGATGACCTGACGGAATCCACCCGAGACGACGCCGCAGTGGTACCCGAGACGGCGCAGCGTCCGGATCGTGGTGCGTGCTCCGGGAGTGAGAGCGAGGCCGTCGGCGACGTCGTCGATGACGGAGGCGTCGAGGCCGGCGAGGGTGGCGACCCGCTTGTGCAGGGACTCGGTGAAGTCGATCTCGCCGCGCATCGCACTCTCGGTGACCTCACGGACCTCGTCCTCCACGCCGGCACGGGCCGCGAGCATCTCGATGACCTCACCCTGGACGAGCGTCGAGTCGACATCGAAGACGATGAGCCGCTTGGCCCGCCGGGCGAGGCCACCGCGTTCGACGGCGATGTCGACGTTCTCGGCGACGGACACCTCGGCGAGCGCGGTACGTAGGCGACGATCCGATTCCTCCCCGCCGGCCGGCGCGGACACCATCAGTTCCAGTCCGGTGAGCGGGTAGTCGGCCACACCCCGGATCGTGTCGATGTTGGCGCCGAGGACGGCCAACGCGCGGGCGATGGACTGCAGCGCACGGGCACTGATCGGGCTGCCGAGCACGACCACTGCGTGGGTGGACACGGCGGGGCGTCCCTGATGCGCACCGATCTCGATGTCGACGGACATTCCCACCGTGTGCATCGCGTCCTCGAGCACTTCCTGCAGGGACTCGGGGTCACCGGGGCAGGACACGAGTACACCCAGGGTGAGACGGCCACGGATGACCACCTGCTCGACGTCGAGCAGGCTCACCTCGTGCCGGGAAAGCGCGGCGAAGAGCACCGACGTGACGCCCGGCCGGTCGGGACCGGTCACCGTGACGAGCACAGTGCTGTCGATTGCTCCCACCGAGATAACTCCGTTCATCTGCATGTTCGGGGTCGAAGGTGAACCCGATACGACCGTGCGGGGCCCATACCCCGTCGGCAGTCCATTGTGCCAAGCGAAAAGCCCCGCCCGTTGGTCGGGGCGGGGCTTTTCGGGTTCTGCGTGAGGCGCCGGGTCAGCGGATCGTGTCGGTACCCGGCCGTCCTTCGCCCTCGGTGGTCAGCGGAGCATGACGCTCCTCCTCGAGGACGGTGCTCGCGTGCTTACCGCCGTGGCCGGGACCGACGTGGGCCTCGGCCCGCATCCGTTCGACCATGTGCGGGTAGTGCAGCTCGAACGCCGGACGCTCCGAGCGGATCCGCGGCAACTCGGTGAAGTTGTGCCGCGGCGGCGGGCAACTGGTGGCCCACTCGAGCGAGTTGCCGTATCCCCACGGATCGTCGACCGTGACCACCTCGCCGTACCGGTAGCTCTTGAAGACGTTCCACACGAACGGCAGCGTCGAGGCGCCGAGGACGAACGCGAAGATCGTCGAGAACGTGTTGAGCGTGGTGAATCCGTCCGACGGCAGGTAGTCCGCGTACCGGCGCGGCATGCCCTCGGCGCCCAGCCAGTGCTGCACCAGGAAGGTGCCGTGGAAGCCGATGAAGGTCAGCCAGAAGTGCCACTTGCCGATGCGCTCGTCCAGCATGCGGCCGGTCATCTTGGGGAACCAGAAGTAGATGCCGGCGTAGGTGGCGAACACGACGGTGCCGAAGACGACGTAGTGGAAGTGGGCGACGACGAAGTAGCTGTCGGTGACGTGGAAGTCGAGCGGCGGGCTCGCCAGGATGACGCCGGACAGGCCGCCGAACAGGAACGTCACGAGGAAGCCGAGGGAGAACAGCATCGGTGTCTCGAACGTGATCTGGCCGCGCCACATGGTGCCGATCCAGTTGAATATCTTCACGCCGGTGGGCACCGCGATGAGGAACGTCATGAACGAGAAGTACGGCAGCAGGACGGCGCCGGTGGCGTACATGTGGTGCGCCCACACCGCGATGGACAGTGCCGCGATCGCCATGGTCGCGTAGACCAGGCCGCTGTAGCCGAAGATCGGCTTGCGGGAGAAGACCGGGAAGATCTCCGAGACGATGCCGAAGAACGGCAGGGCGATGATGTACACCTCGGGGTGGCCGAAGAACCAGAACAGGTGCTGCCACAGCATCACGCCGCCGTTGGCGGGATCGAAGATGTGGCCACCGAGGTGCCGGTCGACGAACAGGCCCATGAACGCCGCGGTCAGCAGCGGGAAGGCCAGCAGGATGAGGATGCTGGTGATGAGGATGTTCCACGTGAAGATGGGCATCCGGAACATCGTCATACCGGGTGCCCGCAGGCACACGATCGTGGTGATCATGTTGACGCCACCGAGGATGGTGCCGAGGCCGGCGACGGCCAGACCCAGGATCCACAGGTCGGCACCGACGCCGGGCGAGTGCAGCTCACTCGAGAGCGGCGTGTAGGCGGTCCAGCCGAAGTCGGCGGCACCACCCGGGGTGATGAAGCCGGCGGTGGTGATGAGGGCGCCGAACAGGTACAGCCAGTAGCTGAAGGAGTTCAGACGCGGGAACGCGACGTCCGGCGCACCGATCTGCAGCGGCAGGATGTAGTTGGCGAAGCCGAACACGACCGGAGTCGCGTACAGCAGCAGCATGACCGTGCCGTGCATGGTGAAGAGCTGGTTGAACTGCTCGTTCGACAGGAACTGCAGGCCCGGGACCGCGAGCTCGGCCCGCATCAGCAGCGCCATGAGGCCACCGATGAGGAAGAACGCGAACGAGGTGACCAGGTACATGATCCCCAGGACCTTGGGATCAGTGGTCGTGATCATTTTATAGATGAACGAGCCCTTTGGTCCCTGCCGCGGCGGGTACGGCCTCGCTGCAGCTATCTCCGGGACTGGCTGGGGCGCTACGGCAGTCACTGATCCTCCTGAATGTGCCCTTGGTCGCTCCGCAGGCTCCGCTCCTGCCGTCCAACCTCTGCCCCGAGGTGGACGGTCTGTGGCTTGCGCTCATCGAATCGTAGACCGTGGCATCAGGGACCACGGACTCGGTCCTACCCACTGTCGTACTTCGTCACGTGTGAGACAAGCGGACACCGTGATTACCTGCGAATTTCCTGGGTCGAACGTCCCGAACCGGCCCTCCGACGGCGTGTCGTACACGCCGCCGGCCACGGCGTCGGCAGCGTCGACACCCGCGCCCGCGGACTTGACCCCTCCATTAAGGTTTCGCTTGCCTTACCGTTTTTCGCCTCGTTGTGCCCTGATCGACAGGAGACCCCCGTGTCCACATTGCTGCGCCGCACCGCCGCGGCCGCGTTCGCGGCGACCGCCCTCGCCGTCGCCGGCTGCTCCTCCGCCGACGAGGACGCGACGGCGGCGTCCTCCACCGAGGGGTTCCCCCGCACCGTCACCCACTTCCGGGGTGTCACCGAGATCCCCGAACAGCCGCAGCGGGTCGTCGCCCTCGACACCAGCTTCACCGACGCCGTACTTCTGCTCGAGACCCCGCTCGTCGGCTACGTGGACTACCGCGAGTCCGGCTTCCCGGAGTACGTCGGGGACGCCGGCCAGGAGTTCGGCGCGGACGCGGAGCCGGTAGGGAAGGTCAGCGAGGCGAGCCTCGAGAAGGTCGTGACCCTCGAGCCCGATCTGATCCTGTCCGCGGACGTCCGCGACGGCGACCGGTACGACCAGCTGTCCGAGATCGCCCCGACCGTGTTCACCGAGACCACCGGACCGACGTGGAAGGAGAACATCCGTCTCGTCGGACAGGCGCTCGGCAAGGAGGAGCTCGCGGAGCAGAAGATCTCCGAGTACGAGGAACGGGCCCGGGCGATCGGTGACGAGATCAACGCGAAGGAGAACAACCCGACGGTGTCGGTCGTCCGATTCGCGGGCGAGCCCACCGCGCGCCTGTACCGCACCACCTCGTTCAGCGGCATCGTTCTCGAGGACGCCGGGCTCGCGCGGCCGGACAGCCAGGGCCCCGATCCCGCCGACCCGGCGAACATCATGAACTCGATCAGCCCGGAACTCATCGACCAGGCCGATGCCGACGTCATCTTCGTCAGTACCTACCAGGACGGCACCGGACAGACCTCGGACGCCGCGCGCCCGTTCCTGGAGAGCCCGCTGTGGGCGCAGCTGGACGGCCGCACCGTCGACGTCGACGACACGCTGTGGATGACCCCGGTCAGCATCCAGGGTGCGCACAAGATCCTGGACGACCTCGCGGATGCCTTCGGCGTCGACCGGCACGAGATCTGACTGGCCGCGAGATCTGACTGGCCGCGGGCCACACCTTCGCGAGGGACTAACCTGAACGCGCCCGTACACACAGGAAGTCGGTGACTTGACTCTTCGCCCGCGTTCTCAGGTTCGCCTGTCGGCCTCGGTCGCCACCGCGGCGGCCGCGCTCCTCGTCCTCGCCGGCTGCTCCGGCACACCGGAGGACGACGACGCCTCGACGATCGTCCGCACCACCACCGCCATCGCCGGCGCATCCGTCGTCGGCATCGAACGCGACACCACGACGGCCTGTCCGGCGCAGACGCCGGTCGACCCGGGCCTGGCCGCCGGCGGAACGCACCTGGTGACACACGGCGTCGGCGAGACCGACGTACCGGTGGACCCGCAGCGGATCGTCGTCCTGGACAGCACGGCGATGGACTCGGTCTGTGCGCTCGGCCTGTGGGAGCGGGTCGTCGGGGCAGGCGCGGACGAGGGACCGACCCCGCAGCCGCCGTACCTCGGCACCGGCATCTCCGAGATCCCCGGCATCGGCCCCGCCGTCGCGCCGGACGTTGCGCTCATCGCGGAGGCGCAACCGGATCTGATCCTCGGATCGAGTCCTGCCTCGGCCGATCTCTACGACCGGCTCGGGGAGATCGCGCCCACCGTGTTCACGGGGTCGGACCCGGTCGCATGGAAGGAACAGTTCGTGACCGCGGGCAGCGCGCTCGGGCGCGCCGATGCGGCGGCGGCAGCCCTTTCGGTATACGAGGAAGAGGCGCAGACGGTCGGCACCGACGTGGACGCGGCGCAGACACAGGCGTCGGTCGTGCGCTTCAGTCCCGAGACGCTGAGCATCCAGGGACCCGAGTCCTTCGCCGGGCAGGTCCTGGCCGACACCGGCGTGCGGCGCCCCAGTACCCAACGGATCAGTCCCGCCGCCACCGAGGACGTCACCGAGGACATCGCACGCGCGGAGGGTGACATCGTCTACGTCGTCATCGGCGGTGAGGCGTCGAAGAAGCACGCGGAGACGGTGATGACGACGGACGCCTGGGAGGAACTCGAGGCCGCCAAGGACCGCCGCATCTTCGTCGTCGAGGGCTCGGTCTGGAACGGCAACGGCCTGGCCGCGGCCCGCGCGATCCTCACCGATCTGCGCAACACCCTCAACGCCTACTCCGGCGGCTGATCCCCCCCTGCACACTCCCCCCTGATCACTCCCCCTTGCCCGGCACGATGTCACACGGTATTCGTTGGATCGAACCGGTGTGACATCGTCCCAGTGGGTTGGGGAGCCTCTGTGCCGCATACGCATTCGGCTCGATGTCACATGGGTTCGATCTGAACGAACCAGTGTGACATCGAGCCGAAAGCAGCGGGAAGGAACCGGATCAGAAGTCCCAGTCGTCGTCCTCGGTGTTGACGGCCTTGCCGATGACGTACGAGCTTCCCGATCCGGAGAAGAAGTCGTGGTTCTCGTCCGCATTCGGTGACAGGGCGGACAGGATGGCCGGGTTGACGTCGGTCTCGTCCTTGGGGAACAGGCCCTCGTAGCCGAGGTTCATCAGTGCCTTGTTCGCGTTGTAGCGCAGGAACTTCTTGACGTCCTCGGTGAGACCGACCTCGTCGTACAGGTCCTGGGTGTAGTCGACCTCGTTGTCGTAGAGCTCGAAGAGCAACTCGAACGTGTAGTTCTTGAGTTCCTCACGCTCGGCCTCGGTGATCTGCTCGAGGCCCTTCTGGTACTTGTAGCCGATGTAGTACCCGTGCACCGCCTCGTCGCGGATGATGAGGCGGATCATGTCGGCCGTGTTGGTGAGCTTGGCTCGCGAGGACCAGTACATCGGAAGGTAGAAGCCCGAGTAGAACAGGAAGCTCTCCAGCAGGGTGGACGCCACCTTGCGCTTGAGCGGATCGTCGCCCCGGTAGTAGTCCATGACGATCTGCGCCTTGCGTTGCAGATTCGGATTCTCCTCCGACCACCGGAACGCATCGTCGATCTCGCGGGTCGAGCACAGCGTCGAGAAGATCGAGCTGTAACTCTTGGCGTGCACCGACTCCATGAACGCGATGTTCGTGAGCACGGCTTCCTCGTGCGGGGTCACCGCATCCGGGATGAGGCTGACCGCACCGACCGTGCCCTGGATGGTGTCGAGCAGAGTGAGGCCGGTGAACACGCGCATGGTGAGCTGCTGCTCGACGGCGGTCAGCGTCGCCCAGGACTGGATGTCGTTGGACACCGGCACCTTTTCCGGCAGCCAGAAGTTGCCGGTGAGGCGATCCCACACCTCGGCATCCTTCTCGTCCGGCACCCGATTCCAGTTGATCGCCGAGACACGATCGATCAACTTGATCGGCGCGCCGTCCGCCGGCGAGTGGGAGTGCGGTGCGGCAGTCATGAGAATTCCCCTACCTGATCACTGAGTGTCGACGGTTCGTTCGGATGGGTCACAGCATGCACGAGACGCAGCCCTCGACCTCGGTGCCCTCGAGCGCCATCTGACGCAGGCGGATGTAGTACAGCGTCTTGATTCCCTTGCGCCACGCGTAGATCTGCGCACGGTTGAGATCCCGTGTGGTCGCGGTGTCCTTGAAGAACAGAGTCAACGACAGGCCCTGATCGACGTGCTGCGTCGCGGCAGCGTACGTGTCGATGATCTTCTCGTAGCCGATCTCGTACGCGTCCTGGTAGTACTCGAGGTTGTCGTTCGTCAGATACGGCGCCGGGTAGTAGACGCGACCGATCTTGCCTTCCTTGCGGATCTCGATCTTCGACGCCACCGGATGGATGGAGCTGGTGGAGTTGTTGATGTACGAGATCGACCCGGTGGGCGGGACGGCCTGCAGGTTCTGGTTGTAGATGCCGTGCTGCTGCACCGACGCCTTCAGCTCGCGCCAGTCGTCCTGGGTCGGGATCTGCACGTCCGCATCGGCGAACAGTGCCCGGACGCGCTCGGTCGCCGGTTCCCACACCTGGTCGGTGTACTTGTCGAAGAACTCACCCGACGCGTACTTCGAGTCCGGGAATCCCTTGAAGTGGGTGCCACGCTCGATGGCGAGCTTGTTCGAGGCACGCAATGCGTGGAACAGCACCGTGTAGAAGTAGATGTTGGTGAAATCGATGCCCTCGTCGGATCCGTAGTGGATCCGCTCGCGCGCCAGATACCCGTGCAGGTTCATCTGCCCCAGGCCGATCGCGTGAGAATCGTTGTTGCCCTGCTCGATCGACGGCACCGAGTAGATGTGCGTCTGATCGGAGACCGCGGTGAGCGCCCGGATCGACACCTCGATGGTCTGCGCGAAATCCGGCGAGTCCATCGTCTTCGCGATGTTCAGCGAGCCCAGATTGCACGAGATGTCCTTGCCCACATGGCTGTAGGTGAGGTCGTCGTTGTACGTCGACGGCGTCGAGACCTGGAGAATCTCCGAGCACAGATTGGAATGAGTGATCTTGCCCGCCACCGGGTTCGCCCGATTCACGGTGTCCTCGAACATGATGTACGGGTAGCCGGACTCGAACTGCAGCTCGGCGACGGTCTGGAAGAACTCACGGGCCTTGATCTTCGACTTGCGGATCCGCTTGTCGTCGACCATCTCGTAGTACTTCTCGGTGACGTCGATGTCCGCGAACGGCACACCGTAGATGCGCTCGACATCGTACGGCGAGAACAGGTACATGTCCTCGTTCTTCTTCGCCAGCTCGAACGTGATGTCCGGGATGACCACACCGAGCGAGAGGGTCTTGATCCGGATCTTCTCGTCCGCGTTCTCGCGCTTGGTGTCGAGGAACCGGTAGATGTCCGGATGGTGCGCGTGCAGATAGACGGCGCCGGCACCCTGACGCGCACCGAGCTGGTTCGCGTAGGAGAACGAGTCCTCGAGCAGCTTCATGATCGGGATGACGCCCGAGCTCTGATTCTCGATCTTCTTGATGGGCGCGCCGTGCTCACGAACATTGGTGAGCAGCAACGCAACTCCACCGCCGCGCTTGGACAGCTGCAGCGCCGAGTTGATGGCCCGGCCGATGGACTCCATGTTGTCCTCGATGCGCAGCAGGAAGCAGGAGACGGGCTCACCGCGCTGCTTCTTGCCGGAATTGAGGAACGTCGGAGTGGCGGGCTGGAACCGACCGGAGATGATCTCGTCCACCAAGTGCGTCGCGAGGATCTCGTCACCGGCGGC
This sequence comes from Rhodococcus triatomae, assembly GCF_014217785.1. Lineage (NCBI taxonomy): Bacteria > Bacillati > Actinomycetota > Actinomycetes > Mycobacteriales > Nocardiaceae > Rhodococcus > Rhodococcus triatomae. The sequence goes on along the minus strand of NZ_CP048814.1, from coordinate 3,889,442 downwards.
GAGGGTGAGGGCCACCATGCACACCCGGTCCTCGAACCGCTCGAGGTAGCGCTTGCCGTCGAATGTCTTGAGCGTGTACGAGGTGTAGTACTTGAAGGCACCGAGGAACGTCGGGAACCGGAACTTCTTCGAGTACGCGTGGTCGATGAGCTTCTTGACGAAGTCGCGCGTGTACTGGTCGAGGACCTCGGGCTCGTAGTAGTTCTCCTCGACGAGATAATCGAGCTTCTCGTCGAGGTTGTGGAAGAACACCGTGTTCTGGTTGACGTGCTGCAGGAAATACTGCCGAGCAGCGGCGACGTCCTTGTCGAACTGGATCTCGCCGTCCGGTCCGTACAGGTTGAGCATCGCGTTGAGCGCGTGATAATCGAGACCCTCGGTGGAGGTGCCCGTGCGCGCGGCCCGCTCGACGTTGCTCACGCTTGCGTCGGTGATGGTTGGTGCCATATCTCCTGCTCCCGCCCTACCTGTTGTTCCCAGAACTGCCCGAGCCCTTCCCGTACCCGCTGGACGTCCTCGGGCGTACCCATGAGTTCGAAGCGATAGAGGTACGGGACCTGGCATTTCTGCGAAATGATGTCGCCGGCCATCCCGAAGGACTCGCCGAAGTTGGTGTTCCCGGCCGCGATGACGGCGCGGATCAGTGATCGATTGTGCTCGTTGTTGAGGAATCGGACGACCTGCCTGGGCACGTAGTGCGTGTCCCTGCCCGTCGCCGTCCATCCGCCCCCGTAGGTGGGAACGACGAGGACGTACGGCTCGTGCACCTCGAAGGTGCCCTCGCGGTCGTGGAGTGGAATTCGCGTTGCACGCAGACCGAGCTTCTCGACGAATCGGTGCGTGTTCTCCGACGTGCTGGAGAAATACACCAGCGAAGTCATCGGTCTCACCATTCTCAGATTGTCACTCGCTGCCCGGAGAGTCTTCCCCAACGCTCCGGGCCGTGCCGACGGCTCCTCAAGCAGCGTTTGCCGAGAGGGCCTTGATGCGGTCCGGACGGAAGCCGGACCAGTGATCGTCACCGGCCACCACGACGGGCGCCTGGAGGTACCCGAGGGCCATCACGTAGTCGCGCGCCTCGGGGTCCTGCGAGATGTCGATGATCGAATACTCGACCCCGGCCTTGTCGAGGGCCTTGTAGGTGGCATTGCACTGAACGCAAGCGGGCTTGGTGTACACGGTGATGCTCATGAAAGTCCCTCTTTCCCCTGCCACAGCAGCTGACGAATAGTGTGCTCAGCGCACCGAGTGACCGTGAAGTTCGAGCGTGATACCGATACCGGGGCCGCATGGACTCCGTAGTGGTCTCTCAGTGCTCAAGACACTACACCTAGTGGCCGACACTTTTGACCAACCCACGATGTTGTGAGTCACATCGATGAAATTCCGGCCGCGGGATCCTCCTGAGTCGCAAAAATCCCAGCGCCGACGCGTGTCGCGCGTCACATTTTCGGTGGACGCCTCGTACTCGTCGGCGTGTCGCGACATCGCCGCTCCGGGCCACACACGTGCCCCCTCCACAACGCCACAGCACCCTATCTACAACGCCCCAGCGCCCGTGCTTCTTCCCTCGTCGCCGCGACCCGACACAGCCCTCGGACGGCGCAGGAGGCGCACCCGCCAGGCCCCGCGATCCCCGTGCAGAGGGTGGTCGCCCGAGCCCGTCCGCGGCCGGCCCGTACGTCCCGTCATCGCCGTTAGCCGGTGCGTAGCTGCCACCGGCTCGCAGCCGCATAGGCCCTCGGCATCGGCGCGCCGAATAGGGCCCGATTTCCTGTGCGAATCCCGACACGCCTCGCGGTTGGGTGCAGCTGATCGACATCGCAAGCAGCGTCGTGAGGGGGCGGAATGGACGAGGTACATGTTCACCTCCGACGCCGCACTCGCTGCCGATCTCTGTGTGTCCTGGCTTCGCGATACTCCGGGGGTGGCGGGAATCTACGAGATCAGCTGTACGGCCGAGCACCCGGACGAGCTGCCCGGTTCGTCACCGTCGTCCGTGTCCTGACGCCGGCCAGGCCGAGAGGTCGACAGCCTGCAGCCTGTACTCTGACCCGCGCATTGCCGATACATCACGACTCGGGGGAACACTTGTCGCGTCACTCGTACCGGAAGCCGCTGATCGCCGCGACGATAGCGCTTGCCGCCACGCTCACCGCATGTGGAGAGCCGTCGACCGAGAACGGAGCCGGCGGCACCCTCACCACCCCGAACAAGAACGAGGGACTCTTCGACCCCTGCAGCATCCCCGACGACGCCCTCGCCGCCGCCGGCCTCGACCCGGCCACCGAAGACGCGGGATTCTTCGGGGTTCAGCGCACGGGGTGGGAAGTCTGCGGATGGACAGGCAGCTGGTTCTTCATCGATGTCCTCTCGACCAGCCACACGTTCGACGATGTGAAGAACAACCCCGCCAACACTGATCTGGCACCCGTCGACCTTCCAGGGCGGGAGGCGGTGTCGTTCCGTCACGTATCGGACGACGATGCAGAAGTATGCGATGTCGCCTTCCCCAGTTCCAGCGGGACCATCACCGTACGTTCATACAAGAAGGGCTCCGAAGCTGCGGAGGAATCGCTGTGTGAACTCGCGCTCGACTACGCGCACACCTTCGACGAGCACCTACCGCGCTGACAGCGCCACCGACTACACCACACCAGGGGGCGACGTGACCGATTCGACAAGCACTACCCAATTCCAGGCGATGGCCGCCGCAGCAGAGAGCGGAGAACTGCGGCTCAGTGGCGATGCCGCCGAGCGTTGTGCACGCGCGTGCCGCGACTACATCGACGGACTCGACCGGTTGCGGAGGGGAGCAGATCGCCTCGTCCGCCTCGAATCCTTCGGCGATCTCGAGTCGGCGCAGCAACTCGGCAAGAAGTTCTTCGACCTTGCGGTCGGTAGCGAGGGTTCCTTCGAGGACATCGTCCAGAAGCACATCGATACAGCGATGCAGATGGAGGACATGTTCATCAAGGCCGGCGCCGCATACCGCGCCACCGAGGAATCCAACACGCAGGGCCTCGGGGCCGCAGGAAGCGCACTGTGAGAGGCCCACGGTAATCTGACTGACGCATGTGATGAGGATCTGACCAGCAGGGGGGCTGTGCCATGGGGTTTCCGATACCCGGTGAAGTGATGAATCATCTCGGTGCAACGATCTCGGGGGCGACATCGGACTTCGTCAACTCGCTGTCCGGCAAGAATCAGGCCCTGCTCGGCGTGGCCGACTCGGTCCTGGGCACCGACGTGGGAGGCTGGGCGGCCTCGCGCTCCGCCCAGGAAGCCGGCAACGATCGCCGCTCCGAGTTGTACAGCGAGGCAAACGGCCTGGCCGGTCTCGGGCTCACTCCCCTGCCTCCGGGCGTGACCTCCATGGAGAGCTTCGAGTCGATGCCACACGCCGACATCAAGGCGAAGGTCGATTCGATGCGTCCGGGTGAGATCTACGAGAGTGCGCAGTCCTGGCGCGGCGCGCAGGACATGGTCACCGAACTCGTCGACACGTTCCGCAACGCGATCGGAACCGTCACCGAATCGGATTGGACCGGAACCGCGGCGCGCGCCGCGCACGGAGCGGTCACCGCGTACGCGGCAGATACCGAAAAGTTCAGCGGTGCCGTCACTCTCGTCGCGAACAAACTCGAAGAGGCGTACACCGGGTTCGAGCAGACCAAGCACCAGCTCCCCGAACCGGACGATCGGTCGTTCGGCGACTGGGCACGCGCCGGAGTCGGTCTCCTCGCCGGAAGCGGATTCGGTCTCACCCAACTGGTCGCCGGCGGCAGCGAGGCACACCAGCAGGCGATCCAGGTGATGCGCACGGTCTACACACCCGTCGTCGTGCAATCCGACATGGGCGTCCCCGCACTTCCGCCACCGGTCAACCCGATCAACGCCCCAGGACCCAATCCCCTGTTTCCTGGCACCGGTGGTGGCGGAGGGGTCGGCGGTGGGGGCGCCTCCGTGCTCCCCGGCATCGGAGGAGGAGACCCGTTCGCCTCTCCCCCAATCGATCCGGCCTCGACCTCGGCGGCCTCTGTCGGCGCCGGTCTCCCGAGCGGTCTCACCCCGCCGGGCGGGCATCCCGGCCTCGGCGGAGCGAACGAGGTGCCGCGCACCGCGGCGGCGTCGGCGAATCCCTTCGCGCCACCGCCAGGGTGGGGCGGTAGCGGCGGCGCGGGTGGCGGCCTCGGCAGCGGCGGTGGTATCGGGAGCGGCGGCGGAGCCGGACTGATGGGTCCGGCAGCACCTCCCGCTGGCGGTCAGTCGCAACAGGCAGGCGGAGCAGCACGCGGCAACGCAGCGGCCGGCGCCGGACGCGGCGGCATGATGGGTGGCGGAATGATGGGTGGCGGCGGCGCACGCGGGCAAGGCGACCAGGACAAGGAACACAAGACCGCCGATTACCTGGTCACCGTGGAGAACGGCAACGAACTGATCGGCGACCTGCCTGCCGTCGCTCCCCCGGTGATCGGAGCCTGACGGTGTCGCCACGGACCCGCTGGCGGCTGTCTCCGCTCGAACTTCTCGTCGCCTACCAGCACATGGGCCGCGACCGACTCCCCTTCCCGCTGTCCTTTCGTGGCGACGCGCAGACCATGCAGGAATTCGCCGAGATGCGCCGCACCGCAGCACAATCAGTTCTCGCGCAGTTCGACGACAACCTGCACCGCGTGCTCGCCGTCCTGGCCGAACCCGTCGCCCAGGTCATCGCCTGCGGACTCGACGACGGGCAGCAGTTGATCCGGGTCCGAGGCGGAGTCGACCGCACCATCGGCACGGTCGCCGAACAGTTCCCCGGCCCCGACCGCGAGGCAGGCGGCGACGTTCTGCTGTCGTTGTGTCGCCGGGAACACCTCGGAAGCCGCATCGCGGACGCTCTCCCCACGGCACCACCGGGTGCGAAACGCCCACCGCCCGTGCACCGGTCGGATCTCGCCGAAGACGGAGGGGCGGTCCTGCGTTCGGCCGGGTACGTCAGTCCCCGCTCGGAGGCGCTGCGCTTCTACCGTCGCCCCCACACCGGGACCGGGGAGGTGACCGTGGCCGACGGAACGTGGATCGACGGGCGCGTCGCCGGAAAGGGCGAGATGTTCCGCTGGATCGACTTCGTGGACGACGGCCGTTACCTCGTGCGCGGGGAGGATCCGATCACGGCCGTCCCCGGATCCCCCGAGGCGCTCGCACAGCAGATCGCGACCATGGTCGACGCGGCGGAAAGATCCCTCACGCTCGGCTGAACGGCACCGATCAGCCGTCGAAGCTCGCGAACCGCACCGTCAGCATCTCGACCACGGCCTCGGCATCTGCGTCGCCTCGGTTCACCACCGCAGCCACCGCCGCGGAGTCCTCGGGCTCGACCGGCTCGAAGCCCCCGAGTAGAACGTGCTCGTCCCCCACGACCAGTGGGCGCGCTGCCACGACGGTTCCGGCCGCGCCGCCGATCCGCTCCCGTGGGTCCCGGACCTCGACCCGTTCGTCGGTGCGGATCTCGCGGAGCACGGCGCGCGCGCCGTCCCCGGATTCCACCTCGAACAGCGACCGCCGCGCACCGGACCATCCCGCGGCGAGCTGCGCCTCTTCCTCGGGGAGCAGATGTCCTCGGTGCTCGACGAACTCGTCGAACACACCGTCTTCCGCCATCATCACGTCGAGCACCGTCGCGTCCGCCATCGCGGAGAGTACGGAGGTGTACCCCGGTTCCCAGTGCGCAGCACGGATCTCCGCAAGATCGAGCAACCGATCCACTCGCCACCCCCTGCGTGTCTGTCCGATCGCCTTCTCGTACAACCACTCCGCACGCTCGGCGAGCGAGTAGTCGCCCGAACGCAGGTGGCACACCTTGTACTTTCGGCCGGACCCACACCAGCACGGCTGGTTCCGGCCCAGGTCCGTGCGCTCCGCAGGCTGGAACCGGACGAGCAGGTCGTAGAGATCGGTGTCGATGCCACCGCCCTCGGTCCGGGCGAGCAGGGAGAGACCGCGCACGGCTTCACCACGATCGGAGACGATCCCCGCCAGAGCGATGAGCGCCGGGCCGAACGACCCGTCACTCGAAATCGCCTTCTCGTAGCGCTGTTCCGCGTCGTCGACCCGCCCCGCCGTCTCGAGTGCGAAGCCCGCGAACCAATGGGCGAAGGCCGTCACCCTGCGCGAGCCGTTCCGGAGGAGGAGGTCGGCGGCCGCCACGGCGGCCTCGGGACGGAATCCCTGATGGTCCAGCACCTCCCGAGCCACCCGATGCGCCAGTTCCTGGTCGGCGAGCACGTCGAAGTGCTCGGGAACCGCGAAGATGTGCCCTTCGGCCTCGGGATCATCACGTTCGAGCGCATCCACCAGCGCCACGAGAAGGGCGGCCGCAGCGGCCGCCTCGACGCTGATTCCGAGCTGGTCGGCATAGAGCTGCAGAGACGACTCGCGCGCGAACCCGTCGAAGTCGAACCCGGCCTCCGCAACGAGATTGCCCGATCGGTCCAGACCGCTCACGTCGACGAGTTCGGTGATCGGAAGCGAAGCCTGGGCGAAGGCCGCCGGATCGTCGGCCATCAACTGCCAGACGACGTCCTCGAGAGCCACCACGGCCTCGTCCTCGAGCACCTCGGTGACGGCCGCCCGCAGCGCCGGCAGCTCGGCCGTCACCTCCACCTCGGGCAGGAAGGTCAACCGTCCCCCGGACACCGTCACGCCCACCAGATCGCCGGGGTCGCGCCCGGTCAACGCTCCCTCGGGAAGCATCAGTACCGCGTCGGACAGCCACTGCGCCGCGGCCGCGAGACGGGGATCGACGTCCCGCTCTTCGTCGGGAAACACCAGGGAGACAGCAGAATCAGGATCCGTCGGGACGACCAGGACGGCATCGAAATCGTCCCCGCTGACCAGATCGGAGGCGATCTCCGTGGCCGAGAGCCGATGGGTGAACACCCGGCCCTCGACCAGGGATGCGAGATCGACGAAGCGGCCGTCCCGCAGGGACGGAATGTCGGTGTCGTCGAGAAGATCGAGTTCGTCGACCAGGGAGTCCTCGCTTCCGTAGCCCTGCTCCGACAGGCGGTGCGCGAGCTCGTCGATGTCGAGTGGACCGTGCGTGCGCAGCAGGTCGAGTGCGGAGGTCGTCAGTTCGTCGGACACGGCCGTCAGCCTAGGCTCCTGCCCTCTATGGTGGAAACGTGTCCCGGTACACCGCCGAAGTGGCCCGCTCCCGGCGACTGACGACCAACCTGCAGCGAATCACCCTCACGGGCGGTTCGCTGGCGCATTTCGTCGGCAGCGGAATGCCCGACGAGCGAATCCTGCTGTCCCTTCCGGACGGAACGGAGCGCAGCTATACCGTCCGACGCCGGGACCCGGACAGTCACGCGATCACGCTGGATGTCGCGGCCTACATCGACGGACCGGCGTCGCGGTGGGCCCGCGAGGTCGCGCCGGGCGAGAAGACAGGCCTGTCCGCCGCGTCGGGCTGGTATGCGCCGCCACCGGACACGGACCGGATCGTCCTGCTCGCCGACATGAGTTCGCTGGCCGCAGTGGGCCGAATCCTCGAGGAGGCCGGGACGGGCATCCCGATCGACGTCGTCGCGGAGATCCTCGATCCGGACGACGCCGCTGTTCTCGCCCGCGACACCCCATCCGGCAGCCACGCACCATCCGGCGATCACCGGCACGACATCGCCTGGCGTGACACCGGGAACGGACGGACGCCGAGCACCCTGGACCGTGAGCTCTCGGCGCTCGATCTCGGGGACGACACCTACGTGTGGTGCGCCGGGGAAGCTCGGGTGGCAAGGCGCGTTCGGCACCATCTGCGACACGAGCTGGGGTGGACGTCGAACCGGTACCACGTCATGGGCTATTGGCGTGCCGACCGTGTCGATTGGGAGCGCCGCTACGACGCGGCCCGAGACCGCGTGGAGGCTGCCAGGGACCGTGCCCTGGCAGCCTCCACGGACTTCGAAGCGGTGCGCGACGCCGTCGATGCCGAGCTCGACCGCGCCGGCCTCTGAGACGCTCAGACCGAGGCGAGTTCCTTGGTGGCGTCGACGAGCGTGCGCACCACCTCGGCGACCTCGGACACGGTCTCCGCGTTCTCCCGCGGATGCTGGTCACCGAACTTGCCGATGGTGCCGCCGATGCTCAGCGTCACGTCCTCGAGGACACGACCACCGGCGATGCGGACCGCCTTGCGTGTGTCCTCGTGCGCCCAGACCGCGCCGTTCTGGCTCGGCGAAGCGCTGATGACCGCAACCGGCTTGTCCTTGACCGCACCGGCGCCGTAGGGGCGGGAGAGCCAGTCGATCGCGTTCTTGAGCACGGCCGGGATGGTGCCGTTGTATTCGGGCGTCAGCAGCAGGAGGGCGTCCGCCTCGGCTCCGGCGGCACGCAGCGCGCGCACGGCGGGGAGATCGGCACCCTCGACGTCGAGATCCTCGTTGTAGAACGGGAGGTCGGCCAGCCCTTCGTAGACGGTGACCTCGGCGCCCTCGGGAGCGGAGGCGGCGGCGAGCTCCGCGAGCTGCCGGTTGACGGAGGCGGCGCGCAGGCTGCCGACGAGGGCGAGAACGTTCGTGGACATGCTGTGAATCCTTCGGGTAGGGCGGCGGGGACTACGAGTTGTATGTATACACCCCAAACGGACCGCGGTCCACTTATGTTCCCGGGCCTGTACGATGACCGTGTGACCAGTGACCTTCTCCCCCAGATCGGCGCCGAGCAGCCGGAGCGCGGTGACGCCGCACGGAACCGGCGGCTCCTCCTGGACGCTGCCGCGCTCCTGGTCGCCGAACGGGGAGTCGACGCCGTCACGATGGATGCCGTGGCCTGTCGCGCCGGCGTCGGCAAGGGCACGGTGTTCCGCCGGTTCGGCAACCGCGCGGGCCTGATGCTCGCCCTGCTCGACCATTCCGAACGCGAACTCCAGCAGGCGTTCATGTTCGGGCCACCTCCGCTCGGTCCGGGCGCGGATCCCGTCGATCGCCTCACCGCATACGGACATGCACGCCTGGCGCTGGTGGAGGTCCAGGGCGACGTCATGCGCGCGGCGGAGAACACCCCGGAGTCGCGATTCTCGGCGCCCGCGAGGGCCGTGTCGCTCACCCATATCGCTCGTCTGCTGCACGAGGCCGGTGTCGACGGCGATCATCAGTTGCTCGCGATGTCCCTCACCGCCACTCTCGATGCGACGCTGGTACTCCACGAAACTCGTGATCTGGGCATCCCCGTCGCTCGGATCGAACAGGCCTGGACCGAACTGGTGCGTCTCATCACCCGGTGACCGCCGGCGCGGCTAGGGTGTGCGACATGCGCCGCATCGTTGCCGTCCTGGGCCTCACCTCGCTCTCGATCGCGACTCTCGCGGCGTGCTCGGACGACACCCAAGCGCAGACGTCCGACCCCTCCGGGAGAACCTTCGTCTCGACCGCGGTCGACGGCGACCGGATCCCCGGCGGCGGGCCACTCACCCTCGGGTTCCCCGAGCCCGGCCGGATCGTCGCCGACGCCGGGTGCAACCGCGCGAGCGGCACCGTGGACCTGTCCGACGGGACCCTGTCCACCGGACCGTTGGCTATGACGATGATGGCCTGCGTCGGCGAGGCCGAGACCGCCGACGCGTGGATGCAGGAACTACTCGAATCCGGGCCGCAGTGGACGCTCGACGGCGACACGTTCACCCTGAACGGCGACCGGAGCACGGTCACCCTCACCGACGAAAAGGTCGTCCGGCCCGATCGCCCGATCTCCGGCACGGAGTGGGCGGTGGCCAGCCTGGTCAGCGATCAGGCGATCACGACCTCGCGCGCTCTCGAGGAGTCCGCGCCGCACTTCACCATCGCCGAGGACGGTGCCCTCACCGGGTTCGCCGGATGCAACAGCATGACCGGATCCGCCATCGTCTCGGGCGAGACGGTGGTCTTCGAGCCGATCGCGACCACCCGGATGGCGTGCCCGCCGGACGTGATGGAGGTCGAGACCGCGGTGCTCGCGGCGCTCACCGGCGAGGCCACGGCCACGGTGGACGGCGACACGATGCGCCTGCGTCGTGCGGACGGTGTCGGGCTGGACGTGCGCGCCACCTCCTGAGCAGGGACAGCGTCAGAGCGTTCTGCGCAGCCAGTCGCCGAGTTCCCGGGCGCTGGCGTCGATCCTCGCCGGCCAGTCGAGCGCGGAGTCGTCCGCCTGATCGCTCACATGCTTGACCAGGCGGCACTCGGCTCCCATGTGTGCGCTCGCGTACGCCACGGCGTACCCCTCCATGTCGACGAGGTCGGCGCGCTGGGCGAGCAGGTCACGTACCGCGGCGTCCGAGATGAAGACGTCCCCGGTGGCGAGCACCGACCCGTCTCCGTCGGGGAGTTCGATGGCGTCGTCGACGTCGTGGCCCAGCGCGCGGATCGCGGCCGCGCTGAGATCGTGGTTGAGCACCCGGGACGGGGTGAACAAGCCGGTGTGGTGGGCGTGGAGCGCCCCGACGGTGCCGATGTCGACGACGAGGGGGAGCCGTCCGGAACCGTAGGTCGCCAGCGCACTCGCCACCGCCACGGCGGCGCTGACCTTGCCGATTCCCGTGACGAGCACCTCGAATTCGGGCGGCACGTGGGCCGCTTCCGCCTTCGTCGCGCTGACCACCAGCACATCCGCTCGCTTCATGGCCGACAGGCTACGCCTGCGCCCGGCCGGTCCACTCGCTAGAGTTCAGCCATGTCGAACTCCAGCCTCCGAGACCGGATCATCGAGGAACTCGGCGTCCGTCCCGACATCGACGCACCCGCCGAGATCCGGACCAGGGTGCAGTTCCTCAAGGACTATCTGCGGTCCACTCCGGGCCGCGGCTTCGTACTGGGTATCAGTGGTGGTCAGGACAGCACACTGACCGGACGTCTGGTGCAGCTCGCCGCCGAGGAACTGCGCGCAGAGGGTGAGGACGCCGAGTTCGTGGCGGTGCGCCTGCCGTACGGCGAGCAGGCCGACGAGTCGGACGCACAGGTCTCGTTGCGGTTCATCCAGCCGGACCGAGCGGTCGTCGTCAACGTCAAACCGGGCGCAGACGCCACCGCGGCCGAGTCGTCACAGGCATTGCGCGAGATCCTCGGCGACGGCGGCTCGCTGCGAGATTTCGTGCGCGGCAACATCAAAGCGCGGGAGCGAATGGTCATCCAGTACGCCGTCGCCGGCGAGCTCGGCTACCTGGTCGTCGGGACGGACCACGCCGCCGAGGCGGTCACCGGATTCTTCACCAAGTTCGGAGACGGCGGAGTCGACGTCACTCCACTCACCGGCCTCACCAAACGTCAAGGCGCCCAGCTCCTCAGGGAGCTCGGCGCTCCGGAAAGCACGTGGCGGAAGGTGCCCACCGCCGACCTCGAGGACGATCGCCCCGCGATTCCCGACGAGGAGGCCCTGGGCGTCACCTACGCCCAGATCGACGACTACCTCGAAGGGCGCGAGATCGACTCGTCCGCGGCGCAGCGGATCGAATCGCTGTACCTGGCCACGCGACACAAGCGGACCGTGCCGGTCACCCCCCTCGACACCTGGTGGAGGTGATCGGATGACGCGGGTCCTGGTCGCGGGCGGTACCGGCGTCGCGGGCCGTCAGGTCGTCGCGGAGTTGTTGCGCCGGGAGTATGAGGTTCGGGTACTGACCCGGCACGGCGGCGCGCCCTTCACCGAAATCGAGCACGCACTCGGCGATCTCGTCAGTGGCGAAGGACTGCCGGACGCGCTCGAGGGTGTCGACGTGGTGGTCGACACCACGGACGGCAAGACACGCAAGACCCGCGCCGTCCTGGGGGCCGGAGCCGAGAATCTCCTCGAAGCCGCTGCTGTACAAGGTGTCTCCCGAGCGATCCTGCTGTCGATCGTCAACGTCGACCGGGCGTCGTTCTCGTACTATCAGGCCAAGTACGCGCAGGAACAGATCTATGCGCGGTCGCCGCTGGACACCGTGGTGGTGCGTGCCACCCAGTTCCACGACTTCGTTCCGATGATCGTCGGGCCGAGCAGCCGTGTCGGAATCCTGCCCGCGTTCCGCGGAATCCGGTTCCAGACGATCGACACCCGGGACGTCGCACTCGCCCTGGCCGACGCGGTGAGCGACGACGAGGACGTTCCGGACGGCCCGGTGACGATCGGTGGACCGGAGATACGTACGGCCCGGAACCTGGTGGAGGCGTGGAAGCGCACCACCGGCTCGAGAGGTGTGGTGGTGCCCGCCCCGCTTCCCGGAACTCTGGGCCGCTTCTTTCGCGACGGACTCAATCTGGTTCCCGAAAACACCTACGGAACAATCACCTTCGAGGAATGGGCGCGGAGCGACCGCCGCTAGTTCACACCCGGGGCGGCCGGTGGCGACCGCACGATGCGCGCGAGCGCGGCACGATCACCACCGGCGGCGTGGATCAGGACAGGCCGCTGAGGGCGCCGAACAGCTCCAGCACTGCGGTCGCGATCTCGAGCAGATCCGTGATCGACGAGGACATGTTCTCTCCGTTCTCTCGGGAGCTTCCTCACTCGGAAGCGGCGGCCCGGTGCCGGGCCGCCACCACCGATGGTGTCAACCGAGGTGTTCACCTGTCTCCGGTTTGCCGGATCGCATCGAAATCGTCTGACCCGAACAACTTTCGAGTCAGAACCGGTAGGGTCTACCCTCCCGCGAACGGAGGCAGCACGTCGACCTGCCCGCCCGCGGGCCGCGAGCGGTCGCGGGTGAGTTCGGAGTCCACCAGAAACGCTGCCACCGACAGCACGCGCGCCATGGGCGCCCCGTGCCGCTGTTCGAGCGCCTCGGCGAGGACCGCGAGAGTGGCCCTGCCAGGCAGTTCCACCGATTCCTTCGAGCATCCGGCGGCCTCCGCCGCAGCGGCGAAGTAGCGCACCGACACGCTCGTGGACTCTCCGGTCACGCCGATCCCGTTCTCGTTCGACACTCGGTTCTCGTTCGACACGATCTCACCCACCGATTGCTCCCATACTGCGTTCCGGAGGCTCGAAGCCTTCTGCGCCGATACCGTGGCCCGCCCACTTGTTCCACATCGCCCCGCGCCACAGTCGGGCGAGTGCGGCGTCGTCCGCTCCCGAACGCAGGGGCCCGCGCAGGTCCACCTCGTGGTCGCTGAACAGGCACGATCGGACCGTTCCCTCGGCGGTGAGCCGGGTTCGGTCACAGTCGGCGCAGAACGAACGGGTGACCGACGCGATGATTCCGACCGTCTGGGGACCACCGTCGACGGACCACTCCTCGGCCGGTGCCGAAGGATCCTCACGCCCGATCTCCCGGAGCGAGAACCGCTCACCGAGGACGGCCAGCAGCCGCTCCGCGGACACCATGTGCTCCCGCGCCCAGTTGTGGTCGGCATCGAGCGGCATCTCCTCGATGAAGCGCAGCGCCACTCCCGCCTCGAGGCACCACTGCAGCAGGTCCGGCGCGCCGGGAAGCGTCTCCGGCATGAGGACGGCGTTGATCTTGAGCGGGGCGAGTCCGGCGTCGGCGGCCGCCCGGATACCCGCCAACACCGACGGGAGCCTGTCCCTGCGGGTGAGTTGCGCGAAATGCCGCCGGTCCACCGAGTCCAGCGAGACATTGACCCGGGTGAGGCCCGCCCGGGCCAATCGGCGCGCGCGATGCTCGAGTCCGATCGCGTTCGTGGTCATCGCCAGGGGAATCCCGGGAACTGCCGCGGCGCATCCGGCGATCAGTTCTTCGAGATCGGCGCGCATCAGGGGTTCGCCTCCGGTGAATCGCACCTCACGAACCCCGAGGTCGTGGACCGCGATCGTCACGAGCCGGACGATCTCGGCGGCCGTGAGGAGATTCTCGATCGGGATGGGCGGCAGACCCTCCTCCGGCATGCAGTACGTGCACCGGAGCGAACACTTCTCCGTGATCGACACGCGCAGATCACGTGCGACGCGCCCGAACCGATCGACGAGTTCGGGCGTGTCGGGACGCCCGTCGAGCGACACGCCTCGGCGGACCTGGGGAATCCCCATCGACACCGTGGTCACCGCGCGCTCCTCCGCATGTCCCCAGTATGCCGTGATCACCCGCCGCCCGTCTCGATGGTCCGCGCCGGGTCGGGCCGTCACGGCGAGCTCGCGGCCCTAGGATTGCCCTCATGGGTGTGCGATCTGTCGAGGAGTACACGGCGCACGTCGCCGAGTTGCTGAGCCCGCTGCTGTCGCCGCCACCGGTTCGGGTCGACCTCTCGGACGCCCTCGGCCGAGTTCTCGCCGAGGACGTGCACTCCCCCGTGGATCTGCCGCTGTTCCGCAATTCGCAGATGGACGGCTACGCCGTCGACGCTGCCTCGGTCGCGGCGGCACCCGTCACCCTGCCGGTGCTCGGTGTCCTCGCCGCCGGCCCCGCCGCACCGGCCCGGCACACGCCGGGTACCGCACTCCGGATCATGACCGGCGCCGCGCTTCCCGAGGGCGCGGACGCGATCGTGCCGGTCGAGGACACCGCGGGAGACCACAGGTCCGTGACCGTCCACCGGGCGAGGGAGGCCGGCGAGTTCGTTCGTGAGCGGGGCAGCGACGTCCGGGCGGGCATGCTGCTGCTGTCCTCCGGCAACCGCCTCGAACCCCGCCACCTCGCGGTCCTCGCGGCAGTCGGGCTGGGTGCCGTGGTGGTGCGTCGGCGGCCCCGAGTCGCGGTGATCACCACCGGAGCCGAGCTCGTCGATGCCGGGACCACTCCGAAGCCGGGACAGATCTTCGATTCCAACGGCCTCGCCCTCGCCTCCGGAGCCCGCGCCAACGGTGCCGACGTCGTGGTGGTGCAGCGCAGCAGCGACGACCCGGGAGTGTTCCGGGCCCTGCTCGCCCGGGCCGTGTCCGCTGCAGATCTGGTGCTCACGTCCGGCGGTGTGTCGATGGGCGATTTCGAGGTGGTCAAGGACGTTCTCGCGCCCCTCGGCGGACAGTTCGGGCACATTGCCATGCAACCCGGCGGCCCCCAGGGCGCCACCGTCGTCGACGGGGTGCCGGTACTGAGCTTTCCCGGCAATCCGGTGAGCACGCTCGTGTCCTTCGAGATGTTCGCCCGCCCCCACCTACGGGCGGCGGCGGGGCTCCCCGCCACCGAGCACTACACGCTGCCGCTCGCCGGCCCGCTGCGCTCCCCGCAGGGCAAGCGGCAGTTCCTGCGGGGCCGCGTCGCCGGTGACGCCGTCGAACTCGTGTCCGGGCCCGGCTCGCACCTCGTCGCCGCCATGGCGTGGGCGGACGTCCTCATCGACGTCCCCGCCGACGTCACCGCACTCGACACCGGAGAACTCGTGAAAGTGGTACCGCTGTGAGCGATCTGACGCACCTCGACGACGAAGGCCGTGCGCGCATGGTCGATGTGAGCGCCAAGGCGGACACGACGCGGATCGCGGTCGCCGCGGGCGAACTCGTCACCACTGCCGAGGTGATCTCCCTGGTCCGCGCGGACGACATGCCCAAGGCGGACGTCCTGGCCACCGCTCGTATCGCAGGAATCTCCGCGGCGAAGAAGACGTCGGAGCTCATTCCGCTGTGCCACCAGATCGCGTTGTCGTCCGTGCGGATCGAGTTCGGATTCACCGAGACGTCGGTGACCGTCGAGGCCAGGGTGAAGACGCGCGGCGCCACCGGGGTCGAGATGGAGGCGCTGACCGCCGTCGCGGTCGCGGGCCTGACGTTGCACGACATGGTCAAGGCCGTCGACCCCGAGGCCCGACTCGACGGCGTGCGCCTGATCAGCAAGGAGGGCGGCAAACGCGGTCACTGGACACGCGGAGGCGCGGAAGAACACACGCTCGCCCGCCCCGTCTCCGGCACCGCGACCGTCCTGGTCGCCTCCACCGGCGGCGCCCGCGGTACCCGGGAGGACACGACCGGTCCGACGATCGCGGCCTGGCTCACCGAACGCGGATTCACCGTCGGAGATCCCCTGGTCGTCGCCGACGCGGAGGTGGCGACCGGGCTCGCCGATGCCCTCGCCGCACGCCCTGCACTGATCGTCACCACCGGCGGGACCGGAGTGTCCCCGACGGACGCAACCCCCGAGGCCACCCGGGCGGTCCTCGACCGGGAACTCCCCGGAGTGGCCGACGCCATCCGGGCCCGCGGCGCCGAGGTGACCCCGCACGCATCACTCAGTCGCGGCCTGGCCGGTGTGTCCAACGGCACACTGGTGGTGAATCTGCCCGGATCACCCGGTGGCGTACGGGACGGCCTCGCCGTCCTCGAACCGATACTCGAACATCTGCTCGCACAGATCGCCGGTGGAGGACCACACGATGACTGACCTTCTCGCCCGGATCTCCGCGCAGCCGCTCGACCCGTCCGTCGTCGATGCCGCCGTCGCCGGGCCCGAACACGGCGCGGTCGTCGTGTTCACCGGAGTTGTGCGCAATCACGATGGCGGGCAGTCCGTTTCCGCCCTCGAGTACCAGGCGCACCCGGACGCCGAGCGGTTCCTCGCCGCCTGCTGCGACGAGGTGGCGTCCGCCACGGGCCTGCCGGTGGCGGCGATCCACCGGGTCGGCGACCTCCGCGTCGGCGACCTCGCACTCGTCGCCGCGGTGGCTGCTCCGCACCGGCGGGAAGCGTTCGCAGCCTGTGCCGAACTCGTCGAGCGGATCAAGCAGGAGGTACCGATCTGGAAACGCCAGCACTTCGCGGAAGGCACCTCGGAATGGGTCGGCCTCTAGCCCGCAATGTAGACTCGCTTCCATCGGGCTGCCGCCACGGCCGCCCAGCGTCGTAGATCGCGTCCAGTCCAGGCACCCAGACGGCTGCCGACTCCTGCCTTTCTCACGGCGATCCCGTATTGCCGTGACCAGAAAGGCTCACACGTGCCCGAAACGACCTTCTCCTCACTCGGCGTCCCGCGGTCCCTGGTGGAATCGCTCACCGCCCGCGGAATGACCGCGCCGTTCCCGATCCAGGCCGACACCCTGCCCGACACGCTCGCCGGACGCGACGTGCTCGGCCGCGGGAAGACCGGCAGTGGCAAGACCCTCGCCTTCTCCATCCCGATGGTGGCCCGCCTGGCCGGGTCCGGGACCCGGCGCCGTCCCAGCCGCCCCCGCGGCCTCGTGCTGGCCCCGACCCGCGAGCTCGCCACGCAGATCACGGCGACGCTCGAGCCGCTGGCTCAGGCCGAGAAGCTGACGGTGACAACGATCTTCGGCGGCGTGTCCCAGAACCGCCAGGTGTCGGCCCTGAAGTCTGGCGTCGACATCGTCGTCGCGTGCCCGGGACGGCTCGAAGACCTGATGCGCCAAGGGTTCGTGACCCTCGACGACGTGCAGGTCACCGTGCTCGACGAGGCCGATCACATGGCCGACCTCGGGTTCCTGCCCGGTGTCACCCGCATCCTCAACGCCACTCCCTCACGGGGACAACGGCTTCTGTTCTCCGCCACGCTGGACAACGGGGTCGACAAGCTGGTCAAGCGGTTCCTCACCGACCAGATCATGCATTCCGTGGACGAGGCGAACTCCCCTGTCGCCGCGATGACGCACCACGTGTTCGACGTCGACGGGGTCGAAACCAAGAAGGCACTGGTCGAGAAGCTCGCGTCCGGCACCGGACGACGAATCCTGTTCATGCGCACCAAGCACCAGGCCCGCAAGCTCGCCAAGCAGCTGACCGCTGCGGGAATCCCGTCGGTGGACCTGCACGGCAATCTGTCCCAGAACGCGCGCGACCGGAATCTGGCGGCCTTCTCCTCGGGCACTGCCCGTGTCCTCGTCGCGACCGATGTCGCCGCGCGCGGTGTCCACGTCGACGACGTGGAGCTGGTCGTGCACGTCGATCCGCCGGCCGAGCACAAGGCGTACCTGCACCGCTCGGGCCGCACTGCCCGCGCGGGCAGCGCCGGCGACGTCGTCACCGTGGTGCTGCCCGAACAGCGGCGCGACCTGTCCGTACTGATGCGCAAGGCCGCGATCAAGGTCACCCCGATTCCGAGCACCGCGAACTCCGCGCACGTCGCCGAGCTGGTCGGTGACATCGCCCCGCTCGTGACCCCCGCGCCGGTCGCCGAGGCGGCACCGGCCCGCGGTCGGCGTCCCGCCGGCACGGCCACCGGTCGGCGTGGTGGCGGCACGGCACGCGGTGGCCAATCCCGCGGCGGCCAGTCCCGCAGTGAGCAGGGCGGCGGCCGGGGCGGCCACAGCGGACGCGGCGGCGGTCAGTCGAGTGGCGGCAGCCGGACGCACAGTCAGGGCGCAGGAAACCGCCGGAATCGTTCGGGAGCACAGTCTTCCGGGCAGGGCACCCGCTCCGCGGGCAGCCGCCAGCGCTAGAACTTCTCGTGGTGCAGGGCGTCGGCCAACGGCCGGCGCCCGCGCCATCCGAACCGTTCCAGATCCGGAGTCTGCTGGAATCGGCTCACTCTGCCGACACACAGCCAGGCAACCGGCCGCACCGGCGACGGGATCTCGAGCAGCGCGGTGAGAACCGCTTCGTCGTAGAACGAGACCCATCCCACGCCGACGTCCTCGGCGACCGCCGCGAGCCACAGGTTCTCGATCGCCAGGGCGGCGGACAACAACCCGGTGTCCTCGACCGTGTGCCGACCGAGGATGTGGGTGCCGCCCCGAGCCGGGTCGTAGGTCACGACCACGCCGGTGCCGCTCTCCTCGATGCCCTCGATCTTGATGGGATCGAACGTCTCACGGCGGTCTGCCGGGAGCGATTCGGCGAACCTCGCGCGGGCTTCGGCCACGTGCGCGGCGAACGTGCCGAGCGTGTCCCGATCGCGGACGACGACGAAATCCCACGGCTGGGTGTTACCGACGCTGGGCGCCTGATGCGCTGCGGTGAGAATGCGCTCGAGCACCCTGTCCTCGACGAGTTCACCGGTGAATTCGGCACGCACGTCGCGGCGGCGACGGATCGCCTCGTACACACCCATCACCGGATCGGTGGTCTTCTCCGCATCACCCGTCGAGGGAGTCTGTCCGCTCACACCGCCACGGTATAGCGGTGCACGCCGAGCATGCTGTTGGGGTCGGCTGCGGCCTCGCCGTCCTCCGTGGCGACGCACCGCTCGAGCCCGGCGGCTACCGCCTCGCGGTCCACTCCGGCGCCGATCAGGACCAACTGGGTCCTGCGGGTCTCCCCGGGCTCCCAGCGGGAACCCGTGAACCGGATGTGCGGCCCGACGGCCTGCACCTCGAACTTGCGGGACTGCCCGGGCACGGCGAAGTGGACGAACCCCTTCACCCGGAACACACCCACCGGACGCTGCTCCAGAAAGGCGACGAGCTCACGGGGGTCGAGCGGCCGATCCGATTCGAATTCGATTGCCTCGTACTCGGAATGTAGATGCCGATGGCCGTGGCCCCGGTCGGCGCCGTGGTCGTGGTCGTCGCAGGGATCGGCGAGCAACTGATCCAGAGTCAGTTGCTCACCGGGAGCCGGTTCCGCCCGGCCCGGGTCGAACAGGAGTTCCGGGTCCACACGTCCGTGCGAGGTGGACACGATCGGGGCCCGATCGTTGAACTCGCGCAACAGGACTCGCACGTCTTCGCCGACCTGGTCGCCCACCTGGTCCACCTTGTTGAGGACCACCAGGTCCGCGAGACCGACGTGCTGGGCCAGCTCGGGGTGCCGGGTGAGGGTCTCACCGAACTGATCGGCGTCCACCACCGTCACGAGCCCGCCGAAGAACACCCGTGGGTTCTCGCTCCCCAGTACGAGGCGGATCATGTTGCGTGGTTCGGCCACTCCACTCGCCTCGACCACGATCACGTCGATCTCGGACGACGGGTGGGCGAGTCGATCCAGCATCTCGTCCATATCGCTGACGTCGACCGCACAGCACAGGCAGCCGTTGCTGAGCGACACCATCGAGTCGACCTGCCCGGCGACCAGCATCGAGTCGATGTTGATCGCCCCGAAATCGTTGACGATCACCCCCACCCGCACCCCGCGGTTGTTCCGGAGCAGGTGGTTGAGCAGAGTGGTCTTCCCCGACCCCAGGAATCCGGCTACCACGACGACGGGTATGCGTGTGCGGGCCACGGCGACCTCCTGTTCCCGGTGCTCGACCTGTAGAGGCGCCCATCGTAGTCCGTCTCCGCCGCAGTGCGTCTCCGCGCCCTCAGGCCCAGCGCGGCTCGTCCTTGCCCCACGGCCGCGCCGGGAAGGGATAGTCGTCGTACTCGGCGAGCGCGGGCCGTGCCGAGAGCACGTCGCCGTGGGTCACCGTCGTCGCCGGGCCCGGCACCCGGGCCGACGGAGGCGTCGACATCCGGCCGGGGGCTCCCAGCAGCCACCGCGCGGTGTGTTCGAGGACGACACCGACCGTGCACCCACGCCCGTCGACGACACGTCGGGACAGCGCGTCGATCACTGCCGCAGCGAGGAGGTACCCGCTGGCGTGGTCGAGGGCCTGGACCGGCAGCGCCCCCGGCCGATCGTCGTTGCCCTCGATCCGGGCGATTCCCGTCGCCGCCTGGACGAGGCTGTCGAAACCACGGCGGCGGCCCCAGGGGCCCGCCGGGTCCCAGGCGCTGACCCGTCCGTGGACGAGGCCGGGACGGTCGTCTGGCACGCCGAATCGGTCGAGAGCTCCCGGACGGTACCCGGTGAGAAGCACGTCCGCGTCCTCGAGAAGCGCGGCGAACTGCCGCCGACCTCCCCCGGACGCCAGGTCGATCAGCGTGCTGCGCTTGCCCTGCCCGGTGTCGCGGTGCTGCCACAGGACTTCCGCGAGATGCGGCGGGTCGACGCGGAGCACGTCGGCGCCGAGCAGCGCGAGCGAACGGCCGGCGACGGGACCGGCGAGGACGCGGGTCAGGTCGAGAACCTTCACCCCGCGCAGGGGCCGGGCCCGGTCCGTGAACGGTATCTCCGGCGCCCCACCGGCCGCGCCGTCTTCCGAGGTCACCAGTGGAGCCCGCTCCGGATGCTGCTCCTCCTGCCAAACCTGTTCGGTCCGCACCCGCACGGCGAGTGCTCCGACCTCGGCCGCGTCGTCCTCGAGCTGCGCTGCGCCACGCCGCGAGATGCGCTCGGCCAGCGCGTCTACCCCCGCGTCGGTGGGCAGGTCGAGAACGGCGAGCAGGCGATCACGGTGGTGCGGATAGTTGGCGTGGGTGCGTACCCAGCCGTCCGCCGCCGCGAAGAACCCGGACAGCGCGGAGAACCCGGCCACGGGCTCGCCGCCGACCCGCATCATCGCGTCGCCGGCGTACGACGCGGCGATTCGCTCGGGATCGAGATGCCAGGTGCGCGGTTCCAGCCCAACCGCCTCCAGGAGGCGATTCACCGACGCAGCGAACGCCGCAACGGCGCCGATCGCCAGGTCCGGCACCGGCAGGCCCGCACAGAGAAATCCGTCGTTCGGCCGACAGGAGATCGCGCCGGGGGCCGGGGCGACGAACGACCCGAACTCGTAATCCCGCAGCAGCTCGCCGCCACTCATGGAGTCGGCGGCCTCGAATGCGTCGATGTGGTCACCCTTCGAGGGTAATCCGCACGTCGCGCGGGCGCACGAAGTCCGAAATTCGCAGTGGAGAAGCGTCGACCCAAGTCAATGTATGTGCGGTCTTCAATCACAGTGCGACAATGTCTTTCGATTCGATCCTTCGATCACGAGGCATACTTCCGGCCGAGGACAACTCACTGCTAGTCTTCGCCGGGTTCGCGTGTCGCCACGATGGGTGGGGACGTACGCGAAGGGGGGCTCCGGGGCAACCGAACTCGGGCCGAAGTGCTGCGTTCTCGGACGCCGGACAGGGGACCATGATCACCACTCGCTCGACACGAACCGGCAACACGCTGCTCGACGGCCTGTTGCACCACGCACTGGAGACACCGGGGGCCGCAGTAGCGGTGGAAGGCGCGAGCGGTCGCACGGTGACCGCACGGGAAATGGTGCAGTCGGCCGTCGCAGCTGCCGGCCACCTCGGCGAATCAGGAGTACGGAACGGCGACTACGTCGTGATCACCGTCCCCACGGGAGTCAACTTTCTCGCCTAC
The DNA here is from genome assembly GCF_014217785.1 of Rhodococcus triatomae. Classification (NCBI taxonomy): domain Bacteria; kingdom Bacillati; phylum Actinomycetota; class Actinomycetes; order Mycobacteriales; family Nocardiaceae; genus Rhodococcus; species Rhodococcus triatomae. The sequence continues at coordinate 3,867,479 of NZ_CP048814.1, read as the reverse complement.
GCTTTCGGCGCGATGATCGCCGGTGCGGCGCCCGCTCTCCTCGACGCGCGCAGCGCACCCGGAGCGCTCGCCCAGTGCCTCGACGAGCTGGAAGCGCCGGCGTGGGTGATGCCGTCCGGCGCGGTCCCCCCGCCCTCCTTCGGCGGCGCAACCCTCCACCCCAGGGATCCGTGGAGTGCCGCGGATCCAGAGAGCGTCGACGACGACGCGTGTCCCGACGTCAGGGAATGGGACGTCCTCGATACCGTCTTGATGCTGTACACCAGTGGCACCACCGGGATCCCGAAGGGCGTGCCCTGGACCAGCCGGGAGCTCGCATCCCAGATCCGCGCGTACCGGGATCCCGACATCCGGACGGAGTTCTGCTTCTTCCCCCATCTCGCGATGGTGGCGGTCGCGATGGGTCGCACCGCGGTGCTGCCACAGCTCGACGACTACTCCCCCGCCGGCCTCGACATCGAGCAGACCAGAGCACAGATGGATCGACACGGATGCGACTACGTCTTCGCGTCGCCGCTCGTGTGGCACAGGTTGGCGAATCACCTCGATGCGGGCGCGGAGCCGCCGCCGGTGCGGCGGGCCGCGACGGCAGGCTCGGCAGTCGGCTCCCGAATGCTCGAGACGCTGCGCCGGGTGATGCCCGAGACCCGATTCCGCGTTCCCTACGCGAGCACCGAGGCGTTGATGCCGGTCACCTCGATCGACGCCGACGACTACGTGCACAGATCGAAACTCGGCACCTGGACCGGCCGTGGAGTTCCACTCGGCGCCGCCTCGGCGGAGACGGACGTCGCGATCATCGCGACGACGACCGGCGACGGCGACTCGTTCTCCGTCGCGACCGAACGGCTCGCCCCCGGTGTCGCCGGGGAGATCATCGTGTCCGGATCACGGGTGACCCGGACCTACTTCAAGCGACCGGAGGTCGAGAAGCACGCGAAGCTCCGCGACGCGCACACCGACCGGATCTGGCACCGCACTGCGGATATCGGCTATCTCGACGACTCCGGCGACCTCTGGTATCTGTGCCGGAAGAAGGACGTCGTCGAGACCCCGCACGGCACGCTGCATCCCGATGCGGTCGAGGAGATGTTCGATCTCGTGACCGGCGCGTCCCTGAGCGCGGTCGTCTACGAGAAGCAGACGGACACGCTCTATTACGTCCTCGGGACAACGCCGCACCCCACCGGCGTGATCGATACCGGTACCCTCGCCGTCTTGGCGGAGCGGATCGGCTTTCCCGCCCCGGTCGTCGTCACCCTCGACTCGCCGCTGCCGTCGGACCCACGGCACAACAGCAAGATCGATCGGGCACGAACGCTGGATCTGGCGCGCCTGCGACAGCCCTGAGCTGCGCGGGAAGACCGCCGGCGACCGCATTCGTGCACCCTGCTCAGCGGCGTGCACCCCCAGTGGTTGACCACTGGGGGAGCACGAAGCGCAGGGAGGTGCACGAATTTCCTGCGCGACGTATCCGGGGCTGGACGAAGTGGCGGGTGGCCGACCCGCGATCCGTCAGCGTGAGACGGCAGACCGTCCCGAGGTGGAGGCGATACCGAGCCAGGTGTGGCGGTTGCGCCACCAGCACCAGCCGACTTTCGGGGCGTTGCGGCGTTCGCGGCCGTCTCTGCCCGTACCGTTGCTGATCCACAGGGCCGGAGTTCGAGAGTCGTAGCTGCCGTTGGCCTTACGCAGCCGCGAGCCGATGGTCATGAAGCAGTGGTTGCGTTCGAGCACGTCCGGGTGCTGGAGAACCCAGTGGACTCCCTCGGTGAGCAGCAGGGGGCTTCGCCCTTCCTCCGTGATCGCCGACAGCGCCTCCTCGGGACTCCAGTTGGCCATCGCGTCGCCACGATCGAGCCCACCGACGAGGTACAGCGGAGCATCGGGAACGTCGCTCACGGTGGGAGCGAAGTGGTCGACGTCGGGCATGTCCTCGACCACGAAACCCGTCTTGTCCGCCCGGCAAAGCAGTGGCGTGAGGGCGGAGGCGGGTGCCAGTTCTCGATGGATCGCCAGCAGCGTGTCGCTGCGTTCGCTGCCCTCCTCCACAGCGAAGGCACGCAGCGTGTCTGCCGGCAGCCCCGCGAGTTCGTGTGCCCCGAGCTCGATCAGGCGTTCCGCCTGCGCCGCGAGCGGCGGCAGTGTGGACATCGCATCGGCGGAAAGGCTGTGGGACAAGACGTCTCCTGGGGTTCGTGGTCCGACGTGGCGAGGCCGCGGGTCGCACTCCGGCCGAGAATGGATGTCGTGCACTCCTGTCGACACCGATGCACGTATGAGATTATTATAGCGACACTATTTTTACGCGCAAGGTATTTTTCTATCGGAGGAATGTGCATGAGCGACGGATGGGTTTCCAGCAACGCCGGCCCGGGCCTCCGCGAGGCCAAGAAGCAGGAAACTCGGCAGCAGATCTCCGATCACGCGACCCGCCTCTTCCTCGCGCAGGGATTCGACGTCACGACCATCGCGGAGATCGCGGCGGCGGCCCGCGTCTCGACGAAGACCGTGACCAACTACTTTGCCCGCAAGGAAGACCTGGCCTTCGACCACCAGGACGAGTTCGTCGCCACCCTCGCCGACGCCGTGTCGTCGCGGCTGCCGGATGAGTCCGCGTTGGCATCACTTCGCCGAGCGTTCGAAGCCGCTGTTGCAGTGCAGGATCCGGTCGCCGGATTCGCCGGGCAGGCATTCACCCGGATGATTTCCGACAGTCCGACTCTCTCGGCCGCGCTGCGGCGACTGCACGACCGACGCGAAGAGGCTCTCGCCGACGCCCTCGGGGAAGCCATCGGCCTGCCGCGGACCCACATCGAGGTCCGCACCGCCGCGGCGCTCCTCGGCGCGGTCCACCACGTCCTGTTCCAGCGGATCCAGGAGCTCACTCTCCAGGGGCTGCCCGGTGAGGCGATCGCCGAGACGGTCGCCGCCGAATCGGCCCGGGCATTCGGCCTGCTCGAGCCCGCCCTCGAGGATTTCGCCGTCGCGGAGTGCGACATCGCACCGCAGGAGGCCGAGGACCGATGACGGCGGACCCCTCCGCGGTGCGCGTGTGTGTCGTGGTGACGGCCCCTGCGCCCGCTGAGCTGCTGATGGCCCTGCACCGCACGCTGGGAATCGGACTCTCCGAGGTACTCCGCCGTATCGACACCGGCGAGCCGATGGTCGATGTCGAACTGTTCGGCAACGACCATCGTCAGGTGACCAGGTTGCTGGAATCCGTACTGGAATCTGTTGCGGCAATCAGGCATTCGGTACACGAATGCATCGGTGACGAGACGCCCGCCGAGGCGAATCGAATCGCCGCGAACAGGCTCGCGAACATCCTCGCCGGCGACCCGGAATCTGCCCCGGCGGTCCGTCCGGTACCGGACGCCGAGCTGAGCCGCGCCGTCGCCGGTGCCACTCGTGCCGCGATCACCGACCTGCGAGCTGCCCACCGTGACCGCTTCTACACGTTCGCCCTCGTGGCCAGCGGAGAATTGCGGGCGCCGTACCTGTCGGCCTGCTCGGTCGAGGCCGATAACCGGGACGGCATCGGCCCGTGGGATCTGGCCGCCGGACCGTACGCGGTGTGGGGATACGACGAGCACTTCGGCCAGGTCGCGCGGGCCTTCGAGAGCCGCGGACACCTACACGAACTGACGAACGCAGCGGAGTTCGAGCGTGAGGCCGGTGTCCGGCTCGCCTCCCTCGAGCACGCCTTGCGTCTACTCGATTCCGAGGGGTTCTTCGGCAACGGCGCCGCGCGGGCAGGGGTGCTGGTGACGGTTGCGACGATGCCCCCGGACGAGACGGACGCCGGGTTCGTCCGTCGCCTCAATCCGGCCTCCGAGCTGTACGCACGGTGGGTGCAGATGTGCGCGGAGCAACCGCAGCCGACCCGCGACCCGGCGACCTCGGCCGAGCTCGCCGCCCACGAGGGTCCCCTCTCCGACCCGCCGAACCCGGCGATGGCCGAACTGTGGTCGGCGACTCCCGGGTTGTATCGGCCCGACGGCGTCGCGATCTACGGACCGCACTCCCTGGCCGAGCGGAACACGACGTTCGAGATCGCCGAGTACGCGCCGGGGTGGGCACTCGTCGGAGACGACGGTGGCGGCCGCGGCCTGTTCATGCGTGCGCCGGGGCCGGGTTTCGACCCCGATACCGGCCGTACGTCGGCAGAGGTGTTCCGGTGCGACCTCGGCGGGATCGGCCCGGACCTCGCCGCCGAGTCCGAGTTCGTCACCGACGACCTCATCGGATGGCTCACAGGAAGCTCCCAGCCGGGATACAGGTAGTTCGCCGTTCCGGGGCGCAGAGTCGAAGTCATCGGTAATCGACCAGCCCCAGGAGGAACCACCGATGAACCACATTCCCGATCCGGAAGAGAGCCCTGACGGCCCGGTGTTCGAGGGACGCCTGCTCGTGCGGCCCGGTGACGAGATCGTCGATCAGGGAGCAGGTTTCGACATCGCGACCCTGGTCACCCGTCGCCGGGTGCTGAGCGTCCTCGGCGTGGGGGCCGGCGCGCTGGCGCTCGCCGCCTGCTCGGGCGGGCAGGCGCGAACTTCGAGCACCACCACGACCAGCGCGTCGAGTACCGCGAGTGAGGAAATCCCGGAGGAGACCAACGGTCCCTACCCTGCCGACGGCACGAACGGTGTCAACGTCCTCGAAGAATCGGGGCTGGTCCGCCGAGACCTCACCTCGAGCCTCGACGGCGGGACCACCGTCGACGGAACACCCCTGTCGTTCACGTTCACGGTCACCGACATGGCGAACGACAACGTCCCGTTCGAGGGAGTCGCCGTGTACGCGTGGCAGTGCGACGCCGCCGGGTTGTACTCGATGTACTCGGAAGGGGTCGAGGACGAAACCTACCTGCGCGGGATTCAGATCGCCGACGCCGAGGGCCAGGTGACGCTCGAGACGATCGTTCCCGGCTGCTATACGGGCCGATGGACGCACATCCACTTCGAGATCTACCCCGACGGCGACTCGGCGACCGACGTCGAGAATGCCATCGCCACTTCGCAAGTGGCGTTCCCGCAGGACATGCTCGACGAGGTGTATCAGCTCGAGACCTACGCGGGCTCCGCGAGGAACCTGGCCGCGATCGGTGGACTGGAGAACGACAACGTCTTCGGCGACGGCTACGAGCTCCAGATGGGCACCTTCTCCGGTGACCCGGACTCCGGCTACGTCGGATCACTCCCGGTGGCTGTCGACACGACCACGGAGCCGGCGGCCACCGGTGCCCCGCCCGGCGGTCCCGGTGGAGGGGCAGGACCCGGCGGCGGTCGGCCTCCGGGTGACGGCGGGCCGCCCCCGGGCGCACCTCCGAACTGACCGATCCCCCACACCTCACCTCACCTCACCCCAGGAGAACCCTCATGTTGCACAATCTCACCGGCTGGCACGCCCTCGTCATCCTGGCGATCGTCGTACTCGTATTCGGGTCGACCAAACTGCCCGCGCTCGCCAGGAGCGTCGGCCAATCCGTCCGGATCCTCAAGGACGAGGTCCACGACGAACCCGGCTCGGCGGACGGGCAACCCACCGACCTCGCGACCGCAGCGGACCGCCGGGCGTCATGACGGCGGCGTCCGTCACGCCGGGGGCCGCCGTCACACCGGGGGCCATGCCGATCTCCGATCATCTCCGTGAAGCCAGGCGCCGCGGCACTCGTGCGGCGGGAGCGTTGATCGTCGGCGTCGTACTCGGCTTCGTCTTCGGCGATCAGGTTCTCGACGTCCTGCGCGGCCCGATCGAGGATCTCGCCCGCTCCCGCGACGCGAGCCTCAACTACGACACCGTCACCGGAGCGTTCGACCTGAAGGTGAAGATCGCCATGTTCTCCGGGGTGATTCTGGCGAGCCCCGTCTGGCTGGTGGAGCTGTTCGCCTTCGTCGCGCCGGGGCTCACCCGCCGAGAGAAGAAGCAGGCCTTCGGCTTCTCGGCGGCGGCAGTGCCGCTGTTCGTCGCCGGCTGCGCGTTCGGATTCCTGATCTTTCCGCGAATGGTGGGCATGCTCACCGGCTTGTCCTCCGATCAGGACAGCACGATCCTCAACGCCCCCTACTACGTGGACTTCGTGATGAAGATCGTGCTCGCCACCGGCATCGCCTTCGTCCTGCCGGTGCTGATGGTGATGCTGAACTTCCTCGGGATCGTGTCCGCGCAGAAGCTCCGTCGAAGCTGGCGAGTCATCGTCGTCCTCATCACGCTGTTCAGTGCGTTGGTGACGCCGGCCGCCGACGTCCTGTCGATGTTCCTGGTGGCGGTCCCGATGTCGTTGCTGTTCGGCGCCGCGCTGCTCGTCGCCCAGGTGCACGACCGTCGAGTGGCGCGCCGTACCGGCGAGGCGCACCGTCTCGATCCGACCTCGTGAGTAGGGAATTCGTATGTTCGGTCTGACCTTCGACAAGATGCTCGTCGTCGCTCTTCTCGCGGCAGTCGTGCTGGGCCCCTCGCGCCTTCCGCTCTACGCGCACCAACTGGCCCGGACGATCCGCGCCTTCCGCGACCTCGTCGAGAAGACCCGCAGCACCGCCGAAGACGAATTGGGGGTGTCCCTGGACCGCACCACCTGGGAGTCGCTCGATCTTCAGCAGTACGATCCGCGACGGATCGTGCGCGAAGCCCTCCACGACAACGACCCAGCACCGCACGCGGTGCCCGACCCGGAGGTGCTCGCCGAGGCGGAGCGCGTACGGCCCGGCCAGAAGTACCTGGTGACCGGCTCCGCCGCCCACCCGCGCCGGATTCGGCTCGATTCGCTCCCGGACGACGATCCACGTCGCGTCGCCGCGCGACGACAGGTAGTCACACGGCCGGAGAACAACGAACACGCGCGGCGTCCGTAGCGGACACGGGTCCATCTCCATGAGGCACTGGATGCGCTCATTCCTGCTGCTCTCGACGCCGGGCTGTTCTCGGTGTCGGGCCGGCGGTGTCGCTCCAGTTTGCCGACGACCGAGACGACGCGACGTGGTACGTGTCACAATTGTTCGGTAGCAGGTGGTTCCCCCGACGGATCGAAGGGTTGCCCGATGTGCACACGGCTTCTGTATCAAGGTCCCGAGGGTCGCATCCTCACCGCGCGCAGCATGGACTGGAAGTCCGAACTCGGAACCAATCTGTGGGTCTTTCCCCGGGGTCTCGCTCGTGACGGTGCCGCCGGGCCGCGATCGCTGACGTGGACGTCCCGCTACGGCAGTGTGATCGCCGGCGCGTACGACATCGCCACCACCGACGGGATCAACGAGGCAGGCCTGGTCGCCAATGTGCTGTGGCTGGTGGAGTCCAGCTACCCAGCCGATGATTCGGACAAGCCGCACCTGTCCCTGGCAGCGTGGGCTCAGTACGTGCTCGACAACTTCGCCACCGTCGCCGAGGCGGTCGCCGAACTCGAGCGCGAGAGTTTCGTGGTGTTCACCGCGGCCGTCCCGGGGGAAGATCGGCTGGCGACGATGCATTTGTCGATCTCCGATGCCTCGGGCGACAGCGCAATCCTCGAGTACATCGAGGGGCAGTTGGTCGTCCACCACGACCGGACCTACCAGGTGATGACGAACTCGCCCACCTTCGACGAGCAATTGGCGATCAGCTCGTATTGGGAGGAGATCGGCGGCACGGTGATGCTGCCGGGCACCAATCGCGCCGCGGATCGCTTCGCCCGGGCCCGGTTCTACGTCAACGCCGTGCCACAGGTCAGCGACAGGCACGAGGCTACCGCGATCGCCTTCAGCGTCATTCGCAATGTCTCCGTGCCGTATGGCATCAGCACTCCCGACCAGCCCAATATCTCGTCGACTCGCTGGCGGACGGTCGCCGACCACAAGGATCTGACCTACTTCTACGATTCCGCGATGTCACCGGGAGTGTTCTGGGTGCAGCTGAGTGAACTCGACCTGTCGGAAGGCGCGCCGGTCGGCCGTCTCGATATCGCCGATCTACACGCGTCCGGGAGAGCACGGAACGCATCGGATGCCTTCGTGCCCACCGAGCCGTTCGCGTTCGCCGGACTGCCGTCCTAGATGTAATCCCTTGGGGCGCAACCCCTAGGACCGAGCCAGGAGGTAGACCCCGGTGGGGATCGCGACAACCACCGCGGCGAACAATGCCAGCGCAACGAGTGCGACCAGATAGCAGCGATCGCGCGGAGGTCGGGTGGTCGAGCCCACCGCGCGGTACACCGCTTCCAGCGGCGCCGTGATTGCCAGCCGAATACGCATTTTGGCGATCGAGGCGCCCAGGAGAAAGGCCGTCGCGAACAACGTCAGAAAGGCGAGGCCGACGACCAGAACCACCGCGGCGACAGGCGCACTGCCGAAGGCGGGAGTGACCGCCGCACGGAGGAGACCGAACAGGCCGGACACGAAGGCGCCGCTGATCAGGAACACCGGAAGCCCGAGCTGGGTGCTGTTCATGTCCCACAACGTCTGCATCTGTGCGCGGGCCCGGCGCAGGGCCAGATGCTCCGGCGAGATCAACGCACTGTTGGCCTCCCGCAACGCGTACAGCAACCGCACGTTGCGCATCACCACGCGGGCATGGCGCAACTGAATCCAATTGGCCACCAGAGCGACCATCGGTGTCATCAGCGCGCGCAACGGTCCGAAACGGCGGGACAGAGTCGGGGCCCTCCGGGCATTGAGCAACAGCGCCTCCAGCCCGCGGGCGAGTCCACGGTGCGCTTGTACGAAGCCGTCCCGGTCGGCGAGCGGACGCTCACGCGTCGCCAAGGTCCGTAGCATCGACCGTTCCGTCGGGCCGCGTCCGCTGCGCGAATCCGTGAGGAGACCGAGCGAATCCAGGCGCTGTTCGAGGCGCTTGAACAGTTCCTCCTCGTGCTGGCCTCGCGACGTGCCCCCGGGCCCGGCTGTCATAGCCGTGAGCCTACCGCCGTGGGTGTCCCGCGCAGGTGAAACTGACCGTCCTGCTCTGCTCGGCACCCTCGGACCGGATCGCTCACGGTAGTGCCTGACGTATCGAATCGAGACTCCGGGAGATTCACAGTCCCACTCGTTCGCGGTGTGATCGGTGCCATGAGTGAGCAGACGATCCACCGCGGGCCACGGGATGCGGCAGGGCCGCGGGAATGGGTGGGGCTGGCCGTTCTGGCGCTGCCGACGCTGGTACTCGCGCTCGACATGAGCGTGCTCTACCTCGCCGCACCGGCCTTGGCCGCGGATCTGCAACCCAGCAGCACCCAGCAGTTGTGGATCATCGACATCTACGGGTTCATGATCGCCGGCTTCCTGATCACCATGGGATCGCTGGGCGACCGCATCGGTCGGCGGCGGCTGTTGATGATCGGCGCCCTCGTCTTCGTCGTCGCCTCCATCGTGGCAGCCTTCTCGACCAGCGGTGCGATGCTGATCGCAACTCGGGCGTTGCTCGGCATCGCCGGAGCCACCTTGATGCCCTCGACCCTGGCTCTGATCAGCAACATGTTCGCCCAGCCGCGTCAGCGCACCGTGGCAATCTCGATCTGGATTTCCTGCTTCATGTCCGGCATGGCTCTCGGTCCGATCGTCGGCGGCCTGCTCCTCGAAACATTCTGGTGGGGTTCGGTCTTCCTCCTCGCGGTGCCCGTCATGGCGTTGCTGCTCGTCACCGCTCCCCTGCTGCTGCCCGAGTACCGCGCCACCCGTGCCGTCCGTCTCGACCTACCCAGCGTCGTCCTGTCACTGGCCACGATCCTCCCGTTCGTCTACGGACTGAAGCAGATCGCCGCGTACGGTCCCTCGACCGTCGCGGTCGGCTCGATGGCCGCTGCGGCCGCGCTCGCCGTGATATTCGTGCGCCGCCAACGCATTCTGGACGACCCGCTGGTCGACCTCGGCCTGTTCGCGAACCGCGCATTCACTACGGCGCTGCTGGCCATCCTGATCAGCACCGCAGCCGGTGGCGGGCTCTACCTGCTCGCCACCCAGTACCTGCAACTCGTCGAAGGCCTCTCGCCCCTGGCCGCGGGCCTGTGGCTCATCCCCACCGGCGTCGCCAGCGTGGCGGGCGCACTGGCCGCTCCCCGCCTGGCGGCCCGATTCTCGGCCGCCGGTGTGGTCGCGGCGGGGCTGCTGGGCGCCGTCGCCGGCTACGTCATGCTCGCCGCGGCCCAGCCCGGTGCGGGGCTCGCACTCGTCGTCGCGGGCATCGCCCTCGTGTTTTTCGGCGGCGGCCCGATCTCGGCGCTGGGCACCGATCTGGTGGTCGGATCGGTACCGCCGGCCAAAGCCGGTTCGGCAGCCTCGATGTCGGAGACCGGCACCGAACTGGGCATCTCGCTCGGCGTGGCACTCCTGGGAAGCCTCGGCGCGGCGGTCTACCGAAGTCGGATCGACCTCCCCGACGGTCTGTCGGCCGAGGCCGCCGGCCGCGCTGACGATTCCCTCACCGGCGCAACGGAAATCGCGCGGGATCTGCCTGCTCCGACGGCCTCGGAGCTGATCGACTCGGCCCAGGACGCCCTCACCGCCGGGCTGAACCTGGCCGCGCTCGTTGCCGCCGCCGTCATCGGAATACTCGCTCTCGTCACGGCGATCATGCTGCGGGAGCGCCCGGCGCACGCCGTGGCCTCGTCCTCACACAGCGAGACGGACGACGCTCGCTGAATCGGGGCCCCACCGGTCGGCCGGTCATCGATCAGCCCCAGAAGATCGGGTCTTCGAAGCTCCCGAGGTAGTCGAGCAAGCTCTGGGCGTTCTTCGTCGGCCGACGGCGGACCACTGATCGACAAGGACTCCCTCGAACGCCGCATTCGCTGGCGGAGTTCATCGCGGGGCCGCGATGAACTCCGCCAGCGACCGCGGCGCACGGCCCGACACCTCGGCCGTATCGGGCAGGACGGGCGCAGCGTGACCCGCCGCGATCACGGCGAAGAGGCCGCTGACGGTGTCCACATAGTCCGGGTGCCAGCCCAGGCCGAGCGCCGCGCGGCGGAAGTCTTTCTCGGAGACCGGCTCATAGGCGTTCACCGGCATCGGTGAGTCCCGGCATGCCTCGGCGACCTCGGAGAACGTCAGGCTCTGCGGCCCGGTCAGCGCATACTCGCGGCCGTGATGGTCGGCGAGGAGCGCTTCGACGGCCACGGCGGCGATGTCGCGGGTGTCGATGAAACTGACCGCCGCGTCGGCGGTCGGTAGGCGCAGCGCACCGCCGTGTGCCTCGGCGAGTGTGCGCAGCGGTCCGTCGGTGAGGTTCTGGAAGAACCAGTTCGGACGCAGGATCGTCCACGCGAGTTCGCTGCGTTGGAGGTGCAGTTCCACCGCGCGCTGCTCGACCTCGGCAGGGGCGTACTCCATCCCGAGCGCGGTCATCAACACCACGCGCTCCACCCCCCGACGCTGCGCCAGGTCGAGGAACTCGACCACCGCGCCGCCGAGACCGGCAACCGAGCGGTGACCGTCGTCGCCGCCGGGCACGATCAGGAACACCCGGTCCACGCCGTCCAGCGCCGCCGGCCAAGTCGCCGGATCGCTCCAATCCAGCGGGACGTCGCTGCGCCGGGACCCCGCCCGCAGCTCCACACCGCGAGCCCGAAGCTGCGCCGCGACTTCCCGGCCGACCTTCCCACTGGCCGCTGTCACCAGGACCGTCATGCGTCGGTCCCCAGTGCGAAGGCGAGCTGTGCCAGCACCACATCGCGATAGTCCAGATCGGCCGAGGCCCGGTGATCCAGCACCAACGGGTAGAGCAGACCGTCCATGGTCGCGACCATCACATCGACGACTGCCGCGACTCCGAACCGGGGCGAGAACGATCCCGAGTCCACGCCGCGCTGCACGGACTCCAGGAACGGCTGTCGATACTGCTCGGCCAGTGCACCGGCGTGGGCGCGCAACTCGGCGTCGTGAGCGGCAGCGGTCCAGAACTCCATCAGCATCCGCCACGTCGCCACCGGCGTGGACAGTCCCCGATCGACCAGCGCGACCAACTGCTGCCACGGGTCCTCGAACCCCGCTGCCAGCTCGGCCAGGGCCTCGACCTCGCCCGATGTCGCGCCCTGGAGCGCCTCGACCAGCATGTCCTCACGCGACCCGAAGTAGCCCTGCAACGTCGACACCGCAACACCCGAAGCCTGCGACACATCGGCGAACCGGGTCGCGGCATACCCGCGCTCGGACAACACCTCCACGACCTGGGTCAGCACCTGCGCCCGCCTGGCCCCGCCCGCACGCCGTGTTCGCGGCGATCCACCTTCACTCATGTTCATACCGTATCACGATACGGTATGAACATGAGTGGTCTCCTCGTGACACTTGGGGTCCACAGGGCTCCACGGACCTGTGGTGGTGAGTGCGACGTGGCCGGTGCCGGGCCCGGTGCCCGGCCGAGCGGCCGGTCCCGCTACCCGGCAGCCGAGCCGTAATCGTTCACGGTGAACCGCGCACCGGACGGATCGGCGAGCACGGCCGAACCGGTCCCCCCGACGTCGAACGGGCCCGACAACACCTCGCCACCGAGCTCGGTGGCGCGTTCCGCGGTACGCGCGGCGTCGGCGACAGTGAACTCCACACTCCAGTCCGCGCCACCCTCGACCTCCTCGAGCCAGCCCACCGCATCGGTGAATCCTGGCGGGGATCCGCCATCGATGTGCCCCTGTTTCCAGCCCGGATTGCGGGTGTCCAGGAAGTCCCCGTACCCGGGCAGGCACCACATCGTCCCGGTGGCGAACCCGAAATCCGCGACGGTGGCCAGCCAGCCGAACACCGAACCATAGAACCGTGTCGCAACGGCAGTATCCGGGGTACGAAGAGTGTTGAAGTTCCAGGTGTTCGGGGCATTGACCCGCTCGGCCCCACGATGCCCGGCCAGTTCCCGCACACCGAACACCGCTCCAGCGGGGTCGGTGAACAGGGCGGATCTGGCCAGGCCGGGCACGTCCACGGCCGGGGTGTGTACGGCGCCACCGTTCTCTACGACGGCGGTGGTCGCTGCATCGAGATCGGCCACCCGCACGTAGGTGCGCCAGGAGCCGGCTGCGGCCTTGCCCTCGGGCTGCACCAGGCCGGCCACCTGCCCACCCTCGACCGAGCCGACCACGTAGGTCCCGCCGTCGGGCGCCGTGACCCCGGAATCGAACTGCCACCCGAACAACTCCCCGTAGAACGACGCGCCCCCGACGACATCAGGCGTGGCCACCTCGATCCAACACGGCACACCAGGCGGATACAACTGCGTTACGGACATCACATACCTCCTCCTGGCTCGACGGTAGCGCGACGGTGAGACAGGTCTTGCGAACTGATTTCCTCAGCCCGGTGAGCATTTCGCCACCGGGACCGAACCTGGACGCTCTCGTTGCGGGCTTACTCACGAAATGTTCTCCTGGTCACCGAGCCTCAGGAAACGAAAGAGGTCGTGGCTCGCCTCCGGAGTCCAGGGGTCCGATGACTGACAAGGTCGACTTCAAGAAGTCCCTCGACAGCTATCAGGCGAGGCACGGCGAATTCCGGATGGTCGACGTTCCGGTCATGCGGTACTTGACGGTCGACGGACACGGCGATCCGAACACTTCCACCGCCTACACCGACGCGCTGGCCGCCCTCTACCCCGTGGCGTACAAGCTGAAGTTCGCCAGCAAGCGCGACCTCGGTCGCGACTATGTCGTGCCCCCGCTGGAAGGTCTGTGGTGGGCGGAGGACATGGATTCCTTCACGACATCGCGCGACAAGTCCCGGTGGGACTGGACCATGATGCTCATGGTCCCCGACTGGCTCGACCAAGACGCGGTGGATACCGCCGTGGAACGGGTCGGATCCAGCAATCCGCCCGCCCGCCTCGGCGATGTGCGCCTCATCGCCCTGTCCGAGGGACGCTGCGTGCAGACGCTGCACATCGGCCCGTTCGACGACGAGGCCGCCGTCCTCGACCGGATGCACCACGAGTTCATCCCCGAGCACGGTCTGCGCCTGAGCGGCAAGCACCACGAGGTCTACTTCAGTGACTTCCGGAGGGTCGCTCCCGAGAAGCTGCGCACCCTGCTGCGACAACCTGTCGACACCGCTGTCGGAATGCAGTAGCCAGTAGTCACACGCTGACAGCGCAGTAGCGGCTGTGCGCACTACTGCGCTTGCCTGCCCGGAAGACGGAGTATCCGTCGACGTTGAGAGGGTATGAGAATCAGCGATGCCTCGAGGACGAGCTGCGTCGGCGCCCGATCGCTGAGGTACTACGAGGACGAGGGGCCGATCGTCCCCGGGCGTTTAGCGTCAACCTCTTAGGTTGCGGGGCATGGGAGATCATCGCAGCGAAAACACCCCCGGCAGGGGCGGTGCGGTCGGCCCAGCGTCGAGAACCCCTTTCCGATCGGCACTCACGTCGTCGGTACCGGACCCGGCGCCTTCTCGCAGTACATGGTGATGCCAGCCGATTCCGCACTTCCCGTCCCCTTCGGGTGGAGTGATGCCCAGGCGATCGGCTTGGTGTTGAACTGGGTCACGGCTCTGGCGGCACTGAAGCCCCTCGGCGGTACTAGAGCCGGCGAGGTGGTGCGCGTTCACGCCGCCGCGGGTGGCGTCGGGCAGGCTGCCGTGCGGCTTGCCTCCCATTACTGCGCCCAGATCGTCGCGACCGCCTCGCCCTCGAAGCACCACGTTCTCCACGCTCTCGGTGCCGGCCACGTCCTCGACAGCCGTCGCCCTGATCTTGCCGACGAGATCGCCCGCACTGCCGGTGGCGTCGATCTGGTGCTGGAATCGGTCGGCCGAGCGACCTTCCGGACCAGTCTGGTGGTGACCAGGCCATTCACCGGGCGCATCGTGGTGTTCGGTGGAGCCTCGGGCGAGACCACTGTCAGCACCCATGACCTCGCCTTCTCACACCAGGTGCAGATCAAAGGCTTACACATCGGCGCACTCGCGACCGATGCTCCATCGATCTACCAGGGTCTGTTGCTCGAACTCGAGGCACTCGTCGCCGCAGGCGTGTGCCCGCCCGGCACTCCCGAGGTCCACCCCTTGGCCGATGGGCCGAATGCTGCTGGCACAACTCGGTGCCGGCGACACCCACGGCAAACACGCCCTCGACCCGTGGCTCTGAAGAGGGACCGTCCGGGTCGCAACCGCGCATCGATGTCAGCGAAGGCGAAGGGCGGCGATCGACTCGCCGAGCCGTTCGCCGCCCTGATACCGGAACCGACATCGTCCTATGTCAAGTCTTCCAGCATGCGAAATGGGTGGAGCTAAGGGGACTCGAACCCCCGACCCCCACACTGCCGATGACGCAAGGGATGTCCAGCGGGCGGGGCTCCGTCCAGTCTGTCCACGTCAGGGGCGGTACGGCGTCCAGGCTGTACCGCCCTTTCCACTGTGTTCGCGCCTGTCTTAGCACACTGTCGGCACACTGGATACACCGCCTGACCTGGGCAATTGATGCCGATCTCGCACCGCTCCAATGCGAGCTGCTACTTCGTGCCGAGTTTCAAGGTAGCGCGCCCCATCTGGCTGTAGTCTGCCCGCTCATGGAACCCGATCAATGGTTCAGGCTGTGGATAACTCTCGGTCAGGTCCTCGGCAGCGGACTGGTCACCTTTGGCACCGTGTGGCTCGGCGCATGGTTGGCTCTCAGGAAGACCCGTAACGACAGCAACGCGAATGAACTGGACTTCTGGGTCAACGAACTCAGCGCTGTTCTCCGCCGCGTGCTGGATGCGGGTGAGTTGGCGGAGACTGACACGGACGCCGCAGAGACCGAGGTCAAGAAGATCTGGATGGACCTACTCAAGCTCTCGATGGTTCGGCCAACTCCCAGAGATTCGGCTTCAGAGGTCCTTGTACGAACGATGGAGATGGGCTTCATGGCAGGGGGCGGTGTGACCCAGTACATAGGTGAAGGCGGTTCGGTGAACCTTCCCGCCGAAGTCGAAGCAGCAGGAGTCGACCTCATCTCAGGGATACCGCTGCTGAACCGAGTGCTCACCGACACCATCGAACTCGGCCAGAAGTGGCGTCTGCGCGGAGTATCAAAGCGCGAGATTCGCCGTGCGCTGAAAACTCGCAGCAGCCAACTCGGCTTCACCATCAATCGGCCGGACGCCGGCACCGGTACTCACTCGAAGCATGGCGGCTGGATTTAGCCGGTTCGTACGCCGCCGCCGCGCAGGTTAAGCCGGGATCACGCCGACCCGTCGCGCGAGTTTCCCGAGTTCTCCGGCAGTCAGGTCGCGGCGCGCCCTGCGCATCATTTGGTCGGCATGTTCGCGAACGGAGGCAAGTGTGGATGCGCTGGGGAACCACAGTGCTCGGCCCGCAGCAACGCGTGCTGCCAGTGCGAAGGGGATGTATCGGCGTACCTAATGCGTGTCATGTGTGTTGGTGGACAACGCATTACGTGGCCTCGGGTTTAGTCCGTGTGGGTCGTGGCCGGATTCGTTCGGGTTCGACCAAGCCACCAATTCCGAATACCCGCCAGTGATCGAAGTCAGCGCCGGGTAGATCTGGAAGATCTGGGCACCGCTGCATCGTGGCGAAGATGGTGCCTGTCGGTAGAGCGACCGCGCCGACCGCGCGAAGACTCGTTCCGGGGTCTGGCGGGAGCTTGATATACGCAATATCCGGTGAGGCGTATATGGGTCGTGTGGCCATACCTCGCGCGGTCAGCTCCCTGCGTATCCACTCCAGTGAGCTCCGCTTGCGGAAATGCCGCAATGTCTCGGGAACCACAACGTACTGGAGGAGGTCGCGCGCATTCGGTTCGCGTATGACCATCGCAAAACCTGAATAGGCCGCAAAGATTCCCCGGTTGCCTTCGGCCTCGATCTGCGCGAAGGATCGATCTTCCGACCCCTCCATGTAGCCCTCGCCCCATTCGTGAACAAAGTCCAGTGCCTCCATAGCTGCCGCGGGCCTACGCACATCCAGGCCGGGGTAGTCGATCCGCAGCACTGCCTTGTCGCCGCTCACCAACATCGTCGCGTCTGAATCCTGGAACAGGGCAACCAAATAGTTGTCATCTGGGTCATCGCAGACGAGCGGGATCTCCTTGTCGGGCCGGTCATCGATCCAGTCGGCCACGACGCTCACGGCGTCGACGAAATCACGAACGTCATCAAGCGAGAGCCAACGCCGAAATTTGTCTCGTTCCAGCCGGGTCTCCAGTTCGTCGCACAGATGGTACGACATGATGAGGGAAATTCGGCCACGCCGAGCGAGTTCGATGAGCTGCGCGGAGTGGCCTTTGGGACTGAGAGCTGCGCTTATGAGAGCGTTGGTGTCCAGCACAAGGACGACGGTCAACTATCCGTTACCCTCCGACTACCGGGCGTTGCACCCTGGCGGCGTTCTCGCCGTATGCGCTCAGTTTCGGCTTCGACCTCCGTGAATGCGGCGTCCTCCGACAGCTCGCCCCGCTCGGACACATTGCGGTGCACGGCCGCGAGCGCGGCTCCAACCAGGGCTGCGTCATCGCCCTCGACTCCGTAGCGCGCAGACAACCGCCTGAGAGCATCGGCGCGCCTATTCTGCCTGCTCATGGGGTTCTCCCTCCGTGCAGTGTCCACCTAGTCTACTTGTCCGCCGGATAGGCGGAATCCGAAGACGGCAACGACTACGGACACCCGCGTAGACGGGCATAGTCCGACCCATTTCGGCCGGTCACAGCATCGGGGACGGCACGGTCAGGAACGGCTAATTTCCGCGAGTTCGCCGATTCTCTGGCCGCCGATAAGCGGGGGTTGTCGGCGGTCAGGCTGCGGTCGGCGGTGTCCACACCTTCGCCTTGATCAGGCTGCGGATAATGGGCAAATCGTCGTCAGAGGTGGCCCCGAGCGCGCGGAGCACGTCACCGTGCCCGGCGTGACCGTCGCGGAACAGGTCGGCCGCCAAGGCGCGGACGGCGGGCCACGCCGCCGACAGCAACGGCTCGATATCGCGCGCAAGGCCGCCGCCGAGTTCGGCGAGTTCGTCGCCGTCGCAGGTGCCGGACAGCGCCGCGCCAATGTCGGCGAGCGCCGGGCTGTGGCGAGCTTCGGCGAACGGCCGGCGTAGGTTGCCGCCCGTTTCCGCGTGCTCGGGTAGCTCCGCGTATTCGGTGCGCCCCGGCGCGGCCGGGTCGTCGGTCAGGACACAGCACACGATCCGCGCCCCGGACAGCGCGCCCGCGACGGCGTGCCCGGCCTCGTGGAAGGCGACGGCGATGCGCTCGCGCTCGGTCTCGGCGAACTGCATCGGTAAGCCTCTCCGGTGTCCGGGGGACGCCGGGGCGGTGCGGTGCACAGCCGGACCACCGCCCCGGCGTCCTCGGTCACGGCGGGACGAGTCGCCGACTTTGGAATCAGCTTCGGGGGTCAGCGCCGCTCGCACTTGTACCGGATCAGGCGAAGCTTGCCCTGTTCGCGAGACGGTCATAGGCGGCGGCACGGGACGCGATGCCGTCGAGGCGACGGCCCGCCGAACGGATCGCGGTCCGGCACAGGCCGATATGCCACCCGGCGTCGAATCGGCGGGCCGTGATCTCGAACGTCGGCATCCGCGTCGGCGATGTTCGGCGGGACCGAAAAGGCGGTCTGAGGCCGGCCGAGCTGGTCGAGAATCTAGAGTTCTCCCGCCCGTTGGCACATTCTTGGCACACTGGCCGTGAAACGAGAACAGGACCGGTACGAATACCGGCCCTGAACTGGGAAAACGAAGTGGAGCTAAGGGGACTCGAACCCCTGACCCCCACACTGCCAGTGTGGTGCGCTACCAGCTGCGCCATAGCCCCGTGTTCAGTTGTCCGGATGACCCGGTACGCGCACTCGGAAAACTTCTTCCTCGTGCTCGAAGAAAACTACACCATCCGCGTCACGGCCAACAAATCCGCAGGTCAGGCGGTCGACCACTCGAACAGTTGCTGAGTGGCCGACCGCCTGCAATCAGTTGATCGCCCGCCGTCAGTTGATCTCGGTGACCCATTCCGGGTTACCGAGCCCGTCGACGATCTCGCCGTTGACGATGACCGTCGGGGTGCCCTGGGCGCCGGTCTGCGCCAACGCCTGGCGACCCGCCTCGGCGGCGGTCGCTGCCTGCTCGACGCGAGTACCCGCCTCGATGCACGACGCCGCCTCGTCCGTGGCTCCGGCATCGCGGGCGAGCTGCGCGAGCTCGTCGTTGGAATGGTCGGCACTGCCGTTCTCCGCCGGCTGGAAGTCCGACCCGAACAGGCGGGCATGGAACGCGGAGTAGGCGATCGCGTCACCCGTCTCGGCAACGCACTGCGACGCTGCCGCCGCGCGGGTCGAGTAGTCGCCGCTCGACGACAACCGGTCGAGGAAGCTGAGGATGTGGTAGCGCACCTCGACGCGACCCTCGTCGACCGCCTGGGCGAGTTCCTGCCCACTGCGGTGCTCGAGTTCCGCACAGTACGGGCACATCGGGTCCTCGAAGATGTCGACGGTGTTCGGAGCGCCGGGCTGGCCCAGCGTCACCACTCCGTTCTCGCCCAGCGACACCTCGACGGCACTGTTGGTCACGGTGCCGTAGCCGTCGTTGCGGGGTGCGCTGCGGTTGTTCTGCCACAGCACACCACCGATCACCAGCAGCGCCACCACCGCAACGGCGATACCGCCCAGGATGTACGTCGACTTGCTCGACTCCGGTTGCGGGTTGTACTTGTTCTTCGCACTCACTTCGATGCCGTCCTCGGACGTCTAGGGGTTCGATCAGTTCGGGATTCTTCGGTGTATCACTGTGCCACCGTCGGCTGAGGCGCACCTGAGATTTCGGGGCGTGCCCGTGTCCGGGAGCCCGGCCCCAGCGCGAGCGGCGCGCGTGGGAACGCGGCGAGCCACAACGCCGTCGCCAGGAAACCGACGTCCCTGGCGATTTCCCTCGCATAGTCCGTGCCGCTCACCTCGGCCGCGCCGCCACCGCCGAAGCAGCCGCAGTCGATGGACATGCCGCGTGCCCACACGGAGGCGATCGCGCCGATGAGACTCACGAACAGGACGGCGGACGCCACGGCGCTGATCCGTACCGCGACGCCGACCAGCAGCAGCACGCCGAGCAACACCTCGACGACGGGCAGAGCGCTCGCGACGGGCCGGACCAGTTCCTCCGCCAGCAGGCGGTACGCCCGCACCGCGACCACCGTCTGGGTCGGGTCCCTCAGCTTGATGCTGCCCGAGACGAGCAACACCGCCGCCAACCCCAGTCGGGCGAGCAGGCTGACCGCACGAATCCACACGAGCCGAGGGTACCGAGCACCCTGTCAGGGCTGATCGGCCCGATCGGTGGTCCCGCCACGTCCGGGTACGAGGACCCACACCCCGGCGGCGGCCACCATGACAGCACCGGTGACGGCGAACGCGACCCCGTACGAGAGGTACTCGGCGAGCAGCCCCGCCGCGACCGGACCGAGCACGCCGCCGATGTCGGACACCATCTGGAACGTCGCCAGCACCGGCCCGCCCCGGGCCTTGGCGCCGAGGACGTCGGCGACCGCGGCCTGCTGTGCAGGGCTCATGATGCCCGAGCCGATCCCGGCCGTCGCGGACAGCACGAAGAAGGCGACCAGGTTGTCGGTCAGGCCCATCGCGACGGTACTGACCCCACAGATCACCAGGCCGGTGATCACGAACGGCTTCCGCCCGTACCGATCGGAGAGTCGGCCGGAGAAGACCAGCACCGCGGCGTTCCCCACCGCGAACACCGTCAGGGCGATTCCGGCGAGCGCCACGTCCTGACCCAGCGCCTCGACGACGAACAGCGGGACCATCGCCACCCGCACCCCGAACACGACACCACCGAACGCGAAGTTCGACGCCAGCGCGGCACGATAGGACGGCGCACCCCACGCATCGCGCAGTGTCATCGCCGAATCGGCGGGGGCGAGGTCGGGCGAGGCCAGGTGGGAGCGGCGCAGGCTGAAGAACACCACTGCGGCCGCGATCACCAGGGCGACGGCGTAGATGACGAACGGCACCCGTAGCCCGAATCCGACGAGCAGACCGCCGACCAGGGGCCCGGAGATGCTGCCCATCAGGAAGCTCGAGGCATACAAGCCGGAGACCCGGCCCCGCTGCGTAGGCGGCGCGATCCGGATCAGCAGCCCCATCGCGGACACGGTGAACATGGTCGACCCGATGCCGCCGAGCGAGCGGAACAGCAACAGTTGCCAGTATTCGGTCGCCAGCGCACACGCACCGGTCGATGCCGCGACGATGAGCACTCCGGTGATGTAGACCGGCCGCTCCCCCAGTTTCTGCACCAGGCGGCCACTGGCGGGCGCGAACGCCAGGCGCATGAACGCGAAGGAGGAGATGACGACGGTGGCAGCGGTGACGCTGACGTCGAAGCTGCGGGCGAACTGCGGCAACGCCGGTGCCACGATGCCGAACCCCAGGGCGATGACGAAACTCGCCGACACCAGGATCCAGATTTCCCTGGGAAGCCGCCGTGCGGTGCCGGTATCCATGATCGACACCGATGGTATCCAGCCACCGATCGAGGGCACCGGCCGGATCGGGAAAGCTGCGGTTCAGCCCAGTGCGGCGGCCACCACGTCTCGCGCCTCGGCCTGGACCTGCGCGAGATGCTCCGTCCCACGGAATGATTCGGCGTAGATCTTGTAGACGTCTTCGGTACCCGAGGGCCGTGCGGCGAACCACGCGTTCTCGGTGACCACCTTCAGACCACCGATCGGTGCGCCGTTACCCGGAGCGGCTGTCAGGGTTGCCAGGATCGGTTCACCCGCGAGCTCGGTGGCGGTGACCTGCTCCGGCGACAGCTTGGCCAGCACGGCCTTCTGTTCCCGCGTGGCCGGGGCGTCGACTCGCGCGTAGGCCGGGTCGCCGTAGCGCTCGGCGAGTTCGCGGTAACGCACGGACGGCGTCTTTCCGGTGGCCGCAGTGATCTCGGACGCCAGCAGGGCGAGGATGATTCCGTCCTTGTCCGTCGTCCACACCCGTCCGTCGTGGCGCAGGAACGAGGCACCGGCGCTCTCCTCGCCGCCGAAGCCGACCCCACCGCCCAGCAGACCGGGTACGAACCACTTGAACCCGACCGGGACCTCGTCCAGGTTGCGGCCGAGACCGGCGACCACCCTGTCGATCATCGACGAACTCACCAGGGTCTTGCCCACCGCGACGTCGGAGGCCCATTGCGACCGTTGCGTGAACAGGTAGTCGATCGCGACGGTGAGGTAGTGGTTGGGATCGAGCAGCCCGCCGTCGGGTGTCACGATGCCGTGGCGGTCGGCGTCCGCGTCGTTTCCGGTGGCGATGTCGTAGCGGTCCCGGTTTCCGATCAGCGATGCCATCGCGTACGGCGACGAGCAGTCCATCCGGATCTTGCCGTCTCCGTCGAGGGTCATGAACCGCCAGGTGGCGTCCACGAGCGGGTTGACGACCTCGAGGTCGAGGTGATGGGTGTCGGCGATCGCCGACCAGTAGTCGACGGCGGCACCGCCGAGCGGGTCCGCACCGATCCGCAGGCCCGACCGGCGGATCGCGTCGAGATCGACGACGTTCGGGAGGTCGTCGACATAGAAGCGGAGGAAGTCGTACCGCTCGACCCGGCGGCTCGCGGAATCGAACGATATGCGCCGCACCCCGTCGAGGCCGTCGCGCAGCAGTTCGTTCGCCCGGGCGGCGATGATGCTCGTCGCGTCGCTGTCCGCGGGCCCGCCGTGCGGCGGGTTGTACTTGAACCCTCCGTCGCGGGGCGGGTTGTGCGACGGGGTGACCACGATGCCGTCCGCCCGCGCTTCCGGCTTGCTCTCGTTGTAGCGGAGCACCGCGTGGCTGACGGCCGGGGTCGGCGTGTACCGGTCACGCGAGTCGACCAGGACGGTGACGTCGTTCGCGACGAGAACCTCGATCGCCGACGTCCACGCCGGCTCGGACAGCGCGTGGGTGTCGCGGCCGAGGAACAGCGGCCCGTCGACCCCCTGCGACGCCCGGTACTCGACGATGGCCTGGGTGGTGGCGAGAATGTGCGCCTCGTTGAACGCGGTGTCCAGGCTGGACCCGCGGTGACCCGACGTACCGAACACCACCTGCTGCAACGGATCGTCGGGGTCGGGGATCCGTGAGTAGTAGGCGGTGACCAGATGGGCGAGGTCCTCGAGATCCTGCGGTTGCGCCGGTTGACCTGCTCGTTCGTGGACCACCGATCCTCCTCAATCTCGCGGACACGTCCTGGCTTCTCCCCATCCTGCCCTGCCGGACCGACGATCGCCCGGGATGCATGGGCAACGTGCTGCGCAGAAAGTGGTACCGCCGTACCATCATCCGCGTCGCGTCACGCACATCGACAGGGGGACAATCATGCTCACACGAAGTTCGTCACTGGTCCTGGCTGCGCTACTCGCCGTCGGCACCTCGATCGGAATCGCCACCTCGGCGAGCGCGCAGCCCACGAAAACCGTGCACAACGCGATGAGGCTGGCGCTGTGGCCCGACTGGACCGAGGGACAGAGCCACTGTTCCCTCGGCGCGGTCGGCACCGACAAGTACGGCAACGACGTCGGCATCACCGCCGGACATTGCTGGGTCGACGACATGATCGACCCGGCCACCGGCCAGAACCTCGACGACGCACCGATCCTCGACGACATCGTCCCGATCTGGCATGCCGACGACCTGGACTGGAATCCCGCCGTCCCCGGACCGGACCCCATCGCGTACCTGCGGTACTACAAGGACTCCGACGGATGGAGCGCAGGGCACCCCGGCAGGGACTACGCGGTGATGGAGTTCGTGGACGGGGTCGTTCTGTCCAGTCAGGGACCGCACATCACGATGACGGGAATCCACGAACTTCCGAACGGCACCATCGACTCGCCGTTCGTGGTCAATCACCCGGCCACCCCGCAGGAGAAGGTGCTCGGCTCCGGACTGAACAGCAACAACCAGCTCGTGGTGTCCGGCAAGATCGGGGTGTACTACGGGCGGATCACCAACAACAGCTTCACGGGCACCGTCGGCGTCTACCAGTCTCACGCTTATCACGTCGCCGGCGATTCCGGCGGGCCGGCGGTGGTGAAGGACCCGGGCGTGGACTACCCGTCGGCCGGGAACGGATTTCAGACCGCGGGAACCTGGGCCGGAATCACGAAGGCCGTCATTGCCTCCTGGCCGGCCTTCTCCTACACGTCGTCGGCGAACATCCTCGCCGACCTGAGGGCGCGCGACGAGGCGTCCGGGAGTGACGGCACAGTGTTCGGCGCGGGATTCCAGGTGACGAGCAATCCCTGACGCCCCACACCACGAGAAAACCCCCGGTCGGCATCTCTGCCGGCCGGGGGCCTGGGGTGGAGCTGCCGGGAATTGAACCCGGGTCCTCCGCCGCCTCATCAGGGCTTCTCCGTGTGCAGTTCGCTATGTCTCTACTTGGATCTCCCGGTCTCGCGAACAAGCCGTGATGACGATCCCAGTCGCTGTGAGATGTCCCGTGCGATTCCGCGACCGAATCGAACGGTAGAGCCCTCTAGCTGATGCCAGTACCCGGACCGAGGGCGAACCCGGACTGACAGACACGCAGTCGCTACTTAGGCAGCGAGTGCGTAGTCGCGCTGATTGGAATCGGCGCTTATATGTTTGCAGCGACGCTCACGGTGGTCTCCTGCCTGCACCGACACGCTTCCCCTGACTCAACGTACGCAGTCGAAACCGTTCAGCCCCGTACGTCCCCACGTCTTTCGTGGGGCCACCCACTATAACGCGGCCCCACCACAGAATCATCCCGATTATCGGCGGGCCCGCAGACGAGCCAGGTCGGCCGCGATATCGGCAGCCAGCACGTCGGCCACGATCGCACTCGCCGCCCGGTATCCGGCGGCCGCACTGAGGATCACCTGGGCGTGCGGGTCGACCACGTTGCCCGCTGCCCACACCCCGGTGACGCTGGTCGCCCCCATCGCGTCGACGGCGGGGAACCGGCCCGCCGGCGTCTCCTGGGTCTCGACACCGAGCTCGGCGAGCAGACCGTCCCGCGGCACCATGCGAGTGGCGACGAACACCGCGCCACGCGGCACGACGGTTCCGTCCTCGAGGCGCACACCGGTGAGCCGGTCGTCGGTGGTGTCGATCC
Source organism: Rhodococcus triatomae (assembly GCF_014217785.1). NCBI lineage: Bacteria > Bacillati > Actinomycetota > Actinomycetes > Mycobacteriales > Nocardiaceae > Rhodococcus > Rhodococcus triatomae. Next base: position 3,842,475 of record NZ_CP048814.1, on the reverse strand, counting down.
CGGCGACGCGCCCGCGCACCACCGCGATGCCGCGCGCCTCGAACACCTCGAGTTGCTCATCGGTGGGCTCGCTCGCGGTGTGGACGAAGAAGGTCACGTCCTCGGACCACTGCCGCACCATCAGCGCCTGATGCACGCTCATCTCACTGGTGGCGACGACGCCGATCGGCTCGCCGCGAACCTCGTAGCCATGACAGAACGGACAGTGCGCGACGCCCCTTCCCCATTGCTCCGCGAGTCCGTCGATGTCCGGCAGTTCGTCCCGCAGGCCGGTGGTCACCAGCAGCCGGGGCGTCCGGACCTGCGTCCCGTCCGCCGACTCGACGACGAACGCGTCGCCGTCGCGGCGCGCACTCACCACCGAGCCGCCCAGGAACTCGACGCCGAACTCCTTCACCTCGGCCCGGCCGAGGTGAAGGAGTTCCGTGGGCGGCAGACCGTCGCGGGTGAGGAATCCGTGCAGGTGGGCGGCGGGAGCGTTGCGCGGCTCGCCCGCGTCGATCACGAGGACCTTGCGCTGCGCCTGGGCGAGCACGAGGGCGGCGTTCAGGCCGGCCGGGCCCCCGCCGACGATGACGACGTCGTGGAGGTTCTCGGTGCGGGGTGCTTCGTCGTTGCTGTTCATGGCACCAGCGTGACGGCACCGGAATCTGGTAGCAAGTATATTTGCCAGTACGGCAAAGTACCGAAGGATCGACCACCCGAAGGAAGGGACAGCGCACCCCGTGAACACGGACGACGTACTCGCCTCGGTCGCCTCCCGGCTACGCGCCCTACGTACGGAACGCGACCTGACCCTCACCGAGCTCTCCGAGTCCACCGGGATCTCGGTGAGCACGCTCTCGCGGCTGGAGAGCGGTCAGCGCAAGGCCAACCTCGAACTACTCCTGCCGATCGCCGCCACGTACGGGGTGCCGCTCGACGAACTGGTGCGGGAACAGCCGAGGGACCCTCGCATCCGCCAGGTCGAGAACCGGTCCGGACGGCGGACGTCTATTCCACTCACCCAGCAGCCCGGAAACCTCCAGGCGTACAAGATGATCATCGAACCCGGCGAGGGACCGCCGTCGCCCCGCACACACGAGGGCTACGAGTGGTTCTACGTCCTTGCCGGACGCATCCGTCTCGTCCTCGGCGAGCAGGACATCACCCTCACCGCCGGTGAGGCCGTCGAGTTCGACACCCGCATTCCGCACTGGTTCGGTACGGCGAGCAACGAACCCGCCGAGATCCTCAGCCTGTTCGGCCGCCAGGGCGAGCGCCTGCACCTGAGGACCTGAGCTGCGGGTTCGGATCAATCCTGCCGATAACCCTGGACAATCGTCCATCTTTGTCTAGTGTCCTGTTGATCCGGATCCGACACGACAGGGCGGGGCAACATGGCAGCGAAGACGGAGAAGGCAGAGGGAACCCGGCGCACCTCTCGTGCCGTCACCGCGCGCACAGCCCTCGCGCTCGGTGCCGCCCTACTGACCGTGGTCGCCGCAACCACCGTCGCCGGCTCCGCGCCGCTCTCCCCCGTCGATCAGCTCGAGGGCCCGCCCACCGACCCCGTCTTCGGGCTCGCCGGTGGCTGCTACGCGATCGCCTCCGACTCGCAGGTTTCCGACGACGGGCCCGGCCGGTTCGTCACGCGGTCCGGCGACGGCTACGCCGCGACCGCGTCGACGGTCGCGGACGCCGACCGGTTCCGGCTGCAGGCCGCGCAACTCGGCCGCTTCATGTTCTTCGGGCAGGACGGGACGCTCCCGGCGGATCGCGGCACGTCCGTCGTCGCCACGTCGTCGTTCACTCCGGACACCGACTGGCGCCTGACCTACACCGACGGCACCCACACCGCGGCCGCCACGCATTCCGGGCGGGTGTTGACCGTCGACCGCGCGAGCGGCGCACTGACCGTGACGGATCCGGGCACCGACCCCGACGCCGGTCGCCTGCGTCTGGTCCCGACCGAGGGTTGCGCCGACTTCCCGGAAGCCGAGGTGGGCGCCGTCGGCGGACCGGCCACGTCGTCGCCCGGTGGCGAGGTACGTGGTTTCATCGACACCCACGTCCACATGAACGCGGACGACTTCATCGGCGGCGACATCCATTGCGGCGCACCGGTCGATCCGCAGGGGATCACCGTCGCCCTCGCCGACTGCCCTGATCACGGCAGCGACGGCGCTCCCGCCCTCGCCGAGAACATCCTGTCGCACGGCGACCCGTTCCACACGCACGACACCACCGGATGGCCCACGTTCACGGACTTCCCGGCCCACGGCTCCCTCACCCACGAGCAGACCTACTATCGCTGGGTGGAACGGGCCTGGCGTGGCGGGCTGCGAATCTTCACCAACCTCCTGGTGTCGAACCGGGTGCTCTGCGAGATCTACTGGCACACCTCGCTTCCGTGCGACGAGATGGAGACGATCCGCATCCAGGCCCGCGCGGCGCACGCGCTGGAGGACTACGTCGATGCCCAGTACGGCGGGCCGGGTCGCGGCTGGTTCCGCATCGTCAGCTCCCCCGCCGAGGTACGCCGCGTGGCCGCCGAGGGCAAGCTCGCCGTCACCCTCGGTGTCGAGATCTCGGAGCCGTTCGGCTGCCGGGAACTGGCCGGGATCCCGCAGTGCACCGAGTCCGACATCGATCGCGACCTCGACGAGGTCTACGCACTCGGCGTGCGCCAGATGATTCTCACGCACAAGTTCGACAACGCACTCGGCGGCGTGCGTTTCGACGACGGCGTCCAGGGCGTGGCCGTCAACGTCGGCAACGCCCTGTCCACCGGCTCGTTCTGGCGTACCGGACCGTGCCCGGGCCCGATCGCCGACAACCCGGTCAGTCCCGTCGTCGGCAATCTCGGCGACCTGGCGCAATCGCTGCCACCGGGGATCTCGCTGCCGGTGTATCCCTCGGGCCCGGCGTGCAACGTGCGCGGACTCACCGGCCTCGGTCGCTACGCCGTGCACGCCATGATGGACCGCGGCATGATCATCGACATCGACCACATGAGCGTGCGCACCGCGGACGACACTCTGGCGATCCTCGAGGAGGCCGGGTACTCCGGGGTGGTGTCGAGCCACAGCTGGACGGACCCGAGCAACTACGCCCGGATCTATCGACTGGGCGGCTTCGTCGCACCGTACGCGCACGCCGCCGACACCTTCGTCGAATCGTGGCGAGAGGCGCGGGAGATGCGCAGCGACGACTACACGTTCGGGTTCGGCTACGGTGCCGACACCAACGGGTTCGGCCCCCAGGCGGCGCCCAGCCCGTACGCCGACAGTTCCCCGGTGCGGTATCCGTTCACCTCGTTCGACGGGAGCACCGACCTGGACCGGCAACGGACCGGCGAGCGCGTGTTCGACGTCAACGTCGACGGAAACGCGCACTACGGACTGATCCCCGACTGGATCGAGAGCCTGCGACTGGCCGCGGGTGAGGACGGCGACCAGATCGTCGACGACCTCAGCCGAGGCGCGGAGGCCTACCTGCAGATGTGGGAGAGAGTCGACCGGGACGGGTGATCGCAGCTCCTCAACTCGCGACGGCGATCATCGCCACCGACGCGAGAGCGAGGAGCATTCCCGCCTGCTGCAACCGGCCGACGCGTTCACCGAGCATCACCATCGCCAGCAGCACGGTGGCCGCGGGATACAGCGAACCGATGACGCTCACGAGCGAGAGCATCCCGCCCTGGAACGCGAACATCATCGCGGCATTGGCGATCACGTCGAGCACGCTGACGTACACGGCCAGACGCAGCGGGACCCCACGCGGAGCCGAGAACTGGTGGGCCGCGAGCGCGACGGCCCAGACCACCGCCGTCGCCGCCGCGCGCGACGCCGCCAGCGGCCAGAGCCCGCCCCCGTCACCGATCCGGTGCAACGCGACGAACGCCAGCGCGAAAGCGACTCCGGAGCCGACCGTGAGCAGAGCAACGTTTCGGGTGAACCTCAGGGTGCGGCCGCCGGCCACCTCGCCTGCGGTCGCGTCCGGCGACTCGCGGCTGACGAGGACGACGGCGATCAGCGCGACGGCGATCCCGGCATAGGCCATCCCGCCCGGCCGCTCCCCGAGTACCAGACCCACCGTGACCGGTAATCCGGCGACGAGCACCGCGGTGACCGGCGAGACCACCGACATCGGCCCCGAGGCGAGGGCGAGATAGAACCACCAGACGGCGACCCCCACCGCGATCCCGGAGACTGCGCCCCACACGAGCCCCGACGCCGAGACCGTGCCGCCGACGAACGGGGCGATCGCAAGGACGACGAGCAAGGACAGCGGATAGGAGACGATCACGACCCGCAGCGCCGTCACCCGGCGGGACGCGACTCCTCCGACGAAATCGCTCACCCCGTACGCGGCGGCCGCGACCAGAGCGAGCAGGACAGAGGTCAGCGCATCCCCTTGACCCGGCGGCCCAGTTCGCGCGTCACCTCACGCTCTTCGGTGCGACGCTTGATGTCCTGACGCTTGTCATAGTCCTGCTTGCCCTTGGCGAGGGCGAGTTCGACCTTGACCTTGCCGTCGGAGAAGTACATCGACAGCGGAACCAACGTCTGGTTGCCCTCCCGGGTCTTTCCGACGAGGTGCTCGATCTCCCGCTTGTGCAGCAGCAGCTTCCGGGTGCGGCGCGGCGTGTGGTTGGTCCACGATCCCTGCGTGTACTCCGGGATGTGCAGACCACGCAGCCACACCTCGCCGTCGTCGACCGTCGCGAACGCGTCCACCAGCGACGCCTTGCCGTCCCGCAGGCTCTTCACCTCGGTACCGACCAGCGCGATCCCGGCCTCGTACGTGTCGAGAATGGTGTAGTTGTGTCGCGCCTTGCGATTGGTCGCGATGACCTTGCGGCCCTTTTCCTTCACGATCCGGGCCTTTCAGTCCACGTTCGTCGTCCACTACTCGTCACCAGCATAGGAGCCGTGGCAAACCGATTACTCACGCACGTACAGGCGCAGCGTGACATAGGCGGTCACGGCCGCCATGCCGACACCGACGAGCGCCAGAATCGGGGACACGAACAGCACGTCGCTGTTGGAGATGCGGGCGACGATGTTCGCGTCGTAGACGTCGGCGAGGACGTCGTCGACGAACAGGTTCTTCGCGGTGAACAGCCCCGCGATCGCCAGCACCGCGCCGACCAGGGCGGCGACCACCGCCTCCAGGAGGAACGGCAACTGCGTATACCAGCGGGTGGCGCCGACCAACCGCATGATGGAGATCTCGGTCCGCCGGGTGAACGCCGCGATCTGCACCATGTTCGCGATCAGCAGCACCGCCGCGACCGCCTGGATCGTAGCGATCGCGAAGGCCGCGTTCCGGATGCCGCCGAGCACGCTGAACAGCCGCTCCACGAGCTCACGCTGGTTGAGGACGCTCTCGACACCCGGCCGGGCTCCGAACTGTTCCTCGATGACGCCGAAACGCTCGGGGTCGCTGAGCTTGATCTTGAACGATGCCGGGAAGCTGTCCGGGCTCACCAACTGCGCGAGTTCCGGTTGATCCTTGAACACCCGATCGGTCGCGTCCGCGACCGCGTCCTCGCGATTGAGGTACTGCACCGAGACCACGGACGGCTCGCTCTCCAGCTCCGTGCGCAGTGTGCGGCAGGTGTCGGATTCGCAGTCCGGGTCGGCGGACGAGATGTCGTCGGTGAGGAAGAGCTGCACCTCGACACGGTCGAGGAAGATCTGCTGCGTCTTCCCCGCCATCTGCACCACCAGCAGACCACTGCCGAACAAGCCGAGGGAGATGGCCGTCGTGAGGATCATCGCGATCGTCATGGTGATGTTGCGGCGTAGTCCGGTGAGGACCTCACTGAAGATGAAACTGGCACGCATGGGAGGTTCGGCGTCCTTCGAGGGTCGAGGGGGAGGTGGTGGGATGCAGCGTCAGCGTCCGACGCCGTAGACGCCGCGCGACTCGTCGCGCACCACCCTCCCCATGTCGAGTTCGACCACCCGTCGTCGCATCGAGTCGACGATGTGGTGGTCGTGTGTCGCCATCACCACGGTGGTCCCGGTCCGGTTGATCCGTTCGAGCAACATCATGATGTCCTGGCTGGTGTCCGGGTCGAGGTTGCCGGTCGGCTCGTCGCACAGCATCACCAGCGGGCGGTTGACGAATGCCCGGGCGATCGCGACCCGCTGCTGCTCGCCTCCGGAGAGCTCGTTGGGCAGCCGGTCCGCCTTACCGGACAGCCCGACCATCTCGAGCACCTCGGGGACGGTCCGGGTGATCATCGTCCGGGGCTTGCCGATCACCTCGAGAGCGAACGCGACGTTCTCGGTGACCGTCTTCTGCTGCAGCAGCCGGAAGTCCTGGAACACCACGCCCATGCTCTGCCGCAGCCGGGGTACCCGCCGGGCCGACAGCCGGTTGACGTGGAAGTCGGAGATGTGGATGTCGCCGGCGGTGGGTGACTCCTCCTTGAGCAGCAACCGCATGAACGTCGATTTCCCCGAGCCCGACGGCCCGATGAGGAAGACGAATTCGCCCTTGTCGACCTCGACGCTCACCCGGTCCAGCGCGGGCCGGGTGGAGCGCTTGTACGACTTCGACACATTCTCGACGCTGATCACGGTGACCCAGTGTAGCCACGGGGGTTGTCGGGGCCAGCCCCTCGAACGGGCGCGCTGCTCAGCCGGTCGTCCCCGGCGCCCCGGTGGAGGGCGGCGCGGTCTCTTCCGTCTCCCACGGCGGGACGAACTGCGGAAAGAGCCCACCGGGTGTCGTGGTCGTCGTGGTGCCCGTCCCCGTCTCACCCGGATTCCCGCCGGGCTCCGGCGACTGCGGAGAGGTGGTGTCCGTCGGCGTGGGAGTCGGCGTCGGCGTCGTGGTCGGGGCCGTCTCGGTCGGCTCCGGGACGTACTGCTCGGTGGTCTGCTGGGGAACGGGGCCCACTCGCGAGTCCTGTTCCGTCCCGGCGTCCGGGTTGAGATAGATGTAGAACGTGAACACCACGAGCCACAGCAAGCACAGCACGATGGTGGACGTCCGGACCTTGCCGCCGAACAGATAGGGCGGAAACAGGTGCAGGAATCGGTCGAGGCCGCGACGCTCCTCGCTCATTCGGCCCGCTCCTCACCCTGGTCGGTGGCCAGATCCGGAGTGACGGTGATCCCCTGTCTGCGCAGCGCGGCGGCCACGCGCACCCGCAGTGCCCGCCCCACCTGGAACTGCTTGCCGGGCAGTGTGCGCGCCACCACCCGCACGCTGACCTCGTCGACACCGAGGCTCTCCACGCCCATGACGGTGGGCTCGTCGAGGAGAAGTTTCTTCAGCGACCGGTCGCTGAACGCGGCGACACCGACCTGGTGCAGCACCTCGTTGACGCGGTTGATGTCCGCGGTCGCCGGCACGGGAACGTCGACGACGGCACGGGCCCAGTCCTTCGACAGGTTGACCGCCTTCACGATCTGCCCGTTGGGGACGGTGATCACCTCGCCGTCGGAGTTCCGCATCCGGGTCACCCGCAACGTGACGTCCTCGATGACACCTTCGGCGTCGTCGCCCGCTCCGGTGATCGCGATCCGCACGGTGTCGCCGAACCCGTACTGCCGTTCGGTGATGATGAAGAACCCGGCCAGGATGTCCTGCACCACCCGCTGCGCACCGAAACCGAGGGCGGCACCGAGCACGGTGGCGGGGGCGACGAGGCTACCGATCGGCAGGCCGAGACGGTCGAGGATCTGCACGATCGCGATGATCCACACGATCGTGATGACGACCCAGGTGATCACCTGGGCCACCGAATGCCGGTGCTTGCTGGCTTCGGACCGGACCAGCGCATCGCCCAACCGGTAGTTGGCGTCGATGCGGTCCGTGATCCGCCCGCCGCCCCAGTTCACGAACCGGACCACGAGCACTGCGGTGAGCACCGTCAGCGCGACGGCCAGGCCGGTGTCGGCCGCCCAGTCCAGCGCCCGCTCGACCGGTGTGAACGGGATCGCCACCGATTCCATACGCGACCGCTACGCCTGGTTCTCGCGCATCCGCCAGCGGATGCCCGCCTCGAGGAAGCCGTCGATGTCCCCGTCGAGCACGGACGACGGGTTGTTGACCTCGTACTCGGTGCGCAGGTCCTTCACCATCTGGTACGGGTGCAGCACGTACGAGCGCATCTGGTTACCCCAGGAATTGCCGCCGTCGCCCTTGAGCGCATCCATCTCGGCACGCTCTTCCTGGCGCTTGCGTTCGAGCAGCTTCGCCTGCAGCACCCGCATCGCGGACACCTTGTTCTGCAGCTGCGACTTCTCGTTCTGACAGGTCACCACGATGCCGGTGGGGGTGTGGGTGAGCCGGACCGCCGAGTCGGTGGTGTTCACCGACTGGCCGCCGGGGCCGGACGAGCGGTACACGTCCACCCGCACGTCGTTCTCGTTGACGTCGATGTGGTCGGTGGTCTCCACGACGGGCAGTACCTCGACCTCGGCGAAGGAGGTCTGCCGGCGGCCCTGGTTGTCGAAGGGGCTGATCCGCACGAGGCGGTGGGTCCCCATCTCCACGGACAGCGTGCCGTAGGTGTACGGGGCCTTGACCGCGAAGGTGGCGCTCTTGATCCCGGCTTCCTCAGCGTAGGAGGTGTCGTAGACCTCGACCCCGTAGCCGTGCTTCTCCGCCCAGCGGATGTACATGCGCATCAACATCTCGGCCCAGTCGGCGGCGTCGACGCCACCCGCACCGGAGCGGATGTTGACCAGCGCGTCACGCTGGTCGTACTCGCCGGAGAGCATCGTCTTGACTTCCATCGCCTCGATGTCGGTACGCAGCGAGATCCGCTCGGCGTCCGCATCGCCGAGGGCGTCCGCGGACCCCTCCTCCTCGGCCAGCTCGTAGAGGAGCGGCAGATCCTCGAGCCGCTGGCGCAGCTCCTCCGCCCGCCGCAGCTCGGCCTGTGCGTGCGAGAGCTCACTGGTGACGGACTGGGCGTGCTCCTGGTCGTCCCACAGGCTCGGATCGGCAGCCTGGTGCTCGAGCTCGTCGATTCTGCGGCGGAGCTCCTCGATGTCGAGCACCGACTCCACGGTGCGCAGGGTGGTGTCGAGCTCGTCGATGTCAGCGGATACGTCAGGTTGCACGATTACCAAGGTTACCGGCTCTCGCGCGGGTGCCCTCCCACGCGGGGGCGGCGGAGGAACCGTTGCGATCCCGCTGCGCCGAACCCTTCCCCGTGACCTGCGGGTGGGTTCCGATGGCAGGAGGCACCCGAATCCCGCCCGAATCCCTCGACGAACGGAGTCGCCATGACGGCGGCGTCGTCACCGACGACGACTTCAAGCGGACGATCCAGGACGAGACCGGGCTGAAGCCGCAGTGGGCGGCCGAAGCGTTCCCCGACGTCGAAGAGGACGTGCGGCAATCACTGCGCCGGATCGAGGTGAGCCCGTTCGTCACCGCCACGACGTCGCTGCGCGGGTTCGTCTTCGATGTCTCCACCGGCCGCCTGACCGAGGTCTGACCCCGGCCACCTCGGGCCTCCCGGAGCGAGCCGGTCCGCTAGCGTTGGCGTCCATGGCCTCCGATCCGCCCGCACCCAGCCCGTCCGCCGATCTGGAACTCGCGCTGCGTCTGGCCGACGACGCGGACGAGATCACGCGCGCCCGTTTCGGCGCCCTCGATCTGCACGTCGATGCCAAGCCGGACCTCACCCCGGTGTCCGATGCCGACCTCGCCGTGGAGCGCGGACTGCGGGACACTCTGCTCGCGCAGCGGCCGGACGACGCCGTCCTCGGGGAGGAGTTCGGCGGTGACGCGGTGGTCGCCGGACGGCAATGGGTGGTCGACCCCATCGACGGCACCAAGAACTTCGTGCGCGGAGTCCCCGTGTGGGCCACCCTCATCGCGCTCCTCGACGACGGCGTGCCCGTCGTGGGGGTGGTGAGCGCGCCCGCACTGTCCCGGCGCTGGTGGGCGTCGGCGGGCTCCGGCGCATGGACGGCGTTCGACGGCGGCGAACCGCGGCGGATCTCGGTCTCGTCCGTCGCCGCGCTCGATGCCGCCAGCCTGTCCTTCTCGAGCCTGTCCGGCTGGCGGGAGCTCGGCATCAGGGATCGCTTCCTGGCGCTCACCGACGAGGTGTGGCGAGTGCGTGGATACGGAGACTTCCACTCGTACTGCCTTCTCGCCGAGGGCGCCGTGGACATCGCGGCCGAACCCGAGGTGTCACTGTGGGATCTGGCGTCACTCGACATCCTGGTCCGGGAAGCCGGTGGGCGGTTCACCGATCTCGACGGCAATCCCGGTCCGCATGGTGGCAGCGCCGTCGCCAGCAACGGCCGACTCCACGACCCCGTGCTGGCGAGCCTGCGGCCCTGAGCCACCGCGGCTCGTCTACGGTGCGCGTGTGCATCAGAACGAGCCCCCTTCTGCGGGCGCCCTCGAGCCGGACCGTCCCGCCCCTCCCGGCCGTCACGACCGCGGCGCCTTCGTCGTGCTGGCCGTGGCGGCGGTTCTCGTCCTCGCGTGCGTCGCCGCGATCGTGGTGGTCGCCCTCCGTCAGGTCGACGGTCTCTCGCTGGATGCCGGGAGCACCGAGGGGACGGCCGTCGCGGCCGCGGCGGAGACCGAGGACGACCCGGACGACGTCTCTGCACTGCGGGACGTCCCGCCGGTGTCGGTCGTCGGCCCCACCTGGGATGACTGGGACGACACCTACACCATGGATTTCGACGGCTGGCCGTTCGCATTCCGCGTGGGCGGAACCTGGGGCTGCCTCGGCGGCACCGTCAGCATGTTCCCGGACGACCCGGCCCGCGGGTGCGTCGACGAGCGCGGCGGCGCCGGCCAACGAGTGAACCTCGTCCTCCAGGAGTGCCCGGACGGGTGCACCGCGGAGCTGCGCGCGGGCCGGGACGCCGAGTGGTTCGACGATCCGGGACGTGTCGTCGTGGTGGACGAGTACACGTCCTACCTGGAGACCCCGGTGAACGAGGACGGCAAGTACACGGTCGAGCTGAGCCGCTACTTCGGTGACGGCGCGGGGGGCTCGCCGACCTGGCGTGTTCTCGTGTACGTCGAGTCCCCGCCCGACACGAGAGCCGTCGTCCAGGCGGCTCTCAACGACGTCGTCACGCAGACGCAGTGACCTGCACGCGAGCGGAACTTACTCCATAGTAGACAGCAACCTTACTCCGAAGTAAGATACTTCATCGACCCTGCCCGAACACCGAGAAACAGCTGGTGATCATGAGCAAGCAAGACAGTGTTGCCCCCACCGAGCGCGATCCGCGCGACACTTCCGCCGTCGGACTGAACCCGGTCAAGCGCGACGCCATGGGTGCCGCGATGCGCGTCCTGACCAAGATCACCGGCTCCGAGCTGGCCGAGAGGTACAACCTCCGCCAGACCATCGACCGCGTGACCTACGAGGGCACCAAGACCGGATTCAAGACGCTCGGAGCCGCCACCCGCGGATTCCAGAAGGTGGCCGGCAGCGGCGCACCGAAACGACTTCCGGACAGCCCGGCCAAGAACTCCGACTTCTTCGACCTCACCCCCACCGACGACCAGCAGATGATCGTCGAGACGGTGCGCGAGTTGGCTGCCGAGATCCTGCGTCCCGCCGCGCACGACGCGGACGCGGCTGCCGCCACCCCGGCCGACCTCACCAAGCGCGCCGCCGAACTGGGCATCACGCTGATCAACGTGCCCGAGGAGCTCGACGGCGCGGCCGGCGAGCGCGGAGCGGTCACCAACACCCTCGTCGCGGAGGCCCTCGCGCACGGCGACATGGGGCTGGCGCTGCCGATCCTCGCGCCCAGCGGTGTCGCGGTCGCCCTCACCCAATGGGGCACGGACGCGCAGCAGAAGACCTACCTGCCGGCCTTCACCGGCGAGCAGGTCCCCGGTGCCGCGGTCGTCGTCGCCGAGCCCCGCGCGCTGTTCAACCCGTTCGAGCTCGAGACCAAGGCGGTCCGCTCACCCAGCGGATACAAGCTCAACGGCGTCAAGAGCCTGGTCCCTGCGGCCGCCTCCGCCGAATTGTTCATCGTCGCAGCAGAACTCGACGGCCGGCCGGCGTTCTTCATCGTCGAGTCCGACACCAAGGGCCTGGTCGTCGAGGCCGACCCGAGCATGGGCCTGCGGGCTGCGGGCATCGGCCGCATCCAGCTCACGGACGTCGCGGTGCCCGAGTCGGCGTTGCTCGGCGAGGGTGACGTCGAACAGCGCGTCAAGGAGTACGCGGACGCGGTCCGCCTCGCCCGCCTCGGCTGGGCGTCGCTCGCCGTCGGCACCGGCCAGGCAGTTCTCGACTACGTGATCCCCTACGTCAACGAGCGCGAGGCATTCGGCGAGCCGATCAGCCACCGCCAGGCGGTGGCATTCATGGTCGCCAACATCGGCATCGAGCTCGACGGCCTGCGGCTCGTCACACTGCGCGGCGCCTCGCGCGCCGAGCAGGGCCTGTCCTTCGCCCGCGAGGCGGCACTGGCTCGCAAGCTCGCCACGGACAAGGGAATGCAGATCGGCCTCGACGGCGTGCAGTTGCTCGGCGGCCACGGATTCACCAAGGAACACCCGGTGGAGCGCTGGTACCGCGATCTTCGCGCGATCGGCGTCGCCGAGGGCGTCGTCCTGATCTGAGCGGCCGGAATCGACTCGAAGGAAACAACTTCCATGTACAACCTCGAACTCCCCAAGAAGCTCAAGGCTTCCGCCAATCAGGCGCATCAGGTCGCGGCATCCATCTTCCGCCCGATCTCCCGCAAGTACGACCTCGCCGAGCACGAGTACCCCGTCGAGCTCGACACGATGGCCGCGATGGTCGAAGGCCTGAGCGACTCGGGCGGCGACGTCGGCGGCGCATCGGGTGGACGCTCGGACGCCCCGAAGGCGGAGCTGCTGGGCAATTCCAACGGCGGCAACATGGCCGCCCTCCTAAACTCCCTCGAAACCTCGTGGGGCGACGTCGGACTCATGCTGTCCATCCCCTACCAGGGCCTGGGTAACGCGGCGATCGCCGCGGTCGCCACCGACGAGCAGCTCGACCGCTTCGGCAAGGTGTGGGCCTCGATGGCCATCACCGAACCGAGCTTCGGCTCGGACTCTGCCGCGGTCACCACCACTGCCGTTCTGGACGGCGACGAGTGGGTCCTCAACGGCGAGAAGATCTTCGTCACCGCCGGTGAGCGCTCCACCCACATCGTGGTGTGGGCCACCGTCGACAAGAGCCTCGGTCGGGCGGCGATCAAGTCGTTCGTCGTTCCCCGCGATGCTCCGGGCCTGTCGGTCGCGCGGCTCGAGCACAAGCTCGGGATCAAGGCGTCCGATACCGCGGTGCTGCTTCTGCAGGACTGCCGCATCCCGAAGGACAACATCCTCGGTAGCCCCGAAGTCGATGTGAAGAAGGGCTTCGGCGGGGTCATGCAGACCTTCGACAACACCCGCCCGCTGGTGGCCGCGATGGCCGTCGGCGTCGGGCGGGCCGCGCTCGAGGAGCTGCGTCAGATCCTCTCGGACGCCGGCGTCGAGATCTCCTACGACCTGCCGGCGAACAGCCAGCATGCGGCAGCAGCGGAGTTCCTGCGGCTCGAAGCCGACTGGGAGGCCTCGTACCTGCTGTCACTGCGCGCGGCGTGGATGGCCGACAACAAGAAGCCGAACTCGCTCGAGGCGTCGATGTCGAAGGCGAAGGCCGGACGCACGGGCACCGACGTGACACTCAAGGCCGTCGAGCTCGCCGGCACCCTCGGCTACTCGCAGCACACCCTGCTGGAGAAGTGGGGCCGCGACAGCAAGATCCTCGACATCTTCGAGGGCACCCAGCAGATTCAGCAGCTCATCGTGGCACGCCGCCTCCTCGGAAAGTCGTCGGCGGAACTGAAGTAGCAGGTCGGACTGTTTTTCGTCCGCCGATCGAGACCCCCGTCGCATACCTGCGGCGGGGGTTCTCGGCGCCTACGGTGCGGACCATCGGCCACTCACCCGGGGTCCGGATCGTTCCCGCTGTCGAACTCGCGGATCCGCTCGGCGGCCGGCCGCAGCCGGTCGGCCGCCACGTCTGCAGCGTCGACGAGCTCGTCCGGTCCGATGATGCAGAACGGGGCGTCGAATCGCAGGATGTAGGAGATCAATCCGGTCCACGACCACGAGCCCGCGGTGACGCGGGAGAACCGCTCGGTGATCTCCTCGACGTACCCGTCGTGCACCCACGGGACGAGATCACGCGCGGGGAGCGAAATCTCGAACTGCCCCACACAGGGCCATGTATCCCGATCCGGTGACCCCTTGGAGCGTGCATCGACGAACGCGGCGGCCGCACGCGTGGGGATTTCCCGGGGCTCGAACCGCGGGCCTGTCGGGGTTCGGGGTCGCATGCGGTCCACCCGGTAGATGCGCCAGTCGTCGCGTTCGAGATCCCAGGCGACGAGATACCAGCGTCCGTTCCTGGAAACGAGTCCGTGTGGCTCGGTGCGGCGCGGTACCGAGCTCCGGTCGCCGTAGTCGAAGCGGAGGGTGGCGCGGTCGCGGACAGCACCGCTGACGGCCTCCAGTACTGCGGGATCGGCACGGACGGAGCTGCCGGTGCCGACGAACCGGACCCCGTCGATCCGGTGACGCAGCCGCGACGGCATCACCTGGCGCACCGTGGCCAAGGCTCGCTCGGCAGCGTCGTCGATGTCGACACCGCTCGATGCCGCGTTCCGGAGCGCGATGGCGATCGCGATTGCCTGTTCGTCGTCGAACAAGAGCGGAGGCAGCTCCGAGCCCGCCTCCAATCGGTATCCGCCGTCGGGGCCTTTGATCGCACCGATCCGATAGCCCAGTTCTCGGAGCCGATCCACGTCACGCCGCACCGTGCGCGTGGTCACCCCGAGTCGCTCGGAGAGCACGTGGCCCGGCCAGTCCCGGCGTGTCTGCAGCAACGACAGGAGCGCCAGCATCCGCGAGGAGGTTGCCGTCATGGGTTCATTGTCGCCCGAGTAGCGGACCGAAACTGTCCTGTACCGCTGTCAGGGTCGTCGCTGACGGCTCAGTCGCCGTCCTCGCACCCGATGGGCTCATATCCGATGACCCATCCGACGAAAAGGACAGATCATGGCTCTCACCACCACGACTCATCTCAACTTCCCCGGCACTGCCCGCGCCGCGCTCGACTTCTATCGGAGCGTGTTCGGCGGCCGGGTCCACACGACCACCTACGGCGAGCTCGGGATGCCGCAGGACGCGCCCGATGCGGGCAAGGTCGTGTTCGGAGAGCTCCGGGCGGACAACGGCTTCCGGGTCATGGCCTACGACATTCCCGGCCGCGATTCCGGGTTCACCGGATCGACCCGGCGTGAGCAGGGCACGACGGTCACCGATCGCCCGTTCTTCCTCTCCATCCGTGGTGACAGCCTCGACGAAGTCTCCGCGTACTGGGAGCGTCTCGCCGAGGGAGCCACCGTCGTCGAGGCTCTCGCACCGTCGGCGTGGAGCCCGGGCTTCGGCATGCTCACCGACCGCAACGGCATCACGTGGGTCGTCGACGTCCAGCCGGCGCACGAGGCCTGACGATGACCGGTGGGACCCCGTCCCCGGGGTCCCACCGTTTCGTCAGCCCTGGCCCTTCGGTCAGCCCTGATCCGGATCGTTCCTGCCCTCGAGTTCGCGGATCCGTTCGGAGGCCAGGCGCAACCGCTTCTTCCGTGCCTCGGCCTCGGACTCCTTGAGTTCCTCGTAGACTTCCTCGTCCTCGTCGCTGAAATCGAGGATCATCCGGGGAATGCTGAGTGTGAGGATCAGCGAGGGCCACACGACCCACGCGTAGTCCCAGCCGACGACGAACTGCAGTGCGAGAAAGGTCATCAGGGTGATCCCGATGATGACCCAGTCGATCGACTCGACCAGGTTGCCGCGGCGGCGCAGCGACGACAGTTCGCTCTCGGCCCCGTCGTCCGCACCGGACCGGGCCACCTTCCCCTTCTCCCGCACCGCCGGTGCGGTCTCACCGAGCTGGATCTTGCGGATGTGGCCGTCCTTCACTTCGAGCGGAAGCCCACCGGGGAGTCCACGAAATGCCTCACGAACGGTCGGGAGAGTGCGCGCAGAGGCGATCTCCCCCGACCGGTCGTAGAACTCACCCGAGTCCAGGCGTCCCGCGGCGTAGTGCTCGCTGATGACGTTCAGCGCGTGGAGCCGCTCGTCGTCGCTGAGGAACAGATCATCCGGGCCGGGCTGCTCCGTCATGTCCTGTCACCTTTCACCGAGACGTCGAGGATGCGCTACCACCGATTGTAGGAAACCCCGAACCCGCGGTGCGGCTCTCGATCGTCCGGCAACGCCACCGCCGTCTCAGTTCGGTCCGACATAGCTTCCCGCCGGGCATCCCGGGTCCTCGTTCTGCGCGCAGTATTCCGGCGACAGATGGTTGCCGGTCGAACCGTCGGCCCCGGGTCCGTCGCCGGCGCCGTGGTTCGGATTGGTGCAGATCGTGCCCTCACAGGGGACGAAGTTTCCGCTGCCGTCCGGATTGGGAATCGCACCGGGACCGACGTAGCTACCCGCCGGGCATCCCGGGTCCTCGTTCTGCGCACAGTATTCCGGCGACAGGTGATTGCCGGTCGAACCGTCGGCCCCGGTCTGTCCCCCGGGGGCCGTGGTGCCATGGGGCCCGCCGTGCTCCTCCTCCACCGTGGTCGTCGTGGTCGTCGTGGTCGTCGTGGTCGTGGTCGTGGTGTCCGAAGCATCGTCCCCACACGCGGCCAGCAGGAGCATTCCACAGCTCGCCAGCGCGAACAGCACACGTTTCATCGCCCTACCCTCTCCGTCGTCTTCCCGGACCGATCGTCCCCACCCCGTCATGTGGGCCTCGGCCTTCTCGCACGATATGGGGGCCGGTGGGACGCGGGCGGCGGAATCGGCCGAACAGAAGAATCCGGCGGTGATCCTCAGCAGGATCCGGAGGCGGCCGTCTCTGCCGCGGCGATCACGAGCGCATGCCGCTCGGGCGTGTGTTCCGGCCAATCCGGTTCCTGCTGAACGGCTTCGAGATACGCCTGGACGTCGCGGTCCCCCGCGACGGGGAACCAGGCCTCGGCCTCGTCGCACGCCGCAGCGAACACGGGACTGCCGGTGTCCACCTCCACACCGGTGATCGCGGTGGTCACCCCTGCCGCGGACACCTCGTAGGTGATGGCATCCTCGGCCGGCGACGGGAACGCCGCGGTGGTCGTTGTGGGCACCTCGGCGTCGTGCGGAGCATCCGTGTCCGCACCTCCGCCGCAACCGGACAGGACGAGGGCACTCAGCGCGACGGCCGCCGCGGTCATCTTCTTCACGCGAGGTTCCTATCAGAACGACGACCGGAGCGTGCACCGGACATCGCGGCACTGCGTCCACCTGTGCGTTTTGCCCACTTCGTCGTCATCATGGGTACAGTGACTGTGATTCGATTCACATTCGAGGCGGAGGGGCGTGCCATGGCGTTGGGAACGAAGATCAAGGACACACTGGGGGCCGTGGCGGTCATGAATCGCTCCGGTCTCGTCCCGTTCCCGAGGATCGACCACGGACTGAGTTCGATTCTCGCGGTCCGCAAGTACGGGCCGTTCGCCGGTCCCGTCCACGCCCACGCCGCAGCGGGCCTCGAGGCCGATGCACTCGTCGACGAGCGTGGGCCGCTGACGTACCGGGACCTCGAGAACCAGTCCAATGCCCTGGTGCGGGCCTGGCGCGCCGACGGCATCACGACCGGCACCGTGATGGGCGCGATGTGCCGCAACAGCCGCGGGCTCATCCTCACCATGCTCGCCGCCGCGAAAGCCGGCAACAAGCTCGTACTGATGAACACCGGCTTCGCCGGCCCGCAACTGGTCGACGTCGCTGCCAGGGAGAAAGTGGGCGCCTTCGTCTACGACGACGAGTTCTCCTCCGTCGCAGCCGCGCTCGCCGACGACGTGCTCCGCTACCGGTCGTGGCCCGAGGCCGGCACCGTCTCGGAGGTCACCACCCTCGACGAGGCGATCGAGAGCCAGTCGACGTCGTCACTCGCCGCGCCCTCGTCGCCGGGCGGCTTCGTCCTGCTCACCAGCGGCACCACCGGGACACCGAAGGGCGCGCCCCGAGAGCACACCTCGCCGCTCGCCTCTGCCCAGTTCCTCGACCGGGTTCCGCTCCGACGGGGTCAGACGATGATGATGGCGGCGCCGGCCTTCCACGGCACCGGCGTCTCCCAGCTCGCCCTGGCCCTCGCGCTCGGCCAGACCGTGGTGATGCACCGGAAGTTCGATCCGGAGAACACTGTTCGCCTGGTCGCGGAGAACCGGTGCGACTCCCTCGTCGTCGTACCGACGATGCTCCAGCGCATCGTGGACCTCGGTCCGCAGACCCTGGCGAAGTACGACACGTCGAGCCTGAAGATCATCTTCTCCGCGGGCGCGGCGATCTCGCCCGACCTGAGCAAGCGCACCGCAGAATCCTTCGGACCGGTGCTGCACAACCTCTACGGGTCCACCGAGGTGGCGGTCGCCACCGTCGCGACGCCGGAGGACCTGGCGCAGGCGCCCGGGACAGCGGGCCGGCCGCCGGTGACCTGCCACGTCCACCTCTACGACGACGAGGGTCGACGTATCAGCACTCCGGACACGGTCGGGCGCATCTTCGTCTCCAGCGGACTGAGCTTCGCCGGCTACACCGACGGCCGCGACAAGGAGCGTATCGACGGACTGCTCTCCACCGGCGACGTCGGGCACTTCGACCGGGACGGCCGGTTGTTCGTCGACGGCCGCGACGACGACATGATCGTGTCCGGCGGGGAGAACGTGTACCCACTCGAGGTCGAGAACCTGCTGATGGACCGTGAGGACGTCCTCGAGGCCGCGGTCATCGGCGTCGAGGACGCCGAGTTCGGCCATCGCCTCCGGGCGTTCGTCGTGTCCGCACCGGGGGTCGACCGCGACGCCGAGGAGATCAAGTCGCACGTGAAGGCGAATCTCGCCCGGTACAAGGTGCCTCGCGAGGTGGTGTTCATCGAGGAACTCCCTCGGAACGCCACCGGCAAGCTCCTGCGCAACGTGCTGCGCGACCACGACTGACGGAAACGGGGCGGGAATCCGACCCCATCCTTGCCAGGACACGTGATGCCGATTACGTTTCTTACTCAATAGTAAGAACCATCACGTGGTGCGCGCGAGGGTCGGTACATCGCCCGCCCACCGGCAGGAGGGGGTTCGGTGCGCACTCGGGTGAGATCGCTGTCGATGATCGCGGCGGGAATCGTCGCACTCTCGGTCCTCCCGGGTGGAGCCGTCGCGTCCGCCGACCCACAGCAGTTCCTCGACGTCGGCAGGGAATCGGTGCCGCGCGCGGAATGCGGCCCCGGGTCGCTCCCCGAGACCGGGTTGCAGGGCGACGTTCCGGCCGAGGATCGCGATTCCGGGCGCAGTCGCGACGGCTATCGCTGCAACGCGACGCTGGTCGGTCAGTACGCCGGCCACGGCGGCGGAATCACGTCGACCACTTTCGACCACTGCTCGTACACCGCGTCGTTCTTCCCGGGCAATCTCCTTCCCGGCGACGGCGGGGTGCACGTGGTCGATGCCTCGGATCCGGCGAATCCGGTCCTCTCCACCGTCCTCACCGAGCCTGCGATGCTCGGCGGCACCTGGGAGACGTTGAAGGTCAACAAGGAACGCAAGCTCCTCGCCGGGACCGCGGTGCCCGTGGGACTCGGGGCCGCCTACTTCTCCGTCTACGACATCTCCGACTGCGCACACCCCAAGCTCCTCAATCCCGGACCGGGCACCGATCTGACCATGCCCCTCCCCTTCACCTCCCACGAAGGCGGCTTCTCCCCCGACGGAAACACCTACTGGGCCTCCGGCGTCGCGCCCGGATTCCTCAGCGCCATCGACATCTCGGACCCGTCGAACCCGCACATCGTCTGGCAGGGGCTCACCGGAATCGAAGAACACGGTTTCGGGATCAGCCCGGACGGCAACCGGCTGTACCTGTCCGCTCTCGCGGGCATCACCGTCCTCGATGTCAGTGCGGTACAACGCCGCGACCCACATCCCCACGTCCCACACATCGGACGCGCGTTCTGGACCGACGGTCAGTTGACGCAGCACAGTATTCCGGTCACCTACGACGGCAAGCCGTACATCTTCACCGCAGACGAGGCCGGCTCCGGCGGAGTCAAACTCATCGACGTCTCCGACGAGGAGAATCTCGAGATCGTCGAGCGAATCAAGCTCGAGATCAACCTCCCCGAGAACATGGAGGAGAATTTCCGTTCCGCGCAGGGTGGTTCGGTCTTCGCGTACGACTCGCACTACTGCGCAGCCGACCGCCCGACGGATCCCACCGCCCTCGCCTGTGGCTGGATCTCCTCCGGAATTCGGGTGTTCGACGTCGAGGATCCGCACGACATCCGCGAGATCGCGTACTACAACCCACCGGCCCGGACCGGCGAGAACCTGCAACTCACCAACTCGCCACACGCGCTCGCGTCGATCATCGGCATTCCGGCACTGAGCTTCCTGAGTCTCGGGCGCGCGGTGATCGAGGACGGACAGAACCTGGCCAACTCGATCGGTCCGCGTTCGTTGCAGGTCGCCTTCGGCGATCTCTCCTCCGACTGGTGCTTCTCGCCTCCCGAATGGCACGGCTCCCAGTTGTGGACGACATGTAGCGACAACGGCTTCATGGTGATCCAGCTCGACAACGACGTGTACACCCCTCCACCGAACCAGAATTCGACGGTCGGATCCTGATGCTCCGTTCGATTACGGCACGGTGGGCCTTCGTATCGTGCGTGGTGGTCGGCGCACTGCTGCTGCTCGTCGTGGGAGCCGGTTTGCGCCCGGCCCTGCTGCCCGCGCCTGATACCGAGGTGGGCCGGACGTCGCTGACCCCCACCGAGATCGGCTTCGCACAGGACATGGCGACCCATCACGAGCAGGCGGTGTTCCTGGTGCAGAATCTCGGGGACGACGTCGCGCCCGAGATCGCCGAACTCGGGCGCCGGATCGCGTCCTCACAGATGGTGGAGATCGGCACGATGCGCGGGTGGCTCACCCTCGTCGACGAGCCCTGGACCTCGGCGCAGCCCATGTCCTGGATGCATCCCGGGCAGACGAGTTCCGGTCACTCCCACGGCGGCGCATCGGAGGCCGGTTCCACCACCCCGGCCGGAGCCATGCCCGGCATGGCGTCGTGGGGCGAGATCAACACGCTCGGAGCGTCCACCGGCCGCGACGCAGAGGTCCGGTTCCTCCAACTCATGGCGCGCCATCACGAGGGCGGCATCGACATGGCCACCGCCGCGCTCGAGTCGGACCTGTCCGACCCGGTTCGGCGCACCGTGCAGGCGATGGTCCAGGAACAGACGAAGGAACTCGGATACATCGGGCTGCTTCTGAGCCAGCGCGACGCGCCGCCGCTCCCGTATCCGTGACAACCGGCTCACCCGTGACAACCGGCCCACCCGTGACTACCGGCGCTGACCGCACGGACACCGACACGCGGAAGCACCCCACCGACGCGCACCACGCCATGGATTCCGCCACTACGGATTGTGGTCCCACGGGTCGAGGCGGGCGACACCGAGTGGTTCGAAGTGCCGGATATTGCGCGTGACGACGGTCATCTCAGCGGCTTCGGCAATGGCGGCGATGAGGGCGTCATCACGAACTGATCGACGACGGGGACCGATGAAGCCCAAGCCTCTACCTGCGGATTTCGGCCACGGCCCGACGGAGTCCGCGACAGCGGGACGTGCAACGACGCCAGCTGTTGCCGAGTAGAGAAGGCACTCCTGGAGGTCGGTGCCGGACCGGAAGGCACCCGAGCCCCGGAAAGCATTCAGGCCCGGGAAACCTTGGTTTCCCGGGCCTGAATCTAGTAGCGGGGACAGGATTTGAACCTGCGACCTCTGGGTTATGAGCCCAGCGAGCTACCGAGCTGCTCCACCCCGCGATGCATTAACGAAGTTACACGAGCGTGAGAACGGAACGCAAATCGCCGTCGACGGCGGGGTCACGGAACCACCGCGGCGGTCACGGAGCAACCACGGGATTGCGGATCCCCCGCGCCACAGCCGCCACTCCCCTCCCACAAGCATGGCGCTCGCGGTGACAGTTCTCACATTCGGTAACGCCGAGCGGGCCGCGGTGACGCACCCGAAACAGCGAAACCACCTGGGAATACGTGGATCTCACGGCGAGAGAATGGCACGGACGTCACAGAAATCCAGGCCGTGACCCATCCGTGATCAGCGCGTACGTTCGTGGACGGCCCGAGAACGGGCATCACCACCGGCCCCGGCGCAGCCACTGCCCCACCGGGGATCCGGATCCCCACACCCTTCACGGGGCAGGGATGTAGCCGTCGCCCCCGAGGCGACCGGAGAGAAGCCGGGTCACGCTTCGCGTTGCGGACGGGCGAATCACGCCCTCGCAGCGCAGAACACGCACCGCGGCCACACGTCACCGTTGCGGAGAGGAACTACCTGCATGACCAAGAGCATCACCACCAAGCGCGCCCTCAGCACCCTCGTCCTGGCCGGAGCGGCCGTCGCCGTCCCGCTGGGGATCGGCACCGGAACCGCATCCGCCGCGTCCGGGAACTGGGACGCCGTCGCCGAGTGCGAGAGTGGCGGCAACTGGAGCATCAACACCGGCAACGGCTACTACGGCGGCCTGCAGTTCTCGCAGAGCACCTGGGAGGCCAACGGCGGCTCCGGGTACGCCCACGACAACTCCCGCGAGGAGCAGATCCGGGTGGCCGAGAACGTGCTCGCTACCCAGGGCCCGGGGGCCTGGCCGACCTGCGGCGCGTACCTCTGACACCGAACAGCACACACGAAGGGCCTTGCATTGCAAGGCCCTTCGTCGTTTCTCACCAAAGGCACCCTCGAGTGCCACCCACGTGCGTGATCCACTTCACCGAAAGTGCGTGATCCCCCACACATCACGACGGCATAACAAACCGGCATCGGCCCCGTATACGTGAGCCCTGACCTGCAGGGACGGCAGTTCGACGGGCACGGCCCCGGGAACCCGGCTCGTCGGGCACCGGCGTGACCTGATCGTGACCTTTCGCTACCGTCGCTGACAGCCCGACCAACGGGCACACGCCGGCCCGCCGCTGCTGACACTGCCCCGCGGATCCGGAATCCCCGAACCTCGAGGGGCAGTGGCGCGGAAACAGACTTTCCAGCGCACCGAGTGCGACGCCGACGATGCGTCCTCCGTGCGCCCACCGCGTTCGGCCGGCGCGAGAGGATTCACCCCGCATGACCAATCGCATCATCAGCAAGCGTGCCCTCGGCCTGATCGCTGCCACCGGCGCGGCCGTCGTCCTCCCCCTGGGCCTGGGCACCGCCACCGCCCACGCCTCCGAGTACGACTGGGACGGCGTCGCCCAGTGCGAGAGCGGCGGAAACTGGGGCATCAACACCGGCAACGGCTACTACGGCGGCCTGCAGTTCTCCCAGAGCACCTGGTCGTCGCACGGCGGCTCCGGATACGCGCACAACGCGAGCAAGGAAGAGCAGATCCGCGTCGCCGAGCGAGTGCTCGAGACCCAGGGTGTCGGCGCGTGGCCGACCTGTGGCCAGTACCTGACCAAGAAGGCCCCGGCGCCGGCTCCCGAGGCCACTGCGCCCGCGGCCCCGGCTCCGCAGGCCGCGCCGGAATCCACCGTCCCGGCCGAGGCCCAGCCGATCGTCGACGCCGTGCGCGACGCGATCGCCACCCCGGAGGCTCAGCAGATCCGCGAGGCTGCCCGCACCGTGGCCGAGCAGAACGGCTACACCGGCGAGCTCGACCAGATCGTGGCGTTCGACGCCGCCACCGTGGGCGTCCTTCGCTGACACCCGGTACACACGAGAGAAGGCCCCGACCGGAACTCCGGTCGGGGCCTTCTCTCACGCTGTCACCGCGTCACTACCGCGGTAGGGCCTCGTAGGCGGTGACCGCCTGCTGGACCCGTTCGAGCGCCGAACCGTACGCGGCGAAGTCACCGCTCTGCTGTGCGGCCTTCAGCGCCGCCAGCGAGGCATCCAACTCGGCGACCGCAGCCGCCACGTCGACCGGCGGCGTCGCCGCGGGAGCGGGTGCCGGGGCCGGTGCGGGAGCCGGGACGGCGCCCCCGTCGGTGTCCGGAGCCGGTGTCTGCGGCTCGGTACCCTCGGTCGGCTCCGTCTCCGCACTCGGCGCGGTCGCCACCGCGCCCGTTCCGGCACCGAAGACCTGATCCAGCGCCTGGGCCAGCGTCGGAGCGTATCCAACCCGGATGTTGTTGCCCGGCGGTGGCTCACGGTAGCTGACCATCACTCGCGACAACTGCGGGAACGTCGACGTGTTCGGGCCTGCCGAGCTGCGCTCGGTGTACATCGGCTCGACGTAGAGGATGCCGCCGTTCGCGATGGGCAGTGTCAACAGGTTGCCGTACTGGATCCGGTTGGATCGCTCGAGCAGCGTCCGCTCCGATGCCACCCGAGGATCGGAGATCATCGAGTTCTGCGTCTGCTGCGGACCCTGGGTCTGGCTGTCCGTGGGCAGCTGCATGACGGTGAACTTGCCGTAGTTCTCCGGATCGGACTTCACCGTCAGGTACGCCGACAGGAACTCGCGGTTGTACCCGACCATGGCACTGGTCAGGTTGAACGAGGGATCGCCCGTCTCCGGATCACCGACCGTGACGTAGTACGGCGGCTGGTTCGCCGACGTGTCGATCGTCGGATCGCTCGGCACCGACCAGAAGGCGTTGTTCGTGAAGAACTCCTTCGGATCGTCCACGTGGTACTTCGCGAGCATCTCGCGCTGCACCTTGAACAGGTCCTCCGGGTAGCGGAAGTGCGCCCGCAACTCGTCCGAGATGGAATCCTCGGGCTGGACCGCGTCGGGGAACACGCCCATCCACGCGTCCAGAACCGGATCGTTGTCGTCCACCTGGAAGAGGGTGACGGTGCCGTCGTACGCGTCGACGGTGGCCTTCACCGAGTTGCGGATGTAGGACACCTCCTTGCGCGGGAGCAGGCGACCGGTGTTCTGGTCGATGCTGTCCTCGACGAGGCCGTCCAGCGAGCTGCGCTGTGCGTACGGGTAGTCCTGCAGGGTGGTGTACGCGTCGACGATCCAGACGATCTTGCCGTCGACCACCGCGGGATAGGTGTTGCCGTCGGCGGTGAGCCACGGCGCGACCTGGGTGACACGGCTGCGCGGATCCCGGTTGTAGATGATCTTCGACTCGGATCCGATCGCCCCCGAGAAGAGGATGTTGCGCTCGGCGTACTTCGCCGCGAAGGCGAGGCGGTTCACCCAGTTGCCGATCGGCACGCCACCGGCGCCGGTGTAGGAATAGCGCGCGATGTCGGTGTCGTACTCGCGTGGCCCCTCGCCGTCGGCACTGCCGACGATCGCGTAGTCCGCATCGGTGTCGGCGATCACCTCGCCGTAGTAGATACGCGGCTGCTCGACCGGGATGACCTGGTTGCCGCTCTCCTGCGAGGCGATGTCGCTGACCATGTACACCGGGTAGCCGCTGTTGCTGTTGGCGGCTTCCTCGACGGAGTCACCGGCCGCGGCGTTGACGCGATTGGCGGGCGCGGCGACGAGACCGTTGCCGTGGGTGTAGACGGTGTGGCGGTTGATCCAGTCCGTCTGGTTACCCGTCAGGCTCCGCGGCGAGAGTTCGCGAGCGGCGACGACGAAGTCCTGGACCTCACCGTCGATCGTGTAGCGGTCGATGTCCAGCGACGGCGGGAACCCGTAGAAGTTCTTGAGCTGCTGCTGCTGAGTGAAGGTGCGCGAGAGCACGTTCGGGTCGAGCAGTCGAGTGTTGGCGATGGTCGTGACATCGGCCGGCACGTCCCGCGGGGACGTGTCGGGCGCCGCGAATCCGGGATAGTCCTGATACTCGATGTTCTCGTCGGTGATCCCGTACGCCTGCCGCGTGGCGGCGATGTTGCGCTCGATGTACGGGCTCTCCTTCTCGGCGGCGTTGGGGCGCACCGAGAACTGCTCGACGACCAGCGGCCATGCGGCACCGACCAGAACGGACGAGAGCACCAGCAACGCCGTGGCCATGGCCGGGATCCGCAGATCCTTGAGCACGATGGCGGCGAAGAAGGCACCGGCACAGATGACCGCGATTGCCAGGAGGATCAGCTTCGCCGGAAGCACCGCGTTGATGTCGGTGAAGCTACCGCCGGTGAACGTGGGCTCCTTGCGGCTGCTGGACAGCAGCGAATATCGATCGAGCCAGTACGCGACGGCCTTGAGGAGAACGAAGGTTCCGGCGAGCACCGCCAGCTGCACCCGCGCCGCCGTGCTGAACGAGCCGCCCTCGCGGCCGCCGAGCCGGATACCACCGAAGACGTAGTGCGTGAGCAGGCTGGCGAAGAACGCCAGCAGGATCGCCACGAACAGCCAGTTGAGAACGAACCGGTAGAACGGCAGATCGAACGCGTAGAAGCCGACGTCGAGGCCGAACTCCGGGTCCTGGACACCGAAGGATCCGCCGTTGATGAACATCTGCACGGTGACCCAGCTCGACTGCGCGACCAGACCCGCGAAGATGCCGATCACGACGGGAATGCCGATGCTGAACAGCCGCATCCGGGACATCACGGTGGTCCGGTAGCGCGCCACCGGGTCGTTCGGTCCTGCAACCGGGACGAACACCGGGCGCCAGCGGTAGGCGACCAGCAGGGCCCCCCACACGATGAGCCCGACGATCACGCCGACCGCCACGAACAGCAGGACCCGCGTGAGCAGCACCGTCGTGAAGACGTTGGTGAAGCCGACCTCGCGGAACCACAGCCAATCCGTGTAGGTGCTGATCAGTCGCGGACCCATGAGCAGCAGTGCCGCGAAGATCAGGGCGATCACGAGCAGCACACGATTTCGTTTGGACAAAGACGGTAAGCCTTGCGGGGGCCGCATGCCCACGTGCCACACTCCATCACCTCGGCGACGACCCTGCGTCGCGTAAACCAGCACCGGTCTGTTGCGGTCGCGCCCCGAGTCGGGGCGCGACCGTTTCGTCCCACTCTACGTAACGTCGGCGAGTGCCCGACCGGCCGGTGTGGGCCGGGCCGGGAACGCCACGTCCTCCGCGCAGACTACGGGCGTCGCGGTCCGAGCGAAACCCGCCGAATCACACCGATACGGATCGGCTGGGAACGACACGGAGGTGCCCGCCGGGAGGGTCGCCGCGGGGTGGGACCGGGATGGGACCGGGATGGGACCGCGATGGGACACTGGCACCGTGAACGATTCGATCATCCGGCACCCCGATCAGACTCTCGCTCGCTGTGTGCGCGAGGTGATCGACCACGTCGACGCGGACGGGTGGGGCGGTCCTCCGCGCATGTTCGGGCTCGTGCCGACCGCTCTCCTCGCCGCCGCCGAGCCGACGCTGCTCGATCAGCTCGAGGACGGTGCGCAGCTGACGCCGGTGGAGCAGGAGGCGTTCCCCGACGACATCGACGGCGGCTCCCCCGCCCTCGACGAGTTCCTCGCCACCACCAGTTGGCCGGATTCGGTCGTCGGCTGTGTCCTCGTGCAGGAGATCGTCGTGCTGCCGCCGACCGCCGAGTCCGACGTGCTGGCGTCGGCGACGACCACGACCGGCGCGGACGCGGCGGCCCGTGCCGCCGCGCTGGCGCACCCGGATCGCCGGGAGGCGAGACTGATCGCCGGTGTGCTGCGTGACGGACCGTCGGTGAGTGTGCTCCAGCTGCGTCCCGACGAGGACGCGGATCCGTTCGGCGAGATGGATCTGCGTACGTCGGACGACCTGGCACCGAACCTGGTCAACGCCCTGTATGCGACCTTCGATGCCGGCCCCGAGGACGACTGGAGCTGACGACGACACCGCCGTCGTCGGTCAGCAGGACGGCGCGTCCCCACCGGCACTCAGGGAATCGAGCGCCTCGACGGCACCGGTCAACGTCTCCACCCGCACCAGCCGCAGTCCGTCCGGCGCGCCCTGACGGGCCTCGTCACAGTTCTTCGACGGGACCAGGAACGTCTCGGCCCCGGCTTCGCGTGCCGCGATCAACTTGTACCGGATGCCCCCGATCGGGCCCACGTCGCCTGCGGGATCGATCGTGCCGGTGCCGGCGACGAAGTCGCCACCGTTGAGTGCCCCCGGCGTGAGTTTGTCGATGACGGCGAGGCTGAACATCAGGCCGGCGGACGGGCCACCGATGTCGGCGAGATTGAAATCGATCGTGAACGGGACGTCGGGCACCTGCTCCGGAGTCACCCCGAGGTATCCGCGCGACTCGTCGTCCGGGCGCGCACCGAGGCGCACCTCCACCGCCAGCGGCTCGCCCTCGCGCAGCACGTCGACCACGATCGAGGTTCCCGGCCCCGCGTCCGCCACCGCCTGCTGCACGTCGACCACGGTGGTGACCGCCTGCCCCTCGACGGCGAGAATCTGATCGCCCTCCACGAGCAGCCCCGAGGAAGGCCCGTCCTCGCCGACCTGTCCGACGGTGAGGAGCACCGGCTCGCCGAGGAATCCGAGGGCCGCGAGTTCCGCGGCATCCTCCGAGCGCCGGAAGTCGGCGTCGTTCTCCTGCTGGACCTCTTCCTTGGACTTCTCCGGCGGGTAGACCTGCTCGCGCGGCACCAGGCCGTGGCGTCCACTGGCCCACATCCCGAACGCCTCGAACACGTTGAGGTTGTCCCGAACCGCGACGGTGGTCATGTTGAGGTGGCCGGACACCTCGTCCACGTCGATGCCCTGGATGTCCACCACCTCGCGATCCCCCACCGTGCCGAGGGTGTCGAACGTCGGGCCGGGGCCCAGGGCGACGAAGGGAACCTGTACGACAGTGCCCAGAACTCCGAGTACCACGATCGGTGCCAGCGCGGCGATGAGCGTCACGATCCGTCGATTCACCAGACCCAGGGTAGAGCGCGCGCCCGACGATGCCCGGACGCCCTCGTCGTACGCCTGCTCCGGCGTGTTCACCCACAGCGTGATCTCGGCACTGCATCCGCGTGGACCACCCTTGTACCGTTGGAGGTATGAGCAATCCGCCGTTCGGCTTTTCCAACTCCGACGACGACCCGGACCGGGACGGGAACCGCAAGGGTCCCGAAGGCGACCCGTTCGCGGGCGCGTTCGGCGCCGGCGGCTTCGACCCGTCCGCGCTCGGACAGATGCTGACCCAGTTCGGCCAGATGCTCAGTGGCATGGGCAGCTCGATGGGCAGCGGCGAGTCCGGGCCCGTGAACTACGACGTCGCCAAGAAGCTGGCCCGCCAGCAGATCGGCACTCCACGCCCGATCACTCGCGGCAACACCGATGCTGTCACCGAGGCCTCCCGACTCGCCGAGCTGTGGCTCGACCCCGCGACGACGCTGCCTGCGGGCGCGACCCGGGTGCAGGCGTGGACGCCGGTCGACTGGCTCGACCACACGATCGACACCTGGAAGCGGCTGTGTGATCCGGTCGCGGAGAAGGTCTCGGGCATGTGGGCGCAGGGATTGCCTCCCGAGGCCCAGCAGATGGCGGGGCCGATGCTGGGAATGATGACGCAGATGGGTGGGCTCGCGTTCGGCTCGCAGCTCGGTCAGGCGCTGGGGCAGCTGTCGAAGGAGGTCCTCACCTCCACCGACATCGGCCTGCCGCTCGGCCCGGCCGGCGTAGGCGCCCTACTTCCCGAGGCGATCGAGGAGTTCAGCAAGGGGCTCGAGCAGCCCGATCGTGAGATCCTCGTCTTCCTCGCTGCCCGTGAAGCCGCCTACCAGCGCCTCTACAGTCACGTGCCGTGGCTGCGGCAGCGGTTGCTCGCCACCGTCGAGGAGTACGCGCGCGGGATCACCATGGATTTCTCGGCGATCGAGGAACTCGCCAAGGGCCTCGATCCGTCCGCACTGTCCGACCCGTCCCAGCTCGAGGGAATCCTGCAGCAGGGTGCCTTCGAGCCACAGACCACACCCGAACAGAAGCAGGCCCTGGAACGGCTCGAAACCCTCCTCGCACTGGTCGAGGGCTGGGTCGAGGTCGTCGTGGCGGAGGCGATCGGCGACCGGCTGCCGGGCGTGGCCGCGCTGAGCGAGACGCTGCGCCGCCGACGAGCCGGCGGCGGACCGGCGGAACAGACGTTCGCCACGCTCGTCGGACTCGAACTCCGGCCCCGCAAGGTGCGGGAGGCCGCCGCCCTGTGGCGCCGGCTCACCGTCGATGCCGGGGTCGATCTGCGGGACGGCGTCTGGGCCCACCCGGACCTGCTCCCCGACTCCACCGACCTCGACAATCCGGCAGGCTTCATCGACCGGGTACGCGGAGGCGGAGACATCGGCAACTTCGACGACCCGATCGCCCAGCTCGAGGCCACCGAGGCGCGGGAGCGGGCCGGTAGGGAATCCGAGGCCGGCTCCTCCGGCGACGCCGACGGCAGTTCCGACACCGACGACGCCGGCCCCGAAGACCGCGGCCCCGACACCGGCGACACGAAGTAGCGATATCCCGGAAAACTTTGCTCGACCGGCACAATCCCAGGTCCACGAGTTGTCACCCTGTGGATAACCGGGGTCGACGGCCGCGGTCGTCGCCCCTGGTCGTGCGATCGTCGAGGCATGAACGTCACGGCGCCCACCACAGCCGGGTACAGCCTGGATCCACGCCGACCATTGCTGACCCGGCCGGACGGACGCCTGCAGATCGGCTGGGACCCGGAATCGGCCCTGATCCTGACTCCACCGCCACGCGTCACCGCACGTGCGCTGCTCGAGGTTCTGGATCTGTTCGACGGCAAGATCTCCCGCCCACAGATCATGTGGGTGGCCGCCGGGCACGACATCGCCCCCAGCGCGATGGGCGCCGTCCTCGACGAACTCGAACGAGTGGGTGTCGCCGTCCGTGCGACAGCGACACCGCCACCCGACCGGACGCCCGCCGTGCGGGTTCACGGGAGAGGACCACTGTCCGATGCGCTCGTGGCGGCGCTGCGTGGGGCGAACGCACGGATCACCCGCTCGGTGCGGTACCCGCCGGACGCCGACGCAGGACGGTGGAAGACCACCTGCGTGGTGCTCGCCGACGACCTCGTCGCCGATCCACGCCTCGTCCTCGACCTGGTGCGTTACCGGATACCGCACCTGTCGGTCCGCCTGCGCGACGGTCACGGAATCGTCGGTCCGCTGGTTCTCCCCGGGCACACGAGCTGCCTCGGCTGCGCCGACCTCTACCGCGGCGCCCGCGATCCCCAGTGGCCGCATCTGGCAGCGCAACTACTCGGCCGAGCCGGGCACGCGGACCCCGCCACCGTGATGGCCACCTCGGCCGTGGCTCTCGCCCAGCTGGACGCCGTCCTGGGAGCGCACCGTAGCGAGCTCCCCGCCTCCGTGAACCACACCCTCGAGATCGATCTCACCGGGCTGACCGTCCGCCGCCGCCGATGGCCGCGTCGTAGGGACTGCCGGTGCCGACATCTCGACACCGGTGTGGTCGGCTCGCCGAATCTTCCGCCATGATGGTGGGGTGTCCGACATCCCGCGCAAGAGTTCCGCCCGCACCGCCAAACTCGCGAGCATTCCCCTGGGAATGGCCGGTCGCGCCGCTCTCGGTTTCGGTCGCAGGCTCGCCGGCGGCGACAAGGAGGAGATCGAGGCCCAGATGAGTGCTCGGGCCGCCGAGCAACTCTTCTCCGTTCTCGGCGAGCTCAAGGGTGGCGCCATGAAGCTGGGGCAGGCCCTGAGCGTCATGGAAGCCGCGATCCCGGAGGAGTTCGCCGAGCCGTACCGTGAGTCGCTCAACAAGCTGCAGTCGGCGGCACCGCCGATG
Organism: Rhodococcus triatomae; assembly: GCF_014217785.1. Classification (NCBI taxonomy): domain Bacteria; kingdom Bacillati; phylum Actinomycetota; class Actinomycetes; order Mycobacteriales; family Nocardiaceae; genus Rhodococcus; species Rhodococcus triatomae. The sequence goes on along the minus strand of NZ_CP048814.1, from coordinate 3,810,747 downwards.
CCGACTCGTGCGGTCCACAAGGTGCTCGACCGGCAACTCGGAACCAAGTGGCGGGAGCGGTTCACCTCGTTCGACGACGAGCCGACCGCGTCCGCCAGCATCGGGCAGGTCCATCGCGGCGTGTGGGCCGACGGGCGGGAAGTCGCGGTCAAGGTGCAGTACCCCGGTGCCGACGAGGCACTCCGTGCCGACCTCAAGACCCTCGCCCGGTTCGCGGGCATGTTCGCCACGGTGATGCCGGGTGTCGACGTCAAACCGGTCATCGACGAGTTCAACGCCCGCACCGAGGAGGAACTGGACTACCGCATCGAGGCGGCCAACCAGCGGAAGTTCGCCGAGATCTTCGACGGAGACGACCGATTCGTGGTGCCGAAGGTCGTCGCCAGCGCGCCCAAGGTCGTCGTCACCGAATGGATGTCGGCCACCCCGCTGTCCCGGATCATCACGTCCGGCAGCGCCGAGGAACGCAATCGATGCGGTGCCCTCCTCGCCGAGTTCCACGTGGCTTCGCCCGCCCAGGTCGGGATGCTGCACTGCGACCCGCACCCCGGCAACTTCATGCTCCACCCGGACGGACGACTGGGCATCATCGATTTCGGTGCCGCGGCTCCGTTTCCCGAAGGGCTGCCCGAGATCCTGGGGACGATGCTCCGGCTCGCCGTCGACGAGGATTTCGATCAACTCACGAAACTGTTGCACGACAACGGATTCGTACTTCCGGGCCGTACAGTGTCCGATGCCGAGATCGCCGACTACCTGCGGCCGTTCACCGATCCGATCCGGGCCGACTCGTTCCACTTCACCCGCGACTGGATGCAGCAGGCGGCGGGAGTGGCCACCGACTTCTCCGGTACCCATTTCCGGACCGGCCGCTCCCTGAACCTTCCCGCGGAGTACCTGATGATCTTCCGGGTGCTGCTCGGATCGGTCGGCATCTGCGCCCAGCTGGATGCCAACGCCCCGTACATGGCAATTCTCACCCGGTGGCTGCCCGGATTCACCACGCCCGCCGAACTGCCCGACACCGAAGAGGTCTAGCACCGCCGAGGTGTCGGTGCCGGCACGATGACCGGCACCGACACCTCAGGCGCACAGCGGGGCAGGGTTCTTCCGCGGACGTCCCCGAGGACGCTTGCGGGCGATCACCGCGCCCTGGTCGAAGATCTCTCCGCCCCACACTCCCCACGGTTCACCTCGATCGAGGGCTGCCGCGAGACATCGCTGACGGATGGGACACGATCCGCACAGCGTCTTGGCTTCCTCGAGCTGCGCGGGAGAATCGGCGAACCAGAGATCGGGATCGCCTCCGCGGCAGGGCAGCTCCCGGCGAGAGGCAACCACCTCGATGAACGTGGTTGCAGTGGTTACTGTTTCGGATACCCCTCGGCATGTCGTCGCGGACACGTCGTCCTCCTCGGCTCTGTGGTTCGTTGTCGGAAATGTGGTGTCGGACACGAACCGCGACGACGAGCGGGGGGACACCCCCGAAACGACGAAAGCCACGGTTCGCTCTGCGCGTCCGTGGCTCGGATGGAGAAGTGAAGTACTACGGGTCGATGACCACGTGGCTCCAAGGCACGGACGAGACGGCTGCTGCTCCGGCGGCCGCGCGATCGCGAACGATCGCACCCCCGGCCGCTCGACGGGCGAGCAGGCGGGTGGTGGGTGCCGATGCATGGGCGCCGACGAATGCGTCGACGACAGCCTGGGTGCTCCAGTTCGTCATGACAGCCACCTCCCTTTCACGTCTCGATCCGGCAATGAATGCGCGCCACTACCTCGCGCGTCGGTTATCCACAGTAGGCAGTTTCGAGAAACTGCACAACCTATTTTCTACCTGCGGCGATACGACTGCGCACGAGGGACAGGACATCGCCTCCGTACGTCTCGAGCTTCTTCGCCCCGATCCCCGGGATCGCCACGAGAGCCCGGTCGTCTCCAGGGCACTGCTCGGCGATAGCCGTCAACGTGTTGTCGCTGAACACCACGTAGGCGGGCACCTTCAACTCACGAGCCTTCTCCCGACGCCACTCCTTGAGCGCGATCAGCAGGTCCTCGTCCAGGTTGGACGGGCAGCCCTCGCACCGGCCGAGCATCGTCGCCGCGGTGCCGATCAGTGACTTCCCGCACACCCGGCACCGGGGGCGCTTGCGGGTGCTCGCCGGGGGCGTGGCGATCCGCGAGGCGGGCGACTCGTCGGGGATGAGTCCGTGCAGGAATCGGGAGCGCCGACGGGACTTGCGGCCACCCTCGTTGCGGGCGAGCGCCCAGGACAGATGCAGGTGCTCGCGGGCGCGGGTGACGCCGACGTAGAGCAGCCGGCGCTCCTCCTCGATACCGGCCTCGTCCGGAGACGAGCTCGAATCGCCGAGGACGTGCTGGATCGGGAGGGTGCCGTCGGTGAGCCCGACGAGGAACACCGCGTCCCATTCGAGGCCCTTCGCGGCGTGCAGCGATGCCAGAGTGACACCCTGCACCACCGGTGGATGGCGGGACTCGGCGCGCGTCGACAGCTCTCGCAGCAGCCCGTCCAGCGTCAGCTCCGGGGTGGAGACCAGCAACTCCTCGGTGAGAGCGATCAAGGCGGTCAGCGACGCCCACCGTTCCCGCGCCTGGGCGCCGGCGGGCTCGGAGTCGGTGAGACCGAGCGGAGCAAGCACCGCGCGCACCAACGTCACAAGATCGGCACCGGCGGCATCGGGCAGATCGCCCCTGGCGCCCGCCTGCCGCAGCGCGTTCACGGCCTGGCGCACCTCGGTGCGGGTGAAGAACCCCTCGCCACCGCGTACCTGATAGGGGATCTCGAGCCGTGTCAGTGCCTCCTCGTGCACCTCCGACTGGGCATTGATCCGGTAGAGGATCGCGATCTCGGACGCCGGCACTCCCGAGGCGATCAACCTGCGCACGGACTTCGCCACGGCCGCGGCCTCCGCGGGCTCGTCGTCGTACTCCGCGAACTCCGGTTCCGGCCCGGCTTCGCGCTGACCGATCAACTGCAGGCGAGTGCCGGCGATGCGGCCGCGAGCCGCACCGATGACACGGTTCGCCAGCGACACCACCTCGGGCGTGGACCGGTAGTCGCGCTCGAGACGCACCACCGTCGCGTCGGGGAACCGGCGCGAGAAGTCCAGCAGGAAGGCGGGGGTGGCACCGGTGAACGAGTAGATCGTCTGGTTCGCGTCGCCGACCACGGTCAGATCGTCCCGGTCGCCGAGCCACGCGTCGAGCACCCGCTGTTGCAGCGGGGTGACGTCCTGGTACTCGTCGACGACGAAGCATCGGTAGCGGTCCCGGAACTCCTCGGCCACGGTGCTGTGTTCCTCGAGCGCGGCAGCGGTGTGCAGCAGGAGGTCGTCGAAGTCGAGCAACATCCCGTCCTGGCCGCGGGTCTTGAGTTGTTCGTACCCGGCGTACACCTGGGCTACCTTCTCCGCATCGAACGGCACCTCGCGATGGAGCCTGGCCGCGGCGCGCGCGTAGTCCTCCGGCGCGACCAGGGAGGCCTTCGCCCACTCGATCTCACTCGCGAGATCGCGAATCGCCTCCGTCCCGGTCGGCAGCCCGGCCCGGCCCGCGGCCGATCCCACCACGGCGAACTTGCGATCCAGCAGCTGCCATCCCGTGTCACCGACCACCTGAGGCCAGAAGTACTTGAGCTGGCGCAGCGCGGCGGCGTGGAACGTCCGGGCCTGCACCGGCGGCCCGGAACCACCGACCCCGAGGTCACGCAACCGCGCACGCATCTCTCCGGCTGCGCGCGCCGTGAACGTGACGGCCAGCACCTGCCCGGCGGAGACGTGCCCGGAATCGACCAGGTGCGCGATACGCCGGGTGATGGTACGAGTCTTGCCCGTGCCGGCCCCGGCGAGAACGCAGACCGGCCCGCGGGGAGCACGCACCGCGGCGGACTGTTGTGGATCCAATCCCGGGTGCGTCTCCTCGGCCGACATGCCGTCCATCATGACACCCGTCGCCGACAGCGGCCGGTCGGGTGCGCGGGGCCGGGGAGCCCGGCGGGAACACCTGCCCGCTCCGTGGTGTTATGTGAGCCGTGACTGCAATCGACAACACGCCGGACACCGGCACCGTGACCATGTACTCGACGCCCTGGTGCGGCTACTGCCGCCGGCTGAAGAAGCAGCTGGACGAGTCCGGCATCGGCTACGTCGAGATCGACATCGAACAGGATCCGGCGTCCGCGGAGTTCGTGGGCTCGGTCAACGGCGGCAACCACGTCGTCCCGACCCTGAAGTACCCCGACGGCAGCACCGCCACCAATCCCACCCTCGTGCAGGTCAAGCAGGCCCTCGGCCTCTAGTCTCCGTAATCTCCCCTCTCCGTCTCTCCCCTCTCCCCTCCTCCCCCTGGGTGAACGGACCCTTCGCCTCGTCAGACCGGTCGAATGGTCCCTTCACCCAGGGGAGGGCGGGCGGATCGGGGGGATCGGGGGGGGATCGGGCAGGGCGGGGGTGGTGGTCAGGAGGCGGAGACCCAGGATTCGAGCATTCCACGGGCGATGGAGATCGGCCCCGGGAGCAGGAGTGGGGCGTCGGCCCCGGACATCCAGTCACCCGCGTCGATCGCGGAGCGGACCTCGTCGCGGGTGAACCAGCGCGCCTCGGCGATCTCGCCGTCGGAGAACGCCAGCGGCGCAGCCGGGTCGGCGACCGCCGCGAATCCGATCATCACCGATCGCGGGAAGGGCCAGGGCTGGCTGCCGAGATAGCGGATTCCGCGGACGTCGAGCCCCACCTCCTCCTTGATCTCCCGTGCCACGCAGGTCTCCAGGGACTCACCGGCCTCGACGAAGCCCGCCAACACCGAGAAGCGGCGCTCCGGCCACACCCCCTGACGTGCCAACAGCACCTGCTCGCCGCCGTCGTGTACCAGGCAGATGATCGCCGGATCCGTGCGCGGGAACTCCTCGTGGCCGGTCGCCTCGGAGATCCGCGACCACCCGGACGTCGTCGGCGTGGTGGGCGAACCGTCCACGGCACTGAAGCCCGCCGACCGATGCCACGCCAGGACCGCGACCGCGCCGGTGACCAGGCCCGCGTCGGCGTCCGACAGGGCGGCCCCCGCGAGCCGCAGGTCCCCCACCGAGCCGTCGAGTTCGGTGACCGGAACGGCCCACACGTGCCGGCCGTCGCGCAGCCCCAGGAACACCGCTCCGGGAATCGGTTCGGCCGCCGCGTCGATCGCAGGCCGGAGAACGAGAGCGCCGTCCTCGATCTCCACCTGGCCACGCCGATCGACACGCAACTGCACCGCGTCGGGCCATCCCGCACGGAGCGCCTCCGTGTCACTGCGCAGCTCCTCGGCCCGCCCCACGGCGGACCGGGAGAGCAGCGGTGTCTGGTTCAGCTCGAACACGGGCCCGTCGAAGTCACTCACCGCCGCAACACTACTGGGCTCAGGACGTGACTCTGCGGATGTACAGCAGCCGGTCGTCCGCCTCGACCGCATCGACCTCCGGCGACCCGACCCGGATCAACCGCCCGTCCCGGACCACTCCCAGCACGATGTCGGACAGGTGTCGTGGCGATCCACCGACCTCGTCCCGCTCGACGGCGCGCTCCGCGATCGCGAATCCGGCCTCCGGAGTCAGCAGGTCCTCCATCATCTCCACCACGCTGGGAGTCTTGGTGGCGATCCCGAGCAGACGCCCCGCGGTTTCGGAGGACACCACGACCGAATCGGCACCCGACTGCCGCAACAGATGCGTATTGTCCGATTCCCGGATGGCCGCAACGATCTTGGCGTCCGGCGCGATCTCGCGTGCGGTCAAGGTCACCAGGACCGCGGTGTCGTCGCGGTTGGTGGCGACGATGATCGCCGCCGCGTGCTGGGCCCCGGCGAGCCGCAGGACATCCGACCGCGTCGCGGACCCCGCCACCGTCACCAGGCCCTTGGCCGCGGCGGAATCCAGCACCGCCTGCTCGGTGTCGACCACGACGATCTCGGACGGCGGGACCCCGTCGCCGAGCATGGCGTCGATGGCGGTGCGCCCCTTGGTTCCGTAGCCGACGACGACGGTGTGATTGCGCACGCGATGCCTCCAACGCTGAATCTTGAATGCCTGGCGCGAGCTCTCGGTGAGCGCGGCCAGCGTGGTGCCGACGAGGACGATGAGGAAGAAGATCCGGAGCGGGGTGATGAGCAGCGCGTTGGTGAGACGGGCCGATTGCGTGATCGGCACGATGTCGCCGTAGCCGGTGGTCGACAGCGACACCGTCGCGTAGTAGATGCAGTCCACCAGGGACAGCTCGTTGCCCTGGGCATCCTTGTATCCGTCCCGGCCCAGATAGACGATGACGACGGCCGCCGCCAGCGCCCCCAGCGCCACCAGCACCCGCCGCCAGATCGCGCTCGCCGGGCTCGACGCGTTCTGCGGAATCTTCAGGATGCCGACCAGAGCGAAATCCGGTTGATCGGTGAGCGTGTCCGATCTGCTCAATCTCGCGCGCAGCCTGCCCGCCATACCGTCCCCATGTTCGTGCGGTTCGATCCTCTCGGACGGGAGCCTAGCCCCACTGATGCACGAGGAAGCGCATTGTGCGCGGCGGCGCCGCTTCTCGGCGTTGCGCTACCACCCCATATCGGGGCAGGCTGTCGGAATGTCACGAAACGCCACATCGGCTCGGCGCTCGGCGCTGGCGCTGTCCGGGTTGCTCCTCGGCGCGGGGTCACTGCACTTCGTCGCGCCCAAGTTCTTCGACGCGATCGTCCCCCGATCGCTTCCCGGCGACGCACGCACGTACACCTACGCCTCGGGGGTTGCCGAACTCGCGGTCGGCGCCTCGCTGCTGGTTCCCCGGACCCGTCGTCTCGGCGGTACCGCCGCAGCGGCACTGTTCGTGGCGGTGTTCCCGGCGAACGTGCAGATGGCGGTCGACTGGGTACGCAGCGACAAGACCAGTTCGGCACAGAAGGCGCTCGCCGTCGGTCGACTGCCCCTTCAGGTTCCGCTCGTCATTGCCGCCCTGCGTGCCCGGCGGAGTCCTACACCGGGCCACCACGGCCACTGACGAGTTCGGCGAGAGCTTCTGCGCCGGGAAGATGACCCGGCGCCATCGTCCGCCCGGAGCGGACGTAATGGAATGCGGCACGAACCTTCTCGGGTGGCGCGCCCATCAGTTCCGCCCAGGCGAGCCGGTAGGCGGCCAGTTGCATGACCACGGCGGGCTCGTCGGGAGTGGACGGCGGTGCGCCGGTCTTCCAGTCGACGACGGTCCATCCGCCGTCCGGGTCGGCGAACACCGCATCGATTCGACCACGCAGCACGGCACCACCGACCGCGGTCTCGAACGGCACTTCCACCTCGACGGGTGTGCGGTGCGCCCACCGACTCCGCAGGAAGGCCTGCTGCAGGCCCTCGAGATCGTCATCCGACCCGTCGTCGGTGTCGGCGGCGCCGGGTAGCTCGTCGAAGTCGAGCAGCCGGACCGCACCGAACCTGGCCTCCACCCACGCGTGGAATGCGGTACCGCGCCGGGCCAGCGGGTTGGGCGGATACGGCAGTGGCCGGCGGAGCCGCGCGGCGAAGGCGTCCGGGTCGGCCTTCAGCTCGACGAGCTGACTGACCGAGAGTTGGGCGGGAAGAACAACTTCCGATTCCACACGGGACCGCTCCTGCCGCTCGCGCAGCAGTGCGTCCACGTCTGCTGCCCAGTTCTCCGGGTCATCGGCTTCCGCTGTGCCTCGAGCGCGCCCTGAATCAGCTCCGGTGACCGCGCTCAGCGCCGCGCGCACCAGCCGCGCACCCGTTTCGACGGCCTCGCGGCGGGCACCCAGGGGATCCGGCGGCCAGCTCGCCGTCACGGGGGCGGAGGTCAGCGGATTCTCCGCTCCCTCGTCCGGTGGCGGCGCCCACTCGTCCACGCGTACCGGGCAGTCCGGCGTGCGCGCGGCGTGCTCGTGCAGTTCGACGAGGAACTCGGACGGCCCCTTGGGTTCGGTGCCGGTCTCGGCCCAGTGGTGCCCGGACACGAGCAGAACCCGTTCCGTGCGGGTGAGCGCGACGTAGAACAGTCGTCGGTCCTCTTCGCGACGGCGGCCGGCGAGCGCGGCCTTGTGCCGTTCGATCGCCTGCTCGAGATCCTTGCGGTCGGCGACGTCGTCGAGGTCGAGGGTCGGGAACCCGTCGCCGTCCGCGGCGCCGGGAGGTACCCGGTCGCCGCGCAGTGCCGGAGGCAACTCGCCGAGTGCACCCAGCCACGTCCCGGATGCCGTGCCGGAGGGGAACACTCCCGCGGTCACGTGTGGGACCGCCACCACCTCCCACTCGAGCCCCTTCGCCGAGTGCACGGTGAGAATCTGCACCCGGTCCGGGTCCACCTGGACCTCGCCGGGGGCCAGCCCGTCCTCGACGGACTCCGCTGCGGCGAGGAAGGCGAGCAAGCCCGACAGCGTTGCGGTGGATCGCCCGGCGTATCCGGCCACCACGTCCGCGAACGCGTCCAGATGCTCTCGACCGGCGGCTCCGCCCCGGGCACACACCTCGACACCGACCGCGAGCACCCGCTCCACCTCTGCCACCAGTTCGGTGAGAGGTTGCCCGATACGTTCCCGTAGGGACGCCAGTTCGCTCGCGAGCGCCGTGATCCGAGCGAAGCCGGCCTGGGAGTAGCGCTCGCGCGAGCCGGGGTCGGCCAGCGCATCGGCGAGCCCCGCCTGCTCGGCGACCTCTCCGGGGAGCGCACTGCCCAGCGCCTCGGCGAGCGACTCCGGATCGGTCACGGCGCCCGATGTCCCGTACCCACGGGAGATTTCGAGTTCGCCGGCGCGGCGCGCGAGCGCCCGCAGGTCGGCGGCACCGATCTGCCACCGGGCTCCGGTCAGCAATCGCACGGCCGCACTCCCGGCCATCGGATCGGCGACGACACGGAGCATCGCCACCACGTCGGCGACTTCCGGGGTGTGCAACAGGCCGCCCAGTCCGACGACCTCGACGGGCAGCCCCCGGGCACGCAGCGCCTCCGCCATCGGCGCCGCATCCGCGTTGCGGCGCACCAGCACCGCCGCGGTCGGCATCGGCTCCGCTGCCTCCCGTGCGCGCTCGAATTCGCCGGCGACCGCGCTCGCCACCCACTGCCGCTCCCGGTCGGCGTCGGTGAGGAGGGCCAGGCGCACATCACCCGGCTCCGCTCCGGGCCGCGGCCGCAGTGTGCTGACCGCGACACCCGACCGGCGCAGGGGCGCGGACACGTGATTGGCCAGATCCAGCGCCTCGGGCGGGTTCCGCCAGCTGGTGAGGAGCTCGAGGGTGGGCGCGGGCGTACCGTCGGCCAGCGGGAAGTCCGTCGCGAATCGCGGGAGATTGGCCGCGGAGGCACCTCGCCAGCCGTAGATCGACTGCATCGGGTCTCCTACCGCCGTCACCGACAGCGCCGAGTCCGCTCCCCCGCCGAACAGTGCCGAGAGCAGAACCCGCTGCGAGTGCCCGGTGTCCTGGTATTCGTCGAGCAACACCACCCGGAACCGTTGACGCTCACTGTCTCCGACTCCGGGATGCTCGTCGGCGAGGCGGGCCGCGAGGGACATCTGGCTGCCGAAGTCGAGGGCACCCTCCCTACGCAGCGTCTCGGTCAGCCGGGCGACCAACGGAAGCAGCTCGATGCGCCTGCGCTGCGCCTCGACGACGTCGAGGAGGGACTTGCCCGGCTCGCGGCGCTGACGAGGACCGGGGGGCAGCGCGAAGACGAGCTTCTCGAGATCCGTGTGTGCCTCGCGCAGATCCTCGGGTCCGGCGAGATGCTCGGCCAGCTGGCCGTAGAGCGCGAGCACCGCCTCGGTGAGCGACGCCGGGGTGCGGTCGGTGTCGATGTCCCCGTCCCAGGAACTGACGACCCGGTGCGCGATCTGCCACAGCTCCGTCTCCGACAACAACGTCGCGGTCGGCTCGATCGGCAACAGGAGGCCGTGGTCGGCGAGCAGGCGGCCGGCGTACGCGTGATAGGTACTCACCTCGGGCTCGCTCGCGAGAATCCGGGAGCGCAGTTCGCCCCCCGGATCGACCGAGCGGAGCAGTTCGGACCCCGCCAGCCGGGCCAGCCGCTGCCGGATCCGAACGGTCAGCTGCTGCGCGGCCTTCCGGGTGAACGTCAGGCCGAGTAAGGCATCCGGGGCGACGAGCCCGTTGGCCACCAACCAGACCACGCGGGCTGCCATGGTCTCGGTCTTTCCCGCACCTGCGCCCGCGACGACGAGCGTCGGGCGCAACGGCGCCGCGATCACCGCGGCCTGCTCCGGGGTCGGCGGATGCTGCCCGAGTCCGGCGGCGAGTTCCACCGGGTCGATCCTCGGCTCGAATGCTCCCGTGCTCATTGCGCACTCACCTGCCTGCCCTCGTCGTGGACCGGGCAACTCGACCGGACCGGGCAGTGCCGGCAGCCGTCGTTGACCTGAGCGAGGAACCGTGGCCCCCGAGTGGCCGCGGCCGCCGCATGCACGGCATCGATCCACCGTTCGAGATCCGCATCGGAGAGCGGAGCCTGCACCCGTTCGGTGGCGCCGTCCTTCTTGTGCGGCTTGGCCACGAAGACCAGGCGGGCACCGCCCGGCCGGGCCGGGGGCATTCCCTCCACCGCGCCCGTCGCCGCGGCGACCTGATACGCGGCGAGCTGGGCATGCTCTTCAGCCTGGCTTCTGCTGACCGGCGTCCGGGCCGTCTTGACGTCGACGACGACGGGGCGACCCTCGGCATCCCGCTCGAGCCGGTCGATCCGCCCCCGCAGACGGACCTGTGGATCGCCGTCCGACCGCGGTTCCAGCACGCCGTCGACCGCGACCTCGACACCGATCTCGGTGAGCTCGGAACGGGACGCCCGCATCCAGGCCGCGAACGTCTCGAGCATGGTCCGGGTGCGGGTGAGCTCCCGGCGCGAATACCACGGCGATCCGAGATCCACGGCGGCCCAGGCCTCTTCGAGCGCACGATCGACGTGATCCGGCGGAATGTGCCCGGCCAGCGCCTGCACCAGAGTGTGCACGAGCGTGCCGGCCACCGCACGGGCGTTGTCGCCGTCGGTGCCACCGTTGCGTTCGAGCAGCCACCGCAGGGGGCACGTGGTGAGCTGCTCGATCGTCGACGGCGACAGCGGGACCGGGCCGTCCTCCGGGCCCCACAGCGGTTCCGCCGTACTCGGGTCCGCGAGCCCGTACCACTGGTCCGGATGCGCTCCCCGGACGCCGGCCTCGGCCAGCCGCGCCAACTGCACGGCGGCCCGGTCGCGCCGGCCCTGGTCGGCCGCGGAATCGCACACCACCGCCCGCAGCTCCGCCACCAACGCGGGCAACGCGAGTACCCGCGCCGGTGGTTCCGTCACGGGTTCGGGCAGGGCGTCCGGAGTGTCACCGTCGACGGCCAGTTCGTCGACGAAGCGGGACCGCACCAAGTCCGCGTCTCCGCCGGGTGCGTCGACGGCGGTGACCGACAGTATCCGGCGGGCGCGGCTACACGCGAGCAGGAACAACCGCCGTTCCTCGGCGAGGAGCGGTGCCGTGCGCGACAGGCGGGTGTCGCCCGCGGACCGGACGGTCCCGGACACCAGGTCGATCAGCTCGCCCGTACCGAGCAGACTCGACCGCGAGCGCAGGGAGGGCCAGGTGCCTTCCTGCACGCCGACGACCGCGACGACGTCCCATTCGCGGCCGACCGCGGCGTGGGCACTGAGCACCGTCACGGATTCGGTGAACAGCGGCGTCGTGCGGGAGAGCGTCGGGATCTCCTGCCCCTCGACGTGGTCGAGGAAGCCCGCGATGCCCGCCCGGGGCAGCCGGTCCACATAGCCTGCGGCGGCGTCGAACAGCGCCACCACCGCGTCGAGGTCGCGATCGGCCTGGGCGCCCACCGGGCCGCCGCGGAGCGAGGCCGCGGCCCAACGCTTCTCGAGGCCGGCGGCCCGCCACGCCGCCCACAGGACGTCCTCGACACCGCCACCGTCGCCGAGCACCTTCCTGGCCCGGCGCAGCACCTTGCCCACCCGTTGCAACGGCGCCGCCTCGACCTCGGTGAGCCCACGCATCGCGGGCTCGTCCGCGCCGAGCACGATGCGGCGCAGTATCTCCGAGGAATCGCGATCACCGCCGCCGGACAGCTCACTGCGCCGGAGGCCGCGACGCAGCCTGCGGAGCGCGACCGGCTCGGCGCCACCGATGGGCCCCGACAGGAGGGCGAGTGCGTCGTCGCCGGTGAACTCACGTTCGGTGACCGCCCGTAGCACCAGCAACAGCGCCGACACGCCGTGTCTGCGAGCGAGGGGCAGCTCGTCGGCCGGGGTCGTCACCGGAACACCCGCGGCCAGGAGGGCGCGCCGCAACGGTGCCAGGCTGGCCGGCACCGACCGCACGACGACGGCCATCCGGGACCAGGCTATCCCGTCCGTCAGGTGCGCGCGGCGGAGCGTGTCCGCGACGACGGCCGCCTCCTTCGCGGGTGAGGACGCGACCCGGATCGCCACCCGACCCTCGGACGTGCCCGCCTCCCACGCCCGCTGGGGGCCACTGCCCGGCAGCCGGCCGAGAATGCGGCGGGTGGCGTCGGCGATCTCGGCCGCGGCCCGATGGTTCCGTGGGAGCAACACCTGCCGCTCGTCGTGCCGCTCGGCGAGGCCGGTGAGGAACGACGGATCCGCTCCGCGGAAGGCGAACACCGACTGATCCGGATCTCCGGCGACGACCGCCGAGTCCGCACCGGTCCCCACCAGCCGAATCAGCTGTGCCGCCTGTGGATCCAGGTGCTGCGCGTCGTCGACGAGGAGGTGCCGCACCCGAGCGCGCTCGCGGCGCAACAGCTCGGGGTCGGTGGCGAACGCCTCGAGCGCCGCGCTGACCAGTTCCGCGGCGTCGAGGGCGGGGGCCGTCGCCTCCGGGGCATGCATTCCCACGGTGGCCCGCAACAGGGTGGCCTGCTCGTAGCGGGCGGCGAAACGCCCCGCAGCCACCCATTCCTCGCGGCCCTCGGCCCGGCCGAGGTCACTCAGATCCTCCGGGCCCAGGCCACGTTCGGCAGCCCGCATGATCAGGTCCCGCAGCTCGGCGGCGAAGCCCAGCGTCGCCAGCGCGGGACGCAGCCGGTCCGGCCATTCGGCCGCTCCGTCCTCGATCTCGCCACGCAGCATCTCGCGGATCGCCGAGTCCTGCTCGGCACCGGTGATCAGCCGCGGCGGCGGATTGCCGTGGGCGGCCGCCTGCAACCGCAGGACGGCGAACGCGTACGAATGGACCGTGCGCACCAAGGGCTCGCGGGAAGCCCTCGGCCGTCCGGCACCGCCGGCCGTCAGTGCGGCAGTGATCTGTTCGCGCACCGCGACCGCGGCACGCCGGGAATGGACGAGGACGAGCACCGATTCGGGATCCGCCCCGGCGAGTATCCGGCGCACGGCGGAGTCGACGACGAGCGCGGTCTTGCCGGTGCCGGGGCCGCCCAGCACCTGCCACGGGCGCCACCCGCCGCCGAGTCTCGGCCCACCCGCGCCGGTGTCCTCGAGGACCCGAAGCGCGGCGGGGTCCCACTCCCGCGGCTCCTGCACCCGCGTCTGCCTGCGCACGAGCCGCATCCCGGGGCGGTCCGGGGCGGGGCGGGGAGCGGATCGAGTCACTGCTGCATTCCACCAGAGTGCACCGACAGCTCCGCCCGGCGGTGGGTGCGAGGCGGACCTGCACCGGCTTCCGTGGTCCGGCATAGTGGCGGTCGTGCCGATTCTCCACACCTACACGTTCGGGCCCGAGTCCGGCCCGGTGGTCCTCGCCCTGCACGGCATCACCGGGCACGGCCGGCGATGGAGCGACTGGGCGACCACCCACCTGCCCACTGCCCGGGTGCTCGCGCCCGACCTGCTCGGCCACGGTCGATCCCCGTACACGCCGCCCTGGACCATCGAGGCGCACGTCGAGGCGCTCGTCGAGACCCTCGACGAGCACGCCCCCGACGCCCGGGTCACCGTGGTGGGCCACTCGTTCGGCGCCACCCTGGCGCTGCATCTGGCCCGCGCCCTCCCGGACCGGGTCCACGCGCTCGCCCTCCTCGATCCGGCGCTCGGGCTCGACGCCGGGACGATGCGCACCGTCGCCGAACAGACGGTTGCCTCCCCCGACTACACGGACGTCGCCGAGGCCCGCTCCGAGAAGGTCCACGGTGCCTGGGGCGAGGTACCCGCGCACGTCCTCGACACCGAGATCGACGAACACCTCGTCACGCTGCCGAACGGGCGGGTGAACTGGCGGATCAGCACGCCCGCGGTGATCACCGTGTGGGGCGAGCTGGCCCGGCCGTTCGTCCTTCCTCCCGACGTCGTGCCGACCGTACTGGTCCAGGCGATGAAGGTGCAGCCGCCGTACGTCACCGCTGGATTCCGCGCCGCACTGCGCGCACATCTGGGCGACTCGCTCACCGAGGTCGAACTCGACTGCGATCACATGGTCCCGCAAGCCCGTCCCGAGGAGGTCGCCGCTCTCGTCCGGGGTCTGCTCCCGTGAGCCGGACCACCGACGAGCAGGTCGAGCGAGTCCGGGAACTCGTGGCCGCCATTCCCGCGGGCCTGGTCGCCACCTACGGCGACATCGCCGCGGCCGCCGGTCTGTCCTCCGCTCGTACGGTGGGCTGGATCATGCGCACCGACTCGGCGGACCTGCCGTGGCACCGGGTTCTCGCCGCGTCTGGCCGTCCGGCGAAGCACCTCGCGGCACGGCAGCTCGGGAAGCTCGCCGAGGAGGGAGTGTCGATCGTCGGCGACAGAGTCGACCTCGGGTCGGCGCGCCACCGGTTCGGCTGACCGACCGGACACACCCCACGGCCCGGGCCACATCACACCACGAGCCCGGTCACCGCCGGAGCGACGGCGCGCACCGCGGACGTCGGGGCGGCCGTCGCCACCGATGCCAGAATCCTCACCGCAGCAAGAAGTTCCGGGACCGGACGGGTGTAGGGCAGCCGCTGGTGGTCGTCGAACAGATGCCCGGTGCCGAATCGCGGCCCGGGCGCCAGCCGGAGCCCCCGGTCGGCCGCGGAGGCGACGAGCTCGGTCGAGGACGTTCCCGCCGGAAGCCGGCACCACAGGCTCAGCCCGCCGGCCGGCACGTGGAACGACCACTCGGGCAGCTCGGCGCTGACCGCGTCCACGAGGGCATCCCGACGGCGGCGGGATTCCGACCTCCTTCGGGAGATCAGGTGATCGTAGTCACCGAGCAGGAGAACGGCGGCGAGCTGGTCCACCACCGACACCGACAGCTGGCGCCGCGCCATGATCCCGGCCAGCTGCACGATGCGCGAGGCGTCGGCGCGAATCCACCCCACCCGGATCCCGCCCCAGACCACCTTGCTCAGGCTGCCGACGGTCACCGTCGCGGTGTCCGGGACGGGCACACCGAACGGCTCCCGGTTCCCGGAGCCGTCCAGGACCAGATCGGCAGGCACCTCGTCGACCAGTGCGGTCACCCCGTGTCGCACCAGGGTGGCCGCCAGCGTTCGCCGACCGGTGTCCGTCGCCCGGGCTCCCGTAGGGTTCGAGAAGTCGGGCATGAGATACGCGACGGTCGGGGAACTCTGCCGCGCAGCACGATCCGCGTCGACAACGAACGCGTCCGGATCCGCGGCATCGAGTGGCACCGGTACACAGCGACCCCCGGCGGCCTGTACCGCTTCGACCGCGCCGGCATAGGTGGGGTGCTCGACGAGCACCCGGTCGCCCGGTTGCACGAGGCCCTCCATCGCGACGGCGATCCCGTCCCCGCCCCCGCCGGTGACGAGGATCTGATCCGCCGTGGTGGGGAGCCCTCGGCGGCGGTAGTAGTCGGCGATCGCCGCACGCAGTGCCGCGATTCCGCCGGGGTGGTAGCCGTGGTTGCCGATGTGGGCGGGCAGCAGATCGGTGGCCTCCCGATACGCGAGGATCAGTTCCGGCGGTGCCTCCGCCGCGGCGTTCACGAGGTCGATGACACCGTCGACCGGAGGCCGGGCCATCGCCGCCCAGGTCGCCCCCGCCGCGGGCCGGGCCGCGAAGGTCCCGGCGCCCTGCCGAGCGATCGCCCATCCGTCGGCACGCAGTTGCCGATATGCCGACGCCACCGTGACCCGGCTGAGCGCGAGGGCACCGGCGAGAGCCCGCTCCGGTGGGAGTTGGGCGCCTTCGGGCAGGCTGCCGTCCGCGACCCGATCGCGCAGCGCCGTCGCCAACTCGCGGTACCGCGGCGCCGTTCCCGGCAGTCGATCGGAGACGAGGGCCGCGACGACCGGCGCGGCGAGTCGTTCCACACGAGGAGGCATGCAGTCCACTTTCCCCTAATGGACCGCTCTGTGCAGTCCAATACGGGACGAGGATGGTCTCATGATCGTCCTCGGTGTAATCGGCGCCCTCGGTGTGGCGTCAGTGGCCTGGTTGAGTGTCGTCGCCCCGCGGGGCGGACGCTGCGGGCTCGCCGGCCCGCCCCGCAGCCACCGCGACTGACTCGCGGTCGAGAACTGCCTCACCCCGAGCCACCATGCCGGCCTCGCCCGACAGGGTGATCTGTGGGAGGAAGAAGGCAATCGCGAAGGCCACCAGGAAGAGTGGGACCACGTACCAGATGGCCGGGGCGAGGGCATCGGCGTACGCGGCGATCACCGACGTGTGCAACGGCTCGGGCAGCTGGTGCACGATCTCCGGAGTCATCGACGCGGGAGCGAATCCCGTCTGCGCGACCTGCGCGGCGTTCTCCCCGGCCACCCCGGTGAGATTGTCGATCAGGCGGCCGGTGAACAGGGAGCCGAACCAGGCGGTGCCGATGGCGGCGCCGATCTCCCGGAAGTAATTGTTCGAGCTGGTCGCGACGCCGACCTCGTGCGGGTCCACCGAGTTCTGCACGGCGAGCACGATGACCTGCATGACGAAGCCCAGTCCGGCACCGAAGACGAAGATCATGACCCCGATCTGCCAGATCGGCGTCGCCTCGGTCATTCCGGTGAGAAGCACCAGACCCACCGCCGCCACGAAGAGGCCGACAATGGGGTAGATCCGGTACCGCCCGGTCTTCGAGATCGCGATACCCGAACCGATCGTCGTGAGCATGAGCCCGACCATCATCGGAATCATCATGAGCCCGGACACCGCGGCGGACTGCCCGGACGACATCTGCAGGAACGAGGGCAGGAAGCCGATCGCCGCGAACATTCCCACCCCGAGCACGAACGCGATCAGCGTGGACACCAGGAAGACGCGGTTGCGGAACAGATGCAGAGGAAGGATCGGTTCGGCGGCACGGTTCTCCACGACGACCAAGCCCACGACGGCGGCGACCGTCCCGGCGATCAGCGCCACCATGCCCGGCGAGCCCCACTCGAGCTCCTTGCCGCCCAGGTCGGTGACCATCACCAGCCCGGTCGTACCGAGCACCATGAGCACGATGCCCGCGTAGTCGAGCGGCCGGTCACTGCGCCGATGCGGGAGCGTCATGTACCGATACGCGATCGCGAGCGCGATCAGGCCGACGGGCACGTTGATCCAGAAGCACCAGCGCCAATCGAGATGGTCCGTGAAGAAGCCGCCCAGCAGAGGCCCGGCCACGGCGGAGACACCGAAGACCGCGCCCATCGGGCCCATGTACTTGCCGCGGTCCTTGGCCGGCACGATGTCGGCGATGATGGCCTGGGACAGGATCATCAGACCGCCGCCGCCGATGCCCTGGACACCGCGCCACGCCACCAGTTCCCAGAAGCCGAGCGCGGATCCGCCGTCCGAGAGGAATCCCGCGAAACCCGCTCCGGCGGAGCCGATCGTGAAGATCGAGATGGCGGCGAGAAACAGTGCCCGGCGACCGTAGAGGTCACCGAACTTTCCGTACAGCGGCATCGTGACGCACACCGCGAGGATGTAGATCGTGATGAGCCAGGCCTGATGCTCGACGCCGTGGAGTTCGCCGACGATGGTCGGCATCGCCGGCCCCACGATGGACTGGTCCAGCGACGACAGGAACATGCCGGCGATCAGGGCACCGAAGATCAGCCAGATCCGCCTCTGGGTCAAGACGATCGGCGCGTCGGCGTCCGGGCCGCGAGCAGGTTCGACGGAGGTCGACATGGAGCTACTTTCGGGTCGGAGGGGCGAGCCGGGTGCTGCGGCCCCGCGTTCGGGATTCCGATCGGGCGTCAGGGCAGCCGGTGCCGGGCGAGTGCGTCGTAGTAGGCGCGGAACCGGTCACCCAGGTGTGCGTCCGCGTCGCCCTCGGCGAGGTCCTGGAAGACCAGGCGCAGCAGCGAGAAGCCCAGCGCGAGCGCTGCGGCCGCCGCCTTCGGCGGGTCGGGGTCGTCGGGGTGGCGGGCCGCGAGCACGCTCACCGCGGCCTCGCTCGTCCGGGCGACGGCGCTGTTGACCGCGACGATCAGATGCGGGTTCTTCTCGAACACGACGCGCATCTGCTGATCCCGCGCCGCGAACCCGCCCGGCTCCCCTGCCGCGGAGGCGCTCTCCCGGTCGATGAAAGCGACGAGCGCATCGTGGACGTCGAGGATCGCGCTGCCCGACGCCGGAAGTTCCTCGAGGATCCTCGCGACGCCGGCGAACCGGTCCGCGACGACCGCGATCACCGCGTCGTCCTTGCCGTCGAAGTAGTTGAAGAAGGTGCGGGGAGAGATTCCGGCCCGCTCGGCGATCATCTCCACCGTCGTCGCCTCCGCCCCGAACTCGGCGACCAGCTCGAACGCGGCCGTCGCGATCTCTTCGCGGGTACGACGCTTCTTTCGCTCGCGCAGCCCCGACGAGCCGGCGCCCGGCGCGGCGATGTCCGGGTCACCCGGCGTCGACGTGGTCACCGCTCCAGGATGCCCATATTTTGCAGTGAGTGCAAATTTGCATCTTCTGCATGCAGGGCGCGCCGTCGCTGCCATGGGGACATCCGAACCGTCATGCGGCAGCATCGTCACCATGACGTTTCCGCGCGTGTTCGCGATCATCCTGGCCGGCGGCGCGGCGACCCGAATGGGCGGAATCGACAAGCCCGCACTGATCGTCGGGGGTCGGCGCATGCTGGACACCGCCCTGGCCGCCATCGCCGTTGCCGACCGGACCGTCGTCGTCGGGCCGCACCGCGACGGCATCGCCGCGCTCCAGGTCCAGGAGGACCCGCCCGGTTCCGGTCCGGTGGCCGGAATCGCTGCCGGCCTCGCCGCCCTCGGAACCCGGCCGACGGACCGGGTACTCGTCCTGGCTTCCGACCTGCCCTGGATCGGCACCCGGACCACCGAGGACCTCCTCGGCGCCCTCGAGCGCACGGAAGGCGCGGACGCCGCCCTCGGCATCGACGAGACCGGGCGTGTCCAGTACCTGCTGTCGGCGTGGCGGGCCGAAGCACTGGCCGACGCACTCGAAGCACTCGACTCGCCGGTCAACCAGCCGATGCGTGCCCTGCACCCGCAGCACCCGGTGACCGTCGAGGTGGCGGGAGCCACCGACTGCGACACTCCCGAGGACATCGAGCGCGCCCGGACCGTCGGGCCGGGACCCCTCACCCTCGACGAGGCCCGCGAGGCCGTCCGTACCGGAGTCGCCGCCCTCGAACCCCGCGAGGGCGTGCTCGCCGAATCCCTCGGTGCCACTCTGGCTCGGACTCTCCACTCCGCCGACGCCGTACCCCGGGCCGACGTGTCCGCGATGGACGGCTACGCCGTCGCCGGGCCGGGACCGTGGCATCTACTCGACGAGGTGCGCCCCGCCGGAGACACCGGCACCTTCAGCCTCGCTGCGGGTGAGGCCGCCCGGATCGCCACCGGCGCACATCTTCCCGCGGGCGCCACCGCCGTCCTCCGAGACGAGTTCGCCGTGGTGGAGGCGCGGGTACTCGCGACACTGCCGGACTCCTCACCCCGGGACGACACCCGTCGGCGCGGCGAGGACTGGCCGGTGGGCCATCCGATCGCGCCCGCAGGAACGGCCGTCACGTCCGCACTGGTGTCGGCCGCGTCGAGCGGCGAAATCCGCATCGCGACGGTGCGTGGGCCCGTCCGCGTCCACGTGGTGACCACCGGAGACGAGATTCGTCGGGACGGGCCGCTGCGCCCGGGGCAGACCCGTGACGCCCTCGGCCCCGTCCTGGATCGTTTCGTGACCTCGACCGGTGCGGTACCGGTGACGAACGCCCACATCCGCGACACCGCAGACGGTTTCGACGAACTGCTCCGCGGCGCGACCGACGTCGACGCGATCGTGATCGTCGGGGCCACCGGCGGCGGTGCGGCGGACCAGCTGCGCTCCGCCCTGGCCCGCGCGCGGGCGCACATGCTGGTCGGCCGGGTCCTCTGCCGCCCGGGGGGCTCCCTCGTCGCCGCAGCACTCCCCGACGGACGGGCGGTACTCGGGTTGCCGGGAAATCCCTACGCTGCGATCGCCACCCTGCTCGTGACCTTGCCCGCCGTCGTCGACGCGTGCACCGGCCGCGCCCCGCAGCCGCGGTTACACGGCCGGGTGGCCAACGCATCCGAGGTCGGGACGGACCGGACCCGGATCCTGCCGGTGACCTCGCTGCCGGACGGCCGGTGGATCGCCGATCCCGGCGTGCGCACCGCTCATCTGGCGGGCCTCGTCGGCCGGCCGGCCCTGGCTCTGATCCCCCCTGGCGCCGTGAACGACACCGTCGCGGAACTGATCCCGCTGCCCGCGTGGTGACCGTCAGGACCGGGTGAGGACCGCGGCCCGGTCGTGCCGCGCGGCCACCAGGTCGACGATCCGCGGGTGCACTCCCAGCGGCTGCGTCACGCCGTCGGCACCGGCGTCGAACAGTCGTTCGTGGAACAGCCCGTGCGCCAACAGGTACGAGGCGACGAACACCCGGGACGCCCCGTCTTCCCGGGCGCCGCGCACGGCATCGCCGACCGTAGGAGTCCCGGTCGCCACGTAGCCGATACGGACGCGCTGGTCGAGCAGGCTCGCCAGCATCGCTGCGGATCGGCGCACGTCGGCAAGCGCTCGGGGATCGGAGGATCCGGCCGCCGCGAGGACGACGGCATCTCCCGGCGTCCAGCCCGCCTCCACCAGCCGCTCGCGAAGAACCTGCGCCAGTACCGGATCCGGTCCCAGCGCGGGCGTCACCACGGCACCGGGGAACTGCGCCGCGGCCCCGTGCACGTCGTGGTGCACGTGGTAACCGGACGCCAGGAACGCCGGGACCACCACGGCGGGCGCATCCAGTTCGGTGAGGACGTCCTGCGGCGATGGTCCGAGGACGTCGACGAACGCGACGCGAGTCTCACCCACCCGGGCCGAGACGGCTTCTGCCAGAGCTGCGATCATCTCGACACCCCGGGAACTCCGTGTCCCGTGGGCGACGAGCACGAGTGCCGGATCGTTCATTCTTCGTCTCCACAATCGACCGGATCCACCGCGAGGCGGTATCCACGTTTCACGACGGTCTGCACGACCTTGGCCGCGCCGAGTGACGAGCGCAGACGTGCGACGGCTGTCTCCACGGCATGCGTGTCGTCTCCACCACCGGGGAGCACGGCGAGTAACTGCTCCCGCGACACCACCCGCCCCGGCCGTGCCCCGAGCGCTCGCAACAACGACATCGATGCCGGGGCGAGCTGTTTCACCTCGCCGTCCACGACCACGCAGCCACCGCGGATACCCAGGTCGTGGCCGGCGGCGCGGATGCGGCTGGCCCGACGGGGCAACTCGTCGGCGAGGTGACGTGCCAGTGCCCCCAGCCGGAAGCGGGACGGCATGGTGGTCGGAACCTCGAGTTCCACGAACGGGGCGGCCGTCACCGGCCCGACACAGGTGACCACGACGCGCTGGCGGAGCGCGTGGATCAGCGGATCGAGCATCCCGGTCTCGCGGGCGCGGTCCAGCATCGACGCCACCGCCGGGGCACTCGTGAAGGTGATCGCGTCGAGCCCTCGGGTCGCGGCCAGCTCGATGAGTTTGTCCATCGCCGACTGATCGTCCGGCGGCACCCACCGGTAGACCGGGACCGGGATGACGTCGGCTCCCGCGCACCGGAGCACCTCGCAGAAGTCGGCGACCGGCTCCCACTCCGTCGTCGCCCCGTGTAACTGCACCGCGATACGCACCCCCTCCACCCCTTCCGCGAGGAGGTGATCGAGGACCTCGGCGGAGGACTCGCCCGCCGGCGACCACTCCTCCTTGAGGTCGGCCGCCCGGATCGCCCCCTTGGCCTTGGGCCCGCGGGCGAGTAGCCGGGCCTGCGACAGCGCCTCACCCAGTTTCTCGGCGAGGCCCCAGCCGTCGGCGGCCTCCACCCAGCCACGGAATCCGATCCCGGTGGTGGCCACCACGATCTTCGGCGGGTCCGCGACGATCTCGCGGGTGACGCGCTCGAGTTCGGTGTCGTCCGCGAGCGGGATGATGCGAATCGCCGGGGCGTGGACCACGCTCGCGCCCCGCCTGGTGAGCAGGGTGGCGAACTCCTCGGCGCGGCGCGAGGCCGTGATCCCGACGGTGAACCCCAGCAACGGCGTGGAATCGTTCACGGAGTCCCGGTTCCGTTCTCGGCCTCCGTGGCGCGCGGCAGGCGGCTGTGGATCTGCACCACTCCGCCCCACACCCGCACGTCGTACACCGGCAGGCGCACGTCCTCGTCGTCGAGGCACCGGCCGTCGATCAGTGAGAACACCTGCTTCAGGAGCGGTGAAGCGACGGTCGGTTCGCCCGACCGGTCGCCGACCAGGCCGCGGGACATGACCGCGGCCCGCCCGTAGGGATCGATGTTGCCGACGGCGTGCAACGATCCGTCCTCGAGCAGGAACAGGGCAACCTGCTCGCTCCCCCGTAGCAGCACCGCCACACCGAGCCCCGGGATCAGGCGGCTGAGCGGGCACGCAGACGTCCACTCGAGGCGATCGGAAGCGATCTTCTCGTTCAGGTCGACAATCGTCATCTGGACTCTCCTCCCGGACGGCATCCGTCCGTGGCACTCATGGTTCTGGCTCGATGTTTCCGAAGCATTAAGCAGCCATTACCCCGGCGTGGCATCGACAAATTCGCTGCGTGGCGCCACATTCACTGCGCGGTGTCGGCGAACTTCGGCATCCCCATCAACACGGGAACCTTGCGGACACCGGTGTCGTCGAACTCGACGGTCGGGTCCGCCTCGCCCGGGGCGTTGACGAAGGAGACGAACCGCGACAGCTTCTCCGGATCCTCGAGCACGCCGGCCCACTCGTCCCGGTATCCCTCGACGTGCCGGACCATCGCCGACTCGAGCTCCCCGGCGATCCCCAGGCTGTCGTCGCACACCACCGCCTGGAGATGCTCGAGTCCACCCTCGAGCGACTCGAGCCACGGCGCTGTGCGCTGCAGGCGGTCGGCGGTGCGCACGTAGAACATGAGGAACCGGTCGATGTACTTCACGAGGGTCTCGTCGTCGAGGCCGCCGGCGAGTAGTTGCGCGTGCTTGGGCGACTGGCCGCCGTTGCCACAGACGTAGAGATTCCACCCCGACTCGGTGGCGATGACACCGACGTCCTTGCCCCGCGCCTCCGCGCACTCACGGGCGCAACCCGAGACACCGAACTTCAACTTGTGCGGCGAGCGCAGGCCTCGGTACCGGAGCTCGAGGTCGACGGCCATGCCCACCGAGTCCTGGACCCCGTACCGGCACCAGGTGGACCCGACACAGCTCTTCACCGTGCGCAGGGACTTGCCGTAAGCCTGCCCGGACTCCATCCCCGCGTCCACGAGCCGCTTCCAGATGGCGGGCAGTTGCTCGACGCGGGCGCCGAACATGTCGATGCGCTGGCCACCGGTCATCTTCACGTAGAGCCCGAAGTCGCGGGCTACCTCGCCGATGACGATGAGCTGCTCCGGCGTGCACTCTCCGCCGGGCATCCGCGGCACGACCGAGTACGTGCCGTTCTTCTGGATGTTGGCCAGGAAGTGGTCGTTGGTGTCCTGCAGGCCGGCCTGCTTGGGGTGCAGGATGTGGTCGGAGTCGGTGGAGGCGAGGATCGACGCGACCACCGGCTTGCAAATGTCGCAGCCGGATCCCTTGCCGTACTTGCCGATCAGTGCCGAGAACGTACGGGTGTCCGTGGCCTGCACGATCTCGAACAGTTCGGCACGGGACTGCTCGAAGTGCTCGCACAGGGACTTGGACATCACCACGCCCGACGCGGCGAGCAGTTGCTTCACCGTCGGCAGGCACCCGCCGCAGGTGGTGCCGGCGTTGGTGCACGCCTTCACCTGCGCCAGATCACAGGCACCGTCGGCGATGGCGCCGCAGATCGTGCCCTTGGTGACCGCGTTGCACGAGCAGACCTCGGCGTCGTCGGGCAGTGAGCCGGCTCCCGGCTTCTCCCCCGCCGGCGAGATCAGCGAGGCCGGATCCCCCGGAATTTCGCGGCCGACCAGCGGACGCAGTGTCGCGTACGCGGACGCGTCGCCGACCAGAATGCCGCCGAGGAGCGTCTTGGCGTCGTCGGAGACGACGAGCTTGGCGTACGTCTTCTTCGCGGCGTCGTTGAGGACGACCTCGAGCGCGCCCGGCGACTGCGCCATCGCGTCGCCGAAGCTGGCGACGTCCACGCCCATGAGCTTGAGCTTCGTGGACATGTCCGCGCCGGGGAAGTCCGCCTCGCCGCCGAGCAGCCGGTCCGCGACGATCTCGGCGGTGGTGTAGCCGGGGGCGACCAGTCCGTAGCAACGGCCCTCGACGGCGGCACATTCACCCACCGCGTAGATGTTCTCGTCGGAGGTGCGGCAGGCCAGGTCGGTGAGGATGCCCCCGCGCTCCCCGACGTCGAGCCCGGCGTCGCGGGCGAGTGCGTCCTGCGGGCGCACCCCGGCCGAGAACACCAGCAACGCCGCGTCGATGGTGGAGCCGTCGGACAACTCGACGGTGATCCCGTCCGGGCCCTCGGTGACGGCGGCGGTACCGACACCGGTGTGCACGGTGAGCCCGAGGTCGGTGACGAGCCGAGCGAGGAGCGCGCCGCCGCCCTCGTCCACCTGCAACGGCATCAGCCGGGGCGCGAACTCCACGACGTGCGCCTTCATGCCCAGCAGCTTCAGCGCGTTCGCCGCTTCCAGGCCGAGCAGTCCGCCGCCGACGACGACACCGACCGCCCCCGGGCCTGCGGCCTCCGAGCGTGCCCGGATGCCGTCGAGATCGTCCAGCGTCCGATAGACGAAACACTCCGGACGGTCGTGGCCCGGGACCGGAGGCACGAACGGGTAGGAGCCGGTGGCCATCACCAGGGCGTCGTACTCGAGGATCTCGCCGTCGGCGGTGGTCACCCGCCGCGCGGAACGATCGATACCGACTGCCCGCGCGCCGATCCGCAGATCGACGAGATCGTCACCCGCGTAGTCGTTTCCGGCGAGAGCGAGCTCCTTCGGATCCCATGCACCGACGTACGACGACAGCCCCACGCGATCGTAGGCGGGCAGCGGCTCCTCGCAGAGGACGGTGACCGACCACTGCTCCGTCTCGTCCCGGGCACGCAATGCCTCGACGAACCTGTGGCCGACCATTCCGTGTCCGATGACGACTACGGACTTGCTCCCGCGTGGGGCCGTCGTGGCGGTCATGTCCTGCTCCTTCGTGTGAAATACCGGGTACTGCGGTGAAGCGAGTGCTGCAGCGAATCGGGCTGCGATGACGGTGAAGCTCGCCGGTCAGGCGGTGACCGTGGTGCTCTCCCGGGGTTCGGGCGCCGTGGGTGCCGCACCCCCGGTCGACCCCGCCGCCGGGCGGCGCAGGAACACGAACCAGGTGACCGCGATGCAGGCGATGTAGAAGGCCATGAAGACCCAGAACGCCATGGTCGCGGAGTTCGCCTCGCTGTTGTACGACGCCCGCAGGACGATGTTGATGCCCACGCCGCCGAGTCCGCCGATGGCACCGGCGAATCCGATCAGCGCGCCCGACATCGAGCGGGACCACGAGGCGCGCCCCTCACGGTCGAGCGGCAACGACTGGGCCTTGGCCTCGAAGACCGAGGGGATGATCTTGTACGTCGATCCGTTGCCGATGCCGGAGAGCAGGAACAGCGCGATGAACCCGAGGACGTAGGTGGTCATGATGGCGCCGGTGGGGGCGCCGTCCGCCGCGTCGTCGAGCGAGCCCGCGGTCACCAGGACGCCCGCCGCCAGTGCCATTCCCACGAACGTGTACAGGGTGACCTTGCCACCACCGATCCGGTCCGAGAGCTTGCCGCCGAGCGGACGTGCGATGGACCCGAGCAGCGGTCCGATGAAGGCGATCTGTGCCGCCTGCAGGGCCGCCTCCGCCGGCGTGGAGCCACCGGCGATGAAGTTGATCTGCAGAATCTGCCCGAACGCGAAGCTGAACCCGATGAACGAACCGAACGTGCCGATGTAGAGGAAGCTGATGATCCAGGAGTGCCGGTGGGTGAGCGCCTCGCGCATCGCCCGCATGTCCGCCTTCTGGTTGCCCAGGTTGTCCATGTACAACGCCGCACCCAGCGCCGCGACGGCGATGAACACCAGGTAGACGGCGCACACGATCCACGGCTCGGTGTTGCCGACGGTCGCGATGACCAGCAGACCCACGATCTGGATGACCGGAACACCGATGTTGCCGCCACCCGCGTTGAGCCCGAGTGCCCAGCCCTTGAGCCGCTGCGGGTAGAACGCGTTGATGTTCGCCATCGACGAGGCGAAGTTGCCGCCACCGAAGCCGGCGAAGGCGGCCACGATCAGGAACGTGGTGTACGACGCACCGGGGTTCATCATGAGGACGAGCGTGAGCACCGTGGGTATCAGCAGGACCAGGGCGCTGAAGATCGTCCAGTTACGCCCGCCGAACCGGGCCGTGGCCACGGTGTACGGAATGCGCAGCAGCGAACCGACCAGGGTCGGCACCGCGACCAGGAAGAACTTGCCCGCGGGATCGATGCCGTACACGTCGGTCGGCATGAACAGCACCATGACGGACCAGATGGACCACACGGAGAATCCGACATGCTCGGCGATGACGGACCAGATCAGGTTGCGCTTGGCGACATCCTTGCCCCCGGACTCCCAGGCCTCGACGTCCTCGGCGTCCCATTTCTCGATGTAATGACGTGTGCTGTCGCGTGTCACCGTCGGCCTCCTGAATGTGTGTGGGAGACCTAAAGGTAGAAAACGGGTGTTGCGGGGGTGATGCCCTCGGTGTCGGAGACGTCAATTGATTCTCACCCGGGGTTCACCGACCGTGTGAGGAAGCCCCGGTCTGTGTCTCGGTGTATCGACCTGCAGGGGCGCCACCGCCGGGCAGCGTGTCCCCGGACCGCAGGGTGTCCTCGAGCATCCTGGGCCGGCAGGCCTGGGATCCGGCGGCCAGGAGGACGGCGACACACGCGAACAGGTACCCGAACGACCACCACCAGTTCCCGGACGCGTCGTGCAGCACGCCGAACACCAGCGGACCCGCGCTGGCCACCAGGTAGCCCACGCCCTGGGTGAACCCGGACAGCGACGAGGATCCGGCGTGGGTGCGGGTACGCAGGTTGATCAGCGTCAGTGCCATCGGGAAGGTGCTCGGCCCGAGCCCGAGCAGCACGATCCACAGCACCGGCGCGCTCATCGGCGCCCACAACAGGCCCGCGAAGGCGAGGACGAAGCACACTGCGCAGGCCACCACCAGCGGAAACGGGTTGGCCATGCGGGCGCAGAGCGTCGGCGCACCGAACGCGGCCACCAGCCCCATCATCGAGAAGAGTCCCACCATCGTGCCGCCGAAAGCGGCGCTCGCACCGGCATCGGCGAGGATCGCGGGGATCCAGGTGAACATGGCATAGGTGATGGTGGAGGTCATTCCGAACATCAGGGCCATCGCCCAACCCACCGGCGAACGCCACGCACTGGGGCGCCGGCCCGGCTCGGCCAGCGGCTCGGCGAACGCGCCGCCGGGTGCCGCCCGGCGACGCGCGAGCACCACGATCCAGGGCAGAGCCGCCGCGAAGGCGACCGCCGCCCACACCCCGATCGACGTGCGCCATCCCGCGGCATCGGCGAGCGGAACCGCGACGAACGCCGGCACGATGGTGCCGATCTGCACGCCCACGATGTAGACCGAGCTCATCACGGCGAGGCGGTCGGAGAAATAGCGCTTGACCAGTGGTGGGATCACCACGTTGCCGATCCCCATGCCGGCCAGTGCGAGCGCGGACAGTGCCAGCAGCGACCACGTGTCCGTGACCAGGGCACGGGCCGCCATCCCGGTTCCGGCCATGAGCATGGCGACGGTGACGGTGCGCTCGAGGCCGAAGCGCGCCGCCAGGAGCGGCGTGAGCATGCCGGACACGGCGAACATCAGAGTGGGGACCATGCCGAACACGCCCACCACCGTGGTGGAGAATCCGATGTCTTCCTGAATCTGCGCCGCGAGGGGGCTGAACGAGGTGACGGCGAGCCGCAACACCAGTGCCGACATGGCGATGGCGCAGAACACGAGGAGTCGACCGTGGAAAATCTTCACCGAGAAATCATAGGATGACAGGATGACTAATGTGAAGCCGGTGCGCCGGTCCGGCCTCGTCGCGCAGGTCACCGATCAGTTGCGCACCGAGATCCGCGAGGGACGCTGGGCGGTGGGCGACCGGATACCCACCGAACCAGCCCTCGCCGAGCTGACCGGAACCGGCCGGAACACGGTGCGTGAGGCGGTCCAGGCCCTCGTCCACGCCGGGCTGCTGGAACGCCGCCAGGGGTCGGGAACCTACGTCGTCGGTACCAGCGACGTGGGAAACACACTCACCCAGTACTTCGTCGACGCGCACGAGCGGGACGTCCTCGAACTCCGCCGCGCTCTCGACGTGACGGCCGCCGAGCTGGCCGCCGAACGCCGCAGCGACACGGACGTCTCGTCGCTCACCGAGAAACTGGCACTGCGCCGACGCCTGTGGGACGCGGGCCGGACCGAGGAATCCGTCGACGCCGACATCGCGCTGCACCGGGCCATCGTCGAGGCCAGCCACAACGCCGTCTACCTCGAGTTCTACGATTCGCTGCTCCCCGCGATCCGGGAACTGGTCATCCGCCGGACCCGAGCCACCGGCGAGGGGCACCACTCCGACCACGAGGCCCTGGTCGAGGCGATCGTGGCCGCAGCGCCGCAGCGCGCCGCCGACGCAGCCCGATCACTGTTCCACGAACTCCTGACCTGACGGAGCGTGGTTCAGCGGTACGCCTGGTACCTCACCCGGGCGTTGTGGCTGTTCGCGGCGACGCACGCCCAGACCACACAGGTCAACCAGCTCAGGACGAAGGTGAGACCGAACGTGACGAACGACAGGAACACACCGAAGAACGAGACGACCAGCATGATCAGACCACCGGGAACCGAGGCGTAGAGCAGTCCGAGCGGGCCGAACAGGAAGGCCAACAGGAAGGCGACGCCCACGCTCTTCGGTGCCACCACCGCGACGTAGTGCGGGACGGGCACCTGCGCCATCGGTGGCTGATACTGCAGGGGCGGCTGATACTGGAGAGGCCCCCATTGCCGACCGTCCCACCACCGCACCAGACCGGAACCCGCGGGGTCCGGGTACCACCCGGCCGCCTGCTGATAGTGGGGCGACGAACCCTGATCGCTCACCATGCACTCCCCCCGCCCCCGGGAACTGGCCCGGGAACACCCCGCGCGAGGCCTCGGCCGGTCTCGCCTGCGGGAGACGCTACCTGCTCCGGTGCCGCGGTGGTGGACGAAGCGGTGATGGGCTGGCTGGTGGACTGACAGGGGGCTTACAGCAGCAGACGCACCACGTCCGCCGTCCGGGCGAGCCCCGGGAAGGCTTCCGCCGTCGATCGTGGGTGCAGGACGTGGACCGAGAGCCGGAACAGCACCGCCCGCAGCAGCATCTGAGGCCATTCCGGCAGTGCATCCCAGCGGCCGATGAGATCCTCGTCCGCTCCGCCCCACGAGATGGCGTCGACCACCGCGACCGCGGCCGCCCAGGGCGCGGGCCGCCAGTAGGGCGTGATGTCGGTGATCCCGGGTGCGAGGGCACCGGAGAACAGCACGGTGCCGAACAGATCGCCGTGAACGAGTTGATCCGGCGTCTGAACCGGTTTGCGCAGCGTCGCCAGCGCACTGATGAGCTCCAGGCTCCTGCGCCCGTCCGGAGTCGGGTTCTCCAACTGCTCCACGCCCTTGGCGCTGCGGAGCGGGATCTTCTCCCACGCACCCCGGTCGGCGGCGACGAACACGTCCACCTCCGCCCACGGTGGCACAGGTGGCTGCACGAGGAAGCGCGGCCGTTCGAGGGTGGACGTGGCGGCGTGCAGCCGGCCCGACATCGACACGACCTCGTCGTGCCGGGGCTCGGGGAAGCCTTCGATGTACGTGTCCGCCCGCCACCCCGAGACGACATAGCGACCGTCGGTCGAGCGGACCGGCCGGGCCAACCGGACGCCGTCCACCTCGAGCGTCTCGCGGACCTTCGCGGACCACGCGGCCCGCGCGTGATCGGCGACGGGTGACAGAACGACGTCTCCACACAGCCACCCGCCGTCCCAGTCCGCTCCCAGCGCGGTGGGTTCGACGTCCTTGAGGCCGAACGTGGAGCACACGTGCGGGGGAGGTCGACCTGTGCTCACGGCGACAACGCTACCGCCGACGACGCGGTCCGCCGTTCAGGCGCGCGGTGTCGCGCACACCGAGTCCGCTACCGGTAGGCAAATCGGCGCTAGTAGACGGGCAGCGAGGGATCGACCTGACGGGCCCAGCTGATGACCCCGCCCTGTACGTGGACGGCGTCGGCGAAGCCGGCACGTTTGATCGCGGCGAGCGCCTCGGCCGACCGGATTCCGGTCTTGCAGTAGAGGACGATCTGTCTGTTCTGCGGTAGCTCGGCGAGAGCCTCGCCGGACAGGATCCGATCCTTGGGGATCAGTACCGCGCCGGGCACCCGGACGATGTCCCACTCGACCGGCTCCCGGACGTCCACCAGTTCGATCGGCGTTCCGGAGTCGATCAGATCCCGAAGCTCCGTGGCGGTGATCGTGGATCCCGCCGCAGCCTGCTGCCCCTCGTCGGACACCACACCACAGAAGGCCTCGTAGTCGATGAGTCCGGTGATCGGCTCACGGGCCGGATCCCGGCGCAACGTGATCGTCCGATAGGACATCTCGAGCGCGTCGTAGATCATCAGCCGGCCGAGGAGGGACTCTCCGATCCCGGTGATCAATTTGATCGCCTCGGTCGCCATGATCGCACCGATCGAGGCGCACAGCACCCCGAGTACTCCGCCCTCGGCGCACGACGGCACCATTCCCGGCGGCGGCGCCTCGGGGTACAGATCCCGATAGTTCAGGCCGCGCCCGTCCGGGGCGTCCTCCCAGAACACCGAGGCCTGACCCTCGAACCGGAAGATCGAACCCCACACGTACGGCTTGTGGGCGAGGACCGCGGCGTCGTTGACGAGATACCGGGTGGCGAAGTTGTCGGTGCCGTCGAGGATCAGGTCGTACTCGGAGAACAACTCCACAGCGTTGTCCGGTTCCAGCCGGAACTCGTGCAGCCGCACGTCGACGTTCTCGTTGATCTCACGGATCGAGTCGCGGGCGCTCTCCGCTTTGGGCCGGCCCACGTCCGAGCGGCCGTGGATCACCTGCCGTTGCAGGTTGGACATGTCGACCTCGTCGAACTCCACGATGCCGATGGTGCCCACCCCCGCGGCGGCGAGATACAGCAGCGCGGGAGAGCCGAGACCGCCCGCTCCGATCACCAGCACACGGGCGTTCTTCAGACGCTTCTGACCCGCCATTCCCACGTCCGGGATGATGAGGTGGCGGCTGTAGCGCTCGACCTCCTCCCGCGACAACTCCGCGGCCGGCTCGACGAGCGGCGGCAAGGGAGCGGGACCGGAACTGTCGATCGACACGATGACTCCTCGGGAACGGGCTGCCGACGGTGTCGCCCTACCTCGACACCCGGGGTCGGCGGTGTTCTTCCGGGCGCCTCATCCCCGAGGATACGGCCACGGGTTGAACCGGCAGGTGAGATCGTTGTCGGGCACGACTCCCTCGGGATCGAGTCGGTAGATCTCGTGGTTGGCGGTACCGAACGACTGCTGCATCATCACCGGAGCCAAGCCGTCCTGCGTCTCGCAGGGCTGGTGGTCCCGATACCCGATGGCGTGGCCGACCTCGTGGTTGATGAGGTACTGACGGTAGGAACCGATGTCGCCCTGGAAGGCGATCGCGCCCCGGACCCACCGTGGCTCGTTGAGCAGGACCCGCCCGAGTCCCGGGTTGTAGCAGGACGTCTCGAGCTCGATGCTGTATCCGCAGGCCTCGCGAATGGTCATCTGCGAGGTCAGGGACACCCGGAAGTCCGGCTCCCCGGTGTCGACGCGACGGAAGGCGAATCGGTCGTCGTTCGTCCAGCTCTTCGGGTTCGCCAGCGTGGAATCGACCATCCGGGCCAGGGAATCGTCCCCGCCGAACCCGGCGGTGTCGACTCCGTCCTCGACCTCCACCGTGTAGGTGAACTCTCGTTCGGTGCCCTCACCGAACCGATCCGTCGTCCCCGGCACGACCCGCCACGTCCCTGCCCCGTCCACCGCGAACGGCCCCCCGTCCGGGAGCGCACCCGCGGGCATGGACTCGGCGAAGCTGCCGTCGGCGAGCGGCGGCACCCCGATCACGTCGGTGCCCTCACCTTCCTGCGACAGGGTGCCGATACCGGGAGCGGCGGCATCGGGTGCCGCACCGTCGCCGCCACCGGTACGTGCGGCATCGACGACGACGAACCCGGTCACCACCGCGAGCACGGGAATCGCGTAGGCGCGCCATCCGTACGTGGACACGAACCGGCCCAGCCGGCTCTGTTTCCGCGCGCTCCGATCCGGGCGGGGCGCGCGACCCCGCGGCTCGCGCGCGGTCGGATCCCACTGCGCGCGCAGCGGCTGATGGGAATGTTCACTCGACGGCCTGACCCGGACCCGACCGGGGCCCGCATAGCGATCCGCCTCGTCGCCGGCTGCCGAACGCGCACCGGACCCGTGCGGGGTGTCCCCGCCGCGCGCCCGCGATCGCCCTCGGTCAGTCACGCAGGACAGAATCTCACAGTCCGCCGCGTCCGCCCGGCTGGCGTCGTCCCTGCATCCCCGGGCGTGTCGCCCTCGGGCCGGCACGGGAGACTCCGCTATACCCGGGCAACCCTGTCCGGTCGTCCGCACCACCGTGGGCCGGTGTCACGTCGCCGTCGGCTACCGCCGGGAAAACAACGCCCGTTCACGACACCGCGGTCCTGACGGGACCCTGTGATCCGGCGAAGGTATCGTTTGCAGGGTCACTGAAGTTGTGACGCAGGATACTTGTGCAGATGGGAAGCGACATGACTGAACTCGCGGAACGGACCGACTCCGGACGCGACGGCACCACGGGCAAGGGCGCCGGCAATCGTCGCAGTACTCGTCTGCCCCGCGACGCCCGCCGCCTGCAACTGCTCGCGGCCGCCAGCGAGGTCTTCGTCTCCCGCGGCTACCACGCCGCGGGGATGGACGAGATCGCCGAATGCGCCGGGGTCAGCAAACCCGTCCTCTACCAGCACTTCCCCGGCAAGCTCGAGCTGTACGTCGCCGTACTGCAGAGCTACGTCGACACCCTCATCTCCGGTGTGCGACAGGCCTTGCGGTCCACCACCGACAACAAGCAGCGGGTGCGTGCCGCCGTGCAGGCGTTCTTCGACTTCGTCGACAACGATTCGCAGGGGTTCCGGCTGGTGTTCGAGTCCGACCTGATGGGCGAGCCCGCAGTCCAGCAGCGCGTCGAACAGGCCACCGAGGCGTGCGTCGACGCGGTGTTCGATCTGGTCAGCCACGATTCCGGACTCGATCCGTACCGGGCGAGGATCCTCGCGGTGGGCCTCGTCGGCGCCAGCCAGTTCACCGCCCGATACTGGCTGGAGGCGGCGCGCCCCATTCCCAAGGAAGAGGCCGTCGACACCACCGTGGCGCTCGCGTGGGGCGGCCTGTCGCACGTGCCGTTGCAGCACGAGCAGCGCTGACCGGTCCCCGGTCCACGATTGCACCGACCGGTCCCGGTCCACGGCCGAACCGGCCCGGCACACACGAGCAGGGCACCCCGTTCCGGGGTGCCCTGCTCGTGTGTCGTGGCGCGGTCAGGTGAGCGGCGCGAACCCGACCTTGCGTGCGTCCGCGGCACCGATCTCCGCGTAGGCGATCTTCGCGGACTGCACGAGGTACTTGCGTCCCTTGTCGTCCTCGAGCGACACGACGCCCGTACCGCTCGTCAGCCCGTCGGTGAGTACCTTCTCGACCTCGTCCCGGTCCCGGTCGGTGGCGATGACGAGCTCGTGCGGGCTGTCGATTAGACCGATCTTGACCTCCACGGTCGACCTCCGAACTCTTCGAAATGCAATAGGACTGTCCGGTCCAGGCTAATGCAGCACCTCACCCGAACACCGGTCGTGGGGCTGTGCCGAGAGCGAACACGGCACGGCTGGCGTGACACGCGAGCCCCGTCACGCGAGGCCCGTCATGCGAGACCCAGGACCGCCATCCGCTCCGAGTGCTTCTCCTGCATGCGGTCGAACAGGGCCACCACCCCGTTGAGGTCGCCGTACGACGACAGCACGAGCTCGGTGAGAGCTTCCCGGCGCGCCAACACGAACTGGGCCTGGGTGATCGCCTCCCCCAGCAGCCGGCGCCCCCACAGCATCAGCCGGTCCTTGTCCCTGCTGCTCGCCGTCACCGCCTCACGAACCTCCTGGACGACGAACTCGGAGTGCCCGGTCTGTGCCAGCACCTCCTCGACGATCTCGGCGACCTCGACCGGGAGCGAATGCCCGATCTCGCGGTAGAAGTCCGCCGCTATCCCGTCGCCCACGTAGGCCTTCACCAAGGCCTCGAGCCACGTCGACGGCGCAGTGGACGCGTGATAGTCGTCGAGCGCCCGCACGAACGGGTCCATCGCCTCGTAGACATCGAAGCCGCGCGCCGTGAGCGCCGACTCCAGCGTCTCGAAGTGCGCCATCTCGGCCGACGCCATCGATGCCAGCGCCACCTTGCCCTGGAGCGTGCGCGCCATCCGCGCATCCTCCGCCAGCCGGTAGAAGGCGGAGATCTCGCCGTACGCGAGAACCGCGAACAACTCGGGAACACCCGGGTGATCAGGAGAGATACGCGAAGGTACGGAGGAAGCCGAGGGCGGCGTCGACGTGGATTCCATGGTGTCCGACTCTAGTGCGTCGCGCGTCGGCACCGACGATTCCGGGCCATTCCCGCCCACCGGTCCGGGTGTGCCGACGCCGCCGCCCGCCGGACACGCGGGATCGCGCGGGAACAGGACGGGTGTCCCCGACCGTTACAATGGTCACGGGAGTCGCGCATCGTTCTCACGAGCGGCCGCCGCGGCACCCAGCGTTCATGTGCGCGCACCTGACCGACGGTCGGCGCCCACGCCCCGCCGGACCCGTCCGGTGCCGAGGCGTAGGCCCACCGCATCGGGAGAGGAAATCGACGAGAGTCGGCGGGTCAGACCGCCGACCCACCGATCCTGGAACGGATCGCCGACTCGTCGACAGGGACACTTTACGGTCGAACCGCGACCCGGCCCGCCACCTCGTGCGTGCGTGCTGCTACGAGGAAGGCCAGACCCCTGAGCAAGATCACGATCGACCACGAAGACGACGCCACCGAAACCACGCTGTCCGCCCAGTTGGACGACACCCACGTTCCGCCCACGTTCGGCGAACTGGGTGTCCGCGACGAGATCGTCCGTGCCCTCACCGACATCGGTATCGACCGCACCTTCGCCATCCAGGAACTCACACTGCCGCTTGCGCTCGCCGGCGACGACCTCATCGGCCAGGCCCGTACCGGCATGGGCAAGACGTTCGGATTCGGCGTCCCGCTCCTGCACCGCGTCTCGACCGCATCCACCACGGCCGCACTCGACGGCACCCCGCGGGCACTGGTCATCGTGCCGACGCGCGAGCTGTGCATCCAGGTGACGAAGGACCTGGAGAACGCGGCCAGGCATCTCGCGGGAAGCGGCGCGAAGGGCCGCCTCGAGGTGCTCTCCATCTACGGTGGCCGCCCCTACGAGGCGCAGATCGAGACCCTCCGCAGCGGTGCGGACGTGGTGGTCGGCACCCCCGGCCGCCTCCTCGACCTCGCCAAGCAGGGCCACCTGATCCTCGGAAAGATCGAGGTTCTCGTCCTCGACGAGGCCGACGAGATGCTCGACCTCGGCTTCCTCCCGGACATCGAGCGGATCCTCTCGATGGTTCCCGAGAAGCGGCAGACGATGCTGTTCTCGGCCACCATGCCCGGGCCGATCATCACCCTCGCGCGGACGTTCCTCACCCAGCCCACCCACATCCGCGCCGAGGAAGCCGCCTCGTCCGCGGTGCACGAGCTCACCACTCAGCGGATCTACCGCGCCCACGCGATGGACAAGGTCGAACTCGTCTCCCGCGTCCTGCAGGCCGAAGGCCGCGGCGCCACCATGATCTTCACCCGGACCAAGCGCACCGCGCAGAAGGTCGCCGACGACCTGGCCGAGCGCGGATTCGCCGTCGGAGCCGTTCACGGCGACCTCGGCCAGATCGCCCGCGAGAAGGCACTCAAGTCCTTCCGCACCGGCAAGATCGACGTGCTGGTCGCCACCGACGTCGCCGCCCGCGGCATCGACATCGACGACGTCACCCACGTGATCAACTACCAGTGCCCCGAGGACGAGAAGACCTACGTGCACCGGATCGGCCGCACCGGTCGCGCCGGACGCACCGGTATCGCCGTCACCCTGGTGGACTGGGACGATGTGTCGCGCTGGCAGCTGATCGACAAGGCACTCGACCTCGGAACGCCCGATCCCGTCGAGACCTACTCGAGTTCGCCGCACCTGTTCGAGGAACTCGGCATTCCCGAGGGAACCACCGGCACCGTGAAGAAGGCTCGCCCCGCGGCGGAACCTCGCGACGAGTCCGAGCCCCGCGACACGGCCGAGCGCACCGAGCGTCCGGCCCGGACCCGCTCGCGGTCGCGTCGACGCACCCGTGGTGGTCAGCCCGTCACCGGCGAGCACGCCTCGGCAGAGTCGAAGACGGCGGAATCGACGGCGGCGAACGCCTCGGCTGCGGATTCCTCCGGCACACGAGCCTCGGACTCGACCGATTCCGGTCACGAGTCGGACGGGGCGCCGCGTCGTCGCCGCCGTCGTCGCCGGCCCGCGCAGGCCGCCGCTGCTGCTGCATCGGAGTAGACACCGGCCGTGCAAGCCCCCGAGCGGCGCACCCGCGCCGACCTGTTGATCGCGGCTGCCCTCGCGCTGGCGATCATCGTCGCCACCGGCGTCGTCTGGTTGCGGAGCGACGCTCGTTCCACCGTGTCCGTCACTGCGGAGACGCCCGCCGTGACGCCGGAACCCGCCCGTGAGGTTCCCGCTACCCTGCAGGCGGTGTGGGATGCACCCAGTTCGGCGACGGCCCGCCCCGTCGTCGCGGCCGGGACAGTCGTGTCCGCGGAGGACGGCGCCGTCGTCGGCCGCGCCCCGGACACGGGTGTCGAGCTGTGGCGGTACGAACGCGACCTCGACCTGTGTGGAGTGGTCGGCGCCTGGCAGCGGGCGATCGCCGTGTACCGCGACGGCCGAGGATGCTCCCAGGTCACCGCGCTCGACGGGGCCTCCGGTGCCCGGGCCGCGCAGCGCAGCAGCGACGCCGATACGTCGATCGAGCTCGCCGCCAACGGCACCTACGTCCTCGCACGCGGGGACGAACGCCTCGAGGCATGGCGCTCGGACCTGGTGCGCACGCTCGAGTACGGGCGGGTGGGCGCCCCGGTCAACCCGGGCACACAGCCTCGTTCCGGGTGCACGCTCGTCGACGCGGCCGCGGGGAGCAGTCGGCTGTCCGTCCTCGAACGCTGCCCCGGAGAGAGCGCCGAGAGGCTCACCGTCCTCGCACCGTCACCGGAGGACGCGCAGGAGCCGGAGGAGTTCGGCTCGTCCGTCCTCGCCGAGATCGACGGCCCGGGCGCGCGCATCGTCGCGGTGGCCGGCGAACGTACGGCGGTCTACCTCCCCGGAGAAGGTGGGGAGGGCCCGCGCGTCGGGATCTACGACGGCGAAGGTCGCCTGGCCGCCGTGGTGCCGCTACCCGAGCCCGCCACCGATCATGCCGTGACGGCAACGAACGGCTCCGCCGTCACCTGGTGGACCGGATCGACCCTGGTCGCCTTCGACACCACGGACCTCGAACCGCGATGGAGTCTTCCCGACGCTCGGGGACCGGCCGCACAGATGGCCGACCGCCTTCTGGTCCCGGTGCCGACAGGCCTCGCCGTCGTCGATCCTGCCACCGGAGTGGCCGACCGCACCCTGGCGGTCACCCGGCCGCAGGGCGACGTTCCCGTGATTCCCGCGGTGATCGGCGGCGTGGTCGTCGAGCAGCGCGGCGACCTGCTGGTCGCTCTGCGCTGACCGGTTCCGGCCTCGGGTCGTCGCAGGTCGAGCGGGTCGGGTCAGGAGTCCACGGCCGGCGCGAACGTCACCAGTTCCGAACCGGCCCAGTGCTTGGCCAGGTTCTCAGCGAGGTCCCGGTAGGCCTGTGCGCCCTTGTTCTTGCGCCCGGCGAGGACCGTCGCCCCGGAGGCCGAGGCCTCCGCGAACCGCACGGTGCGGGGAATCGGCGGCCACAGCACCGGCAGATCGTAGCGATCGGACACATCCGCGAGTACGTCCCGGCTGTGCGTGGTGCGGGCGTCGTAGAGGGTGGGGACCGCGCCGAGCAACACCAGATCGGGATTGGTGATCTGCTGGACCTCGCGAACCGTCCGCAACAACTGGCCCACACCACGATGCGCCAGCGTCTCGCACTGCAGCGGAACCAGCACCGATTGCGCCGCGGTGAGCCCGTTGAGCGTGAGCACGCCGAGCGAGGGCGGGCAGTCGATGATGATCGTGTCGTACTCCGACAGCAGTGGCGAGAGCGCCCGCTTGAGGGTGAACTCCCGGCCGGGACGCATCAGCAGCATCGCCTCGGCACCGGCCAGATCGATGGTGGCCGGTAGGAGGTCCACCCCCTCACCGGTCTCGACGATCGCGTCCTGAGGACGCAGATCGGCCGTGAGTACCTCGTGTACCGATGCCTCGAGCCGGTCCGGGTTGTGCCCGAGGGAGAACGTCAGACACCCCTGCGGATCCAGATCGACCGTGAGCACTCGCTGACCGAGCGCGGCCAGTGCCGCCCCCAGCGAGGCAACGGTGGTGGTCTTGGCCACCCCACCCTTTTGATTGGCCACTGCCAGAACCGTCGTCACGGCCTCGATCTTTGCCTACTTCCGCGGCGGAGGCGAGCCTTCCCCGCAAATTCGCCCACGGCCGGACCGGATTCGCGGGCCGGGCACTGACATGATGGGGGCATGGGTGTGCCTGAACCGCGTGGCGGAGCCGAGATCGTGCACCGGATAGTGCTGCTCCGGCACGGCGACACGGAGTGGGCGAGTACCGGCAGGCACACCGGCCCCACCGACATTCCCCTCACCGACCTGGGACGTACACAGGCCCGCGCGGCCGGACGGGCCCTGGCTCACCTGGATCTGCGGGACCCGCTGGTGATCTCGAGTCCACGCATGCGGGCCCTCGACACCGCGGAGCTCGCCGGGCTCACCGTCGATCGCGCCTGGGACGCCGTCGCCGAATGGGACTACGGCGACTACGAAGGTCTCACCACCCCACAGATCCGCACCCGGGCACCCGACTGGACGGTGTGGACCCACCCGTGCCCGGGAGGCGAGCAGACGGACCACATCCTCGCTCGCGCAGATCTCGTTCTGTCCGTGGCACATTCGCAACTGACTCGACGGGACGTGGTCGTCGTGGGGCACGGCCACTTCTCGCGCGCCCTCCTGGCCCGCTGGATCGAACTACCCGTCATCGAGGGCAGGCGGTTCGCGATGGCACCGGGCGCGTACTCGACGCTGGGCTTCGAACACGGTGCCACCCAGGTGCTCGCCCACAACGTCACCGAGCACCTGCGCTCGCCCGGGCCGGCACGCGACGCCGAAGCCGAAGCCGAACAGGGCGAAGGCGCCCACCGATGATCCGCCGCGCACGGCCGGACGACACCGCGGTGATCACGGACATGATCCACCGGCTCGCCGACTACCAGCAGGCACGCGAGCACTGCACGGTGGAGCCCGGTCAGATCCAGCGTGCCCTGTTCGGTCCCGACGCCGCCGCGTTCGCCCACGTCGCCGAGTCCGACTCGGGCGAGGTGGTGGGGATCGCGGTGTGGTTCCGCAACTTCTCCACCTGGGACGGCACCCACGGGATCTATCTCGAGGACCTGTTCGTCCTGCCGTCCGCCCGCGGCGGCGGCCACGGCAAGGCGCTACTGGCCGCGCTCGCGCAGGAGTGCGTCGATCACGACTACACCCGGCTGTCCTGGTCCGTCCTGAAGTGGAACACCCCGTCGATCGAGTTCTACGAATCGCTGGGAGCGCAGCCCCAGACGGAGTGGCGCACCTACCGGCTCACCGATGGCCCGCTCCGCGACCTGGCGTCCACGTTGGGGCCCTGACCCACGCCTCAGCGTTCGACAGCCGACCCGCGACCGTCGTTCCCGCGTTCCTCGCCGTCTCCCGGCTCCTCCAGCACGTCCGGAGCACCGTACCCGGCGGCCATCCACCGCGACGTCGGCGACGCGAACAGGCAACCGAGCGCGCCGAGCACGACCACACCCAGAAGACCGCCGAACACCGGCTGATGCGAGTCGGTGAGCAGTGCCCACGCAACCGGGATCAGCAGCAATTGCGCGACGATGGCGATGGACCGCCCCCAGCGCTTGCCGAACGCCAGGCCGATTCCGGCCGCGAGGACGGCACCGCCGAGAATCGCGAACCAGGCCGCGGTCCCGTACCCGCTCGCCACGGTCTGGTCGTGCCCGAGCAGACCGCGAATCACCAGCGTGAGAGCGACACCGACGGCAACCGCACCCTCGAGCGCGACGAGGGCACCTGCCGTCCGGACAGTGGTGGGAACCTGGGTGTTCAGAGACGGCTTCGGCACCCGGCCAGCCTAGAGCACCGGCCCGGTGCACTCGCCCGGCATCCGGCTAGGCTGATGCTCCGTGCACGCGCTGCTGATCGTCAACCCCAATGCGACGTCGACGACCGCGGCCGGTCGCGACCTCCTGGCCCACGCCCTGGCCAGTCGCGTCCGCCTCACCGTGACCCACACCACGCATCGCGGCCACGCCTCGGAGCTGGCCCGGCGGGCCCGCGAGGACGCGACGGGGCTGATCATCGTGCACGGTGGCGACGGGACGGTCAACGAGGTCGTCAACGGCCTCCTCGGCGTCCCCCACCCGACTCGTCTGACCGACCTGCCCGTCGGCCCCATCCCGCCGATCGCGGTGGTTCCCGGCGGTTCGGCCAACGTCTTCGCCCGCTCCCTCGGCATCTCCCCCGACCCCGTGGAAGCCACCAACCAGGTGATCGATCTCATCGGACACCGCACGAGCCGACGCATCGGGCTCGCGCACTGCGATGAGCGGTGGTTCACGTTCAATGCCGGACTGGGCCTGGACGCGCAGGTCTGCGAGGCGGTGGAGGCGCACCGCAGTGCGGGAAAGCTCGCCACGCCGGGCCAGTACCTGCGCGCGACGGTGCGGGCGTTCTTCGCCGCCAAGGGGGCGGAGCCGTCGCTCACCGCGGAGGTTCCCGGACACGAGCCCGTCGAGGGCGTCCACTTCGCCTTCGTCTCCAACACCAGCCCCTGGACCTACCTGAACGCGCGCCCGATCCACACCAACCCCGGCACGACCTACGACGGCGGGCTGGGACTCTTCGCGATGCGCTCGACCCGACTGGGCACCACCCTGCGGGTGGCGCGCCAGCTTCTGGCTCCGGGAGCCTCGCCGCACTCGAAGTCGCTACTGCGGGTCGACGACGCCGCCCGCATTCGCCTGACCTCGTCCCGGCCGATCGGCCTCCAGATGGACGGCGACTACATCGGGCTCCGCGACCGGGTGGAGTTCGTGTCCGTGCCCGATGCCCTCGACGTGGTGGCACCGCCTGCTCGGTGAGCTCCCGCGGCGGTGCCTGCCCCGTGATCCACACCACGATCGGCCGGTACAGCCCGATACCGCGGATCGGTCGCACTACCGGCCGAGTTGCGGTAAGAAGGACGAAGCGCGAAGGGAAACCTAACAGAGTGAGTTCCCCCACGGTACAGGCTATTTCTATTGACATCGCGCCAGTTCGTGAAAGCATTCACAAGCAACAGTGCGGAAACATTCTGTACGCACAGATGAACTCAGCGAAAACGATACGGTGCACACGCATGCACCCAGGCAAGGAGTAGAAGTAATGGACTGGCGCCACAACGCTATCTGTCGCGACGAAGATCCCGAGCTGTTCTTCCCGGTGGGAAACAGCGGCCCGGCACTCGCGCAGATCGCCGATGCCAAGGTCGTGTGCAACCGCTGCCCCGTCACCGCCGAGTGCCTCTCCTGGGCCCTCGAGTCGGGCCAGGATGCCGGTGTGTGGGGTGGCATGAGCGAGGACGAGCGTCGCGCACTCAAGCGCCGTAACGCACGGACCCGGGCTCGCACCTCCGCGTAGAGACTTCGGCACGAAAAGAACTTCGGACAGACGGACAGACAGAGGACGCCCGGCACCACATGGTGTCGGGCTTTTCGCTGCCTGTCTCACGACAGGAGGCGTCCCGGAACGCTCCGGGGAGGGCCGGGCGTCAGGAGCGCTCGGGCCCGCGGGACCCGCGGCGGCCCAGCGGCACCCGCAGTACCGCATCGGTGCCCCCGCCCGGGGCGGCGTGCAGCGCGAGCGTGCCGTCCAACTCCGCCGCGACGAGCGTACGCACGATCTGCAGGCCGAGCCGGTTCGAGGCGACCAGGTCGAAGCCCTCGGGAAGCCCCTTTCCGTCGTCGTGCACGACGACGTCGAGCAC
Source organism: Rhodococcus triatomae (assembly GCF_014217785.1). Taxonomy (NCBI): domain Bacteria; kingdom Bacillati; phylum Actinomycetota; class Actinomycetes; order Mycobacteriales; family Nocardiaceae; genus Rhodococcus; species Rhodococcus triatomae. The sequence goes on along the minus strand of NZ_CP048814.1, from coordinate 3,767,872 downwards.
GCGAGCGGATCGCGACGCCCGCAAGGTCACCGTGCCGGGTACACCCGTCTCGAAGGCGTGCTCGATGGCGTTCTGCACGAGCTCGGTGAGCACCATGACCAACGGCGTCGCCCGCTCCGCGGAGAACACCCCGAAATTGCCCTCGCGGCGCACCGTGATCGGCGTGCTCACGCTGGCCACGTCCGACAGGATCGGCACCAGGCGGTCCACGACCTCGTCCAGGTTGACTTCCTCGTCCACGGACATCGACAGGGTGTCGTGCACCAGCGCGATCGAGGTCACCCGGCGCACGGACTCGGTGAGCGCCTGCCGCGCCTCCTCGTTCTCGGTGCGCCTGGCCTGCAGCCGCAACAGCGCCGCGACGGTCTGCAGGTTGTTCTTCACCCGATGGTGGATCTCCCGGATCGTGGCGTCCTTGCTCAACAACGCCCGGTCGCGGCGTTTGACCTCGGTGACGTCACGCACGACGACGACGGCACCGACGATGCGGCCGGCCGGCTCGAGCACCAGTGCGCGCACGACCACGGTGGCACCCCGTGCCTCGATCTCCATCGAACGACCAGGCTTGTCCGCCAACGTGTCCCGGATGTACGCGGCCACGTCCCTGGACTCGAACGGATCGGTCACGAGGGCCTGGGTCACCGCGGCCAGATCCTGACCGAGCAGATCCGAGCTCGAACCCATGCGATGGTAGGCGGACAGCGCGTTGGGGCTCGCATACACCACCTTGCCCGCCGGGTCGAGACGGATGAATCCGTCGCCGGCCCGAGGGCTCGAGTTCGCGACGGTCCGCGACTGCGGCGTCGGGAACGTGCCGTCGCTGATCATCTGGCACAGGTCCTCGGCGCTGTCGAGGTAGGCCACCTCGAGCGGGCTCTGGGTGCGCTGGTGCGACAGGTTGGTGTCCCTGCTGAGAACCCCGATCACCGTCCCACCCCAACGCACCGGCCACGCCTCGCCCCGCGGCGGAACGCCGGGGTGCGCGCTGTGTCCCTCGGCGCGGACGACGGCGCCCTCCGCGAACGCCTTGCGTACCTGAGGATGCTCGGACTCCGAGGCGACGGTGCCCACGACGTCCTCGGCGAACGCGGTGGACGCCGTCGTCGGACGGCACTGGGCCACGCAGATCACCCGGCCGGCCTCCCCCTGCCCGCCCGGCGCCGTGGTCACCCACAGCAGGATGTCCGCGAAGGAGAGGTCCGCGAGCAACTGCCACTCGCCGACGACCCGCTGGAGGTGGTCGACCGCGCCGCCGGGCAGATCGGTGTGCTCGGCGAGCAGATCGCTCAGTGTGGACACGGATCAGGAGATCGTGGCGATGAGGTCGCCCTGCTGGATGACGTCGCCGACCTTCACGTCGACGGAGCTGACGGTGCCGGCTTCCTCGGCCACGACCGGGATCTCCATCTTCATGGACTCGAGGATGACCAGGGTGTCACCCTCGGCGACCTCGTCGCCCGCACTGACGACGATCTGGAACACCGTCGACACCATCTCCGCGCGCACGTCTTCCGCCATTGCGTCCTCACTCTTCCACCGCCGGCCGGGCCCAACGCCCAGCCCTGTTGTCGTCCCACCCAATCACACGTGAAAGACTGGAGTGAAACAGAAGGGAGTCCACACATGGGTAAGCGTGGCCGCAAGAAGCGCAGCCGTAAGGGCAACGCCGCAAACCACGGCAAGCGTCCCAACGCCTGACGCGCCGTCGCAACGTGATCGGGGCCGGAAAGCGATACGCTTTCCGGCCCCGATTCGTCTGTGTGCGCTTCGTCGGTGTGCGCTTCGCTGTGTGCGCTTCCTCTGGGCGGCGCTGTCACCGCTCGCTCTGCGCGGCGTCGTCCGCGGTCTGGGTCCGGGTGATCACGACGGTGCGGCGCAACTCGACGGTCAGGCGCTCACGCAGCCCGTCCGGCGCGTGCTCGCCGCCGCACTTGCGATTGACGAGGCTCTTGACCTTCTCCTCTATCCCGTAGGCCTCGAAGCACGATCCGCACTCGTCGAGGTGCCGTTCGAGGCGCGCGCGCGACGCGTCGTCACACTCCCCGTCGAGCATCAACCACACGTCCGCAATGACCGCCGAGCAGTCCAGCCGCTCGAATTCGTCCTGCTCGCTCACCGCGTTACCTCCTGCTCGGCCGACCCTGTCGATTCGGCCGCCGTCGTCGACGAATTCCGGTCGAAGCCACGTTCCCTCGCGACCTCCGCGAGCAGACCTCGCAGTTGCTTGCGGCCACGGTGCAGTCGCGACATCACGGTGCCGATCGGCGTACCCATGATCTCCGCGATCTCCTTGTACGGGAAGCCTTCGACGTCGGCGTAGTACACCGCCATCCGGAACTCCTCCGGCAACGCCTGCAGGGCGGCCTTGATGTCGTCGTCCGGCAGGGCGTCGAGCGCCTCCACCTCCGCGGACCGCAGGCCCGTGGACGAGTGCTCCGCCGTGGCGGCGAGCTGCCAGTCGGTGATCTCGTCCGTCGGGTACTGCGCGGGCTGTCGCTGCTTCTTCCGGTACGAGTTGATGTACGTGTTGGTGAGGATCCGGTACAGCCACGCCTTCAGGTTGGTGCCCTCGCGGAACGACCGGAACGCCGAATACGCCTTGACGTACGTCTCCTGCACCAGGTCCTCGGCGTCGGCGGGATTGCGGGTCATCCGCAGCGCGGCGCCGTACAGCTGGTCGAGCAACGGGAGAGCGTCACGCTCGAAGCGAGCGATCAGCGCCTCCTGCGATTCCACCGGATCCGTGGCCTCACCCGAGGCGGGCTTGTCGTCCGATGGACCGTCCTGTTCCTGCACGCTGATCCCTTCAGTCGACGTCGGGCTCAAGGGTACCGCCACCGTCGGGGCATGCCTCTCGAACACCCGAGTCCCGATCACCTCGTCCGGCTGCGGTCGCGCGCGTTCCAACACCGTGGTCACCACTGTCGCGATCACTCCTCTTCGTCGGTCGTCCGTCACGCCCGCATGTCCCGGTCGTTCGGCTTCGGGAAGCGTCTGACGATCACAACAGCGGACACCTCACGACTGTTCCCGACCGTGCGACGGACGGAGTTCGCCGGCGCGTCATGGCACAGTGGTGACCATGGCCGGAACCGCGACGCCCGCGACGACCTTGCTGGTGAAGCAGGAGGTCGAGCACCAGATCCACACCTACGAGCACGACCCGCGCGCCGAATCGTTCGGCACCGAGGCCGTCGATGCACTCGGTGGACGACTGGGGGTGACGGCCCTCCAGGTGTTCAAGACCCTGGTCGTGTCCCTCGACACCGGAAAGCTCGCCGTGGCCGTACTCCCCGTCCCGAACCGCCTCTCGCTCAAGGCGGCGGCAGCCGCCCTCGGAGCCGGGAAGGCCGCAATGGCCGAGCGCGCGGACGTCGAGCGTTCCACCGGCTACGTCTTCGGCGGAGTGTCGCCGCTCGGCCAGCGCAAGCGGCTGGCGACGGTGATCGACGCGTCCGCCCTCGAGTGGGACCGGGTGCTCTGCAGTGGTGGCCGACGCGGGCTCGAGATCGAACTCGCACCGGCGGACCTGGTACGTCTGTGCGCGGCGGTCACTGCCCCGATCAGCGCCGGATGACGCTCACAACAGGGTGAACTGCTCGCCCACCCCGGGCACCTGATCGTCGGACGACCCGGGTGATCGGGCAGTCACCAGGCCCGGGCCGTCGTTGCGCACGTCGTTGACCCGGGTGGAGACGGGCCTGATCCCGATTCGGGCGAGTGATTCGGCCGCCGGCTCGAGCAGCGCCGGATCCGCGGGAACGGACGGATCGAGCCAGCGCTCCCAGCGTTCTGCGGGCAGGATCACCGGCATCCGATCGTGTACGTCCTTCAACTCTCCGACCGCCGCCGTCGTGAGGACCGCACAACTGAACAGCCTCGACTGCCGCTGTGGATGGCGCCGGTAGGACCACAGACCGGCCACGTACAGTCGGCCACCGTCGGTGGGCGACAGGAAGCGGGGCCGGGAGACCGTTCGGCCGAAACGATCCGACTCGTTCGCCCACTCGTACCAGCCGTCCATCGGGATCAGCGCCCGCATCGACGCGAACGAATCGCGGAACGCCGGCTTCTCGTGCGCGGTCTCCGAGCGGGCGTTGAACAACGGCGGCCCGCTCAGGTCCCGCGCCCAGGACGGCACGAGACCCCACCGCATACACCGGATCCTCCGTGCGCCTCCCCCGGAGACCACCACGGGTACCCGGGTGGTGGGCGCGACGTTGTAGCTCGGGAGGTGCGGCCCCGTTCCGTCCTCGCCGGCCTGGTCCTGCCACGTCTCGTCGAGGGCGTCGATCTCGGTCGCGAGGGTGGCCGGGTCGGTGACCATCGCATACCTGCCGCACATGGCGTCCAGGCTCTCATCCCGCGGTGACATCCGCGCGGTCGACGCGCGGTGCGAGGCACTCTCGCCGCCGAGTCGGGGATGAGCGAAGATGGACCGGTGAGTTTCTGGAGTGCACCCCGTGTCTCGTCGCCGATCCATGCCACCGTCACCCTGCCCGGATCGAAGTCGATCACCAACCGGGCCCTCGTCCTGGCCGCGCTGGCGGACGGCCCGTCCACGGTGACCGGGGCACTCCGCAGCCGTGACACCGACCTGATGATCGGCGCCCTCCGTGCACTCGGCACCGCGATCAGCGGTGACGGGCCCACTCTCGAGGTCGTCCCCGGCCGGTTCCACGGCGGAGCAGTGGACTGCGGGCTCGCCGGCACCGTCATGCGGTTCGTCCCGCCGCTCGCCGCACTCGCCGACGGCGACGTCGTCTTCGACGGAGACGAGCAGGCCCGGACGCGGCCACTCGACACCCTGCTGTCCGGCCTGCGTGCCCTCGACGCGGACATCGCAGGCGACACCCTGCCGTTCACCGTGCACGGCCGCGGCGCCCTCCGTGGCGGCACCGTGACCATCGACGCCTCCGGCTCGTCCCAGTTCGTGTCCGGGCTGCTGCTGTCCGGTGCGGCGTTCGACGAGGGCGTGACCGTCCATCACGACGGCAAACCGGTGCCGTCGATGCCCCACATCGACATGACGGTGGAAATGCTGCGCACCGCCGGAGTCGACGTCACGACCCCGGCCTCGGGCGGCGAGGCGAACACCTGGCGGGTGCGGCCGGGACGGGTACACGCGATCGACTGGAACATCGAGCCCGACCTGTCCAACGCGACGGCATTCCTCGCCGCGGCCGCGGTGACCGGAGGCGAGGTCACCGTCCCGTCCTGGCCCGAGCGGACCACCCAGCCGGGCGACGCGATCCGCGGGATACTCGAGTCCATGGGCGCCGAAGTGCACAGGGAAGGAACGGATCTCACCGTGCGAGGCCCGCGTTCGCTGCGCGGGATCGACATCGATCTGCACGATCTCGGCGAGCTCACCCCCACGGTGGCCGCGCTCGCCGCCGTCGCCTCGGGGCCGTCCCACCTGCGGGGCATCGCGCACCTGCGCGGGCACGAAACCGACCGGCTGGCAGCACTCTCGACGGAGATCAACGCACTGGGCGGCCGGGTCACCGAGACTCCGGACGGTCTCGACATCGAGCCCGTTCCGCTGCACGGCGGCCACTGGCACTCGTACGCCGACCATCGGATGGCGACCGCGGGCGCGATCATCGGCCTCGTCGTCGACGGCGTGTCGGTCGACGACATCGCGACCACCTCGAAGACCCTGCCCGGCTTCGAGCGCATGTGGGACGCCATGCTGGGTAACGCGGTCGCCACCGACACGGGGGCGCGGTCCTGAGCCCGCGCCGGTACGACGAGTCCGACGTCCGTATCCGGCCCGGACGCGGCAGTCGTCCCCGCACCAAGACCCGACCCGAACACCTCGATGCACTCGAGGCGATGGTGATCTCCGTGGACCGTGGCCGATGGGGCTGCGCCATCGACGGAAACCCCGAGCACGTGGTCGTCGCGATGCGAGCACGGGAACTCGGCAGGACGCCGATCGTCGTCGGCGACCGAGTCGGGGTGGTCGGCGATCTGTCCGGGCGGCCGGACACGCTGGCCCGCATCGTGCGGGTGAGCGAGCGCGCCACCGTTCTGCGGCGGACGGCCGACGACACCGACCCCTACGAGCGCATCGTCGTCGCGAACGCGGAACAGCTGCTGATCGTGGTCGCTCTCGCCGACCCGCCGCCACGCACCGGATTCGTCGAACGCGCCCTCGTGGCGGCCTACGCGGGTGGACTGCGTCCCGTCGTGTGCCTGACCAAGAACGATCTCGCACCGTCCGAGGAGTTCGCGGCCACGTTTGCCGACCTCGACGTCCCGGTGGTGCTCGGCGGACAGGACGATCCGGTCGAGGCGGTGACCGCGATACTCGACGGGACGGTCACCGCGCTCATCGGGCACTCCGGCGTCGGGAAGTCGACCCTGGTGAACCGGCTCGTCCCCGACGCCGACCGGGCCACGGGAGTCGTGTCGGGAGTCGGGAAGGGCCGCCACACCTCCACCCAGTCGGTGGCCCTGCACCTCCCCGGCGGCGGATGGGTCGTCGACACCCCGGGGATCCGGTCCTTCGGCCTCGCCCACATCTCCCCCGAGGACGTCGTCGACGCCTTCTCCGACCTCGCCGCGGCAATCGCGGACTGCCCGAGAGGGTGCACCCACCTGGGCCCGCCCGCGGACCCGGAATGCGCCCTCGACCGGCTCGAGGGCGATTCCGCGGCGCGCGTGTCGGCGGTGCGGGGCCTGCTCGCCGCGATCGCGACCAACGAGACCTGGTAGACGCGTCACGCCCTCCCCGCGTTCGGGGAGGGCGTGACGGGCCGGCAACGTCCGACGAGCAGCTAGGCGCTGACGCGCTCGCGAACTCGACGGACCAGTCCGGTGACGCCGCGGCGACCGCGCACGTCGGCGATCGCGGTCCGCAGGCCCCGGCGACGCCCCGTGGACGGGTCGACGTCGCCGTACCGGCGTCCCTCGAAACGTCGCTCCGACGCGGTCTCGGGGGCGTCGTCCGCGGTGTCCACCAGGTACTTGTTCGGCAGCGACAGCTTGGCGATGGTGCGCCACGACTTCCCGTACTGCACCAGGAACGGCCCGGTCGTGTACGGCAGGTCGTACTTGTCGCACAGTTCCCGCACCCGCACCGCGATCTCGGCGTACCGGTTACTCGGCAGGTCCGGGAACAGGTGGTGCTCGATCTGGTGACTCAGGTTGCCGCTCATGAAGTGAATGAGCGGCCCACCGGTGATGTTCGCGCTGCCGAGCATCTGACGCAGGTACCACTCCGCCTGCGTCTCGGTGTCGATGTCCTCCTTGGTGAACTTCTCGGCGCCGTCCGGGAAGTGTCCGCAGAAGATGATCGCGTTGGTCCACACGTTGCGGATCGTGTTGGCCGCGAAGTTCGCGGTGAAGGTGCTCTTCCAGGCAGGGCCGGTCAGGGCGGGGAATATCACGTAATCCTTGACGACCTGCCGACCCATCTTGGCGCCGACCTCACGGAGCTTGCGCCGGGTCTCCTCCTTCGGCACGCGCCCCTTCGCGACCTTGCCGAGTTCGAGATGCTGGACGGCGACACCCCACTGGAAGAACCCTGCGAGCAGGGCGTTGTAGAGGATATTGCCGGCGTTGAACGGCTTCCACCGCTGGTCGCGGGTGACCCGCAGCAGCCCGTAGCCCACGTCGTCGTCCATCCCGAGGACGTTCGTGTACTTGTGGTGCAGGTAGTTGTGCGTCTGCTTCCAGTGCGCCGAGGGGCCGGTGTTGTCCCATTCCCAGGTGCTCGAGTGGACCTCGGGGTCGTTCATCCAGTCCCACTGCCCGTGCATGACGTTGTGGCCGAGTTCCATGTTCTCGATGATCTTCGAGACACCGAGCATCCCGGCACCGAGCAGCCACGCGGGTCGGCGACGGCTGGCGAAGAGCACCGCACGGCCACCGATCTCGAGCGAGCGCTGCAGTCGGATCGTGTTGCGCAGATACCGCGCATCGCGCTCGCCGCGCGTGTCCTCGATGTCACGACGGATGGCGTCGAGCTCGCGGCCCAGCGCCTCGACGTCGGCATCGGTGAGGTGCGCGTATTCCATGACGTCTGCGATAGCCATTGGCTGACCTCCTCCCTGCGGGCGTCGGAGGGCACGCCCGTCAGGGACCTACCGTACCGTAGGTTACGGTCCGGTAGGTTACGAGATCGTAGGTGTGAGAGAAGTCACGAACGCCGTCGACGCCTTCTGGTGAAACCCCTGGCGCCGGCCGTCAGCTCCTTGGCACCGGCCGTGGCGCCGGCGGTCAACTCCTTGGCACCCGCAGTGGCACCGGCCGTGAGTTCCTTGGCACCGGCCGGGATCCTGGCCTCGGCGCGGCTCTTCAACGCGGAGAGCAGACCCACCCGCCGGCCGGTGACCGGATCCGTGCGCAACGTCTCGAGTGCCGCCTCGGCCCGCTCGAACTTGCGTTCCGAGGAGGTCTCCGGGGCGTCGTCGGACGTGGCACGCAGGAAACGGTCCGGCAGCGCGAGCTTGTGGATCGTGCGCAGTGCCAGCAGGTACTGCTTCGCCAGCGATCCGGTGGTGTACGGGAGGTCGTACTTGTCGCACAGATCGCGCACCCGCGCCGAGATCTCCGGGTACCTGTTGCTCGGAAGATCCGGAAAGAGGTGGTGTTCGATCTGGTAGCTGAGGTTGCCGCTCATGAATCCCATGACGGGACCCGACGTGAAGTTCGCCGAGCCCAGCATCTGCCGCAGGTACCACTCGTGCGGAGTCTCGTTCTCGAACTCGGCGACCGTGAACTTCTCCGCGCCGTCCGGGAAGTGACCGCAGAAGATCACGACATAGGCCCACAGGTTGCGCACGACGTTCGCCGTGAGGTTGGCCGTGAGCGTGCTCTTCCACGCCGGGCCCGTCAACACCGGGAACAGGACGTAGTCCTTGCCCACCTGCCGGAAGATCTTGCGGGCGAAGTCCTTGTTGGCCTGCGAGTTGATCTTCCCCGGCGTCGCACCCTCCAGCTCGAGGGCGGCCTCGCGGTCGTGCAGCGCGATCCCCCACTCGAATGTCGCCGCCAGGACGACGTTCGCGAGCGGCTGGAGCAGGTTGATCGGCCGCCACTTCTCGTCCCGCGTCATCCGGAGGATGCCGAAGCCCACGTCGTCGTCCATCCCGACGATGTTCGTGAACGTGTGGTGCGAGTAGTTGTGTGCACGCTTCCAGTGCTCGGACGGCCCGGTCTGATCCCACTCCCAGGACATCGAGTGGATCTCGGGGTCGTTCATCCAGTCCCACTGGCCGTGCATGACGTTGTGGCCGAGTTCCATGTTCTCGATGATCTTCGACAGTGACAGCAACGCCGTGCCGGCCACCCAGGCGGGTCGGAACTTGCTGCCGAACAGCATGATCCGGCCGCCGAGTTCGAGGCCACGCTGCAACCTGATGGTGCGGCGAATGTACTTGGCGTCGCGGACCCCGCGGGAGTCCTCGACATCGCGACGAATCGCATCGAGCTCGCGGCCGAGCGATTCGATGTCCGCCTCGGTGAGGTGGGCGAACTGTTTGATGTCGGTGATGGCCACCGGCGTCCTCCGTGGTCGAGCAGTGCGTGTCGAAAACTGGCTGTGCGAGGTACCTGCCGAGCGATGTATCGATCGTTCGAGAAGGTCAGGCGTCGAGCGTGCAATCCCCTGCGGCGGCGGAAATGCACGTCTGGACCCGGTCACCTTCTGCATGATCCTTACCGGACCGCAGATCGATCGCGTGGCCTTCGACGATCGGGAGCACGCAGGTCTGACAGATGCCCATCCTGCAACCGAACGGCATGAGCACACCGGCTCGCTCCCCCGCTTCGAGCAGAGTTGTCGCACCGTCGATTGTGGTCGATTTTCCCGACTTTGCAAAGGTCACCGTTCCGCCCTCGCCCGACGTGTCGGCGCGGGAGACCGCGAAACGCTCGAGGTGGAGGAACTCGGAAATGCCCTGTTCGGACCACACGCTCTCGATCTCGTCGAGCATCGGCAACGGGCCGCACGCCCACGTCTGCCGTTCTCGCCAGTCCGGACAGAGTTCGTCGAGCGAGGCCAGCGAGAACTTGCCCTGACTGCGTGTGAGCTGGACATGTGAGCGAAACCCCGAGTGGTCGGCGTCGAGTTGCGCGATCTCCTCGGCGAACATGACGTCGTCCCGAGTGGGCGCCGAATGCACGTGCAGGACGTCGGGCACGTGACCCCGGCGTGCCATCGCCCGAAGCATCGCCATCACCGGGGTGACACCGCTGCCGGCGGTGAGGAACAACACCTTTTCCGGAGGCGGATCCGGAAGAACGAAGTTGCCGGTGGGTGCGGCCAGCCGCACGATCGTGCCGGACGGCACCCCGTTGACGAGGTGGCTCGACAACAGCCCCTCGGGCATCGCCTTCACCGCGATCGAGATCCGCTTGCCCTCCCAGTTCGGCGGGGAGGTCAGGGAGTACGACCGCCAGTGCCAGCGGCCCTCGAGATGCAGACCGATGCCGATGTACTGGCCGGGTGCGTATCCGAAGTCGAACCCCCACCCGGGCTTGATGACGATGGTGGCGGCCTCCGCCGTCTCGCGGCGCACCTCGACGATCTGGCCACGCAACTCGCGCGCCGACCACAGCGGGTTGACCAGATGCAGGTAGTCGTCCGGGAGCAGCGGGGTCGTCAATCGCGCGGCCGCACCGCGCAGCCAATTGAGTCGGGACCGCCCCGCGGGCACGACGGCCGCGGCGGGTGCCTCGATCCAATCCTTCAAGCTCATCCGTGTCACCTCTCCGATCTGCACCTACGGTACCGTAGGTGTGGTTACGGTACCGTAGGTTACTTCGAGGTAGCCACCCCTGGAGCAGCAACTCCAGGAGGGACGAGTGACAACAGCTCCGGTTACAGCAACTCCAGGAGGAACGGTAGTTCCTGGGTCGCATACCACGCCAGCGGATGGTCCTCGGCGTCACCGAGAACGAACTCGGCCTCGGGATCACCGAGATCAGCCTCGTCCACGACCGCCACCGCCCGTTCGATATCGGGCTCGGCGGCCTCCAGATCGACGTGGACCGACGCCACCTCGTCGATCGACACGGGGCCCGCGAGCCGCACGACGGCGTCGTCGAGATCCGGCCGCACGGTCACGTCAGCCACGTCGGCAGCGATGACGGCCCGCCGGAAACGGACCCCGTCCTCGCCCTCCTTCGCGGCGAGCAGCCGCAACGAGGCGCGCGCGGCCTCGGCCATCGCGACGGCCTCGAGCTCCTCGTCGTCGCCGGACGCGTAGGCCTCCCGCAGCGTAGGGGTGACGGCGAACGCCGTGCGGCTCATCGGATCGAGACGGCGATCCTCGACGAGCCGGGTCAACGATTCGATCGTCGCAGGAATGTAGACGCGGGTCACAGCGTCTCCCCCTCCGTCACCGACTGGCATCCGACAACTCCTCGAGAGATTCGTAGAGCAGAGCCGCCACCACATCCACGTCGGACATCGCATCGCGGTCTGCATTCAAACCGTAGTAGACACGGCCGTCGTAGGACGTCAACGCGATGCTCAGTGTCTGATTCTTCAGCAACGGCGAGACGGGATACATCTCGAGCATCCGCGCACCGCCGACGAACATCGGCGCCTGCGGTCCCGGGGCGTTGGTGATCATCAGGTTGAACATCCTCTGCGAGAAGCTACTCGCCGCACGTGCTCCCATCGCGTGCAAGGTCGCCGGGGCGAACCCGGACAGGCGCATCATCGTCTGCGCCGTCACCCGCTGGCTCTGCCGCTCGAACTCCGCGGTGGCGTGCGCCACGTGCGAGAGCTGCACCACGGTGTTGGGCTCGCCGACCGGCAGGTCGATGAGGAACGACGACACCCGGCCTCGTTCCTGGTCGGAATCCTCGACCGGCGGGCGTCCCCGCACCGGTCCCGACTCCGCCTCCTCGACGTCCGGGTACACCGAGATCGGGACCATCGCGCGCACCGTCGTCGCCTCGGTCACCGGCTCACCTCTCGAGAGCAGCCAGTTCCGCAGGGCCCCGGTGACCACCGCGAGGATCACGTCGTTGATCTCGCAGTCGTACCGAGCCCGGATCTTGCGGTAGTCGTCCAGTTCGGTCTTCGCCACGGCATAGCGACGGCTGCGCGAGATCGGCGCGTTCAGTGGATTCGACGGTGCCGACGAGGTGGCAGTGCGCAGGACCGCGGCCGCCTTCTCCACGACCTGGGCGGTGCCCGCGAACATCGACGCGACGTCCGACGCCGCACCGCGCACGGCGGACACCGCCTCGGCGGGACGGGCGATCATCTCCGTGAGCGCTCCCGCGACCAGCGTCGCCGTCCCCGGTTCCGCCGCGGGCATCCAGAGTTCCTCGTCGAGCCGGTCGGGGTGCTTCTCCGCGTCGATGATCACGTGCCCGATGTCCAGTGCCGATTCGCCGTCGACCAGCGCGGAGTGGGACTTGGTGAAGATCGCGAAGCGGCCACGCGAGAGACCTTCGACGAGGTACATCTCCCACAGTGGACGGGTGTTGTCGAGCGGCCGCGAGATCAGCCGCGCGACCAGGTCGTGCAGTTGCGCGTCCGACCCGGGCCGGGGAAGCGCCGAGCGACGCACGTGATACTCGATGTCGAAGTCCCGGTCGTCGACCCACACCGGCCGGGCCAGGCCGAACGCCACCTCGCGCACCTTCTGCCGGTAGCGGGGCACGAGCCGGAGCCGTTCCTCGACCAGACGGAGCAGATGCTCGTAGTCGAATCCGCCCCGGGGAGTCTGGAACACCGCGAGCGAACCCACGTGCATCGGGGTGCTGCCCGCCTCGAGGAAGTAGAACGACGCGTCCTGCGCGCTGAGCCGGTTCGTCATGTCGCCGCATCTCCCCCTGTTCGTTCCGCGCTGTCTTCTGCCGGTGTCTCGTCACCCGGCTCCCGGTCGATGAAGATACAGGCCTGCGGCTCCACGCCGAGCCGTTCGGCGACTATCCGGTAGATCCGCGGGTCCGGTTTCGCCACCCCGACGTCCCCGGACAGCACCACGACATCGACCACGGAGCCGGCGAGCGAACGCAGGGCCGACGCCTGCGGGCCACCCTGGTCGTTACTGAGAATCGCGGTACGGCAACCGTTTCCGCGAGCGTCCCCGAGGAGGCCGACCAGAACGGAGGCCTCCGGATCGGGCCCGTCGAGGACGCCGGCGTAGTCCGATATCAATGCTCGCACGCCCTCACCCTAGGACGCGGGCCTGCGTTCGGCGAGACGGACTCGGGCACCTCGGTGCCCGATTGCCGCGCGCGTTCGGCCCGAATGTGCGAGCATGGCGCGGGGCGTGCCGAGGCACGTGGGGATCGAGGGGGAACACGCGATGGACGAGGGCTACACCTATCTCTCCGGAGTGCCATGCTGCGAGCCGCCGCTGGGTGCGATCGGCGAGCCGTGTGCGCACCTGCCGGTACCCGGGACACGTCACCGACCGCTCGGCGGACGCGGCGCGGCACAGAGTTCACCCCACGACGGACGGTCGCCCACACGAGCGGCGATGCGCGAGCCGGCCGCACCACGCGACAGCAGCGCATTCGCCGAGTTGGCCATACGGCGAGCACTCGAGGTGGTCGACCGGCGACGCAACCCGAACCAGCTGCGTACATTCTTCGCGCCCGAAGTGGTCGAGCACCTGCACCGACTCGCCACCGCCGGGGCGCGCCGCGGGTCTCGGGGGACGGCGATCCTGCAGACCGTCCATCTCCGGCCGGTTCACTCCGGTCCCCCGCACCCGGCGGCCGGGGACTCCGGCCCGGCGGAGGTCGTCGAGTTCTTCGGGCGGTACGCACGCGGTGAGCGCTCGCCCGCCTTCGCCGGCCGGATGGAACAGACGGCCGGCGGGTGGCGAGTGACCTCCCTGCTGTTCGCCTAGTCGGCCGTGGGGGCCCGGTCCAGCCGTCAGCGCTTGCGCTTCGAGCGGCCGCCCTTCTTGCCGGACTTCGTCTGCTTGCGGGCCGCCTCGCGGCGCTCCCTCCTGGTGCCGACCGTGGCGCCGTCGCCGCCGCCCGCGGTCTCGCGACGCGACTGCGTGCCTCCGTCCTCGGACGGTCCGGAGAAGGTCAGTCCACGAGCGGGCTCGGCGTCGTCGAGTCCCTTCGCCCGCAGTGCGGGCGGAGCCGGCTGCGCCGTCGGCGTCGGGGCAGGCGCCGGAGCGGCCTGCCGCGGGGCGGAGCCACCGACGGCGGGCGCGGACTGGGCGCTCGCGGCGGCGCTCGCCGCGGTGACGTCCACCCCGGTCCCCGTCGTCTGCGGCGCCGCGGCCTCGACCTGCAGGTTGAACAGGAATCCGACGGACTCCTCCTTGAGGCCCTCGAGCATGCCGGTGAACATGTCGTAGCCCTCGCGCTGATACTCGACCAGCGGGTCGCGCTGTGCCATCGCGCGCAGCCCGATGCCCTCCTTGAGGTAGTCCATCTCGTAGAGGTGCTCGCGCCACTTGCGGTCGAGGACGCTGAGCAGCACTCGCCGCTCGAGCTCGCGCATGCCCCCCTCACCGGCGATCGCGTCGACCTCGGCCTCGCGGCGGGCGTACGCCGCGTGGGCGTCGTCGAGGATCAACTTCCGCAGCTCCGACGCCGAGAGATCGCTGACCACGCCGTCCTCGTCGTCTCCGACCAGTTCCTTGTAGTCCAGGCCGATCGGGTAGAGCGTCTTCAGCGCGGTCCAGAGCTGATCGAGATCCCAGTCCTCGACGTAGCCCTCGGCGGTCGCACCGTCGACGTACGCGGTGACGACGTCGTCGATCATCTGCTCGACCTGGCCCTCCATGTCCTCGCCCTCGAGGATCTGGCGCCGCTCGGCGTAGATGACGGTGCGCTGCTGGTTCATCACCTCGTCGTACTTGAGGACGTTCTTGCGGATCTCGAAGTTCTGCTGCTCGACCTGGGTCTGCGCGCTCTTGATGGCACGCGAGACCATCTTGGCCTCGATCGGCACATCGTCCGGGAGGTTGAGGCGGGTCATGATCGATTCCAGCGCGGCACCGTTGAAGCGACGCATCAATTCGTCGCCGAGCGACAGGTAGAAACGGGATTCGCCCGGGTCGCCCTGACGGCCGGAGCGGCCACGCAACTGGTTGTCGATACGACGGGACTCGTGCCGCTCGGTACCGAGCACGTAGAGGCCACCCGCCTCGCGGACCTTGTCGGCATCCGCCTTGACCTCGGCCTTGACCTGTTCGAGCTCACCGGCCCACGCCGCCTCGTACTCCTCCGGGGTGTTGACCGGATCCAGGCCCTGCCGACGCAGAGCGATGTCGGCGATGATGTCCGGGTTGCCGCCCAGCACGACGTCGGTACCACGGCCGGCCATGTTGGTCGCCACGGTGACCGCGCCGGAGCGCCCGGCCTCGGCGATGATCTGGGCTTCCTGCTCGTGGAACTTCGCGTTGAGCACGTTGTGGGGCACACCGCGCTGGGTGAACTGCTTGGACAGGTACTCCGAGCGCTCGACGCTGGTCGTACCGATGAGGACGGGCTGGCCCTTCTCGTGCCGCTCCACGACGTCGTCGACGACGGCGTCGAACTTGGACTCCTCGGTCTTGTAGATGAGATCGCCCTGGTCGGCGCGCACCATCGGCCGGTTCGTCGGAATCGGGATGACACCGAGCCCGTACGTCTGGTGCAGCTCCGCCGCCTCGGTCTCGGCGGTACCGGTCATGCCGGAGAGCTTGTCGTAGAGCCGGAAGTAGTTCTGCAGCGTGATCGTCGCGAGTGTCTGGTTCTCGGCCTTGATCTCGACCCGTTCCTTGGCCTCGATCGCCTGGTGCATGCCCTCGTTGTAGCGGCGGCCGACCAGGATGCGGCCGGTGAACTCGTCGACGATGATGACCTCGCCGTCGCGGACGATGTAATCCTTGTCGCGGGTGTAGAGCTCCTTCGCCTTGATCGCGTTGTTCAGGTAGCTCACCAGCGGCGAGTTCGCGGCCTCGTACAGGTTGTCGATCCCCAGTTGGTCCTCGACGAGCTCGACGCCGGCCTCGTGCACGCCGATGGTGCGCTTCTTGATGTCGACCTCGTAGTGCACGTCCTTCTTGAGCATCGGCGCGATCCGCGCGAACTCGGAGTACCACTTGCTCGACGCATCCGCGGGGCCGGAGATGATCAGTGGGGTGCGGGCCTCGTCGATGAGGATCGAGTCCACCTCGTCGACGACGGCGAAGTTGTGCCCACGCTGCACGAGGTCGTCGAGCGAGTGGGTCATGTTGTCACGGAGATAGTCGAAGCCGAACTCGTTGTTCGTCCCGTAGGTGACGTCCGCCGCGTAGGCCGCGCGCCGCTCCGCCGGACTCATTCCGGAGAGGATCACGCTGGTCTCGACCCCGAGGAAGCGGTGCACACGGCCCATCCACTCGGAGTCGCGGCGAGCGAGGTAGTCGTTGACGGTCACCACGTGCACGCCGTCGCCGGAGATCGCGTTGAGGTAGGCCGGGAGCACACAGGTCAGGGTCTTGCCCTCACCGGTCTTCATCTCGGCGACGTTGCCGAAGTGCAGCGCGGCGCCACCCATGATCTGCACGTTGTAGTGCTTCTGGTCGATGACCCGCCAGGACGCCTCGCGGGCGACGGCGAATGCCTCGGGAAGCAGCTCGTCCAGCGCCTCACCGTCCGTGAAGCGACGACGGAACTCGTCCGTCTTGGCCTGGAGCTCCGCATCGGTCAGTGACTCGAAGTCCGGCTCGAGGGACTCGACATGGTCTGCGATGTGCTTGAGCCGCTTGACCATGCGACCTTCACCAACACGGAGCAGCTTCGACAGCGACAGCGACGGCACGTCTCGTTCGTCCTCAATCTTCGGCGGTTGATCTTCGGTAGTTGGATCGTCGGTGGCAGGAGTGACACACGAAATCCGGCCGGGTCCGAAAACTCCGACCGGATTCCATGGTAGGCGTTCTTTCGCTCGGGTGAGTGAACCGACCTCGCGTCGGGTCCTCTCGGCGGGGCGCGCGGCGCGGCGGCCACGGCCCGCGTGCAGGTCACTCCAGGCGGATCAACCCGTAGTCGAAGGCGTGCCGACGGTAGACGACGGACGGCTGGTCCGACTCCTTGTCGTGGAAGAGGAAGAAGTCGTGGCCGACGAGTTCCATCTCGTACAGCGCGTCGTCCACGGTCATCGGCGTCGCCTTGTGCACCTTGGTGCGCACGATGCGGCCGGGAAGGTGTTCGTCGGGGTGTTCCCCGTCGAGAGAAGGTTCGGGAGTACTGGGGAGGGCATCCTCGGCGAGCGGAGCGGTGGCGCGCGCGACCGACACCGGCGTCTTCTCGCCGTAGTGGACCTTGCGGCGGTCCTTCGTCCGGCGGAGCCGGCTCTCGAGCTTGGCGGTCACCGACTCGAACGCGGCGTAGAAGCTGTCGGCACTCGCCTCCGCGCGGGCGATCGGCCCCTTGCCGCGGGCGGTGATCTCGACGCGCTGGCACACCTTGGACTGGCGGCGGTTGCGTTCGTGCTGGAGTTCGACGTCGAATCGGAAGATGGACGGATCGAAACGCTCGAGCCTGGCCAGCTTCTGGGAGACATAGATGCGGAAGTGATCGGGTATCTCGACGTTACGTCCCTTGACGACCATCTCGGCCGTGGGTTCGACGGTCGGTGTCTCACCTGGAGCAGCCTCGTCACGCGCTGCGGCGATCTCCGGAACTTGCGAAGGGGTCGTCACTCGTACCTCCCGATAACGGCCACGGCCCTCGACGGGCGGTGGCGACAAATGGAACGCAGCCGGGTGTCCGTCGACTGGGAAGGCGCCCGGCGCCAGGCTCGAAGTCCACCTCCTACCTGTACTTTCGGGTGTATCCGCGACGCTAGTACGTAACCCTGGAGAGTGCCACCGTTCGGACGAATTTCACCTCACACCCCGGCCACGACGAGGACGGCCGCAACCTGCACCCCGAACCGGCCGAGCGTCCGAACCGATTCCGCCGCAGTGGTACCGGTGGTCAACACGTCGTCGACGACGATCGCCGCGTGCTCACGGGCGCGGCAGTACGTGCTCAGGTTCGTCCCCGCGCGGGTGAGCCGGACTCGCCCGGACAGGTTCGCCTGCCGCTGCGCCGCGGTCAGTCCGACCGAGTCGCGGACACCCCGCCGCACGACGAGCGCGGGGCACACGCGGGCCCGGCCCACGGCCGCCTCCGCCATCCGGCGCACCGGGTCGCCACCGCGCCGCCGTGCGGCGCGCGCCCGGGTCGGGGCGGGCACCAGGACCAGTGGCGCCTCCGGCAGTTCCGCCCACCCTCCGAGCACCCCGAGTGCACCCGCGAGTGCGGCACCGAGAGGCTCGCAGAGGTCGCGTCTGCCGCGCTCCTTGGCGGCGACGACGGCCTGCCGGCGCGGACCGGAATAGGGACCCAGCGCCCACACCGGAACCCGTGGATCCACACGCGGATGCAGCCGTACCGGACAGTCCGTCAACTCGGCCGCGCACGCGGCACACCACCGCGTTCCCGGCCGACCGCAACCACCGCACTCGAACGGCAGGATCAGATCGGTCAGTGCCCGCACCGGAGGCAGCCTAGCCACCGGGGCCGACACGTCAGCCGGGAAGAACGGGGATCGCCTTCACACCGGTGAGCCCCGGCACCTCGCGCCAGTAGCGGTCGCCCGCGGGGTCCATGTTGTTCAGCTGGAACACCGCCCTCGAATCGGCCACGAACTCGGTGGTCGGGGTGGCATCGACGGCGACCACCGGCGCGGTGAGGTTGCGGCTCGGGAGCGCGTCCATACGGGACCCGTCCACGGTCACCTGGACCACCGGGATGTCCGAGGCCGCGCGGGCCACGACGACCGTTTCGCCGTCGCTCCAGTCGAGCGACAACGCCGGGCTGCCGAGCCCCACCGCGATCGCCCGTGGACTGGTCAGCGCGTATCCACCGCCGGGCAGTTCGGTGACGATGGCGAGGTACACCTTGCCGTCGACGATGATCGCCGCACGGACGCCGTCGCGGGAGAGCCTCAGTTCGGTGATGGTCGAGCCGAGGGCGGTGACCGCCCCCGCGTCCACATCGACCACCGACAGCCGGCCCGTGCCCGGTTCGCGCAGCACCCGCACGACGTGGTTCCCGTTGACCGTGGTCCAGATCACCGAACCGTCCGGGTTCCACGTCGGCCGGGTGATCGCACCGCTCTCGAGTGCCGGCTCCGCGTCCCCGGTCTCGTAGCCCCCGACCATCAGGGTGTTCGCCGGGTCCGGTGGCGGGCGCCCGGTATCGGCGACCGCCGCGACCAGTCGACCGTCCTGGGACAGCGACGCCGCACGCAGTCGGCCCGAGTTCCCGAAGAACCCCGGGGACGGGACGACGCCGTTCTCGGTGACCGACACGAGCGCACCGTCGCGCAGCGCGTGCAGCCCGACGGCGGCCCCCGCGGTCGCGAGCGGATTCATCGAGGCCACGTCCGCCGTGGTCCACCCGTCCGCGAAGCGCTCGTCCAGCGGTTGACCGTCCGCCAGCAGCACGTAGGGGCCCGCCACCTCCGCGTTCGCCAAAGTCCACACGAGCTGCGCCGCGAGCAGCGACTTCGACTGCGGGTCCATGCCACGCACGCCCTGCAGGTCGATCCGCACCCCGCCCAGCCCGACCCCGACCCCGGCGGAGCGCCCGTCCGCCTTGGTGATCGGGGCACGCAGCGAGACACCGTCGCCGAGTTCGTTGCGCACCGCGGGCGCCAGTGCCGACTTGGGGCCCTCGATCAGCAAGCCCACCAGCTGGGCCGCCATCTGATCGGGCTCGGCGTAGACCCACCTGGGATCCGGGACCACGGTCGCCCCGGTCGGGTCGACGAAGTAGAGCGACTTGCGCTGATAGGTGTTGAGGAACTGGGCGCGGTCCATGATCACGCCCTGTGGCAGCTCGTTGATCCGCCACTCGCCCCCGATCCGCTCGAACCCGATCCGCGCCTCGAAGTTGCCGTCCTCGGCCTCGTACAGGCCGCCCGGCTGTAGCTGACCCACCTTGTTCGCACGGATCGTGTACGTGGCCCGGTTCGTCGAGCGCGTCTCCACGAACACGTCGACCTTGTCGACGATGATCGCGCTCGCCTCGTCGTCCCACCGTCCGGAAACCTCGGGCGTGAGGAACTGCCGTGCCGCGAGATGCCGGTTCGCGGGATTGGTGCTCGCCTTGACGAAGTCGCGCAGCAACAGGTCCGGTTCGCGGCCCGCCGTGGGTTCGGGCACGCTCGACTCGGGAGCTTCACGGGAAATGGTCCCGATCGCCTGCGGTGCAGACGAGGAGGGGACGCTCGCGCACCCGGCGGCAACGGTCACCGCCGCGACGAGGACGGCGAGCACCGGCCCGGCCCGGCGACGTCCGCGGCGGACGCGAGTCGGCGACGGCACCGTCCGGTCTGCTCCCGTGAGGTTCTCTGCTGCCCGGTTCATTTTCTGGGCTCCCGGCGTGTCGGGACGGTCTGCGACTCGTCGGCCGGTGTCTCGGCGCCGTTGTCCGACACGTCGACCCGCTCGCCGCCCGGCTCACCGGAGCCGACGACGGCACCGTTCCGATCGGAACCGTCCCGCGCCGCCTCGGGAACGGGTTGTCCCTGAACGTATCTCCCGGTCCCCGGCTTGAGCGGCAGCGGGCTCGACACCACCTTGCGCCCACGGGCACGCGGCACCGTCAGGCGGAAGCACGCACCCCGACCGGGCTCGCCCCACGCCTCGAGGCGTCCGTCGTGCAGGTTCGCATCCTCGACGCTGATGGCCAGCCCGAGGCCGGTGCCGCCGGAGCGTCGCACCCGCGACGGATCCGAACGCCAGAACCGGTTGAACACCAGTTTCTCCTCACCGGGGCGCAGCCCGACACCCTGGTCACGGACGATGAACGCCACCGCGTTCTCGTCGGCACGCAACCGCAGCAGCACCGGCTTGCCTTCGCCGTGGTCGATCGCATTCGCCAGCAGGTTGCGCAGAATCCGTTCCACCCGCCGCGGATCCACCTCGGCGTTCACCGGCTCGTCCGGGAGGTCCACGATCAGCTCGGTCGCGGTCTCCCGCGCCAGATGCCGCACGGTGGAGATCGTCGCCCTGGCGCACATCCGGACATCCAATTGTTCGGCGGCCAGTTCCGCCACACCCGCGTCGTGTCTGCTGATCTCGAGCAGATCGTTGAGCAGGCCCTCGAAGCGGTCCAGTTCCGCCACCAACAGCTCCGAGGAGCGGCGCAGCACCGGATCGAGTTCGTCACTGCCGTCGTGGATGAGATCCGCCGCCATCCGCACCGTCGTCAACGGCGTCCGCAGCTCGTGGCTCACATCCGAGGTGAACCGCTTCTGCAGGTTGCCGAACTCCTCCAGCTGGGTGATCTGCTTCGACAGGCTCTCCGCCATCTCGTTGAACGACATCGCCAGACGCGCCATGTCCTCCTCGCCTCGCACCGGCATCCGTTCCTTGAGCCGGCCGTCGGCGAATCGCACCGCGATCCGCGACGCCGAACGCAGCGGCAGCACCACCTGACGCGCGACCAGCAGCGAGATCGCCGCCAGCAGCACCGCGAGCACGCCACCGCCCACGAGAAGAGTGCCGCGCATCAGCGACAGGCTGCGATCCTCGCTCTCGAGCGGGAACACCAGGTACAGCTCGAGCGCAGAGATCGGCGACATGGTCGGCGTACCGACGATCAGCGCCGGACCCGAATAGCCGGCCGGGTCGTTCACCGTCGCGTACTGGTAGCTGATCTGTCCCGCCTGCACGAAATCACGGAGCGACTGGGGAATCTGCTCCGAGGCCCCCACGGAGGTCGGTGCCCGGGGGCCGTCTCCGGACACGATGAGAACCGGGTCGAAGGTGCCTGCCGATCCGGAGGTCTCCCCCGAGTCGGGGTCACGATTCGTCAGCGCGGAGCGAGCACTCTCGAGTTGCACCTCGAGCGAGCTGGACCCGTCGGAACCGGCCAGCTGACTCTCGACCGTCATCCGCGAGCGTTCGAGCTCCTCGATGGCCGCACTGATCTTGGTCTCGAGCATCCGCTCGGTGATCTGACTGGTCAGCACCACCCCGAGGACGACGATGACGATGAGGGACAGGGAGAGCGTCGAGACGACGACTCTCAGTTGGAGCGAGCGGCGCCACGTGTGTGCCAACGTCCGGCCCAGCGCATGTCCCCAGCGCAGGATCGGGGTGATACGTCGATTGACGCGACGCCGCCATCGTGAAACACCTGTCACGGCGGTCCGGCCTTGTAGCCGACCCCCCTGACCGTGAGCACCACCTCGGGATTCTCCGGATCCTTCTCCACCTTCGCCCGGAGTCGCTGGACGTGCACGTTGACCAGCCTGGTGTCAGCAGCATGCCGGTAGCCCCACACCTGTTCGAGGAGCACCTCGCGGGTGAAGACCTGGCGCGGTTTGCGGGCGAGCGCGACCAGCAGGTCGAACTCGAGCGGCGTGAGGGAGACCAGCTCGTCACCCCGGCTGACCTTGTGCGCCGGGACGTCGATGTCGATGTCGGCGATGCTGAGGAGCTCGGCCGGCTCGTTCTCGGTGCGGCGCAGCCGCGCGCGGACCCGCGCAACCAGTTCCTTCGGCTTGAAGGGCTTGACGATGTAGTCGTCCGCACCGGACTCGAGGCCGAGAACGACGTCGACGGTGTCCGTCTTCGCCGTGAGCATGACGATCGGGACCCCGGAATCCGCGCGCAGCACGCGGCACACGTCGATGCCGTTCATGCCCGGCAACATCAGGTCCAGCAGGACCAGGTCGGGACGCGTCTCCCGGACCGCGGTGAGCGCCTGCGTACCGTCTCCGACCACGAAGGGTTCGAAACCCTCCCCGCGAAGCACGATCGTGAGCATCTCGGCCAGCGCCGTGTCGTCGTCGACCACCAGAATCCTAGGCTTCATGACCCTATCGTTACACCTTCCGAGCCGGTAACAGTGTGTTCGCCGTTCCGGCGTGCCGCCGTCACGGGTGTGTCCGCCGTTCCGGCGTGCCGCCGTCACGGGTGTGTCCGCCGATCCGGCGTGCCGCCACACCCCCGCGTGACTACCTCGTCAAGAGTGCCAGGTTTTTCGCGACCGTGACGGGATCGACGTCCGGGGTGAGTACCGTCCAGGGAGATCTCCACTGGTCACGTGCCAATTCCGCATAGAGTTCACCAGTGCGGACCTGGAGCCCGCTGTCCCGCTCGTACGCGTCGAGAACGCGTCCCTCCTGCGTCTCCCTGGCCCGGGCACGCAGCTCCGCGAGCGTCACCGGGACCTCCAGATAGAGCTGCCGATCCGGCAGAGGCAGCCCCAGGCGGTCGAACTCCAGCTCGCCGATCCACCGCACGAACTCACCGGACGCGTCCTGGTGCACCCGAGCCGCGCCGTACGCGGCGTTCGAGGCGACGTACCGGTCCAGGATCACCAGGTCGTTCCGGTCCATCAGTTCTCGCAACTCGGGCACCGCCCCGGACCGGTCGAGCGCGAACATCAGCGCCATCGCGTGCACCGAGTCCGCGAGGTCGCCGTGCTCCCCCCGCAGTGCCTCCGACGCGATGTCCGCGTGCACCGAACGCCCGTACCGCGGGAAGTCGAGCGTGGCGGTGCGCACACCGGCCGCGGCGAGGTGGGTGAGCACCTTCGCGACCAGTGTGCGCTTGCCTGCCCCGTCGAGCCCCTCGAGAGCTACCAGGATGCCCACGTGAAACTCAGTAGCGGTAGTGCTCGGGCTTGAACGGCCCCTCCACGTCCACACCGATGTACTCGGCCTGGTCCTTCGACAGCTTGGTGATCGAGCCACCGAGCGCCTCGACGTGGATCTTCGCGACCTTCTCGTCGAGGTGCTTGGGCAGCCGGTACACCTCGTTGTCGTACTCGTCCGGCTTGGTCCACAGCTCGATCTGCGCGATGACCTGGTTGGAGAAGCTGTTGCTCATCACGAACGAGGGGTGGCCGGTGGCGTTGCCCAGGTTCAGCAGGCGACCCTCGGACAGCACGATGATGGAGTGCCCGTCGGCGAACGTGAACTCGTCGACCTGCGGCTTGATGTTGACGCGGGTGACGTCGGCCGCCCGCTCGAGGCCCGCCATGTCGATCTCGTTGTCGAAGTGGCCGATGTTGCCCAGGATCGCCTGATGCTTCATCCGCTTCATGTGCTCGAAGGTGATGATGTCCTTGTTGCCCGTCGAGGTGATGACGATGTCGGCCCAGCCGATCGCCTCCTCGACCGTCTTGACCTCGAAGCCGTCCATGAGCGCCTGCAGCGCGTTGATCGGGTCGATCTCGGTGACCGCCACGCGTGCGCCCTGGCCGCGAAGGGCCTCCGCGCAGCCCTTGCCGACGTCGCCGTAACCGCACACCAACGCCGCCTTGCCGCCGATGAGGACGTCGGTGCCGCGGTTGATGCCGTCGAGCAACGAGTGCCGGGTGCCGTACTTGTTGTCGAACTTGCTCTTGGTGACGGAGTCGTTGACGTTGATCGCCGGGAAGGTGAGCTCACCGGCCGCCGCGACCTGGTAGAGCCGCAGCACGCCGGTGGTGGTCTCCTCGGTGACGCCGCGGACGGACTCGGCGATCGCCGTCCACTTGGCGGCGTCGGTCTCCAGGGAACGACGCAGCAGCGCCAGGAACACCTTGTACTCGTCGGAATCCTGGTCGTCGTCCGTGGGCGGCACGACGCCGGCCTTCTCGAACTGGGCACCCTTGAGCACCAGCATGGTGGCGTCGCCACCGTCGTCGAGGATCATGTTGGCGGGCTCGTCGGCCTTCGGCCAGGTGAGCATCTGCTCCGCGGCCCACCAGTACTCCTCCAGCGTCTCGCCCTTCCAGGCGAACACCGGTACGCCGGAGGGCTCCTCGGGAGTGCCGTGCGGGCCGACGACGACGGCCGCTGCCGCGTGGTCCTGGGTGGAGAAGATGTTGCAGGATGCCCAGCGCACCTGCGCGCCGAGGGCCACGAGTGTCTCGATGAGCACTGCGGTCTGGACGGTCATGTGCAGGGATCCCGAGATGCGGGCGCCCTTCAGTGGGAGGACCTCCGCGTACTCCCGGCGCAGCGCCATGAGCCCGGGCATCTCGTGCTCGGCGAGCCGAATCTCCTTGCGACCGAACTCGGCGAGCGCGAGGTCCGCCACCTTGAAGTCGATCCCGTTGCGCGTCTCGACCGCCGGCGTGGTGGGTACTGAGGTCGTCATCTGCCTCTCCTGATTGGCTGCTGCTGTTCGTGTTCAGGCTATCGGGTGCACCGCGCTCCCGGTGACCGGCCGTACTCACCGCTCGACCGGGTCGCAGAGCAGGCCGCGGCCCGGGCACGGCCACCGGCCGCCGGAGGCGCGCTCACCCGGTCACATCGGGTCGGTGACCACCCAGTTCAGTTCGGTCCGCAGTTCCTCGGGGTCCATGTCGGGGGACGGCTCGGTGAGATAGACCTCCCACATCACCGGTCCCGCCACGAGGCCCTGTTCCTCGATCCATCGCCCCAGCCGTTGCCAGGACTCCCCCAGCCCGTCGAAGGCTCCCCGGTGGACCAGCCGCGCGACGCGGCCCGCGGGCAACTCGCTCGCGACCACGTCGCCCGCGGGCACGACGGGCCGGTCCGCCGGGAATCCGACCTCGATGTCCGCGGTGTCGGTCGGCACTCCGTGATAGAGCCCGAATCCTGCCCCGGCGAGGGTGATCGACTGCCCGGTGAGGACGCGGTCGAGTGCCCGGAAGGCACTGTCGTAGAAGTTGGTGATCTCGGTCATCGGTACGAGCCCGTGTACCACCGCCGTGGTCGTCGCCCCGACCGTGACGAGTTCGGGTTCTCCACTCGCGGTCATCGCACGTCACCTTCGTCTCGGGGGTCGGTGGTCTCGCCGCTCTCGCGGTCGATCGTCTCACGGTCCGTTCGCACGGTCTCGGTGCGCACCGGATCCGCACCGCCGACCGGCTCGCGCCTGCGGTGGAACGAGTCCGGACGCTCGCCTCGTGCGGCGCGACCCAGGACGGAATGCCTTCTGCTGTAGACGAAGTAGACGACGACACCGAGCGCCATCCACACGAGGAACCGAATCCAGGTCTCCACGGACAGGTTCACCATCAGCCACAGGCAGGCGAGGACGGCCAGGATCGGCACCCAGGGCACGAACGGCACCCGGAATCCGCGCGGCAGGTCGGGCCTGGTGCGCCGCAACACGATCACACCGAGCGAGACGAGCACGAAGGCGAACAGGGTGCCGATGTTGACCATTTCCTCGAGCGTCCCGATCGGGAAGAAGCCGGCGAGGACGGCGACCACCGCGCCGACGATGACGGTGATACGGACGGGGGTGCCGCGAGTGCCGGTCGGCGCGAGGGCCCGCGGCATGAGACCGTCGCGCGACATCGCGAACAGCACTCGTGTCTGTCCCAGCATGAGGACCATGACCACGGTCGTCAGACCCGCGAGCGCGCCGAAGGCGATGACGTTCTTGGCCCAGGTGATCCCGTGGAGACCGAATGCCGTGGCGAGATTGGAGTCCTCGCCCGCGAGGTCGGTGTAGTTCACCATTCCGGTCAGGACCAGGGTGACGGCCACGTACAGCACCGTCACGATGGCGAGGGAACCGAGGATGCCCCGGGGCAGAGCCCGCTGCGGATTCTTCGTCTCCTCGGCGGTGGTGGCCACGACGTCGAACCCGATGAACGCGAAGAACACGAGGCTGGCGGCGGCGAGCAGGCCGTACCACCCGAAGGTGCTGCCTCCGGCGCCGGTGACGAACGAGAACAGCGACTGGTGGATACCCTCGCCGGTGTCCCCCGGCTCCGACGGCGGGATGTACGGGCTGTAGTTCGAGCCGTCGATGTAGAAGGCCCCGACCACGACGACCAGGATCACCACACCGACCTTGATCGCCGTGATGACGAGGGACACGCGTGAGGACAGCTTGGTGCCCGACACGAGGATGACGGAGATGATCGCCACGATCAGGACCGCGCCCCAGTCGAACGTGAGGGATCCGATCTCGACCCGGGCACGCAGATCCACGACCTCCAGACCGGCGAGCACCTCGCCGAGGTACAGCGACCACCCCTTGGCCACCACCGACGAGGCGAGCGCGAACTCGAGAATCAGGTCCCAGCCGATGATCCAGGCCGCGAACTCACCGAACGTCGCATAGGAGAAGGTGTACGCACTCCCGGCAACGGGGACGGTGGAGGCGAACTCCGCATAGCACAGCGCCGCGAGGCCGCACGCGATCGCCGCGATCACGAAGGCCGCGGACACGGAGGGCCCGGCGACGTTGCCCGCCGTCCGTGCGGTCAGGGTGAAGATGCCCGCGCCGATGACCACCGCGACACCGAACACCGTCAGGTCCCAGGACGTGAGGTCCTTGCGGAGTTTGGTCTCCGGCTCGTCGGTGTCCCGGATGGACTGTTCGACGGACTTGGTGCGGCGCAGGCCCGCGAGCCACGAGCCTCCCGCGGACCCGCCGCCGTTCCCCTGCTGCGAGACGGACATCTGACCTCCACTGTCGATCGGTGTAAAGACTATGCCCGGCCCGCCCGCATCAAGTCCGGTTCGAGGTAGATCCGGCGTGCCGCGGGAACGGCCGCGCGGATGCGTGCCTCGGCCTCGTCGATGGCCGTGGCGACGGTCGTGATGTCCGCGCCCGGGCCGACGGCGATCTTGGCCGCCACGAGGATCTCGTCGGGGCCCAGGTACTGGGTCTTGATGTGGATGACGTTCTCGATGGCGTCGACGCTCTCCAGCGCGGCCACGATCGCCTGTTGTTCGCCGGTCGTGGCCCCCTCACCGATGAGCAGACTCTGCATCTCGACGATGAGGATGACGGCGATGATCCCGAGCAGCACACCGATGCACAGGGTGCCGATTCCGTCCCACACCGGATCGCCGGTGAGCATGGTCAGGCCCACGCCACCGAGCGCGAGGACCAGCCCCACGAGTGCGCCGGTGTCCTCGAGCAGGACCACCGGCAGTTCGGGGCTGCGTGACGTCCGGATGAATCCCCACCACCCGGACTCGCCGACGAGCGGTCGCGACTCTCGCACCGCCGTGGTGAAGCTGAACGCCTCGAGTCCGATCGCGATCAGCAGGATCACGACGGCCACGAGTGGCGACGTCAGTTCCTCCGGGTGCCGGATCTTGTGGACGCCCTCGTAGATCGCGAACAGTGAGCCCAGGCTGAACAGGACCAGCGCGACGACGAACGCGTAGAAGTACCGGCTCCGGCCG
This sequence comes from Rhodococcus triatomae, assembly GCF_014217785.1. Lineage (NCBI taxonomy): Bacteria > Bacillati > Actinomycetota > Actinomycetes > Mycobacteriales > Nocardiaceae > Rhodococcus > Rhodococcus triatomae. The sequence goes on along the minus strand of NZ_CP048814.1, from coordinate 3,739,779 downwards.
TAGCCGAACTGGTGCAGATCGTCGGCCGCCTTCTCGGCGCGCTTCTGGCCGACCAGCAGCAGACCCTGGTTGGAGGTGTCCGCGACCGAGTGCACCGACTCGGCGAGCATCGAGGACGACCCAGTGATCAGGAATCCGCCGAACTTCGCGACCGCGATACCCGCGTTCGCTCCGAGTGCCGCGTAGATGGCCTTCTTCCCACCGTGAGCGGACACCGCGCCTCCTCCGGGTCGATGCGACGTGACGGTTCAGACTAGTTCACCCGCGAGCCCGCCCGAGCGACTCCGACACCAAACCCGTGCGGCACCAAGAGTTTCCGCTGTCCGGTTCGTCTGCTACGTCCGCAATCGTCCGGTGGACGCGCTGAACAGCTGGACCCGGCCGCCGAGCGGCGTGATCACCACCTCGGGATCCTCGGCGGCGATCCAGGCAGCCGCGCCCTGGGACAGCTCGAGCGACCTGTCCCCCGCGACGAGCGTCGCAGTGCCCGCGGTGCACAGCAGCACCCGCGGACCGTCACCGCCCAGCACGAACGAGTTCGGCCCCGTGGAGGCATCGGTGAGCTCGATCCGCGAGAGCTCGAATTCCGGTGCCGGAGTGTCATATTCGAACTTCCCGGTGCCGGGAACCTGAACCGGCTCGACGAACGGCGCCGGGGCGGAATCGAAGTCCAGCACCCGCAGCAATTCGGGGACGTCGACGTGTTTGGGCGTCAGCCCGCCCCGCAGGACGTTGTCGGAGTTCGCCATGATCTCGACCCCGACCCCGTGCAGATACGCGTGCAGGTTTCCCGCATCGAGGTAGAGCCCCTGCCCCGGTTCGAGCCGCACCCGGTTGAGCAACAGCGATGCCAGCACGCCGGTATCACCCGGATACGCCTCGCTGAGTTCGAGTGCCGTGCGAACCTCGTCGGCGAATTCGCCGTCGGGCTCGGCGGCCAGGTAGGCGACACATCCGTCGAGCACCCCCGGCATGAGAGCCGCGAGCACCGGTGGCGGAAGGGTGATCCACGTGGTGAACAGCGCTCGCAGGCCGTCCGAGTCGGGCTGCCCGGCCAGCAGCGCGACGTACGGCTCCAACTCCGGAACGCCGAGCGCCCCGAGCAACTTCACCGTCCGGTCGGGCCTGCGGAATCCCGCCAGCGCCTCGAACGTCGTCAGCGCGACGACGAGCTCCGGCTTGTGGCTGTCGTCCCGATAGTTGCGGATCGAGGAGCCGAGCGGTATGCCCGCGGCGTTCTCGCGAGCGAACCCTTCGCGCGCCTGCGCCGCGCTCGGATGAGCCTGCAGGGACAGCGGCTCCTCGGCGGCGAGCAGCTTGAGCAGGAACGGCAATCGGTCGCCGAAATCCTCCAACGACCGGGAGCCCAGCTCGCGTGCGGGGTTCTCGCGGACCACCTCGAGCAGCGAGCGCGGACCCTCGTCGGTGACCACCCGCGCCGGCCCGGCGGGGTGGGCGCCGAGCCAGAGTTCCGCCTCGGGATGGGCGGTGGGAACGGGCAGGCCGCGCAGCCGCGCTATGGCCGTGCGCGACCCCCAGGCGTAGGACCGTACGGCCCCGTCCAGTTCGTGCACTACTACCGTCCACCTGTCAACTGCAGATAGGCCGCCACCATGTCGAGGCGGCAGGCCATCATCGCGATCTGTTCGAAATCGGTCATCTCACCCGTGTCGTCGCCGTCCGCGACGAGAAGCTCGGCGTCGGCGAGGACCGCGGTACGGCGCGCGGTCACCGGCTGCTCGGCCACCGGGGTCAGTACCAGCGTCCGCACCGGCTCGGTTCCGGGCGGCCCGTCGAACTCCGGGTCGTGGAACAGCGAGTCCACGGCTCCGGCGGCCGGGGCGAGTGCGGGCGCGGCCTGCAGCACCGTCGACAGTGCCGCCGAGACGGCGACGTGTCCGGCGAACAGCACAGACTCGGCGGCATGCCCGGCGAGTTCGACGGTGGCCTCGGTCGCGCCCGTGAACACCAGCCGCCTGCCCAGCAGCCGGGTGGCGAGCGACTTCGCCGGATTGTGGAACACCTCGCTGGTGGGGCGATCGTGCAGGGCCTCGGTGTCGGCCACGTCCGCGATCCGGTCCAGAGGTGGCACCGACGCATCCCACCGCGCCGAGTCCATCGCACTCAGCACCGCGAGATAGGCGGCGACGAACCTCAGGAGGGTGTGCCGCGGAAGCGCCTGCACCCGCGGCTCGAGCATGGCGACGCGCCCGGCGGCGGCGGCCCGCAGCGGGCCCTCGTCCGGAGCCGCCAGGACCACCTCCGCACCGCGACGCACCGCACGGTCCACCGATTCGGCGAGGATCGGATCGCCGGCATCGTCACCCGCGACCACCACGACGTCGAGTGGCCCCACCCAGGCGGGTGTGCGGGAGACGCGGACGAGGGGAAAGGACGTGCGGTCCGCGAGGAGAGCGCCGACGAGCGCGGCCGCCCGGCCTGCGCGGCCGGCACCGCTCACGAACACGACGCTGCGCGGGCGGAGCCCGGCGAGGCGGTCGAGCGCCCCTTCGACGACGGCCGCTGCCGTGGCCCGCACCTGGGCTCCACCGGTGGCCGCCGAGCGCAGCAGACCGTGTCGGTCGGCCGAGACGAGGGCGTCACCGTCGTCCAGATCGAACACGGGTGTCGGTGCACTCACCTGCCCACCCCCTTTCTCTGCTGCGTGTCCGGCAGGATCCGCAGGCCGGGGCCGTCCTGTGCCGGCGCCGTCCCGCATCAACTATGTCAGTCAGGACCGCACGATGCCCAGGATCTCCGCGACGATCGCGTCGACGTCTCCGGCCGTGGGGGCTTCGACGTTCAGGCGCAGCAGCGGCTCGGTGTTGGAGGGGCGCAGGTTGAACCACGACCCGCCACCGAGGTCCACGGTGACCCCGTCGAGGGTGTCCACGGACACGGTGCGGGCGGCGAAGGCGGCGACGACCTCGTCCGTCTTCGCGGTGACGTCCGACACGGTCGAGTTGATCTCGCCGGAGGCCGCGAACCGGGCGTACTGCGCCATCAGATCCGACAGCGGCCGGTCCTGGCTCCCGAGTGCCGCGAGCACGTGCAGTGCCGCCAGCATCCCGGAGTCCGCCCCCCAGAAGTCCCGGAAGTAGTAGTGCGCGGAATGCTCGCCGCCGAACACCGCACCGGTCTCCGCCATCTTCTGTTTGATGAACGAATGGCCGACCCGGGTGCGGATCGGTTCCCCGCCGAGTTCGGTGACGATCGCGGGCACCGCACGCGAGGTGATGAGGTTGTAGATGATCGGCGCGCCGGGGTGCTCGGCCAGTTCCCGAGCGGCGACGAGAGCCGTGATGGCCGACGGCGACACCGGCTCGCCCCGTTCGTCGACGACGAAGCACCGGTCGGCGTCACCGTCGAAGGCGAGCCCGATGTCCGCGCCACTGGCGCGCACCGCGGCCTGCAGGTCGACGAGGTTCTTCGGGTCGAGCGGGTTCGCCTCGTGGTTGGGGAACGTGCCGTCCAGGTCGAAGTAGAGCGGGACGATCTCGACCGGGAGCGGACCGAAGACCGCCGGCGCCGTGTGGCCACCCATACCGTTGCCGGCGTCGACGGCGATCTTCAGCGGCCGCAGTTCGGAGAGATCCACGAGGCCACGCAGGTAACTCGCGTAGTCGTCGAGCACGTCGCGGCTGGTGACCGAACCTCGGTCGCCCTCGTACGCGGGAACCCCGTCGATGACCTCCTGGGCGATGGTCGCCAGGCCGGTGGCCTGGCCGACCGGCTTCGCCTCCGCGCGACAGAGTTTGATGCCGTTGTACTGCGCGGGATTGTGACTCGCCGTGAACATGGCACCGGGGCAGCGCAACAGCCCCGACGCGAAGTACAGCTCGTCGGTGGAGGCCAGCCCGATCAGCTGCACGTCCAGACCCTGTCCGGCCACCCCGTCCGCGAAGGACGCGGCCAGGTCCGGTGAGGAGGCACGCATGTCGTGCCCGATCACGACCGCGGTGGCGCCCTCGCCGCGAACGAGCCGGGCGAACGCCGCGCCGACGTCCCGCACGAACGCGTCGTCGAGTTGCTCGCCGACCACCCCACGCACGTCGTAGGCCTTGATCACCGAGTTGACGGACTCTGCCGATCGCACTGTTGCGGTTCTCCTTCGTGAGCAGCGTCCCGGTGGATACTGCCGGATGGGTGCCGGATTGGTTACCGGATCGGGTACTGACCGATTGTGGGCGCCGAGCGGTGCGAGCACAGCCGAAACGGGCACACAGCCGACGCATCAGCCTAGTGCGTCCGGGTTCGGTGCGGGTTCGCCAGGACCGCGGACCTCACCGATCGCTGTGCACCGCCGACCGGTCGGGCCGCCGGACGACTGTCAGCTGGAGGGATCGGGCAGGACACGCAGGTGCCCGCGCCTGCCCGTGCGGGTGGCGGTGGGCGCGGAGTCCGACTCGCCGCCGTCCCCGTCGGCATGGCGATCCGCGCGGGTTCGCTCACCGAGGCCCGCCTCGCGTACCGCCTCGGCGAGCGCGGTCAGATCGTCCTCGTCGGGCGTGCTCGAGGAGAACCCGCCCTCGTGACGGACCAGTTCCCATCCCTTGGGTGCGGTGATGCGGGAGGCGTGCGTCTCGCACAGATCCCAGGAATGCGGCTCGTCGACGGTCGCCAGCGGCCCCACCACGGCGGTGGAGTCCGAGTAGACGTAGGTCAGCGTCGCGACAGCGGGGTTCTTGCACCCGGGGCGGCAGCATCGACGCAGAGATCTCACAGCTCGCAGCCTATCCTCACGGGCACCTTCCCACCTACTCGGACACACCGTCTGTTCGGGACTGTCGTAAGGTCTCGCCCATGCCGCGAGGAGCACGCCGACGCCCGGTCACCACCCGTTCCGCGGAGCGACGCGGGCGTGGGATCCGCGGGTCCGTGTTTCCGCCGGAAGTTCCCGCGCACCGGTCCCGGGCGGAGAAGTTCGACCAACTGGTTCTGGAAGCGTTCGCACCCATCGACGAGCGTTGGCGTGAGCGTCTGGTGAAGCTGGACATCGCCGTCGACGAGGTGCCCAAGGTGCGTGCACTCGACCCCGATTCGGTGACCTGGCCGCCCGAGGTGGTGGCCGACGGTCCGGTGCCGTTGTCGCGTCTGGTTCCGGCCGGAGTCGACCGTCACGGGGCCACGACCCGCGCCCGCATCGTCCTGTTCCGGCGGCCGCTCGAACAGCGCGCCGGCGACCCGGACGACCTCACGGACCTCGTCCACGAGGTATTGGTCCAGCAGGTCGGCACCTACCTGGGTGTCGAACCCGATGTCATCGACCCGCCTCCCGGCGACGACGAATGACCGTGCCGAACGGCATCCGAGACGACGTGCCTCGGCAAGCAGACGATCTCCGGCAAGCAGTGGACGGTCAATGGACGATCAGACGATCCCCCGCTTGAGGCGCCTGCGCTCGCGTTCGGAGAGCCCACCCCAGATGCCGAAGCGTTCGTCGTTCGACAACGCGTACTCGAGGCATTCGTCGCGCACCTCGCAACCCATGCAGATGCGCTTCGCTTCCCTCGTCGATCCCCCCTTCTCCGGAAAGAACGCTTCCGGATCGGTCTGAGCGCACAGAGCACGCTCCTGCCACTGATCCTCGATGTCCTCGAACAGTTGGTCGAAACCTTTGATCAAACTCAACGTCGGGCGTGTGCCCACCCCTTCTTCATGCACACTGACGCCGTCCGCTGCGCTTGCCTCGGAATTGGCCTGCGGTTCGTCGCCTGCTGTCTGCCAGCGAGTTACCCACTCGACGTGCTCATTGCGCATCGCTCCGCCTCCTCACCTGTAATAGCGCAGAATCCTCGGTTCACTCTCATGCCCTTCCCCGTTCGGACCCGTTCCGACCGAAGTCGAACGCGCGTTCGAAAGGAAGTCAGCAGCAAGGGATCTCGCCTCGCAACTGTGGAATGACATAGTTGTGATTAGACAGGTGCGCGCGTGTCGCGGTCAAGCGAACGGAGAAATCTCCACTACTATTTCGCGCCCCGAATCTTCACTCCGGGAGCAGCCGACACCGCCCGCGGTGCCACAGCCTAGGCTCGACGCCGTGAAGGTGACTGTATTGGTAGGCGGCGTCGGTGGGGCGCGATTCCTGCAGGGCGTGCGCGCACTACTCCCCTCTGACGACCATCGCGTCACGGCCGTGGTCAACGTCGGCGACGACGTGTGGATGCACGGCCTGCGGATCTGCCCGGACCTCGACACCTGCATGTACACCCTCGGTGGCGGCATCGACCCCGACCGCGGCTGGGGGCATGCGAACGAAAGCTGGAACGCCAAGGAGGAGCTGGCCGCGTACGGTGCCAAGCCGGACTGGTTCGGGCTCGGCGACCGAGACATCGCCACGCACCTGATCCGCAGTCAGATGCTGCGTGCGGGATACCCACTCTCCGCGGTCACCGAGGCCCTGTGCAATCGATGGCAACCCGGGGTCACCCTGCTCCCGGTCACCGACGACCGTGCCGAAACACACGTGGTGATCACCGAGCCGGACAGCGGCGAGCAGAAGGCGGTGCACTTCCAGGAGTGGTGGGTTCGCTACCGCGCGAACGTTCCGACTCACAGTTTCGCCTATGTCGGTGCAGAACAGGCGAAACCGGCGCCGGGAGTGACCGAGGCCATCGAGGAGTCCGACGTGGTGCTGCTCGCGCCGTCGAATCCGGTGGTGAGCATCGGCGCGATCCTCTCCGTGCCGGGGATTCGTGGTGCCCTGCGCACGACGGCGGCGAGGGTCGTCGGGCTCTCCCCGGTCGTCGACGGAAAGCCCCTGCGCGGCATGGCGGACGAATGCCTCGACGTGATCGGTGTCGAGACCACCGCCGAGGCCGTAGGCCGGCACTATGGCGCACGGAGCGCCACCGGGATCCTCGACGGATGGATGATCCACGACAGCGACACCGCGGACGTCCCCGGCGTGGACGTGCGCGCCGTACCGCTGCTCATGACGGACCCGCAAACCACAGCCGGGATGGTGCGCACCGCGTTCGACATCGCCGGGGTGGCGCCGTGACATCTCACAGCCCCGTGACATCCCACAACCCCGTGACATCCCACAACCCCGTGACGGACCATGCGCCCGGCGGAGGAATCGAGATCCTCCCCGTCACCGGACTTCCCGAGTTCCGCCCCGGAGACGACCTCGCCGGTGCGCTCGCCGCGGCGGCGCCGTGGCTCGAGGACGACGACGTCCTCGTCGTGACCAGCAAGGTGCTGTCCAAGGTCGAGGGCCGGCTCGTCACCGCCCCCGCCGACCCCGACGAGCGGGACGCCCTGCGGCGCAGACTCGTCGACCAGGAGGCGGTACGCGTGCTCGCCCGCAAGGGCAGAACGCTCATCACCGAGAACAAGCTCGGCGTCGTCCAGGCCGCATCGGGTGTCGACGGATCCAATGTCGACGGCGGCGAACTCGCCCTGCTGCCCACCGATCCCGACGGCGGCGCTGCGGCATTGCGCGCCGATCTACTACGGCTGCTGGGTGTTTCGGTCTCCGTCGTCGTCACCGACACGATGGGCCGGGCGTGGCGCAACGGCCAGACCGACAACGCCATCGGCGCGTCGGGGCTGCCGGTCCTGCACGGGTACGCCGGCTCGGTCGACGGTCAGGGCAACGAACTGCAGGTCACCTCCGTCGCGCTCGCCGACGAACTCGCCTCCGCCGGAGACCTCGTCAAGGGCAAGCTCGGCGGCATCCCCGTCGCGGTGGTCCGCGGACTACACCTGGCCGACGACGGCTCCAGCGGACGGGACCTACTCCGTCCCGGCGAGGACGATCTGTTCTGGCTCGGCACCGAGGAGGCGCTCGCGCGCGGCCGCTCCGAGGCCCTGCGGCTGCGGCGGTCCGTACGGGAGTTCACCGGGGAACCGGTAGTTCCCGAGTCGCTCCGCGCGGCGATCGGCGAGGCTCTCACCGCGCCGGCACCCCACCACACCCGCCCGGTCCGATTCGTCTGGCTACGGACGCCGGCCGTCCGGACGGCGTTGCTGGACGGCATGCGCGAGGCCTGGACCGCCGATCTCCGATCGGACGGCCTGGACGACGGCGCGATCACCGCCCGGGTGGCCCGCGGCGACATCCTCTATGCCGCACCGGAGGTCGTCGTCCCATTCTGTGTTCCCGACGGCGCTCACGACTATCCGGACGAGCGCAGACGCGGCGCCGAACGGACCATGTTCACCGTCGCGGTGGGTGCGGCGGTGCAGGCACTGCTCGTCGCCCTCGCGACACGTGGTCTCGGAAGCTGCTGGATCGGTTCCACGATTTTCGCCCCCGACACCGTCCGTGAGGTCCTCGGGGTGCCCGCGGAGTGGGTTCCGCTCGGCGCCGTCGCGATCGGCCACCCCACCGAAGCACTGTCCCCTCGCCCGCCTCGGGAGCCAGGTGATGCCCTGTGGGAGAAGTGAACCCTCGATGACTGCCGAAACCCTCCACCGTTCCGCCGTCGGAACTCTCGAGAACTGGACCGCCCCCGACACCCACCACGAGTCCCTGCGTCAGACGATGCTGGCATTCCTGGGCGCGGCGCCGCGTGGATGCCTGCGTGAGCACGCACCGGGGCACGTCACCGCATCCTCGCTCGTGCTCGACGAAGGCCGCTGTCATGTCCTCCTCACCCTCCATCCCCGGGTGGGCCGATGGATACAGCTGGGCGGGCACTGCGAGGAGGACGACGAGACGGTGCAGGAGGCGGCGCACCGCGAGGCCACCGAGGAGTCGGGCATCCCCGACCTCGTTCTCGATCCGGAACCCCTCTCGCTGCACACTCATGCGATCACGTGCTCGCTCGGCCTTCCCACCCGTCATCTCGACGTCCAGTTCCTGGCGATCGCGCGGCCGAACGCACACATCGTCCGCAGCGTGGAATCCACCGATCTGCGCTGGTTTCCGGTCGACGATCTGCCGCCGGGCGCCGAGACCGAGACGATCGACCGCCTCGTGGAACTCGCTCGCGCACGAGCCATGGATGTTCGCCCGTAGCCCGCACGAACACTGACGGCACCCACTACCCCCGAATCCGAGTGCCTGGCCAGGGCACATCGTCTATCGTCACCGGGTGCCTTCCTCCGACCGGTCGCGGATGCTCACCGCCCACGACCCTCTCCCGGCGACGCCGGCCCGGGTTCTGGTGGCGGGCAACTCCGGCGCCGGGAAGACGACGCTCTGCGCACGGATCGCTGCACTTCTCGACCTCCCCCGCATCGAACTCGACGCCCTCCATCACGGGCCCGGCTGGACGCCCCGCCCCGAGTTCGCGGCCGATGTGGAGGCGTTCTCCACCGGACCGGAATGGGTCACCGAATGGCAGTACGGGGCGGTCCGGCCGCTTCTCGCCGAGAGGGCAGACCTGCTCGTCTGGCTCGATCTGCCCCGCACCACCGTGATGCGACGGGTCACGGCACGCACACTGCGCCGACGAATCAGACGGGAGCGGCTGTGGAACGGCAACATCGAGCCGCCGCTGCGCACCATCTTCGTCGAGCCGGACCACATCGTCCGGTTCGCGTGGCGCACCCACGGCACGTCGGCCCGCCGGGTGCGCGACCTCGCGGCCGATCCACCGGAGTCACTGCACGTCGTGCGGCTGCGCTCGCCACGCGAGGTCGACACCTGGGTCGCGGGGCCGCTCCGCGCCGTCGCACCGCACTGACCGACGAGGAGTCGGGTGAGCGCGGCGTGCGGGTGCCGGGTACTGCGTCAGTGCAGCGGTCGTGGGGGTCGGGCTCTGGACGGCCCTGGCACTGTTCGAATTCGGAGGAGGCTGGGACACCGGAGAGTGATTCGATCGACTCGTCTCAGGAGCTGTCGCCACCGCGTTCGCGGGGCGCGAGTTCGGCCTTGGACTCCTCGAGATCCGCCGCGAGGATCACTCCGTCCACCACCGACACCTCGCGCACCCGCCCTCCGTGCACGAACACGAACACCCCGTGGTCGAAATCCGTCTGCAAGTCCTTGAAGAAGATCCCTTCCAGGTCGTCGGTCTCGTCGTCGTCCTCGAAGTCGAGCACGAACGTGTCGTTCTCGTGGGGGCGCAGGTGCGCTCTGGTACCGGTCTCGTACTCCCAGTCCTCGGGGTCGCCGGACCGTTCCGCGGGGACCACGTGCAGATCGGCGGAGGGAATCTCACCGAGCATCGCGTCGATCACCGATCCACCGAGCAGGGTCGACCAGATGCTCTCGGTCCTCTGCCCGATCACGATCTGGGTCGCACCCAGCTCGAGCGCGGCACGTTTGACCGTTCCGGTGATGTCGTGGGCACGGCCTCGGATGTGCGAGAAGCTCGCCCCGGCTCCGGACGCCAGGTCGCGGAACACCGCGATGTCGACCAGGCGATCGTTCTCGAACTCCTCGTGCTGTGAGTCGAAGACGAGCACGTGCAGCGTGGCATCCGCCGATCTCGCCAGTTCGACCGCCCGCTCGACGAGCCGCGGGCCGTTGTGGCCGTAGTTGACACACACGAGAATACGTTCCGACATCGTCGTCCTCTCCTCGCCCGGAATCGCTCACCGCCGGGAGTCCTCCTGCCCGATGCTAGCTGTCTCGCCGCCCTTCGTGGAGGCTCGCGGGAGCCGGCCCCGTGCCGCGACGATGCCCACCCGGCGCAACAGCCATTCCAGCGGGCCCCGCCGCGCGACCCGTCGCCACAGCACGGCGAACACGACCGGTACGACGAGGAAGCCCAGCGCCATCGGCCACGACGGCGCGAACAGCTCCCACCGGATCAGCACGGCCAACGCCACCACGTGCCCGACGTACACCGTCAGCGGCATGGCACCGAGGGCGACGAGCGGCGACAGCCACCCCGCGCGAGCGGCGCGCGTCGTCACCGACGCCAGACACACACCGAGCACGGCGATGGCGACCCCGCCGGACCCGACGACCTCGAACGGGGTTCCACTGTGGGGCGAAGCCGTGAGAATCCACTGCCACGGATCGACGCCGAACGTACCGAATCCGCTGGAACGCAGGAGCTCGTCGAGCATCTGCGCGCCCTCTCCCGGCACGATCACCTCGAGGTGGGACACGAGAACGTCGTAGCCGCCGAACCCGTGCAGGGCCAGCCACGACCCCCCGTACCCGGCCACGGCGAGGGCGGATCCGACGACGATCAGCGTGCGTGGCGCACGGTCCCGACGCACGCCCCAGCGCCCGATCGCCAGTCCCGCCAGCACGAACGGAAGCCACGTCAGTACGGGATAGGCCCCGTCCACGAAGAGCACGGATCCGAGATGCCGGATCCCTTCACCCGAGGTGAACAGATCGAAACGCGGCGTCTCGCCGAATGTCTCGGCCGGCTCGCCTGCCGAGCGGATCCACCACGACAGGGCGGGACCGGCCACCGCCCCCACGGCCGCGGCGACAGCCAGCCGCTGCCACGACCATCGCAGGACGGGCAGCACGAGCCAGAACAGCACCGCGTAGGTCGCGAGGATCACCATGACCGGTGAGCCCAACTCCACCAGCGCCATCCCGACCACCAGCAGGACCAGCGCACGAGCCGCGATCGAGCGCCGCGCCGCCCGCAGTGGGCCGCCACGCAGTGGCGCGTCCTCCCCCGTGGTGAGCGCGAGGGACACTCCGGCCAGCAGTGCGAACAGGATGGCCGATCGACCGCTCAGCAGGAAGAACGCGGTGTCGCCGATCTGCTGGGCCGTCGCGGTGTGCACCGCGATCATGCCGAGGACGGCCAGGGCGCGCGCGATGTCGACACCGATCACCCGCGGGCCCCGTTCGGACGCTTCCGACGTGACGGAAGCGGGCAGCGAAGTTGTCATGGCACCGACGCTATGGCGTGCGCGGCCCCCGGTCGTCGCCCCGGGAAACGATTTTCACGTCCTCCCCCGGTAGGACCCCGACCCCTGTCCGGCCCGGCGACTCTCGGGCTCGACCCTCAGGAAATGGGCGCCAGCTCCGGTCGTTTCGGTGCCACACCGTCTCCTGAGGAGGTGCCGCGCACCCGTCGTCCGATCCACGGCAGCAGAAAGTCCTTCGCCCACACCAGGTTCTCGCGACGCTCATCCGACTTCGTCTGCTGCGGTGGGGCATCCAAGTGAACCGGTTCGATGTCGTGTGGGGCGCCCAGAGCGTCCAACACCCTCGTCGCCATGTTGCGGTGACCGAGCGGCGACATGTGCAGCCGGTCCCAGTCCCACATCCGCAGGTCGTCGTACTCGTCGAATCGCCAGAAGTCGACGATCCGGGCGCCGTGCCGGTCGGCGACCTCGCGGACCAGTTCGTTGTACACGGCGTTGCGGCCGCGCAGTTTGCCGAACACCGGAGACCAGCCCGCGTCGTAGGCGGTGAACATCACCACGGTCGCTCCGGTCGCCGTGAGTGCGCCGATCGCGTCGTCGTACCGACTCACCAGTGCGTCCACGTCGAACTTCGGCCGCATCATGTCGTTTCCGCCGGCGTAGATCGTCACCAGATCGGGCGCGAGCCCCACCGCCGTGTCGACCTGCTCGGACACGATGCGGTCGAGCAGCCGGCCTCGAACGGCGAGGTTCGCGTAGCGGAAATCCGTGGTCCGCGAGTCGAGTTGCTCGGCGACACGATCCGCCCAACCACGCAGACCGTTGGGACGTGAGGCGTCCGCGTCGCCGACGCCCTCGGTGAACGAATCTCCCAACGCCACATAGCGGCGGTACTCACTCATGGTCGTCCTCTCGTCTCGGGCCCGGCTGCTTCGGTCGCCGGACACGCACGTCCTTCTCAGACGTCGGTACTGAACCGGACGCCGCCGTCCGGCAAGGTCACACCCGGCCAGACCCGCGCACCGCGGAGCAACTCACAGCGAGCGCCGACGTCGGCGCCGTCACCGATCACCGCATCACGGACCAGTGCGCGCGGCCCGATCCGCGAGCCGAAACCGAGAATCGAACGCTCCACCACCGCACCCGCTTCGACCACGGCGCCCTCGAACACCACGGCGCCGTCCAGGCGGGCACCGGCGCCGATCTCCGCGCCCCGGCCCACCACGGTGCCGCCGATCAGCAAGGCCCCCGGCGCGATTCCCGCGCCCGGGTGGACGAGCGACTCGCCGCGCTCCCCCTCGAGCAGCGGCGAGGGGGCGATCCCGCGGACCAGGTCCGCGGACCCGCGGACGAAGTCCTCGGGAGTCCCCATGTCGCGCCAGTAGGTGGTGTCGACGTAGCCGTAGACCCTCGCGTCCCGGGCGAGCAGCGCCGGGAACACCTCTCGCTCCACCGACACCGCCCGGTTCGCCGGGATCTCCTCGATCACCTCACGCCGGAACACGTAGCAGCCGGCGTTGATCTGGTCGGTCGGCGGATCCTGCGTCTTCTCGAGGAATGCGGTCACCCGTCCTTCGGCGTCGGTCGGGACCGACCCGTAGGCCCGCGGGTCCCCCACCCGCACCAGGTGCAGGGTGACGTCCGCCTCCTTCTCGGTGTGCGTGTCCAGCAGCGCCGACAGGTCCGACCCGGTGAGGACGTCCCCGTTGAACACCATCACGTTCTCGCCGCGCAGCTTCGGGAGGACGTTGCGGATGCCACCACCGGTACCGAGCGGCTCCTCCTCGAACACGTACTCGATCTCGAGTCCGAGCTTCGAGCCGTCACCGAAGTACTCCTCGAACACCTCGGCCTTGAAGGAGGTGCTCAGGACGACGTGCGTGATGCCGGACTCGGCGATCCGGGCGAGCAGGTGCGACAGGAAGGGCTGACCGGCCGTCGGCAACATCGGCTTCGGAGCCGACAGCGTCAGCGGGCGTAGCCGCGTTCCCTTGCCGCCGACCAACACGACCGCATCGGTGTTCATCTCGATCCCCATCTCAGTTCCCCCTGCCCGGGTCCGGGCTGTTCGTGTCGGTGCCGTTCGTGCCGGCACCGTTCGTACCGGTGCTCCCGGTCTGTCGGCTCCCGGTCTGCGCGCTCCCGGTGTCGGACCGGCGTCGTTCGCGCACCGCCGCGGCGACCTCGATCCTCGAGCGCACCGCCAGGCCCACCTTGAGTGCACCGCGCAGCGGAGCCTGCCACCAGTGTGGATGTCGGTCGGCCTGGAATCGGTAGGCACTGGCGTGGTGGGCGGGGAGCATCAGCTCGGGATGTCGCCCCGCGGCATGGCCCTTGGCGTGGGTGACCTCGGCGCCGGGGGCGAACACGTTCAGCCATCCGGCACGGCCGAGCCGGTCCCCGAGGTCGACGTCCTCCATGTACATGAAGTAGCGCGAGTCGAATCCGTCGACCGAGTCGAATGCGACGCGGCGCAGCAGCAGGCACGATCCGGACAGCCACCCGACCGCGCGCTCGCTGAGCGTTTCGTTCTCCTGCCGGTAGCGCGTGGTCCACGGATTGGCCGGCCACACCTTCCCGAGCAGCGCGTGTCCGGCACCGGAGACCAGTCCGGGAACCTGACGCGCCGACGGATAGACACTGCCGTCCGGTTCACGCACCAAAGGGCCGACGGCGCCCGCACGTGGCCAGCGCTCGGCCGCGGCGAGGAGCGCGTCGATCGACCCCGGCGACCACCGGACGTCGGGGTTCGCGACGAGGACGAACTCGATGTCCTCGTCGATCTCCGCGACTGCTCGATTGACCGCACCGCCGTAGCCGATGTTGCCGCCCGTGCGCACCAGGCGCACGTGGTCGTGAGCGGCGGCCGCAGCTTCGGGAGCACCGTCCGTCGAGCCGTTGTCGGCAATGACGACCTGCGGATTCGCCGAGGTCGCCGCGGTTAGCGTGTTCAGGAAGTGCTCCAGATGCTCACCGGGCGAGTAGGTCACCGTCACCACGGCCAGCTTCGAACTCACGCGGGCAAGCGTAGCCGTTGCCGCACTCCCGGTTCACGGTGCGTCATCCGGTGACGGTCCGCAGCGCCTCGGCGAGCCCCTCCCGCCACGGGCGCAGCGGCGACAGGCCCGCAGTCTCCCAGGACCGCGACGACAGCACCGAGTAGGCGGGACGCGGTGCCGGCCGAACGAACTGGGCACTCGAGCAGGGACGAACCCGCTCGGGATCCGCACCGACCCCCTCGAACACTGCCCGGGCGAGTTCGAACCAGCTGGCCTGCCCGGAGTTGGTCAGGTGCAGAGTGGGAACCGTCACAGTGGCGTCGGCCGCGAGGTCCAGCAGTCCGCCCGCCAGGTCGCCCGCGTACGTCGGAGAGCCGATCTGGTCGTCCACGACGTCGACGGTGTCGCGCTCCCGCTCGAGCCGGCGCATGGTTGCCACGAAATCGCTCCCGGCGCCCGAGTACACCCAGGCCGTGCGCACCACGTGAGCGGACGGCAGGGCACGGTGCACCGCGATCTCCCCGGACCGCTTCGTCCGGCCGTACACGGTGGCAGGCGCGGTCGGCGCATCGACCTCGTACGGAGCGGTGGCGTCGCCCGCGAAGACGTAGTCGGTGGACACGTGGACGAGGCGGGCACCGGCCCGGGCGCACGCCCGTGCCACGTTCGCCGCGCCCAGCTCGTTGACCGCCGCCGCCGCGTCCTCGTCCGATTCGGCCGCGTCGACCGCCGTGTATGCCGCACAGTTCACGACGACCCACCCCGGCTCCACCACCTGCGCGACGGCGGTGCCGTCCGTGATGTCCAGCTCACCCGAGGTCACGCCCCGCACCTGCATTCCCCGGCTCCGGGCCTGTTCGACGACCCTGCTGCCGACCTGTCCGGCCGCGCCGGTCACCAATATCTTCGTCACCGCGCCAGTCTGGCACGCCGGGCCGGAGGATCCCGGCGTGCCGATCGCGGACCAGTAGCCTGGTCTGCGTGTCACACGAGCCACCGCAAGCCCCTGCCCGTCCCGCATTCGCCGGACGACGCCTGCGGGTGGCGGTTGCCGCGCTGTCGATCCTCGCTCTGGTGGTGACCGGCTTCGCGTGGCGCAGCATCGATTCGCTCCGCAGCGCGGTGGCCACGGCGGGCGGCCTGGGCCTGGGTGGCGGCGCCGACGGCGCGGTGGACATCCTCCTGGTCGGCACCGACAGCCGCACCGACGCGCACGGCAACCCGCTCACCCAGGACGAACTCGACTCGCTGCGTGCCGGGGAGGAAGTGGCGTCCAACACCGACACCATCGTGCTCGTCCGAGTCCCCAACGACGGGAGCTCGGCGACCGCGATCTCCATTCCTCGCGACTCCTATGTCTCCGTTCCCGGTGTGGGGAAGTCGAAGATCAACGCCGCCTACGGGGCGACCAAGGAAACCGAGCGACAGAAGCTGGTCGAGAACGGCACCTCGGACGCCGACGCCGAACGCCAGTCCACCGAGAAGGGACGCCAGGCCCTGATCCGCTCCGTGGCCGATCTCACCGGTATCACGGTGGATCACTACGCCGAGGTGGGACTTCTCGGCTTCGTGCTGTTGACCGACGCGGTGGGCGGCGTCGACGTGTGCCTGAACGGGCCGGTGGACGAACCCCTCTCGGGGGCACGGTTCCCCGCCGGCGAACAGACCCTGCACGGGGCGGACGCACTGAGCTTCGTGCGCCAGCGACACGATCTGCCCCGCGGTGATCTCGACCGCATCGTCCGCCAGCAGGTGTTCATGGCGTCGCTGGCCGGGAAGGTTCTCAGTGCCAAGACCCTGAGTGACCCGGGCCGGCTGAGCCAGATGATGAGCGCGGTCGAGCGTTCGGTGGTGCTCGACGACGACTGGGACATCATCGATTTCGCCACCCAGTTGCAGAACCTCACCGGCGGGCAGGTCCAGTTCGACACCATCCCGGTCCGCGATCTCAACGGCACCACCGACTACGGCGAATCGGTCGTGACCGTGGACCCGAAGGCCGTCCAGAAATTCGTCGCCGACCTGGTCGAGGACGGCGACGGCGACGAGAGCGACGAGTCGTCGGCCCCGCGGACAGCGGTGCCGAACATCGATCCGGGAACGGTGACCGTCGACGTGGCGAACGCGGGCGGTGTCGCCGGGCTTGCGAGCAGTGTCTCGGACACCCTCGCCGCCCTCGGCTATCCGGCAGGCGAGGTGGGTAACTACAACGGATCCCGCACCGTCGAGGAGACGACCGTGTTCGCCCGCTCCGCGGACGACGACGGTGCCGAGGCGGTCGCGGCAGCACTCGGCGACGTCGCCACCGCCGAGGACTCCTCGCTGCCTGCGGACACGGTGCGCGTCGTCCTCACGGACGACTTCGACGGGCCGAGCGATTCGACCGGTTCTGCTTCGACGGGGACTGCCGGGGACGGGACCGACTCGTCCGGATCTGCACCGGGCACCAGCCCGACCCCGGTCACCCCTGGACCCGCCATCACCGCCGAGGGCAACGGCCCCCGGTGTGTCAACTGAAACGAGTAGCCGTGCCCTCGACCCTCACCGACGCCCTGTTGGATCCGATCCTCGCCGCCGACCCGGCGGGCCCCCGGATCACCTACTACGACGACGCCACCGGCGAACGCGTCGAACTGTCGGCGCTGACTCTCGCCAACTGGGCCGCGAAGACCGCCAATCTCCTGCGCGACGAGCTCGGGGTCCAGCCGGGTGACCGCGTTGCCGTCCTCCTTCCCGCGCACTGGCAGACGGCCGCCGTCTTCCTCGGTATCTGGTGGGCCGGAGGGGAAGTGGCGCTCGGCGACGATCTGAGCGGCGTGGAGGTCGCACTCGTCACCGCGGACCGGCTGGACGAGGTCGATGCCGTCGGCGAGGTCGCCGCGCTCTCGCTCGACGCCTTCGGGCGACCCGTCGCCGACCTGCCGGTGGGCATCACCGACTACGCGAGCACCGTGCGGGTGCACGGCGACCAGTTCCGCAGTGCGGGTGCCGGTGCCGCGCTCGGCGGGGCGGAGGTCGACGAGGTCGTGCGCTCCGCCGCTGCCGAGGCGCAGCGCCTGGGACTGACGCCGACGGACCGGGTTCTGTCGACGGCGGCGTGGGACACCCCGGAAGCGGTGGTGACGAATCTGCTGGCCGTCCTGGCGGCGGGTGCGTCACTGGTGCAGGTGGCCCATCCTGCCGACCAGACCCGCCGGGTCGAATCCGAGAAGGTCACCCGGCAACTCGCCGGGTGACCTTTCCCGAGGCGGGTCAGCCGATGGCCGCCACCGGCGGCGTCTGCGCCGCTCTCCCGGCCGGGAGCAGGGAGGCGACGAGCCCACAGCCGCCTCCGGCAAGGACGATGGCCACCAACTGCAGCCACGGCACCGCCCCGAGTGCCACGTGCTCGGTACCGAACACCGACGCGGTACCTGCCACGCCGAACACCAGCCCGAAACCGACCCCGAGGACGGCGGCGACCGACGACACGAGGACTGCCTCCCACAGCAGCAGTGCCCGCAGGCCACCCCGGGTGAGGCCCAGGGCCCGGAGCAGTCCGGATTCGCGGCGGCGCTCCACCACCGACAGCGCCATGGTGTTGCCGACGCCGATCAGCGCGATGAGTACGGCCACCGACAGCAGCCCGCCGACCACCAGGAGCATCGTGTCGAGAATCGTCTCCATCGTGGCGCGCATCCGGAGAACTCCGGTCACCTCGCTCGCCGGAGCGAGCTCCTGCGCGAGCTCACCGATCCGGTCGACGGCGGCACCCTGCTCGCGGTCCGGCAACGACTCGTCGAGTCGGAGCCACGCGGAATCCGTCCACACCGTGTCCGCCAGCGCACGCAGGTCGGAGACCGTCAGCAGCGGCGGCTGATCGGCAGCGGCCCGCACGACCACGAGAGTGCGTTCTCCGGCGCTGCCGTGCACCGTCAGCGAGGCACCGTCGGCGGTCCCCAGCTCCGCGATGTCCGCATCGGCGAGCACCATCCGACCGGGTTCCGGGAGTGTCAGGTCGACCCGTGCGACACGAGCCAGTTCCGACGGTTCGACCCCTCGCGCTGCCACCACGGCACCGTCACCGGTGGTGACCTCCGCCGCGTCGAGCACGGCGACCGCGGCGACGCCGTCGACCTCGCCGAGATGCTCCGGCAGGTCGGCGGGCAACCCGGCGTCCCCGACACTGCTCACACCGACGTCGAAGGGGAACTGCTCGTCCAGCGCGGACGGCGCTGCCGCCTTCACGGTGCCGATGCCCACCACCAGCGTGCTGGTCAACGCGATGCCGATGAGCAGGGCGGTGGCGGTCGCCGACGTGCGGCGTGGGTGACGCCGAGAATTGCCCGCCGCCAGCGCCCCTACCGGACCGCCGATCCGCGCGAGCACGCTTCCGGTCCGGCCCAGCAGTACCGGGACGATCCGCTGGATCAGGAGAACCACCCCGAGGAACGACGCCAGCCCACCCGCACACGCGACGAGGACGTTCTCGCCTCTCACTCCGAGAATCGTCGCGCCGACACCGGCCACGAGTACCAGCACGCCGACGATCCGCCGAGCCGACGAGGTGTGTGCGGATTCGGGTGTCGATTCCGCGGGGTGCAGCGCAGCGAGTGGCGCCACCCGGGTCGCCGCCCGTCCCGGCGCGGACGCGGCGATCAGTGTCATGAGGATTCCGACGGCGACACCGGCAGCCACGGTCGCCCCGCCGACCCTCAGGGTGGACAACGGAATCGGCGCGTCGAGGGTGGTGGCGAGCACGGTGACCGCCCAGGCCAGGCCGATACCGGCCAGCACACCGAGAGCCGAGGCCACGACACCGACGACCGCCGCCTCGATCCGGAGTGACCGGCGCACCTGCGTCGCGGTCGCACCGACACACCTCAGCAGCGCCAGCTCCCGCGTGCGGGCAGCCAGCAGGACGGCGAACGTGTTGGCAATCACCAGTACCGCCACCACTGCCGCGATCGCCCCGAAGGCCAGGAGCACGTTGCGCAGGAGGTCCGCCCCGCCGAGGAATCGACCGGCCGCCGCGTCCGCGGCCTCGGTGCCGGTCGCCACCGTCGTCCCGTCCGGCACGGCAGCGCGCACGTCGTCCAGGAGCTGCGGAATCGAGCGGGAGCCGTCCCCCGCGATCCGCAGGTGTCCCGCCGCACCCCCGGACCAGTCACGGACCACGTCGACGGGCGCGTACACCGTGAGTCCGTCGAGTCGCTGGGCGGTGCCCGACAGGTCGACCACGCCGACCACACGCACGGTGCTGCCCGCGGGGTCCGCCGCGGATGCACTCGCCGGCAGCACCGTCAGCTCGGTGCCGACGGCGATGTCGTGCCCCGAACCCACGGCCACCTCACCCGCTGCAGCCGGGAACCGTCCCGACTCGAGCCGCTGCCAGCGCAGGACGTTCTCGCCCGCCAGCGACACGGCCTGCCCGTACGCCCGGTCCGCCCCCGTCCGGGCGACACGCACCGGCGCCTCGACGTCCTCGGCGACAGCAGCGACGCCGGGAAGTGCGGCCACCTCCTCGGCCCCGACGAGAGCGGCCGTGTCGTCACCGCCGACGACGACATCCGTCGCCGCGTACTGTGCCGCAAGGGATTCGGTCACACTCGCGCGGCTGGTCGCTCCGAGGACCGCCGTCGCCACCAGGAACGCCACGGCGATCACCACGGCGAGAACCGATGCCAGATAGCGCCCCGCGTGCGCCCGTACCTGGGCGATCGCGAGCCGCTTCATCGTCGCGCCCGCAGCAGATCGTCGGTTCCGAGCGCGCGCATCCGCTCGATCACCGAATCGGTGGTGGGCCGGTCGATCTCCCCGGCCAGCCGCCCGTCCGCGATGAACACCACTCGATCGGCGTAGCTCGCGGCCACCGGATCGTGCGTCACCATGACCACCGTCTGACCGGTCTCACGGACACTCGACCGCAACAACCCGAGCACCTCCGCGCCCGCGCGCGAGTCGAGATTGCCGGTGGGCTCGTCGGCGAACACCACGTCCGGCTGCGGTAGCAGTGCCCGCGCCACGGCTACGCGCTGTTGCTGTCCTCCGGACAGTTCGTGCGGGAGGTGACCGAGACGATCCGCCAGCCCGAGCCGGCCGACCACCTCCGCCATCCACCCGGCCGCCGGCTCACTGCCCGCCAGCTGCATCGGCAGCAGCATGTTCTCGCGCGCGGTGAGGACGGGAAGCAGATTGAACGCCTGGAACACGAACCCGATGCGTTCACGGCGCAGCTCGGTCAGTGCCCGGTCACCGAGGCCGGTCAGCTCGGTGTCGCCGAGGCGGACCTCGCCTCCGGAGACGGCATCGAGCCCGGCCAGGCAGTGCATCAGGGTCGACTTGCCCGACCCGGACGGCCCCATGATGGCCGTGAACGCCCCGGTCGGGAACTCGACGTCGATCCCGGCGAGGGCATGCACTGCGGTGTCGCCCGCGCCGTACGTCTTGGTCAGACCGCGGGCACGGATCGCGGTCCCTCTTCTCACATCACCGATGGTCATGATTCCGACGTTATTGCCGGTCAACGACTTTCCGCGTCGGAGGGAGGGACGATCTCGCGATGCCCGGCGTCCTCCCACGGTAGGACGCCGGGCTCCGGGTTCATCCCCCTGGCGAGTCGAGCAGATCGTTCGGTCGTACCAGGCCGACCCGGAAGGCGAACACCACTGCCTGCACCCGATCCCGCGAACCCGTCTTCGAGAGCACCCTTCCCACATGGGTTTTCACGGTCGTCTCGGAGACGGTGAACTTTCGGGCGATCTCCGTGTTGGACAACCCGTGGGCCATCGCCTCGAGCACCTCCACCTCGCGGGGAGTGAGGTCCTCCGGCAACCGGGGCACCGGACCCGAGTCCAGCATCGGACCCACGTGCCGGAGGAGCTTGCGCGTCGAACGCGGCTCGACCACGGCGTCGCCGCGGTACACCGTCCGCAGTGCCCCGAGGAGTTGTTCGGGCGGAACGTCCTTGAGCAGGAACCCGCTCGCGCCCGCACTGATCGCCGACATCACGTACTCGTCGTTCTCGAACGTGGTGAGCACGACCACCTTCGGGGCGTCCTCACGTTCGGCGAGCCGGCGGGTCGCCTCGATCCCGTCCAGCCTCGGCATCTGGATGTCCATCAGCACGACGTCCGCCGGAACCCGGGAGAGCACGTCGAGCCCCTCCCTCCCGTCGGAGGCCTCCGCGACCACGGTGAGGTCCGGTTGCGAGTCGATCACCATGCGGAACCCGGCCCGCACCAGCTGTTGGTCGTCGATGAGCACGACCCGGATCTCGTCCACGACAGCCACCCTATGCCTCGTCGTACGGAAGTCGCGCCGCGACCCGGAAGCCCCCACCGGCGGCCGGACCGGCGTGGAGCGTCCCGCCGTGCAGTCGGGCCCGCTCCGTCATCCCGATCAGGCCCTGGCCGCCCGGCGACGACTCGACCAGTGCGGCCGCACCCCGACCGTCGTCGTGGACGCTCACCTCCAGCCCGCGCCCGGTCCAGTCGAGCAGAACCCGCGCCCGCGCGCCCGGGCCGGCATGCTTGAGGACGTTGGTGAGCGATTCCTGCACGATGCGGTAGGCGGTCAGTCCGGCACCGACGGACACCGCCCGTGGCGTACCCGAGACCGCCAGCGCGACATCCGGTCCCCCGGCGCCCATCTCGTCCACGAGGGTCGGGATGTCGTCGATCCCCGGCGTGGACGCGAAGGTGCGAGCCTCGTCGTCCCGCAGCACACTGAGCAGAGCCCGCATGTCGGTCAAGGCCTGCCTGCCGGTCGCCGAGATGGTCTCGAGCGCCGCGATCGCCGCCCTCGGATCCTGGGCGGCACCGTATCTGCCACCGTCCGCCTGGGCGATGACGACGGTCAACGAATGTGCCACGATGTCGTGCATCTCGCGTGCGATCCGGGTGCGCTCGTTGACCGCGGCGAGTTCGGCTTCCTGCTCACGTTCGAGTTCGAGCAGCCGGGCGCGCTCGGTGAGCCCCTCGATCTCCTTCATCCGCACCCGCCGCAGATCTCCGAACGCCCACACCGCGACGGCGAACACGACGAGCAGTGCGATGTTGATCGCGAGCGATTCCCAGGTCCGGAACTCCGAATCGAAGGAGAGCACCGCGGCGGCCGCCGCGCCCGCGACGGCGAGCGCCAGCCCCGCATGGCTGCTCCACCGCGGACCGTAGGCGGCGAGGGCGTACAACGAGATGGGGACCGCGATCGCCGAGGGCTGCAGCATCTCCGGGATCACGATCAGGTGCGCGATCGCGAACGCCGCCACCAGTCCACCCGAGGCCACGACGTGCGAGCGCCGCCAGGCCAGAGGCACCGTCATTCCCAGCGACACGACCAGGGCGCCGACACTGCCGTCGGCGGTACTCACCGCGCAGAGCAGGGTGAGCGCCGCAGCGATCAGCCGGTCGATCCAGACGTAGTGCCGCGCACTCCACCGGTACCACCGCTCCGCAGGGGCGAACCGCTTGGACCGCCCCGCCGACAACCGCGTCACCCGATCCGCCGGGTCAGCCGAGCAGTCGTTCCCGCAGAGCGCGGTCCTTCTCCAGCACCATCTGCTCGAGCCCGCTCTGGAATGCCGTCATCCGTTCCCGCAGGGCGGGGTCCGAGGCGCCGAGGATCCGCACCGCGAGCAGACCGGCGTTGCGGGCACCGCCGATCGACACGGTCGCGACGGGCACTCCGGCGGGCATCTGCACGATCGACAGCAGGGAGTCCATGCCGTCGAGGTACTTCAGCGGCACCGGAACTCCGATCACGGGGAGTGGCGTCGCCGACGCCACCATGCCGGGGAGGTGCGCCGCGCCGCCTGCGCCGGCGATGATCACCTGGATTCCCCGGCCTGCCGCGTCACCGGCGTAGTCGAGCATGCGCTGCGGTGTGCGGTGCGCCGACACCACACCCACCTCGAACGCGACCTCGAACTCGGCCAGCGCCAGCGCGGCCGCCTCCATCGTGGGCCAGTCCGAGTCGCTCCCCATGATCAGCCCGACACGGGGCCCCTGCTGCTCACTCACCGTTGCCGTCTCCTGCATGCTCGTCCCAGCCGTCGGTCCACTCCGCGTGCGAGAGCCAGTGTGCCGCACGCTCCGCGCGTTCCCGCAATGCGGCGACGTACTCGGGGTCGTCGATCGATCCTGCTCCACCGACGAGGTTCACGTGGCCGATCTTGCGGTGCGGCCGCTCCCCTTTGTGATACAGGTGCACCTTCGCGTCCGGCATCCGGGCGAACAGGTGGTGCACCCGTTCGTCCATGCTCATCTCCGGAGCCGTCTCCGCTCCGAGGACGTTCGCCATCACCGTGAGTGGCACGAGCGCCGACGTGTCACCGAGGGGGTAGTCCAGGACCGCTCGCAGGTGCTGCTCGAACTGGGAGGTCCGCGCGCCGTCCATCGTCCAGTGCCCGGAATTGTGCGGACGCATCGCGAGCTCGTTCACCACCAGGTCGCCGTCGACGGTCTCGAACAGCTCCACCGCCATCGCGCCGACGACACCGAGCACGGACGCGATCCGCAACGCCAGTTCCTCGGCCTCCTCGGCCACCGCGGAGGACAGCTCCGGCGCCGGGGCCAGCACGACCGCACACTGTCCGTCGCGCTGCACGGTCTCGACGACCGGCCAGGTGGCGCCCTGCCCGAACGGGGACCGGGCGACCATCGCCGACAGCTCGCGCCGCATCTCCACCTTCTGCTCGACCATCAGCGCCACGCCCCGGTCGAGTTCGCGAGCCACGATCCGTTCGGCCTCCTCCGGGTCGCCGGTGATCCACACCCCACGTCCGTCGTAGCCGCCGCGCACCGCCTTGATCACGACCGGCCACCCGTGTTCGGCACCGAACTTCTGCACGTCCTCCGCCCAGGTCACCTCGGCGAACTCGGGCACAGGCGCACCCAGCTCCCGCAGCTTGCGTCGCATCGCGAGCTTGTCCTGCGCGTACACGAGCGCCTGCGGCGGCGGCTGGACGTTGACACCCTCCGCGACGAGGACGTCGAGATGCTCGGTGGGGACGTGCTCGTGGTCGAAGGTGAGCGCATGCGCGCCCACGGCGGCCCGGCGCAGTGCGTCGAGGTCGGTGTGGCTGCCGAGCACCACGTCCGGGCTCACGAGCGCGGCCGGTTCACCGGCGGTGCCCGAGAGCACCCGCAGGGACTGGCCCAGCGCGACGGCGGCCTGATGGGTCATCCGGGCGAGTTGCCCGCCGCCGATCATCGTCACCACCGGTGCGCCCGAGGGGACGTCACGGGCCGGACCGGGAGCGGATTCACGAGTGGGACGGGCGGGATCCGAAGAGCGTGTCACCGCTCCATGGTGTCATGCTCCGGCCCGCCCCAGGTCAGCGAGGTACTCCCCCGGAGTTCCTGAGATTGTGCTGATGATTTCCCCACCCGTTGGTTGAATCGCAGGTCGTTTTCGTACACTCAACTGTTGTGTCATTTGTCGAAGGGGTCATTTCCCGCGTACCCCAGCCCTTCCGGGACCTTGCGCTACGTCACGCGGAACTGGTCAAGTTTGCGATCGTGGGGGGGACCACCTTCGTCATCGACTCGGTCATCTTCTACACGCTGAAGCTGTCGATCCTCGAGTCGAAACCGGTCACCGCCAAGATCATCGCGGGGGTGGTCGCGGTTATCGCGTCGTACATCCTCAACCGCGAATGGTCGTTCAAGAACCGCGGCGGACGCGAGCGCCACCACGAGGCGTTCCTGTTCTTCGGCGTCAGCGGCATCGGCGTCGTGCTCAGCTTCGTTCCGCTCTACATCTCCAGTTACGTCTTCAACCTGCGTGTGCCCGACGTGAGCCTGACGACGGAGAACATCGCCGACTTCGTCAGCGCCTACGTGATCGGCAACCTGCTGCAGATGGCGTTCCGGTTCTGGGCGTTCCGGCGCTTCGTATTCCCCGAGGAACACGGTGCGATCGTCGAGTCCCACCTCGAGCCCGGTGCCGCTCCCCTCGGTGAGGGAGACCACGCCGACCCCCTCGGCAGAGACGACCACGCCGACCCCCTCGGCAGAGACGACCACGCCGACCCCCTCGGCAGGGGCGAACTCGACCACACCTGAGTCCCGCGGCCTACCGGGGTTCGCGCTCGCGCGAGGGTGGGGCATCGCGCACCGTCGGGAGGAACACCGCGAACAGCGCGGGCCGGCGGCGCTGGAGCTCGAGCCGTCCCCCGTCCGCCTCGATGAGCGCGCGGGCGAGCGCCAGTCCGACCCCGGTCGACCCGGCGCCGGAGAACCCCCGGTCGAAGATGTGGGGGGCCAGGTCGTTGCTCACGCCCTCGCCCTCGTCCGACACCTCGACGCACACCATCGACTCACGCGGTGACCCGTCGCGCACCACACCCTGGATCAGCCGGACCGACACGGTGCAATCGCCGCCACCGTGCACCAGGGCGTTGTCCACCAGCACCGCCACGGCCTCCCGCAACCGTGAACCGGTCGTCGACGCCTGCAGATCCGCGTCCCCGCGCAGAACGAGCTCGCGACCCGCATCCCGGAACGGCGGGTTCCAGTCCTCGATGACCCCACCGAGTTCGCTCACCACGGACACCTGAGTCTCCGTCCCGGTGTTGCGCGAGGAACGCACGAGCTCGTCGATCGCCACCGTGAGCCGATCGACCTGCGCCATCGCCTCGTTGGCCTCGAGCACCACGTCCGGGTCGGGATGCACGGACAGCTCGTCGAGGCGGAGCCGGACGGCGGTCAGCCGGGACCGGAGCTGGTGCGAGACGTCGGCGACGAGCGCCCGTTCGCGTTGCAGCCGTCCGGAGATCTCCACCGTCGCCGAATCGAGTACGTCCGAGACCCGATCCAGCTCCGGAATCCCGTGCCTTCGGGCATCGGGGCGGAAGTCTCCCTCGCCCAGCCGGGCGGCGCGGTCCGCGACGTCGAGCAACGGATCGGACAGCCTGCGCGCGGTCAGCACGGCCACAGCGGTACCCGCCGCCATCGAGGCGAGCACCACGAGAGCCACCGCCCCGACCGCCTGCCACTGCTGGGTCCGCATCGGGCCCGACGGCACTTCCAGGCGTAGCGACCCGGAGGTGCCCATGGAGAGCGACTCGACCAACGGAGCCGAGACGAACCCCTGACCGATGTCGACCCGGGCCGCAGGATCGGAGGTGGACGGGTAGACGACGACCAGGTGGCCGTCGCCGGGAGTGAGGAACCGCAGCGCCGTCGTGTCGAGCTCGCCCTCGACGACCCCGTTGACACCCTCCTGATCGACCACCTCGGACGCCATCCGCTCGAGACGGGCCTGGAGGTCGCTGCGAGTGATGTCCTCGACCCACAGCCAGGCGGTGTAGATCAACGGTGCACCGAGAACGATCCCGATGAGGATGACGACCCCGAGGATCGACTGGAGGATGCGGCGGCGCACGGCAGCGTCTAGTCGGCGTTGAAGCGGAAGCCGACTCCGCGCACGGTGGCGATCCGACGCTCGGCGACCGGGCCCTCGTCACCGATCTTGCGGCGCAACCAGGACATGTGCATGTCGAGGGTTTTCGATCCGCGCAGGTCCACGTCGCCCCAGACCTCCTGGAGGATCGTGTCCCGGGACACGACCTGCCCGGCGTGCTCGAGCAGCACCCGCAGCAACTCGTACTCCTTGTTCGCCAACGCCACCTCGGTGCCCGAGACCAGGACCCGGCGCGCCGCCGGCTCCAGCCTGATGTCGCCCACCTCCACGGTCGAGTCCTCCGTCCCGCCACGACGACGCAGCAGAGCCCGCACCCGGGCCATGAGCTCGGCCAGACGAAACGGCTTGCCGACGTAGTCGTCGGCGCCCGCGTCCAGGCCGACGACGAAGTCCACCTCGTCGGTGCGGGCGGTGAGCATCAGAACAGCCAGATCGGAGCGGTGCGCGCGCACCTGCCGGCACACCTCGAGGCCGTCCATTCCCGGCAGTCCGAGATCGAGGATGAGCAGGTCGTAGGAACCCTCGAGCGCCCGCTCGAGGGCACTCGGGCCGGTCTGCTCGACGGTGACGTCGTATCCCTCCCTCCCGAGCGCGCGGGAGAGTGGCGCAGCGATGGCTTCATCGTCCTCGGCAAGCAGTACGGCGGTCACCCACACAGGGTGTCACAGGGCGGGCGACGAGGTGGTGGGCGTGTGACCCGCTCACCACGTGTCCCCTCGCCGCTCGCCCCGCACGTCCGTCGCGTCGAACACTTGGTGGTAGAGCAATCCGTGCACCCGCTGGACCTCGGGTATGTCGTCGAACTCGAGCGGGTCGTCGGACGCGGCGACGATCACCAGCGTGCCGGTACGCAGAATCCGGTCGATCGGCCCGTGCCGGAACTGGACGTTGCTGATACGAGCGACCGGGATGTCGATTCCGGAGTGGGTGAGGACGCCTTCCCGGATCAGCACCCGCCGGTCGGTGACGATGAAGTGGGTGAACTTCCACCGCAACAGCGGCGGTACCGTGCGCCAGCACACCACGGCGAGCCACACCGCCGCGATCGCCGCGACCGCCGCCGTGTGCCCGGAGCCGTCCAGACCACCGTCGGCGAGGCCGAGCCCGAACCCCGCGAGCGCCGTGGCGAGCACGAAGGTGATCGCCGGCACGAGCAGCATCTTCCAGTGCGGATGCCGGTGGAGGATCAGTTCCTCGTCGCCGGCGAGCGCGTCTTCCGGGTATCCCATGTCTCGAGTGTGCCGCCGTCAGACCCGACCGGGAACCACCGGGGTCACACACGTCACGTGTGTCACGCCAGTTCCCCGTCCTCGCGGCGCAGGTGGGTGATGTCGCCCGCGGCCACCGCGGTGTCCACACCGTCGGCCCCACGGACGACGAGCCGACCGTCGCCGTCGATGTCGACCGCCACTCCGACGATCTCCCGGTCCCCGGGGAGTACGGCCCGCACCCGGGCACCGAGGGTGACGCACCGCTCGCGGTAGGCAGCGGCGAGTTCGGTGACGTCCCAGTCCGCGTCGTGCCACTGCTGCCACCGGTCGGCCAGCTCCCGCAACAGCGCTCGGACCAGGGTGTCGCGATCGCGGACCGCGGCGTTCTCGAGAGCCAGCGAGGTCGCCTCCGGGACCGGGAGCTCGTCCTCGGCGAGACTGACGTTGAGGCCGACGCCCACCACGACCGCGGGATCCGGGGACACCGTGGCGACCTCGGCGAGGATTCCGGCGACCTTGCGGCCGCCGACGAGCACGTCGTTGGGCCACTTCAATTCGGCGGGCACCTCGGCGACCGCGCGCAGCGCGTCCACCACCGCCACCCCGGCGAGCAGCGGCAGCCAGCCCATGTCGGACGGGCCCAGGCCCCGCATCGTGAGCAACACGGACAGGGCGATCTGCGCCTGGGCCGGGCTGACCCAGGTGCGCTGGTGCCGGCCCCGGCCGCTGCCCTGGAACTCCGCCAGCAGCACGTGTCGGTCGCAGTCCTCGGTCGCGGCGCGCGCGAGCAGATCCGCATTCGTCGACCCGGTCTCGGCCACCACGTCGAGTCGAGTCCAGAAGGCGCGAGGATCGCCGGTTTCCGGTTCACGAACCAGTGCTCGGCGCAGCGCATCGGCGTCCAACGGGGGTCGATTCAGGTCGGTCCACATTCCTCCACCCTAAGCTGCCAGCGGAAACATACTCCCGAGTAACTTGGCTCACAGGGGGCGCCGGGCGGGACCTCTCTTGGCAAGAGACCCCACCGGATCGTTAAGCTCACCTGTCATGACCACAGTTCAGGAGCCGTCGGCGCCACAGACCACCCCTGCGCCTGATATCCACACGACCGCCGGAAAACTGGCCGACCTGCGTAATCGACAGGCCCAGGCGATGGCCCCCTCGGGTGAGGCCGCGGTCGAGAAGGTGCACGCGAAGGGCAAACTGACCGCGCGGGAGCGAATCACGGCCCTGCTCGACGAGGGTTCGTTCGTCGAGCTCGACGCGCTCGCGCGGCACCGCTCCACGAACTTCGGTCTCGGCGAGAACCGGCCCGTCGGTGACGGCGTGGTGACCGGATACGGCACCGTCGACGGCCGCGAGGTCTGCGTGTTCTCGCAGGACGCGACGGTGTTCGGTGGCAGCCTCGGAGAGATCTACGGCGAGAAGATCGTCAAGGTCATGGACCTGGCGATCAAGACCGGCCGGCCGCTGATCGGCATCAACGAGGGTGCAGGCGCCCGCATCCAGGAGGGCGTCGTCTCGCTCGGCCTGTACGGGGAGATCTTCCACCGCAACGTCCGCGCATCCGGCGTGATCCCACAGATCTCACTGATCATGGGCCCCGCCGCAGGCGGACACGTGTACTCCCCCGCCCTCACCGACTTCGTCGTGATGGTCGACCAGACCTCGCAGATGTTCGTCACCGGCCCCGACGTGATCAAGACGGTCACCGGCGAGGACGTGACGATGGAGGACCTCGGTGGTGCACACACCCACATGGTCAAGTCCGGTGTCGCCCACTACGTCGCGTCCGGCGAACAGGACGCCCTGGACTACGTCAAGGATCTGCTGAGCTACCTGCCGAGCAACAACCAGGCCGCCGCACCCCGGATGCTGCCGACCGATCCGATCGACGGTGCCATCGCGGACAACCTCACCGCCGAGGACCTCGAGCTCGACACTCTCATTCCGGACAGTGCGAACCAGCCGTACGACATCCACGAGGTGATCCGCCGGATCCTCGACGACGACGAGTTCCTCGAGGTCCAGGCCGAGCGTGCCGGCAACATCGTGATCGGGTTCGGCCGGGTCGACGGCCGGTCGGTGGGAATCGTGGCGAACCAGCCCACGGTGTTCGCCGGGTGTCTCGACATCGACGCCTCGGAGAAGGCGGCCCGGTTCGTCCGTACCTGCGACGCGTTCAACGTTCCGATCATCACGCTGGTCGACGTCCCGGGGTTCCTTCCGGGCACCGATCAGGAGTACAACGGCATCATCCGGCGCGGGGCGAAACTGCTGTACGCGTACGGGGAGGCCACGGTCGGCAAGATCACCGTCATCACCAGGAAGGCGTACGGCGGCGCGTACGACGTGATGGGGTCCAAGCACATGGGCGCCGATGTGAACCTCGCCTGGCCGACGGCGCAGATCGCGGTCATGGGCGCCTCCGGGGCGGTCGGGTTCGTGTACCGCAAGCGGCTGCTCGAGGCCGCGAAGAACGGCGAGGACGTCGACGCGCTGCGGCTGGAACTGCAGAGCGAATACGAGGACACCCTCGTCAACCCGTACGTCGCCGCGGAGCGCGGATACGTCGATGCGGTCATCCCGCCGTCGCACACTCGCGGCCAGATCGTGTCCGCACTGCGTCTGCTCGAACGCAAGATGGTGTCCCTGCCCCCGAAGAAGCATGGGAACATTCCCCTGTGAGCACCTACACGGACATTCTCAGGACCGGCGAGGGTGTGGTCGTCGACGCACCCGTCGGCGACGAGGTCGCCGAGTTCGGCACGACCGTCAACGGCGCGGTCGTGGCGGACACCGACAGCGCACCCGCACCGACGGAGGGAACCGATCCCGTGGACGCGACCGCGGACGCCCCGCAGATCCGGATCGTGAAAGGCGCCCCGACCGACGCCGACGTCGCGGCGATCGTGGCGGTACTCGCGGCCGCGGCGGCCACGTCGGTTCCGGTCGTCGAGGCGGCCCGCCCACCGGAGACCTGGGGCGAACCCACCCGGCTGCACCGCGGTGCCGCCCCGTTCTCGCCCTACTCGTTCCCCCACGCGCACCGGTTCTAGGCCGGTGCCACCGCTGGTACTCGCTTCGGCCTCGCCGGCTCGTCTCGCGGTGCTCCGCAGCGCGGGGATCGAGCCGGCGGTCCTGGTCTCCGGTGTCGACGAGGACGCCCTCGTCGAGGCACTCGGTGACACCACCCCCGAACGGGTGGTGACGGAGCTGGCCCGCGCCAAGGCACGCGAGGTGATCCCGCGCCTCGATCCCGGCATCGCCGCGGACTGCGTCGTCGTCGGATGCGATTCGATGTTGTCGATCGACGGCGCGTTGCAGGGCAAACCCGGAACGGCCGGGGTCGCACGAGAGCGTTGGCGATCGATGGCCGGGCACAGCGCCGTACTCCTCACGGGCCACTGTGTGATCCGGGTGGAGGAGGGCGCCGCGGTGGCCGAGCAGGCCGACCACAGCGCGACCACCGTCCATTTCGGGAATCCGTCGCCGGACGAGCTGGAGGCGTACCTCGCCAGTGGCGAGCCGCTGCAGGTCGCCGGCGCGTTCACCCTGGACAGCCTCGGTGGATGGTTCGTCGAGCGGATCGAGGGTGATCCGTCCAGCGTGATCGGCATCGGGCTGCCGTTGGTACGCAGTCTGCTGGCGCGTCTCGGCGTCGACGTCGCCGCGCTGTGGCGGGACTCCCCCGCCCCTAGCTGAGCGGGTCCGCCGACGGCTGTCCGGAGACGGCAGGTGCGGTGGACACCGGATCGGCTTCTCCGCTCCCGGGGTCCCCGTCCTCGCCGCCCTCGACGTCCATCTCCTCGACGTTGCGGTTGCGGCGTGGCAGGGCGAACGTGGCGGCACCGACGAGCACCGCGACCACCGAGATGATCCACAGCACGCGGCGTTCGGCCTCGAGGAACGCCACTCCCGCCGCTGCCCGGGTCGATGCCGCAGCCGCGGCGATCGCCTCCTCACGGATCCGTTCCTGCGCCGGATCGGCGTCCGCGCCACCGGGGACGCCGGCGGCCAGCGCATCGGGCCGGCAGTCCTCGGGAACCTGCATCGGCGACGTCGACCCGAGCTGTGTCGTGGCGCAGTCGACGAACGTGGACTCCGCCCGCGGCACCAGGGGTGCGGGAACACCGATCGCTTCCAGCTCCGCGACCATGGCCGGGCGCTGCGATTCGACGGCGGGCGCGGCCTGCCCGGCCACCAGGTTGAAGAAGACCACGCCGATGACGGCGAGACCGATCGAGCTGCCCACCTGCTGCACGGTGGGAAGCAGCCCGGAGACGGCACCGGCGTGCCGGGGCTGCACCGTGGCGAGGATCGCGGTCTGCAGCGGCGCGACGAACAGACCCAGTCCGGCGCCGCCGAGCAGCAACGGGCCCGCCATCGCCAGCCAGCGCGGATCCGTGCCCTCCTGCTCGAGGATGTAGGACAGCGACAGCAGCGAACCGAAGAACAGAGCCATACCGGTGGGGAGCACGAGGTTGCCGACCCGCTTGTAGACGAAGGACGACGCGAGGGCGGCCAGACCCATCCCGAGCGCCCACGGAAGCGTCATCACTCCGGCGCGCAGGGGCGAGAACCCGAAACCGAACTGGAGGGTGAGCGAGATGGTGAAGATCAGGGACGCGAGGGTGCCGAAGAAGACGAAGGCGATGGCGGCGCCGAGGGCGAACGCCCGGTCCGTGAACAGTTCCAGTTTCAACACGGGATCGCCGCCGCGGCGGCCCAGCCGGTATTCGTAGACGACGAACGCCAGCAGCACCGGGACGGAACAGGCGAGCATCACCACCAGCGGAACCGGCCACCCCCGTTCCCGGCCTTCGGCGAGCGGAAAGATCAGCAGGAACAATCCGGCAGCGGACAACACCGCGCCGACGACGTCCAATGTGCGCTTTTCCTCCGATTTCGCGTCGACGAGAAAGAAGTATCCGACGACGAGCGCCGCGATACCGATCGGGAGATTGACCAGGAAGATCAGGCGCCAGCCCAGATCGAGGAGATTCCACTCGATGAGTAGGCCACCGACGAGGGGCCCGGAAATGGTGGCGAGGCCGATCGTCGCGCCGTATATCCCGAACACCCGAGGGTGCCGGGATTTGGGGAACAGCCCGGAGATGATCGCGAAAGTCTGCGCGGACATGGATCCCGCTGCCAGGCCCTGCACGGCGCGGGACACCACCAGGGTGGGCGCATCCTGCGCGATGCCGCACAGCACGGAGGCGATCACGAACGCCGCCAGTGCAGTGAGGAACACCCGGCGGCGACCGAGGATGTCACCGAGACGCGCCGCCGTGATCAGGGAACATGCGAAGGCCAGCGTGTAGACGCTGACCATGAGCAACTGCATCGACACCGGCGCGTCGAGATCGACGGCGATGCTCGGGAGCGCGACGTTCACGATCGTCGCATCGAGTAGTTGCATGAACACCGCGGTCAGGCTCGTCGCGAGCCCCAACCACGCCGCCCAGGTCGTCCGCGTCGCACTCTGCCGGTTCAGCACCGGCACCAGGGTAGAGAACCCTCGGCGTTCGTGCGGTGTGATAGAAGTCAAGTGCACTTCTGTCGTGGGCGACACAGGTCGGAGGATGACGGGATAATCGCTTCGAAACGCGGGGTCGAGGATTATCAGCTGTTACTAAGCTCATACTCAGCAGCCTTCACGCGCGGTCGCCCGGTGCCTCATCCTGAATGTGGGCGGCATCGCTCGTCACTCGACGTCACTCATCCATCTTGCCCGCCTCACATCCTCACTAGTTCCCAGGAGCCCGCTCGATGGACTTGAACTTGATCACGCATTGGGAGCCGCGACCCGGACGGGTCGTGGAGTGGAAGGTGTCGGATGCCGACGCCCGTTCCGCAGCCCAGGCGCCGATCGATCCCGCGCCACCGACAACCATGCAGGAGCGGCACCTGCGACGCGCCCAGCTGGCGGCGAACAACAACGAGGCGCAGTCCCCCTGGATCGGGATCGCGTTCGACTTTCCCGGCAAGCTCGACGCCGACGCGATGGCACGCACGCTGCGGCGGTACGTCGAACGCCACGACACGCTGCACAGTTGGTTCTCCTTCGCGGACCCGGCTGCGGATCCGACCGACAAGTCCAACGCGATACGACGCCACGTGGTGGCGCCCGAGCACTTCACCCTCACCGTCGTCGACGGCCCCGAGATGTCCACGCCGGAGCAGGTGCGCGAGTACGTGGGCGCTCGCTTCGCGAACGAGACCAGCGCCCTGGGATGGCCCGCGTTCGTCTTCGGCGCGATCGAGCATGCGGTGGCCCCCGAGGACGCCGACTCCGGGTTCCCCGACACGGCAGAGGGTTTCACGCTCTTCCACGCCGTCGATCACGCACATACCGACATGCAGTCGATGATCCTGATGTTCGCCGAGATCCGGATCGCCTACCAGGCCGAGATCGACGGAACGACTCCCGAACTCCCCGATCCCGGGAGCTACGTCGAGTACAGCGGCCGCGAGCGAGAGCGGGCGGCGGCGCTGACCCTCGAGTCGCCCGAGGTACAGGGCTGGCTGGGCTACCTGGCGCGCACCGGTGGCTCGTTCCCCGGATTCCCCCTGGATCTCGGAGTCGCGGACGGGCCCGCGCCCGCGATCGGAAGCCGCTTCGACCTGGCGGACGAGTGCGAGCAGTTCGGTGCGGTGTGCAAGGCGCACGGCTCGAACTTCATCGGCGGTGTGTTCGCCGCGCTGGCGATCACCGAACACGAGCTCGCCGGGCGCGACCGATACCTCGCGTTGTCGCCGCTCACGACTCGCGGGGAGACCAACTTCTGGTCACAGGGGTGGTTCATCAATCTCGTCCCGGTGGCCGTCGAACTGGACGGGGCCGAGACCTTCACCGATCTCGCCGCCACCGCCCAGAAGGCATACCGCGACGGCAAGACGCTCGGCGACGTCTCGGTGCAGCAGGTGATCGAGACGGTGCTGGCGCAGGCGCCCGCCGTCGCGGCCGCCGCACCGACCGCGCTGACGCCGCCGCCGATCCTGTCGTACATCGACGGGCGCAGGCTGCCGCAGACCGAGAGCTATGTGACGACCCGGGCGACGGGCCTGGTGGGCGGCAAGGACACCCAGATCGCGTCGATCTGGGTCAATCGCGTGCTGGAGGGTACCTGGATGGCCATCTCCCATCCCGATACCGAGACCGCGCACGCATCGGTCGCGGCCTACGCCGGCCGCGTTTCCGAGATCATGAGAACCGTTGCACGCGAAGGTGACTACCACATCGGATCGGCGGGATGACACAGTGCACGTAACCTCGATCGACAGGTACCTCGTCGAGCCGGGCGTGGTCACGGAATGGTCCGTCACCAGCAACTCTGTCGCGGACTCGCCGCTCCCGCCCTCGTACAACCAGAGATTCCATCTCGACACGGCACGCACGCACGGGGTCGGGCGGAGCGTGTGGATGGCCGCGGCCTTCGATCTGCCCGGCACCCTGGATCGCCCGGCGCTCGAGCGGGCACTGCGCTACTTCATCCGACGGCACGACACCCTGCAGACCGGCTTCCACGCCGATTCCGCCGGGATCCGCCGGGTCGGTCTCGACCCGGAACACGTCGAGCTGCGCTCGTCCACTCCGCTGGCCGTCGACACGGCGGCCGGGTTGCGCGATCACCTGCGGCAACGGTTCACCGAGGTCTGCGATCCGCTGACGTTCCCCGCCTACACGTTCGCGACGATCGAACGCGACTCCCACTACACCGTGGTGAGCGCGTTCGACCACACACTGGTGGACGGGTACTCGCTGGTCATTGCGCTCGGGGAGCTACGTCGCATCTACGAGTCCTGCCAGGCCGGGGTCGAGCCGGACCCGGCGTTGCACGTCGAACTCGGCGATCCCGGCAGTTTCCTGCGGTACTGCCGGCAGGAGGCCGAGGCGCCCGTCACCGACGTCGCCGACCCTCGGGTCCGCGAGTGGGCCCGCTTCTACAGCCGGTGCGGGGGTACCGCTCCCAGCTTCCCGCTGGATCTCGGCGTGGAGGCAGGTGTGCCCGCCCCGCAAGGCGCGGACGTCCGGCCGTTGCTCGACGCCGCGGGCACCGAGCGGTTCGAGCAGATCTGCCTGGATTCGGGCGGCAGCCTGTTCACCGGAGTGCTCACCGCCATGGGCTCGGCGATCCACGAGATCAGTGGCTCCCGCCGCATGCCCCTGCAGTTCCCCCTGCACACACGCCGGAATCCGCAGTGGGCCAACGCCCTCGGCTGGCTGACCACCAGCGCACCGCTCACCGTCGAGATCAGCACCGACGGTGACTTCCAGGCGTCCCTGGCCAACACGCACGCCTCGTTCCGCACCGCCCTCACCCTGGGAGGGGTGTCGATGGCCCAGGTCGGCAAGGCACTGGGAGACGGCTACCGCCGCACCCGCACCGACGTGTTCATGGTCTCCTACATCGACTACCGCCGCCTGCCGGGCACCGACGACCACGAGATGCTCAACGCTCATCACGTGAGCAACGTGACCGTCGCCGACGACGCCCAGTTCTGGATCTCCCGCACGAACCGGGGGCTGGCCCTGCGATCCCGGTTCCCGGACACACCCGTCGCCCGGGCCACCGTCGAATCGTTCCTCACCACGCTGCGCAGGTTCCTCGAGTCGATCTGCGAGCGCGGTGTGACGCCGGTGGCGGACCCGACCCGCGCGCTGCGCCTGGACGAGGCGCCGGTGGTGTGAGCGTGGCCTAGAATCGTGGGGAACCGTCACCTCGTCCTCCAGGAGCCTGCCCGTGCCCGTTGCACCAGATCCCCATCCCGCGTTCGCCGCGTACGCCCACCCCGATCGGCTCGTCTCGACGGAGTGGCTGTCGGCGAATCTGGGTGCGCCGGGCCTGAAGGTCGTGGAGTCGGACGAGGACGTCCTGCTGTACGACGTCGGCCACATCCCGGGAGCGGTCAAGGTCGACTGGCACCTCGATCTCAACGATCCGGTGACCCGCGACTACATCACCGGCGAACAGTTCGCCGAGTTGATGGACCGCAAGGGAATTCGCCGTGACGACACGGTCGTGATCTATGGGGACAAGAGCAACTGGTGGGCCGCCTACGCGTTGTGGGTGTTCACGCTCTTCGGGCACGAGGACGTCCGGCTGCTCGACGGCGGACGCGACGCGTGGATCGCCGAGAACCGCGACACCGCCTTCGACGTCCCGGAGACGACCAGCACCGGCTACCCGGTGGTCGAACGTGCCGATGCCCCGATCCGCGCGTTCAAGAACGACGTCCTCACCCATCTCGGTACCGGCCCCCTCATCGACGTGCGTTCGCCCCAGGAGTACACGGGCGAGCGCACCCACATGCCGGACTACCCGGAAGAGGGCGCACTGCGTGGGGGGCACATCCCCACCGCGGTGAGCATTCCGTGGGCCAAGGCCGCGGCGCAGGACAGCCGTTTCCGCTCCCGCGCCGAACTGGACGAGATCTACGGCGGTGTCGATGCCGCGGATTCGGTGATCGCCTACTGCCGGATCGGCGAGCGGTCCAGCCACACGTGGTTCGTGCTCACCCACCTGCTCGGCCATCCGGACGTCCGCAACTACGACGGTTCGTGGACCGAGTGGGGCAACGCGGTGCGGGTGCCCATCGCCAAGGGCGAGGAGCCGGGCAAGGTACCTGCTCGGTCATGACCGCTCTCCCCGACTCACTCGCCGAGATCGTCGACGACTTCGCCGCCGTGGACGGTCAGGACAAGCTCACGCTCCTCCTCGAGTTCAGCAGGGAGCTGCCGCCCCTGCCCGCCGATCTGGTGGAGGCATCGATGGAGCCGGTGCCCGAATGCCAGTCGCCACTGTTCCTGTCGGTCGATGCCAGCGACCGCGGCCACGTGCGCCTGCATTTCAGCGCTCCGGCCGAGGCCCCCACCACCCGTGGCTTCGCCTCGATCCTGCACCAGGGTCTGGACGGCTCCAGCGCTGCCGAGATCCTCGCGGTACCCGACGACTTCTACGCCGACCTCGGTCTGGCCGAGGCGGTGAGTCCCCTGCGGCTGCGCGGGATCTCGGCGATGCTCGCACGTATCAAGCGGCATCTACGCGACTGATGGAGTTCACCGAACTCGGCGACTACCCGGTTCCCCCGGGGATACTCACCCGATGGCATCCGTGTGCCGACGGCGAGTGGAGGGACGACCCGCGTCCCGCGTCGTACATCCACGAGGCGCATCTGCGCAGATTCCACGCCGGCCGATCGCGTCCGTCGTGGCTCGGGGCGGCATTCGAGGTCCACGACGAATGGGATGCGACCGCATTCGCCGCCGCGGTCGCGGAATGGGTTGCACGACACGAAGTTCTCCGCTCGCACACCGCCCTCGACATCGCCGGTACCCGGCGCCGCACCCTCGCCCCCGGGGCGGTCCAGGCGGCGGCACGAGTGCACGAGTGCGCGGACTCGGAAACCAACTCGATTGTCCTGCAACGCATTTTCGACGTCACCGCCTCGCCGCACACCTGGCCGTCGTATGCACTCGCGACGATCGAACACCGCATGGTGGACGAGACGGGGTGGAACGAGACGGGGCTGGACGCGACCCGGGACCGTGGCGGGTTCACGGTGCTCTTCGCCGCGGACCATTCGCTCATCGACGGATACTCCGTCGTGCTCGTCGCCCACGAACTGTCGTCGCTGTACCGGCAGGCACGCGGCGGCGGGCCGGCCGGACTCCCGGCAACGGGGAGCTACGTCGACTTCGGCGCCCGGGAACGGGAGACGGAAGTCGATCCCGCGTGCGCGGCGGTGGAGCTGTGGCGGCGCGAACTCACCGACGGTCTCGCAGAGTTCCCGCTGCCGATCGGCGCACGCACCGACGCGCCACAGCGCAGCCTCTCCGAGTGGGTTCTCGACGAGGACTCCGCCGACCGGTTCGCCGCGGCCGCGCGTGACGCGGGGGCCGGCTTCTTCGCCGGGATCCTCGCATGCGCCGGCCTGGCGGGTCGCCGGGTCGCGGACGAGCGGGAGTTCCGCACCGTCGTCCCCGTCCACACTCGCGACGACCCCGCGTGGCTATCGTCCCTGGGGTGGTTCGTCGGACTCGCGCCCGTTCGGTTCGAGGTCGGCGACGGAGGCTTCGCCGCGGTCGCGCAGCGGGCGTCCCGTGCCGTACGCGACGTCCGCCCGGCCGGTGCCGTGCCGTTCGAACGGGTGGAAGAACTGCTCGACACACCGATCCGGCCCCGGTTCGTGGTGTCCTATCTCGATCTGCGGTCGACGCCACGGTCCCGGGAGTGGCCGCGATGGAACGCCCGTGCCCTGCGCTCCCGCCAGTTCACCCACGACGTGTACGCGTGGGTCAACCGCACACCGCGTGGGGTGAATCTGGCCGTGCGGTATCCCGCGAACGCCCTCGCCGGCCCCGCCGTGGAGCAGTGGGTGGCGGCGCTGCGCGAATCGCTCGCCAGGGCTGCGGAAGGCTACCCGTCGGTAGAGTTGCGCGGCGTCGGGTGAGGCATACCGTGTAGGTGCCTATCCGGTTACAGTGGCCGCCGCAGCAGTGCTTACACTCCGATGTGACGCCCGTAACCGTCCGCAGGTCCGGCTGCTCCAGCGCACCTGCGGAGACGACCATGAGAACCACAGGAGGCTCAGTGCCTAGTCATGCCAGTGCGCACATCACGAAGGTGCTCGTTGCCAACCGCGGTGAGATCGCAGTGCGGGTCATCCGGGCAGCGAGGGACGCCGGTCTGACCAGTGTCGCTGTCTACGCGGAACCGGACGCGGACGCGCCCTTCGTGAAGCTGGCGGACGAGGCGTTCGCACTCGGCGGGCAGACGTCCGCGGAGTCCTACCTGGTGATCGACAAGATCATCGACGCCGCCGCCAAGTCCGGCGCGGACGCGATCCACCCCGGCTACGGGTTCCTGTCGGAGAACGCCGAGTTCGCCCAGGCCGTCCTGGATGCCGGCTTGATCTGGATCGGCCCGTCGCCCCAGTCGATCCGCGACCTCGGGGACAAGGTCACCGCCAGGCACATCGCGATGAAGGCCGGCGCCCCGCTCGTCCCCGGCACCCCGGACCCGGTCAAGGATGCCGACGAGGTGGTCGCGTTCGCCCGCGAGTACGGCGTGCCGATCGCGATCAAGGCCGCGTTCGGCGGCGGTGGACGCGGCATGAAGGTCGCACGGACCCTCGAGGAGATCCCCGAGCTGTTCGAGTCCGCCACGCGTGAGGCGGTCGCGGCGTTCGGTCGCGGCGAGTGTTTCGTCGAGCGCTACCTGGACAAGCCCCGCCACGTCGAGGCGCAGGTCATCGCAGACAAGCACGGCAACGTCGTGGTGGCGGGTACCCGCGACTGCTCGCTGCAGCGCCGTTTCCAGAAGCTGGTCGAGGAGGCACCGGCGCCGTTCCTCACCGACGAACAGCGCGACCAGATCCACTCCTCCGCCAAGGCCATCTGCCGCGAGGCGGGGTACTACGGTGCCGGCACCGTCGAGTACCTGGTCGGCCAGGACGGGCTGATCTCCTTCCTCGAGGTCAACACCCGCCTGCAGGTCGAGCACCCGGTCACCGAGGAGACCTCCGGCATCGATCTGGTGCTCGAACAGTTCCGGATCGCCAACGGCGAGGAACTCGACATCACCGAGGATCCGGCGCCGCGGGGCCACAGCTTCGAGTTCCGTATCAACGGAGAAGACGCCGGGCGAGGGTTCCTGCCCGCCCCCGGCCCGGTCACCACGTTCGCCCCGCCGACGGGCCCCGGTGTGCGCATGGATTCGGGTGTCGAGTCCGGCAGTGTCATCGGTGGACAGTTCGATTCGATGCTCGCCAAGCTGATCGTCACCGGCGCCACCCGCGACCAGGCTCTGGCCCGGGCGCGGCGCGCTCTCGACGAGTTCGTGGTCGAGGGCCTGGCGACGGTCATTCCGTTCCACCGCGCCGTCGTCTCGGATCCGGCCTTCATCGGTGACGGCTCGAAGTTCGACGTGCACACCCGCTGGATCGAGACCGAGTACGACAATCAGGTCCCGCCGTTCACCGGCAGCGAGCCGCTCGACGACGAGGACGGACTGCCGCGTCAGAACGTGGTCGTCGAGGTCGGTGGCCGCCGGGTCGAGGTGTCGCTGCCGGGCCAGTTCTCCCTGGGCAGCGGCGCGGGCGGCGCCGGTGTGGTGCGGAAGAAGCCGAAGCCGCGCAAGCGGGGCGGCGCACACGGTGGAGCCGCCTCCGGTGACGCGGTCACCGCGCCCATGCAGGGCACCGTCGTCAAGGTCGCCGTGGCCGAGGGTCAGGAAGTCGCCGAGGGCGATCTCATCGCGGTCCTCGAAGCGATGAAGATGGAGAACCCGGTCAACGCCCACAAGTCGGGTGTGGTGACCGGCCTGGCCGTCGAGGCCGGGGCCGCCATCACCCAGGGCACCGTCCTCACCGAGATCAAGTAGCGCGATCGAGTAGTTCGGCGGCCTGGCAGGGCGCACACGATACGGGGACGACCCGGCCAGGCGGCCGGGTCGTCCGCCTATCCGGGCACCTGGTCATCGGTGACCGCACACGAAGCTAGGGTGAACTCATGGTGGACGTCCCCGGGGTGCGAGTCGGCAACGCCGAACGAGAGCAGGCGCTCACCGCGCTCGGCGAGCACTTCGCGGCGGGGCGGCTCACCGTCCCCGAGTTCGACGAGCGCAGCCTCGCCGTCGCGCACGCGTCGACGCGTGCGGACCTCGCCGTGCTCTTCGAGGACCTTCCGGTTGCCGAGTCGACCCCCGCACTGTTCGACGATCCGGCACTGTTCGACGATCCCACGCCGGAGCCGGCCGCCTCGGGCCGCACCCGGTGGCGGATCGCGGTGATGGCGCTGATGCCGTATCTGGCGCTCGCCCTCTTCTTCCTCGTCCCGATCGATCACAGCTGGCTGTTCTTCCTGCTGATCCCGGCAACCGGCGCGGTCCTGTTCGGGAGCAGGGTGCGTGGGGACGACCATCGCGGAGACCGGAACCTCGAATCCGGCGACCCGAAGGAGGGCAACTGACCGTGGAACCGATCGAGGTCAATGCCGGGCGGGTCTATCTCCGTTCGCTGCGCGCCGACGACCGTGTCGACGACAGGCCGGCGCTCGCCGAGGGCGGGATCACCGACCCCGACTACGTGGCGACACGCATCCGCGACTGGGCCGCCGACGCCGCCTACACCTGGGCGGTGTGCGACATCACCACAGGAGAACTGCGGGCAGAGCTCGTCCTCGACCCGAGCACGGGGAGGCTCACCGGATGGGCTCGCGCGGGCGAACGAGGCCTGCTGGACGAGGGAATCGCAGCCGTACACCGGTTCGCGGAGGGCGCTCTCGGGCTCGCGGTCACCGATGCCGTCTCCCCGGGAACGGCACCGGCCGCGCCGCGATGATCGCTCGTCGCGTCCCGGTCGCGATACTCACCGCGATCGCTCTGGTCATGCTGCTGTCGCCCGCCTCCGCGACCCCGTCCGGTCCCGAACACTCCGACAAGCTGGTCCACGCCCTGCTGTTCGCCGCTCTCGCCGCCGCGTCGCTCTACGCACGGTTCGGCCCCTCGGTCACCGCCGGATGGTTGGTCGCGTTCGCCGCCGGTACGGAGTTGGCCCAGGCGGCACTACCGCTCGGTCGGCACGGATCGGTGTGGGACTTCGTCGCCGATGTGGCGGGAGTTGCGGCCGTGCTGGCCGGTCACGCCGTGATCAGGCGTTCCCGCAGCGCCGTCTGAACATCCTCCCCCAGCCCCAGGCCGGTGCCGAAGTACCCCTCGATGGAGCCGAAGTGTTCGCGAACCGTGGCCAGTGCGGCATGCAGGTACTCGGGCCGGACTCCGAGCACGGGTTCGAGCAGCTCCGGATCGCCGCCCGCGGCGGCAAACCGCTCGAACACCTCACCCAGCGCGGGCAGGAGCAGCTCGTTGGTGAGCAGGTAGTCCTGGAAGACGTCGTCCTCGTCGACTCCCAGGAGAAGCAGCAACGATGCCGTCGCCCATCCGGTGCGGTCCTTGCCCGTGGTGCAGTGCACCAGCGCGGGGCCATCGTCGGGCAGGGCGGCGAGATCACCGAACAGCGCGCGGTACGCGGACACCGCGCTCGGCAGAGTCACGAAATCCCGGTAGCTGCCCACGAAGTACTCCTCGGCGCGGCCGCCACCGAGCTCGCGATCCGCGATCGAGGGGTCGGCGATCACCGCCAGCATCTGCGCCGGGATGGCCCGAAGTCGCTTGTCCGCGAGCACGTCCAGGTCCAGCGCCCTGGTGCCGGCGGGGAGCCGGTCGGGGGCCGCGGTGCGTTCGTCCACGGTCCGCAGGTCGTATACCGTGGCGATCCTCAGCCGCGCGAACTCCTGCTCGTCCGGCTCGGTGAGCCGGCTCAGGTCCGTCGAGCGGTAGAGAACGCCGTGGCGGACCCGCCCACCTTCCGCGGATCGATAGCCTCCGATGTCACGCAGGTTCGGGACGGAGGTGAGCGGGACTGTCATACCTGCACGGTACCGCGCAACACCCTGGACACCGCATCGAGCGCCGCGTCGAGTTCGCCGGTCGACACCGTGAGCGGTGGCCGGAACCGTATGGCGCGCTTGCCGGTCGGGAGGATGAGCACATGCTCACGTTCGCGCAGTGTCGTCACCACCTCGTCGCGACGACGGGTCGACGGCAGGGTGAACGCGCACATCAGGCCCCGCCCCCTCGGTTCGGTCACCTCGGGATGCCGGGCGGCGAGTTCCTCGAGCCCGCCGAGGAGGTGCCGACCGAGCCGAGCCGCACGGTCGACGAGCCCGTCGCGCTCGATCACTTCGAGGACGCGGCGCGCCCGCACCATGTCGGTGAGATTGCCGCCCCACGTCGAGTTCAGCCGCGAACTGACGGTGAAGACGTTGTCGGC
Source organism: Rhodococcus triatomae (assembly GCF_014217785.1). Taxonomy (NCBI): domain Bacteria; kingdom Bacillati; phylum Actinomycetota; class Actinomycetes; order Mycobacteriales; family Nocardiaceae; genus Rhodococcus; species Rhodococcus triatomae. Next base: position 3,695,582 of record NZ_CP048814.1, on the reverse strand, counting down.
CACCTCGTCGAGACGCCCTCCGGCCATGATCCCGCACACCTGAGTCTTCTTGCCGAAGGCGACGATGTCCGGTTCGAGCCCCAGCTGGCGGTACGCCCACGTGCTCCCGGTGAGTCCGCATCCGGTCTGGACCTCGTCCAGGACGAACAGGGCGTCGTGCTCGTGGCACAGTCGCTGCATCTGCTGCAGGAACTCGGGGCGGAAATGATGATCGCCTCCCTCGCCCTGGATCGGTTCGGCGAGGAAACACGCGATGTCGCGCGGAAACTCCTCGAACGCGGCCGCCGCTCGGGCGAGCGCGTGCCGCTCGTCCGCGGCCACGTCCCTGCCGTCGGCGAGGTAGGGGGCCGGGATACGCGGCCAGTCGAACTTCGGGAACCGGTCGGTCTTGATCGGCTCGGTGTTGGTGAGCGACATCGTGTACCCGGTCCGGCCGTGGAACGCCTCGGTGAGGTGGAGGACCCGGGTGCCACAGGCAGGGCCGTGGCCGCGGTTCTCCTCGAGCCGGCTCTTCCAGTCGAACGCTGCCTTCAGCGCGTTCTCCACCGCCAGGCCCCCACCCTCGACGAAGAACAAGTGCGGCAACCGCGGGTCTCCGAGCACTCGCACGAAGGTCTCCACGAACTGTGCCATCGGCACGCTGTAGACGTCGGAGTTGCTGGGTTTGTTCACCGCGACCGCTGCCAGCTCCGCGAGGAACCTCTCCTCGGTGAGGTCGGGATGATTCATGCCCAGTGCCGAGGATGCGAAGAAGCTGAACATGTCGAGGTAGCGCGAGCCGTCCCGCAGGTCGACCAGCCAGCTGCCCCGGGATTCGTCGAGGTCGAGGACCAGGTCGAATCCGTCCGCCAGAATGCTCGCCCCCAGCACGTCGTGGACACGGTCGGCGGGAAGGCCGGGATTCTTCCCGCGCAGGTCGATCGCGGTGCTCATGCCCCCAGGATACGACCGAAGACCGTTATAGTTACGGAATCCAGGCATCGAATCCGCAACATATGCGGCGGAGTGGTCAGAGTTCGTAAAATGTATGCAGGATGATGGTGCTACGGGTATGCACGTTGGCGGTGGCCCTGATGTCCTGGAGCAGCTGCTCGAGATGTCTGGGTGTCGCGACCCGCACCAGCAGGACGTAGCTCTCGTCACCCGCGACGGAGTGGCACGCCTCGATCGCGGGCAGGTGCCGCAGGCGTGCCGGGGCGTCGTCGGGCTGCGACGGGTCGAGAGGAGTGATGGCGACGAATGCCGACAATCCGTGACCGAGAGCTTCCGGGTCCACCTTGGCGCTGTACCCGCGAATCACCTTCCGGGCCTCGAGGCGGCGGACCCGGGACTGCACCGCCGACACCGAGAGCCCCGCTTTCTCCGCGAGTACCGCGAGCGTGGCCCGGCCGTCCGCCACCAGCTCGCGCATCAGCACCCGATCGATGTCGTCGAGCGGTGCCGGATGCGTGTCGTTCCTCGCGTGTTCGCCCACCAGCGCAGGCTATCGGAGGGACGGGCCGACATGGTTGAAACGTCGGAGCTGCGCGCGCGTTTCGCGCGGGCGCTGTCCGCCATGTACGGGCACGAGGTCCCCGCCTACACCACGCTGGTCCAGGTCACGAGCGAGGTCAACGCGGATTTCGCTGCGGCACATCCCGCCCGTGCCGAACGGTGGGGCAGCCTGGCACGGGTGAGCGCCGAGCGCCACGGCGCCGTCCGGCTCGGCACCCCGGCCGAGATGTACGAGGCCGCGCAACTGTTCGCCGGATTCGGCATGCACCCGGTCGGCTTCTACGATCTCCGCGATGCGGCCTCCCCCGTGCCCGTGGTCTCGACGGCATTCCGCCCGATCGATCCCGCGGAACTGTCCCGAAATCCCTTCCGTGTCTTCACGTCACTGCTCGCCGTCGCCGACCGGCGATTCTTCGACATCGACCTCGCCGCCCGGCTGGACCGCTTCCTCGCCGCCCGGTCGCTGTTCGCACCCGAGCTACTCGCACTCGCGACCCGGGCCGAACGAGACGGTGGGCTTCCGGAGCCGGCAGCCACCGAATTCGTCGATCGGGCCACCGCCGTGTTCGCGCTGACGGACGCGCCGGTGGATCGCGCCTGGTACCGCGAGCTCGAAGCCGTCTCCCCGGTCGCCGCGGACATCGGCGGGGTCGCCGGGACCCACGTCAACCACCTCACTCCGCGCGTCCTCGACATCGACGAGCTGTACCGGCGAATGACCGACCGCGGAATCGCGATGATCGACCGGATCCAGGGTCCTCCGCGATGGTCCGGCCCCGCGGTCCTGCTCCGGCAGACTTCGTTTCGTGCCCTCGCCGAACCACGCCGGTTCCTGGAGCCGGACGGCACGATCGCCGAGGGCACGCTACGCGTACGGTTCGGCGAGGTCGAGGCGCGAGGTGTGGCGCTGACTCCGGCCGGACGCGCCCTGTACGACCGTCTCGACGGCGCGGACGCCTCGATCTGGGAGCGCGAATTCCCCGCCGACGAGGAGGATCTCGACCGTCAGGGGCTCGCCTACTTCACCTACCGACAAGGCACCGATGGCCGGGTGGTCCGGGAACCGATCGTCTACGAGGACTTCCTTCCCGCGTCGGCCGCGGGGATCTTCCGCTCGAACCTCGACGCGGACACCGTGCGGGTCCACCCGCAGACAGCTACCTCGGGCGGCTACGACGTGGACCGACTCGCCGGATTTCTCGGACGGCCGATCCACGACCCGTTCGACCTCTACCGTCGACAACAGCAGAGTTCGCGACGAACGGCCTCGCCCGGCCCACCCGCCCGGAAAGATCCCCCGTCGGAAAGGACACCATCGTGACGCCACCGGACCCCGAGGCTCTCCGGGACCGAGCTCTCCGTGCGCTGCACCGCTGCGGCGCGCAGCTACCCGGCTCAGGTGACCTCGTCGCCCGTACGCCGATCACCGACACCCCGCTGGCCGAGGTCCCGGTGAGCTGCGCCGCCGACGTCGAGGCCGCACTCGCCGCCGCGGCGCACACGTTCCGCGACTGGCGGTCCACGCCCGCGCCGGTGCGGGGTGCCACGGTCCGTCGGCTCGGCGAGCTGCTCGCCGAACACAAGAGCGATCTGGCCGAGCTGGTCACCCTCGAGGCCGGGAAGATCGAGTCCGAGGCGCTCGGCGAGGTCCAGGAGATGATCGACGTCTGTGACTTCGCGGTGGGCCTGTCCCGTCAGCTCTACGGCGTGACGATGGCGTCCGAACGGCCCGGACACCGGCTGTCGGAGACCTGGCACCCGCTCGGGGTCGTCGCCGTCGTGTCGGCATTCAACTTCCCGGTCGCCGTGTGGTCCTGGAACACCGCCATCGCGCTCGTGTGCGGCGACACGGTGCTGTGGAAGCCGTCCGAACGAACTCCGCTGACCGCCACGGCCTGTGCCGCGTTGCTCGCTCGGGCCGCGCGGGAGACCGGTGCACCGGAGGCCGTCCACCAGTTGCTGTACGGCGGCACCGACATCGGCGAGGTCCTGGTCGACGATCCGCGCGTAGCCCTGGTCAGCGCGACGGGTTCGGTGGCGATGGGCCGCGCGGTGGCGCCGCGGGTGGCCGCCCGGTTCGGACGCTGCCTGCTCGAACTCGGCGGGAACAACGGGGCCGTCGTCGCCCCGTCCGCCGACCTCGACCTGGCCGTGCGGGGCATCGTGTTCTCCGCCGCCGGGACGGCCGGCCAGCGGTGCACCACACTGCGCCGGCTGATCGTGCACTCCTCGGTGGTCGACGAGGTCGTGGACCGCATCGCGGCCGCCTACCGTTCACTGCGCGTGGGCGACCCGTTCGCACCGGGAGTCCTGGTCGGCCCGCTGATCGACGCCGGAGCCCATCGGGCGATGACCGCTGCCCTCGACACCGCGCGCGCCGACGGCGGCGAAGTCGTCTGCGGCGGGCAACGGATCGGCGAGATCGGGTACTACGTCACCCCCGCACTGGTGCGGATGCCGGAACAGACCGAGATCGTCAGAACCGAGACCTTCGCGCCGATCCTCTACGTGCTCACCTACGAGGAATTCGACGAGGCGATCGCGCTGCACAACGCGGTACCGCAGGGACTGTCCTCGTCGATCTTCACCACCGATCAGCGCGAGGCGGAACGGTTCCTGTCCGCGGACGGATCCGACTGCGGTATCGCGAACGTCAACATCGGCACCTCGGGCGCGGAGATCGGCGGCGCCTTCGGTGGCGAGAAGGAGACGGGCGGGGGCCGCGAATCCGGATCCGACTCCTGGAAGGCTTACATGCGCCGGGCGACCAACACCGTCAACTACTCCGACGAGCTTCCCCTCGCCCAGGGGGTCGAGTTCGGCTGACCTGTCCGGGCCGGCGAGATATCCGGGCCAGCGAGATATCCGGGCCACGGGCGGTGTCGGTGCCACGGGGCAGTATGGACACGTGAGTACCGCGCTCGACCGTTTCTCCGCCGCCACCCGGCAGTGGTTCGACGGCGCCTTCCCCGCCCCCACCGAGGCGCAGCTCGGTGCCTGGGAGTCGATCGCGAGCGGGACGAACACACTGGTCGTCGCCCCCACCGGCTCGGGAAAGACGCTGTCGGCGTTCCTGTGGTCGCTGGACCGCCTGGCGACGGACCGGGAAGCGATCCGAGGCGCAGGCGGTGCAGACACGGGCGGCGGGAAAGACGCGCCGCGACGCAGCACCCGGGTGCTGTACCTCTCCCCGCTCAAGGCGCTCGGTGTGGACGTCGAGCGGAACCTGCGGGCGCCGCTCGTCGGGATCACCCAGACGGCGCGCCGCCTGGGTCTCGAACCTCCCGAGATCCGTGTCGGAGTGCGCTCCGGAGACACTCCGGCGAGCGCCCGGCGTCAACTGGTGACCAACCCCCCGGACATCCTCATCACCACGCCGGAGTCACTGTTCCTCATGCTGACGTCCTCGGCCCGCGAGAGCCTCGCCGGTGTCGAGACCGTCATCGTCGACGAGGTCCATGCCGTGGCCGGCACCAAACGCGGCGCTCATCTGGCGTTGTCCCTCGAACGGCTCGACGATCTGCTGGCCCGTCCCGCCCAGCGGATCGGGCTGTCGGCGACGGTGCGTCCGCGCGAGGAGATCGGGCGGTTCCTCTCCGGCTCCGCACCGATTCGCATCGTCGCTCCCCCGTCGCCGAAGATGTTCGACCTCACCGTCCAGGTGCCGGTCGAGGACATGACCGAACTCGGGCTCGCCGAGCCGGGCGAGGACTCCGAGTCGGCGACACCACAGGCCGGATCGATCTGGCCGCACGTCGAGGAACGCATCGTCGACCTCGTCCTGAGCCACCGTTCGTCGATCGTGTTCGCCAACTCGCGGCGCCTCGCGGAGAAGCTCACGGCCCGGCTCAACGAGCTCTATACCGAGAAGCTCGGCGAATCCGTCGAACGCACCGGCAAGCCACCCGCCCAGATCGGGGCGTCCACCGACGTCAACTACGGTGCCGGGCCCCTCCTCGCGCGTGCCCACCACGGCTCCGTGAGCAAGGATCAGCGGGCCGTGATCGAGGACGATCTCAAGACCGGGCGTCTGCGGTGCGTCGTCGCCACCAGCAGCCTCGAACTCGGTATCGACATGGGCGCAGTCGATCTGGTGATCCAGGTCGAGTCCCCGCCGTCGGTCTCGAGTGGGCTACAGCGCGTCGGCCGGGCCGGGCACCAGGTCGGCGAGATATCCCGGGGCGTCGTCTTCCCCAAACACCGAACGGATCTGCTGCACTGCGCCGTCACCGTGGAGCGCATGGTCACCGGAAAGATCGAGGCTCTCGCGGTTCCGGCCAACCCGCTCGACATCCTCGCCCAGCACACGGTGGCCGCGACGTCCCTCGACACCGTCGACGTCGACGACTGGTTCGACACGGTACGTCGCAGTGGATCCTTTGCGACGCTTCCTCGTTCGGCGTACGAATCCACTCTCGACCTGCTCGCCGGCCGCTACCCCTCGGACGAGTTCGCCGAGCTGCGGCCCCGGCTGGTGTGGGACCGGGACGCCAACACCCTGACCGGACGCCCCGGCTCGCAGCGGTTGGCCGTCACCTCCGGCGGGGCAATTCCCGACCGCGGCCTGTTCGCCGTCTACATGGTGGGCGAGAAGGCTTCCCGGGTGGGCGAACTCGACGAGGAGATGGTCTACGAGTCACGCGTCGGTGACGTCTTCGCGCTCGGCGCGACCAGCTGGCGAATCGAGGAGATCACCTTCGACCGGGTCCTGGTCAGCCCTGCGTACGGGCTACCCGGCCGGTTGCCCTTCTGGCACGGCGACGGGCTGGGGCGTCCCGCCGAACTCGGTGAGGCACTGGGCGCGTTCCTCCGGGAGATCTCGCTCGGCCACGAGGAGGCCGCGGCCGAGCGTGCCCGCACCGGGGGTCTCGACGAGAACGCCACCACCAACCTGCTGCAACTGGTCGCCGAGCAGAAGGCCGCCACCGGTCAGGTGCCCACCGATCGCACTCTCGTGGTGGAGCGGTTCCGCGACGAACTCGGCGACTGGCGGCTCGTCCTGCACTCACCGTACGGGCAGCGTGTCCACGCTCCCTGGGCGCTGGGCGTGAATGCGAGACTGCGGGAGAACCTCGGAGTGGAGGCCAATGCCACCGCGTCCGACGACGGGATCATCGTCCGTCTCCCGGACACCGAGGACGCCCCGCCCGGTGCGGATCTGTTCTCGTTCGACCCCGACGACATCGAGGACCTCGTCACCGAGCAGGTCGGCGGTTCGGCGCTGTTCGCCTCCCGGTTCCGCGAATGCGCCGCCCGCGCACTGTTGTTGCCGCGCCGTACCCCGGGAAAGCGGGCGCCGCTGTGGCAGCAGCGACAGCGGTCGGCGCAGTTGCTGGACGTCGCCCGCAAGTTCCCGACGTTCCCGATCCTGCTCGAGACCGTCCGCGAATGCCTGCAGGACGTGTACGACCTCCCGGCGCTGAAGGATCTGTTCGTGCGGGTCGCCCGTCGTCAGGTACGCCTGGTCGAGGTCGAGACCGCGTCGCCGTCACCGTTCGCAGGCGCCATGCTGTTCAACTACGTCGGCGAGTTCCTGTACGAGGGCGACAGCCCACTCGCCGAGCGGCGCGCCGCCGCACTGTCACTCGACGCGACACTGCTCGCCGAGTTGCTCGGCCGGGTCGAACTGCGCGAGCTACTCGACGCCGACGTCCTCGCCGAGGCCGAACGCGAACTCCAACGTCTGGCGCCGGATCGACGGGCGCGGGACCTCGAGGGCGTGGCGGACCTGCTCCGTCTCCTCGGACCGCTCACCACCGAGGAAGTGGCCGCCCGGTCCACCACCGACCCCGGCCGATGGCTCGAGGAACTGCACGCGAGCACCCGCGCCCTCCAGGTGTCGTTCGCCGGGACGTCGTGGTGGGCGCCGATCGAGGACGCGGCGAGACTGCGCGACGGGCTGGGTGTCCCGTTGCCGATCGGGACGCCTGCGGCCTTCGTCGAACCGGTCGCGGACCCGTTGGGCGACCTGATCGGCAGGTTCGCACGTACCCACGGCCCGTTCACCACCGCCGACGCCGCGGCGAGATTCGGGCTCGGCCCGGCAGTCGTCCGTGACGTCCTCGTCCGTCTGGCCGCCGACAAGCGCGTCGTCGAGGGCGAGTTCCGCCCCGGCGGCCAGGGCTCGGAATGGTGCGACGCCTCGGTCCTGCGGCGGCTGCGGCGCCGGTCGCTCGCCGCAGCCCGGCAGGAGGTCGAGCCGGTGGGCACCGCGGCACTCGGCCGCTTCCTGCCGAACTGGCAACACGTCGGCGGCACACTGCGCGGCGTCGACGGTGTCGCCACGGTCCTCGAACAGCTCGCGGGCGTTCCGCTCCCGGCATCGGCGCTGGAATCCCTCGTACTTCCGGCCCGCGTGGCGGACTACTCCCCCGCCATGCTCGACGAGCTCACCGCCTCCGGCGAAGTGCTCTGGGCCGGCGCCGGGGCGATCTCCGGAAAGGACGGCTGGCTCACGGTGCACCCGTCGGACACCGCGCCGCTGACCCTCGTCGGCCCGGCTCCGTCGGATCCGACGGAGCTTCAGGCGCGCATCCTCGACACGCTCTCCGGGGGCGGCGCCTACTTCTTCCGGCAACTCTCGGACACGCTGCAGATGAACGACGACGCGGCGCTGGCGGCGGCGCTGTGGGACCTGGTGTGGCTCGGGTACGTGGGCAACGACACCCTCGCGCCCGTACGCGCGCTGCTGTCGGACACCTCGCGCCGGACCACCAGTCATCGTGCGCCCCGCCGCGCACCGCGCACCCGCTCGCTGCGCGCCGGAGCACTGCCGTCGCGAGGCGGCCCCCCGACCGTCGCGGGGCGGTGGTCCCTGCTCCCGGCCCCCGAACCCGACCCGACCCTGCGGGCCAGCGCGACCGCCGAGCTGCTGCTCGAGCGCTACGGGGTCGTCACCCGCGGCTCCGTGACGAGCGAGAGCGTTCCCGGGGGCTTCGCACTGATGTACAAGGTGCTCGGCACCTTCGAGGACAGCGGCCGATGCCGTCGGGGGCACTTCGTGGAGACGCTCGGCGGGGCACAGTTCTCCACCCCACACGTGGTGGATCGCCTCCGCAGCTACGCCGACTCGCTCGAGGGCAGACACCGGGCAGCGCCCGCCGTCACCCTCGCGGCCACCGATCCGGCCAACCCGTACGGCGCCGCACTGCCGTGGCCGGCCCGCTCGGACGACTCCCCCGCCCATCGCCCGGGGCGCAAGGCGGGTGGGCTCGTCGTTCTCGTCGACGGAATGCTCGCACTGTTCGTCGAGCGCGGCGGGCGTACCGTGCTCACCTTCGACGACGACCCCGGCGTCCTCCGCACCGCCGTCCAATCGCTGGCCGGAGTGGTCGAGAACCGAGGAGTGGACAAGATCGTGATCGAGAAGGTCGACGGCGCGAGTATCCACGGACACGATTTCGCTGCGATCCTCACCGAGTCCGGCTTCTCCGCGACGCCGCGGGGATTCCGACTCCGGAGCTGACCGGACAGAGCGGACCGGACACAGCCGACCGGACAGAACGGAGGAGGCGCGATGCCCGAGGGCGACACCGTGTGGCGCACCGCGAAGAGCCTGCGTGCGGTGCTGTCCGGGCGAGTGCTGCGCCGCACCGATTTCCGGGTGCCCCGGTTCGCCACCACCGACCTGGCGGGCCAGGAGGTCGACGAGGTGCTCAGCCGCGGCAAGCACCTGCTGATCCGGGTCGGCACGTCCACGATCCACACGCACCTGAAGATGGAGGGCGTGTGGCACGTCTACCGCCTGGGCGAGCGGTGGCGACGCCCCGGCCATCAGGCTCGGCTCGTCCTCGACACCGATGCTCACACCGCCGTCGGGTTCTCACTCGGAGTCACCGAGATACTGGGCCGCGACCGCGAGGACGACGTAGTCGGCCATCTCGGCCCCGACCTTCTCGGTGCGGATTGGGATGCGGCGGTCGCCGCCGCCAACCTGCGCGCTGCCGGCGACCAGCCGATCGGTCTGTCCCTGCTCGACCAGCGCAATCTCGCCGGTATCGGCAATATCTACCGCAACGAGGTGTGCTTCCTCCGAGGCGTTGACCCGTTCACTCCGTCCGCGCAGGTCCCCGACCTCCGCGGCCTCGTCACACTCGCCCAGCGAATCCTGTTCGCCGACCGCGACCGGCCGGTGCGGCACCGCCCGTGGGTGTACGGGCGAGCCGGACAGCGCTGCCGCCGTTGCGGCGCTCCACTCGAGGCGCGGGATCTCGGTGGCCGCAACGTGATCTCGTGTCCCCGATGTCAGCCCGCGTTCCGGACCTGATCGGATCCGATCCTCACGGATGCCAGCCGGGGTCGCGTCCGGCGGATCCGAGCAGCTTGTCGAACGCCGTCGCCTCGTCCGGAACCGGGACCGACGGACCGAAGGGGCCTTCGGGGTCGTCTCCGCCGCCGCCCGCTGCCACGAAGAGACGGTGGCACGCCCGTACCGCCGCGGGGGTCACCTCGAGTTCCTGGCCGGTCGCTCGCGCCAGGTCCCAGCCGTGCAGCACCAGTTCGTTGAGGGCCACGATGCCCATCAGGTCCGCGGGAAGCTCCACACCACCGGCCTCGGTCGCCCCCTCGCGGGCCCCGTCCTGCCGCCACGCGGCGACCAGCAGCCCCAACTGGTCCGGGAGGCGTTCGCGCCAATCCGGCGGTAGCCTCCCGGCATCACCGGAAGGCTCACCGCCCACCCGGATCTTCTGGGCGGCGGCGGTGAACGCCCAGCTCAGTCCGATCAGGTGATCGAGCAGCGCGGCGACGTTCCACTCCGGGCACGGCGTCGGTCCGCCGAGCCGTTCGTCCGTCACTCCCGGGAGCAACCGGCGCAGCGCGTCCGCCGCCGGTCCGAGGTCCCAGTCCTCTCGGTCCGCATACTCCGCATGGTGTCCGTGGCCGTCAGGGTCATCGTTCACAGGGTCATCGTCCATACATCGATCGACCCGCCGACCCGGCGGAACTCATCGGTCAGGTCTGGACCGGCGTACTGACCGGGACCGGTTCGAGCAGTTCGGGACGTGATTCCGGGGCCGCGGCGCGCAACGCGTCGGCTGCTTCGTCGTCGGGCTGCTGCTGTGATTCGATCTCGGCGGCGACCCGGGCGCAATAGTTCGCGACCTCGCGATCGGCCGTCGCCGCGTCCCAACCCAGTATCGGAGCCACCAGTGCCGCCACCTGCTCGGCACAGTTGACGCCCCGGTGCGCGTATTCGATCGCGATACGAGTGCGGCGGGCGAGGATGTCGTCCAGGTGCAGCGCACCCTCCGCCGCCGCGGCGTAGACGGCCTCCACCTGCAGATACGACGGCGCATCGGTGATCGGTGCCAGCAGTTCGGGTGTGCCGTCGGCGAAGGAGAGTACGTCGCCGATCAGCGAGCCGTACCGATCGAGCAGGTGCCGGATCCGATAGGAATGCAGCCCGTACTGTTCGCCCAGGCTGACCGTCTGGTTGACCAGCGCGAAGTAGCCGTCCGCCCCGACCAGCGGGACGCGTTCGGTGACCGACGAGGCGACCCGGGTGGCGATGTCGTCCACCGCCAGGTCCACGGCGTCCTGTCCCATCACCCGATAGGTGGTGTACTTGCCGCCCGCGATGGCGACCAACCCGGGGGCGACCCGGGCCACGGCGTGCTCGCGCGAGAGCTTGGAGGTCTCGTCGCTCTCGCCGGCGAGCAGTGGGCGCAGCCCGGCGTAGACGCCCTCGATGTCCTCGTGGGTGAGCGGCGTGACCAGCACCGTGTTGACGTGCCCGAGGATGTAGTCGATGTCGGCCTTCGTCGCGGCCGGATGCCCGAGGTCGAGGTTCCAGTCGGTGTCGGTGGTGCCGATGATCCAGTGGCTGCCCCACGGAATCACGAACAGTACCGACTTCTCCGTCCGCAGGATGATGGCGGCGTCGCTGACGATCCGGTCGCGGGGCACGACGATGTGCACGCCCTTGGACGAGCGGACCCGGAATCGCCCGCGAACCCGGGAGAGGGCCTGGATCTCGTCGGTCCACACGCCCGTCGCGTTGACCACGACCTGGGCGCGGACCTCGGCGGTCCGCCCGTCCTCGACGTCACGCACGCGCACCCCGGACACCCGATCGGCCTCCCGGAGGAAGCCGACCACCTGGGTGGACGTGCGGACGACGGCGCCGTAGTGCGCGGCCGTCCTGGCGACGGTCATGGTGTGCCGGGCGTCGTCCACGACGGTGTCGTAGTACTGGATACCCCCGACGAGCGAGTCCCGCTTCAGACCGGGGGCCAGCCGGAGCGCCCCGGCACGGGTGTAATGCTTCTGTGCCGGAACGGATTTTGCTCCGCCCATCCGGTCGTACAGGAAGATGCCCGCGGCGATGTACGGCCGCTCCCACAGGTGGTGGGTGATGGGGAACAGAAACCGCAGGGGCTTGACCAGATGCGGCGCCAGCCGGGTCAGCGACAACTCGCGCTCGTGGAGCGCCTCGCGCACCAGCCCGAATTCGAACTGTTCGAGATAGCGCAGCCCGCCGTGGAACATCTTCGACGACCGACTCGACGTCCCCGACGCGTAGTCCCTGGCCTCCACCAGTGCGACCTTCAGCCCCCGGGTGGCGGCATCGAGCGCGGTGCCCGCACCCACCACCCCGCCACCGATCACGACCATGTCGAACTCGTTCTTCTGCAACTGATCCCATGCCTGCTCACGCTGGATCGGGCCGAGCGAAGGTACTTCCGACTGGTTGCTCAACACGGGCCCCTGCCTGTCAGATGACGACGGATTCCACCCCAGGCTAGTAGCTTCATGCGTGTGGTTCAGTACATCGCTGCGATCGACCAGGGCACGACCTCGAGCCGGTGCATGATCTTCGATCATTCCGGCTCGGTGGTCAGCGTGTCCCAGAAGGAACACCGACAGGTCTTCCCGCGCGCCGGGTGGGTCGAGCACGATCCCATGGAATTGTGGATCAACGTGCGAGAAGTGGTCGCAACCGCGATCGCGAAGGCCGATGTCGCGGCCTCGTCGATCGCGGCGGTCGGGATCACCAACCAGCGCGAGACGACGGTGGTCTGGGACCGGAACACGGGCCTGCCGGTGCACAATGCGATCGTGTGGCAGGACACCCGCACCGACGAGTTGTGCACCGAACTCGCCGGTGACCAGGGTCCCGACCGCTTCCGCGAGGCCACCGGTCTTCCCCTCTCGACCTACTTCTCCGGCCCCAAGCTGCGCTGGATCCTCGACAACGTCGAGGGCGTCCGGGAGCGCGCCGAGGCCGGTGAACTGTGCTTCGGCACCATCGACAGCTGGGTTCTGTGGAACATCACCGCCGGAGTCCACGTGACGGATGTCACGAATGCCTCCCGGACGATGTTGATGAATCTGCGCACGCTCGACTGGGATCCGCAGATCTGTGCGGACTTCGACATCCCGATGTCGCTGCTGCCGGAGATTCGCAGTTCGTCGGAGGTGTACGGCACGGTTCGCGAGTGGGGCACCCTGCCCGGTATTCCGGTGGCCGGCATCCTCGGCGATCAGCAGGCGGCCACGTTCGGGCAGGCCTGCCTGAACGTGGGCGACGCGAAGAACACCTACGGCACGGGAAACTTCCTGCTGCTCAACACCGGGACGACGCCGGTGCGCAGCGAGCACGGACTGCTCACCACCGTGTGCTACAAGATCGGGGACGCCGAGGCCGTGTACGCCCTGGAGGGTTCGGTCGCGGTCACCGGCTCGCTGGTGCAGTGGCTGCGGGACAACCTCGGCATCATCGAGTCCGCCGCGGACATCGAGGATCTGGCCCGGACCGTCGACGACAACGGCGGCGCCTATATCGTGCCCGCCTTCTCGGGTCTGTTCGCGCCGCGCTGGCGTTCGGATGCACGTGGGGTCATCGCGGGGCTGACCCGATTCGTCGGCAAGGGGCATCTCGCGCGTGCCGCACTGGAGGCGACCGCCTACCAGACCCGGGAGGTCATCGAGGCGATGCGCGCCGATTCCGGAGTGGAGTTGACGTCGCTGAAGGTCGACGGCGGCATGGTCGTGAACCAGACGTTGATGCAGTTCCAGGCGGACATCTTGGACGTGCCCGTCATCCGTCCGGTCGTCAACGAGACGACCGCGCTCGGTGCCGCCTATGCGGCCGGGCTCGCCGTCGGATTCTGGTCCGGCGAGAAGGACATTCACGACAACTGGGCCGTCGGGCAGGAATGGACCCCACACATGGACGACGAGGAGCGGGAGCGGCTGTATGCGGGGTGGAACAAGGCCGTCGAGCGGACGTACGACTGGATGTGACAGTCGCATGTCACGGTCTGGATGTGACAGTCGCATGTCACGGTCTGGATGTGACAGTCGCATGTCACGGCCTGAAAGTTTCTACCTCACAGTATGTTTCATCCGTGACGGTCGACCGCACGCCGCAGCCGCGCCACCGCCTCGGTGAGCACGTCCTCGCCATAGGTCGCGAAGCACAGGCGCATCGACGACGACAGATCCTGCTCGCCCGTACCGAACGCCGCGCCGGGAACGAACGCGACTCCCTCGACCAGTGCGGAATCGAGCAGTCGGGCGGTGTCGGTTTCCGCCCCCGCACTACCGGCCACGCTCGCCCAGCAGAACATGCCGCCGCGCACGTCGGACAGCGTCAGGGTGTCACCGAAGGCGTCGTCGAGCGCGCCCACGAGTGCCCGTGCGCGCGATCCGTAGCCGGATCGCAGTGCGTCGACGTGCGCGGTCATCCAGGCGTCGTCGGCCAGCAGACCGGCCGCGATCCGGTGCGTCAGAGCCGATCCGCACAGGTCGGCGCCCTGCTTGAGCAACTCGACGGCGCGACAGACCTCCCTGTCGCCGTGCAGCCAGCCGACTCGCAACGCGGGAGCCAGGATCTTCGAGGCACTCGAGAGCCGCAGGACTCGGTCCGACAGCGCCGCCACCGGGGGCGGTGGCGCGGCGTCGAACCACAGGTCTCCGTAGGGGTCGTCCTCGATCACCCAGAATCCGTAGCGTTCCGCGAGGGCCGCGAGTTCGTGCCGCCGGGACTCACCGAGGACCACGCCCCGCGGATTGTGGAAGTTGCTCACGGTGTGCACCACTGCGGGACGCAAGCCGGACTCGAGGAGCCGTCGTAGTTCCTCGGTGACCATGCCCTCGTCGTCCAGCGGCACGGTGTGCACTCGCGCCTGTGCAGCCTGGAACGCCTGCAACGCCCCGGTGTACGCGGGAGCCTCGACGACCACGGTGTCGCCGGGGTCGAGCAGGACCTGGGCCGACAGACTCAGTGCCTGCTGCGATCCGTGGGTGACGACGATGTCCGCCTGGTCGACCGGCCGCCCGATCCGCCCGCTCTCGCGGTGGGCGAGGACGCCTCTCAGTTCCCGGAGGCCGGTGGTCTCGGCATACTGCACCGAGCCGGGAACCGCGAGCGCCGCACGGGCCTGCTCGGCGATCCGGTCGCCGGGGATGAACTCCGGGGCGGGCAATCCACCCGCCAGACTGATGACGTCGGACCGTGCGGTGAGTGTGAGCAGGTCACGGATGGCGGAGCCGCGCACGCCGCGCGACCTGCGCGACAGTGCCCGTGGCGTGACGGCGGAGGATGCGGAACCGGACATACGAACTCCCAGGACGAGGCGATGGAGGAAAACACCCTGGCCGTCCTGGGTCAACGGGGCGGGAGAGCGCCGAACGGCGCCGAGGTGTGTCGGCAGCCTGGCACCCGATGGTACCCACGGAGTCCACTATCCGAAACGATATTCCCACCCGATGAGACACCTGGCTTTCCACCGGATGGCGGGCTCAGTCGAGGTCGTCGTGACGCATCAGCTGGCGCGCTGCCTCGGTGATCGACCCGGTCATCGAGGGATACACCGAGAAAGTGGCGGCCAGGTCATTGACGGTGAGGTTGTTCTGGACCGCGATGGCGAGCGGCAGGATCAGCTCCGACCCGTTGGGAGCGACGACGACGCCACCGATCACCACGCCCGTCGCGGGACGACAGAAAATCTTCACGAAACCGCGGCGAACCCCCGACATCTTCGCCCTGGGATTGGTGTTGAGCGGAAGCATGACGGTGCGCGCGGGGACCTCGCCATTGTCGATGGCCACCTGACTGACACCGACCGTCGCGATCTCGGGGCGTGTGAAGACTGCGGACGCAACGGTTTTCAGTTTGATCGGGCTGACACCCTCGCCGAGCGCGTGGTACATCGCGATCCGCCCCTGCATCGCCGCGACCGAGGCGAGCGGCAGCAGGCCGGTGCAGTCACCTGCGGCATAGATTCCGGGGACCGCTGTCCGCGACACCCGGTCGACCCGCATGTAGCCACCCTTGTCCAGTTCGATCCCGACCTTGTCGAGGCCCAGCCCCGAGGTGTTGGGCACGGACCCGACCGTCATCAGTGCATGGCTGCCCTCGACGGTGCGGCCGTCGGACAGCTTCACGACGATCCCGTCGTCCGTGCGATCGACGGCATCGGCGCGAGCATGCTTGACCAGCTCCACGCCACGTTCGGCGAGCACGTCCTCGAGCACCAGCGCCGCGTCCGCGTCCTCTCCCGGCAGCACCCGGTCCCGGCTGGACACGAGGGTGACCTTCACGCCCATCTCGGTGTACGCCGAGACGAACTCGGCACCGGTGACGCCGGACCCCACCACCACGAGGTGCGTCGGCAGTTCTTCGAGGTCGTAGAGCTGACGCCAGGTGAGAATACGTTCGCCGTCGGGCATCGCGCCGGGAAGCACCCGCGGGCTGGCGCCGGTGGCGATGAGGACGACGTCGGCGTCCACCGTGCGCTGCTCGCCGTTCGCGAGCGTGGCCCGGACCTGGTGTGCCGCCATTCCGAGCAGCGGGTCGATGAGTTCCCCGGTACCGGAGAGCAGTTCGACGCCGACGGTCTGCAGACGCGCACGGATGTCGGACGACTGCGCCTTGGCCAGCGACTTGACCCGTGAATGGATCTGCGGAAGCGAGATGGTGGCCTGCGACGGATCGAGCGCGATACCCAGATCACTGGCCCGGCGCATGTCGGTACGCACACCGGTGGACGCGATGAACGTCTTCGAGGGAACGCAGTCGAACAGCACGCACGCGCCACCGATTCCATCCGCGTCGATCACCGTGACGGAGGCTCCGTGCTGGGCGGCGACGAGCGCCGCCTCGTATCCGGCTGGTCCGCCACCAATGATCACGATCCGGGTCATCTGTCCTCCATGTCGATGTCGGCCGGGGGTGCCGGCCGGTGGTCGATGTCGGCCGGGTTCGCCGGCCTGTTGTCGATATCGGGGCGGCGTCGCCGACCCGATATCCGTGCGGGGCGGCGTCGCCGACCCTGTCTCGCCGCCGGCCGGGTTCGGCCGACGTGCGCGTACCGATTGTTCCCACCGGCGCGCGCGACGAACACAGCGGGTCTCGTGCCCCACTGCGTGGATCAGATTACTCGGCACAGATTAGGCTTGCGCCGTGTCGATCTACGCCGCCTACGGGTCCAACATGCACCCGGAGCAGATGCTGCAGCGCTGTCCGCACTCGCCGACGGCGGGGACCGGCTGGCTGGAGGGCTGGCGACTGACCTTCAGCGGTGGCGACATCGGCTGGGAGGGCGCACTGGCCACGGTGGTCGAGGACCCGGACTCCCGGGTGTTCGTCGTCCTCTACGACGTCCCGGAGGAGGACGAGCGGAGCCTCGACCGCTGGGAAGGATCCGAACTGGGGATCCACCGCAAGATCCGGGTGCGCATCGACACCACGGGCGGCGGATCCGTACTCGCCTGGCTCTATGTGCTCGACGCGTACGAGGGCGGCCTTCCCTCGGCCCGGTACCTCGGGGTCATGGCCGAGGCCGCCGAGATCGCGGGAGCTCCTGCCGACTACGTGCGTGCGCTGCGGACCCGCAACAGCCGGAACGTGGGCCCCGGCACCGACTGATACCGGCCCCCGCCTGGGTGAAGGGACCATTCGACCGGTCTGACGAGCCTAAGGCCACCTTCACCCTCGAGGGGCGAAGGGCGGAGAGGGCGGCGAGGGAGTAGGACGGGCGGGACGGGGAGGGACGGCGCGGGACGAGACAGGACGGGACGGCGGTCAGATGCGCACGGTGGCCAGCGCAGAGTTCCTACGCTGGTAGATCGCCCACACCGCCACCATCATCACCAGATAGGTGACCAGGAACGCCTGGAAACCACCCTCGATACCCAGACCCGCGAACACCCGCGGAATGAAGAATCCGCCCAGCGCGCCGATCGCGCCGGCGATGCCGATACAGCCACTCGCGAGACGACGACCCACCGCCGCGCCCTCCGGGGTGTCCCTGCCCATCTGGAACACGGCAGGGATCATCCGGTACGTCGAGCCGTTGCCGACCCCTGCCGCACCGAACAGCACCAGGAACGTCGCGAGGAACAGTGCGAACGAACCCGATTCGAGCGTGCGGAGCAGGCCGACGACACCCAGTGCCATGACGGCGAACGCGAAGACCGTGACCCGCGCGCCACCGAATCGGTCGGCAGCGATCCCGCCCAGTGGGCGCAGCAGGGCCCCGGTCAGCGCACCGAGGAACACGATGTTCGCGGTGATCTCCGGGAACTCCGATTTCAGCAGCGTCGGGAAGGTGTTGGCGTAGCCGATGAACGAGCCGAACGTACCGATGTAGAGCACCGAGATGATCCAGGTGTGCGGGTTGCGTACGGCCATCATCAGACTCTTGCCGTCCGAGGTGGCGCAGCTGAGGTTGTCCATGTAGCGCCAGGCGAGAATCGCTGCGAGGACGCACAGCGGTACGAAGATCAGGCCCGCCCGGTCGAGGGCGAGCCCGGCACCCCCGACGATCACCAGCGGGACGGTGAACTGCACCCAGGCGGTACCGAGATTGCCGCCTGCCGCGTTGATCCCGAGCGCCTTGCCCTTCTCCCGCTGCGGGTAGAAGAACGAGATGTTGACCATCGAGGACGTGAAGTTTCCGCCACCGAGGCCCGCGAGGGAGGCGACCGCGAGCATCACCGGGAAGGACGTGTCCGGGTTGTTCACCGCGAACACCAGCCCCACGCTCGGCAACAGCAGCAGGAGCGCGGAGATCACCGTCCAGTTCCGTCCGCCGAAGATCGGGACGGTGAACGTGTACGCGAAACGCATGACGGCGCCGGTGAGCCCGGGGAGCGCGATCAGCCAGAACAACTGGTCGGAGGTGAAGTCGAATCCGGCACTGTTCAGCTGGGGGACGACGATGCCCCAGAGTGCGAGCATGGCGAAGCCGAGGAACTCCGTCACCATGGACAGGATCAGGTTTCGCCGGGCGATGAACTTGCCGACCGTGTGCCACTGCTTGTCGTTCTCGGGATCCCAGTGATCGATCCACCGCCCGGGCCGGAACGTCGGGGTACCGTCGGCAAGCGCCTTACGCGCCGCGAAATCGATTGCCATCGTGCTGCTTTCCCGCCCTTCCCGGTGGACCTCACCGCCGGGACGATGGTGCGCGCTCGTTGTTTCGGCGTCCGATACGCGAGGTTGCGCGCCCGTCAACCTATGCTCTCGCACACGCCGCCGACGCGGTGCGGAGGAACACGATCGGTGTCGCCGGCGCGGTGAGGAGCCTCACCCCGTGAGATGGCGGGAGGTGAGATGTCGCGACGTGAGGGTCGCGATGCGGAGCAGTGGTGGGGTTCGTGACGGAGCGTCGCTCACCCGGCGCCGAGAACGAGCGTCGTGAACACCCGGACTCCGACCGCCAGCGCGCGTTCGTCGAGATCGAAAGTGGGCTGGTGTATGTCGAGTTGCTCGCCGCGTCCCGACCACACTCCCAGCCTGGCCATTGCACCCGGCACCTCCTCGAGGTACCAGGAGAAGTCCTCTCCCCCGCCGGACTGCGGGGTGTCCGAGAGCGCGTCGGGGCCGAGGCTGCGGATGGCGTCCTCGAACATCCGCGTGGACACCTCGTCGTTGACCACCGGCGGCACACCGCGCCGGTAGTCGAGCTGGTAGCGCACGCCGGTCGGTGCGAGCAGGCCGTGCACGACTTCCCGGACCAGCGGCTCGAGCAGGCTCCACGTCTCGTGGTCACCGGTCCGCACCGTGCCCGTCATCATCCCGGTCCGCGGGATCGCGTTGGGAGCCTGGCCGGCCTGGACGGCTCCCCACACCATCACCGTCCCCGTGCGTGGGTCGATCCTGCGGCTCAACAGCCCGGGCAGACCGGTGATCACCGTACCCATCGCGTAGATGAGGTCGGTGGTCAGGTGGGGCCGGGACGTGTGCCCGCCGGGCGAATCCAGGATGACCTCCACCGTGTCGGCAGCCGAGGTGATCGCGCCGACCCGCACGCCGACCTTGCCCGCCTCGAGTCGTGGATCACAGTGCACCGCAAATATTCTGGACACGCCCTCGAGACGCCCGGCGGCCACCACGTCGAGCGCGCCGCCCGGCATGACCTCCTCGGCCGGCTGGAAGATCAGCCGGACCCCGACCGGGAGTTCGTCGACCTCGGCGAGTGCCAGGCCGGTGGCGAGGAGAATGGTCGTGTGTGCGTCGTGACCGCACGCGTGCGAGACCCCGGCAACAGTGGATCCGTAGGTGGCGCCGGTCAGTTCCTGCATGGGGAGCGCGTCCATGTCCGCCCGCAGGGCGATCCGCGGCCGGTCGGTGGGCCCGAGATCACAGGTCAGTCCGGTGCCGCCGGGCAGCAGTCGCGGCTCGAGTCCGGCCGCGGCAAGTCGGGTGGCGACGAACTCGGTGGTGGCGTACTCGTGGCGGGCCAGCTCGGGGTTGGCGTGCAGGTGACGGCGCCAGGCGATCAACTCCTCCGAATGATCACGAATCCACCTGTCGACGACGGCGTTCACCGACTCTCCACTCCTTCCAGCAGGCGGTCCCGCTGTGTCCGGTCCGCGGCGGCGCGGATCACGGTGCGCGCCATCGCCGTCGCTCCGTCGATCACTGCCCGGTCGGCCGACGCCGTGACGCATGCGGCGGCGAACTCCGGCTGGTGGGTGACCGCGCCACCCGAGTCCAGCCCGATGACGGGATGGATTCCGGGCAGTACGTTCGTGACGTTGCCCATGTCGGTGCTCCCCAGCGGACGCGCCGTCTCCCATTCCGCAGGCAACGGTTCGCGTCCCAGTTCGACGATCTCCTCGCGGTAGGCACGCACGAGCCACGGGTCCGGGGTGAGCTCGGTGTACGTCGGGGACACCGTGCGCACCCGGTGCGAGCACCCGGTGGCCAGCGCGCCCGCCGCGAAACACGCCTCCGCCCGACCACCGAGATCCGCCAACGAGGACGACGTGTTCGCCCGCAGGTAGTAGAGCATCTCCGCACGCGCCGGAACGATGTTCGGGGCGCTCCCACCGTCGCTGACGATGCCGTGGATCTGCTGCCCCGGCAGCAGATGCTGACGCAGTAGACCCACCGCCACCTGGGCGACGGTGGCGGCGTCGGCCGCGTTGCGCCCGAACTCCGGTGCCGCCGAGGCGTGCGCCTCGCGGCCGGTGAACTCGACCGCGATGTCGGCCAGCGCCAGTGACGTCGCCCCGGTGATGTCGATGGGGCCCGGATGCACCATCACCGCCGCAGCCACGGAATCGAAGACCCCGCGTTCGAGCATCAGCACCTTGCCACCGCCGGTCTCCTCCGCGGGTGTCCCGAGGACACGAACGGTCAGTCCGAGCGTGTCGGCGACCGCCGCGAGAGCGACACCGGCACCGGCCGCCGCTGCCGCGATGATGTTGTGGCCACACGCGTGGCCGATACCGGGTAGTGCGTCGTACTCGGCGAGGACGGCGATCTCGAGGTCACCGGAACCGAACCGCGCGTCGAACGCGGTGGGAAGCCCCGCGACACCGGTCTCCACCTCGAATCCGTGACCGACCAGCAGATCCGTGATCTTGGCCGCACTGCGAACCTCTTCGAAGGCCAGCTCCGGTTCGGCGTGTATCGCGTGCGACAGAGCCGTGAGATCCGACTCGATCGACGCCACGATCGACGACGCGGCGGCTGCGGGGTCCGGATTCACGAGCTCATTGTCTCACTCGAGTGTCAGCCGAATCGAAAGTTGGCCTCGTCGGTGGCCGTCGCGAGGGCTTCCAGGGTGTCGCCGTGGATACCCCGCTTGATGCCCGCGAGGTTGGGTCCTCGCGTGCTCGTCGCCGCGGCGGCACGCGCCACCGCGGCCGCGAGAACGCCGTCCCCGTCGGCGGTTTCGTCGACGATTCCGGCAGCCAGGGCGTCCCCGCCGCCGTACCGGCGGCCCGTCACCATGGCCTCCACGGCGGTCTGCTTGGGCAGTCGGCCGGTGACCAGGGCGGACATGCCCACGGTGAACGGCATGTTCAACGTCACCTCCGGCAGGCAGTAGAAGCCGCGGTCGCCACGCATGACCCGGAAGTCGTGCGCCGACGCGAGCATCGCACCGGCCCCGAACGCGTGGCCCTGTACCGCGGCGACGGTGGTCATCGGGAACGCGAGGAGCCGGCTGTAGATCGTGTGCACCGAGTCGAGGTAGCTCGGCAGCTTGTCGACGTTGGAGAACACCCACGTGGTGTCGAGCCCGTTGGTGTAGAACTTGCCGGTCGCGGTGGTCACCAGGGCCGCGGGCCCTTCGTGGGACTCCACCTCGTCGAGCAGTGCGTGCACGGCCAGGATCCAGTCGGGGTGAAAGCGGTTCTCGTTGTCCGTCTCGTCCTTGTTGCCGAGGTGGAGCACGAATACGTCGCCGTCGCGATCGAGATAGGGCATGGATGGAAGACTAACGCGTCATGGGAAAGCCAGATGCCGCGGCCGCCAGTCTGGCCGCCCTCACCGACACACCCGAGCATTCCGTCGCCGTCGTCCTCGGCTCCGGCTGGCAGGCGGCCGCGGACGCGTTCGGCGAACCACTCGCCACCGTTCCGATGAGCGACCTCCCGGGGTTCGCCCCGCCCTCGGCGCTGGGCCACGCGGGCAGTGTCCGTTCGGTCCGGGTCGGGGACGAGCGGATCCTGCTGTTCCTCGGCCGCACCCACGCCTACGAAGGCCACGACCTCGCCACGGTCGTGCACCCGATCCGTACCGCCGTCGCGTGCGGTGCACGCACGGTGATTCTCACGAACGCCGCGGGCGGAATCCGGGACGGTTACGCCGTCGGGCAGCCCGTGCTCGTCAGCGACCACCTGAACCTCACCGCTCGCTCCCCCCTCGTCGGTGCCGAGTTCGTCGATCTGGTCGACGCCTACTCACCGCGCCTGCGCGCCCTGGCCCGCTCGATCGACCCCGACCTGGACGAGGGTGTGTACGCCGGCCTGCCCGGGCCGCACTACGAGACACCCGCCGAGATCCGGATGCTCCGCACCCTCGGTGCCGATCTCGTCGGCATGTCCACGGTGCACGAGACCATCGCCGCGCGGGCGCTCGGAGCGGAAGTCCTCGCGGTGTCGCTGGTGACGAACCTGGCCGCCGGAATCACCGGCGAGCACCTCGATCACCAGGAGGTGCTCGCCGCGGGCAAGGCCTCCGCCGCGCGGATGGGGGCTCTGCTGCGCGACGTGGTGGAGTTGCTGTGACGGCCGCGGACGCGCTCGCGGCGTGGATCGCCGCCGATCCCGACCCGGTCACTCGTGCCGAACTGGCAGCACTGCCCGCCGAAGAGGTGGCCGAACGCTTCCGCGGCCCACTCACCTTCGGAACCGCCGGACTGCGCGGACCGGTCCGGGCCGGGCCGAACGGTATGAACGTCGCCGTCGTCGTCCGGGCCACCGCCGGGCTCGCCGCCTGGCTGACCGAACGGGGCCAGGGCGGAGGAACCGTAGTGGTCGGCCGCGACGCCCGGCACGGCTCGGCCGAGTTCGCGCGAGCCGCCGCCGAGGTGCTCGCCGCCGCCGGATTCCGGGTCGTGTTCCTCCCGCGGCCGCTGCCCACACCGGTGGTGGCCTTCGCCGTACGCCGTCTGGGCGCGGTCGGCGGCGTCCAGATCACGGCCTCACACAACCCGGCGCAGGACAACGGCTACAAGGTGTACCTGTCCGGTGGAGCCCAGCTCGTCTCCCCCGCCGACCGCGAGATCGAGGCGCGGATCGCCGCGGCAGCGCCTGCGGCCGACATCCCCCGGACGCCCGTCACTCCGTCCGGCGACGAACTCGTCGAGGCCTACCTCGATCGTGTCGGCGGACTGCCGACCGGGGAACGGCGCGACATCCGGATCGCGCTCACGGCGCTGCACGGGGTCGGCGGCGCCACGGCGACGGCCGCCCTCGCCCGAGCCGGCTTCAACGACGTGCACACCGTGACCGCCCAGCACGACCCGGACCCGGACTTCCCGTCCGTCTCCTTCCCGAATCCGGAGGAACCCGGCGCGACGGACGCCCTGCTCGACCTCGCCCGATCCGTGGGCGCGGATCTGGCGATCGCTCTCGACCCCGACGCCGATCGGTGCGCGCTCGGCGTGCCCACCCCCGACGGCTGGCGCATGCTCCGCGGCGACGAGACCGGCGTGCTGCTGGGCAATCAGATCCTCGCCTCGTCCCCTCCCGGAGCACTGGTCGCGACGACGATCGTGTCGTCGACACTGCTGAACGAGCTCGCTGCTGCTCGCGGCGCCCGCAGCGCCCGCACCCTCACCGGCTTCAAGTGGCTCACCCGCGCCGGTGACGGGCTCGTCTACGCGTACGAGGAAGCCATCGGCCACTGCGTCGATCCGGACCACGTCCGGGACAAGGACGGGATCTCCGCTGCGGTCGTCGCCGCTGATCTGGTGGCTCGATTGGCCGCCGACGGGCGCACCCTCCTCGACGTTCTCGACGATCTCGCCGTGGAGTTCGGCCTGCACGCGGGTGACCAGGTGTCGTTGCGGGTGACGCTCCCCGCCGACCTCACCGCACTGACCGACCGGCTACGCGCCGACCTGCCCACCGAACTCGCCGGGGAGCCGGTCACGGTGGACGACCTCCTCGACCTGCCCGAACCTCGGCGCACCGACGCGCTCGTGTTCGAAGGGCGCTCGATCCGCGTCGTGGTACGCCCGTCCGGCACCGAGCCGAAGCTCAAGTGCTATCTCGAGGTCGTCGAACCGGTGGCCGGACGCGACGACCTCGGACCTGCCCGCTCCCGGGCCCGGGAGCGCCTCGACCACCTCCGAGCCTTCGCCGAAACCCTCTGACCGTCAGCGCGGCCCGAATTGGCGATCTCCCGCATCACCGAGCCCCGGAACGATGTACGCGTCCTCGTTGAGCCCCTCGTCGATACTCGCGGTGATCAACCGGACCGGATGCCCGGACGCCCTCAGGGCCGCCACCCCCTCGGGCGCCGCGACCACGCACACGGCCGTGATGTCGGTCGCGCCGCGGGCGACGAGCAGATCGATCGTGTGCACCATCGAACCGCCCGTCGCGAGCATCGGATCGAGCACATATACGGGAAACCGGGACAGATCCTCGGGTAGCGACTCGAGGTAGGGCACGGGCTGGTGCGTCGACTCGTCCCGGGCGATGCCCACGAACCCGACCCGGGCCTGTGGGAGGAGCGCGCTCGCCTGCTCCACCATGCCCAGTCCGGCCCGCAGCACCGGCACCAGTAGCGGAGGATTTGCCAGGCGCGTACCCGCGGTGGTCGCGACGGGGGTGTCCACGTCGAAGACCTCCACCGGCGCGTCCCGCATGGCCTCGTACACCAGCATGTGGGTCAGGCTTCGCAACGCCGCGCGAAATGTGGCATTGTCGCTGCGCACGTCACGCATCGTTGTCAGCAGGGCCGCCGCGAGCGGATGATCGACCACGTTCGTGTTCATGCACGCAGAATAGTGGGGGCCCACGCGCAGTCCGACGCACCGAACCTACGGGCGGGGGAACCGGGAGGGACGCGCGCGCGTCCAATAGAGTGACCGTACGTTCAGACCCTGGGGGGACGATCATGGAACAGCTACACGCGGAGACCGCGAGCATCGCGGCGTTCGGTGCGACGACTGCGGCGATGTCGGCCGAGTTGCACGCTGCCGGGCTCGGCGCCGCGGCGTCCGGGCCGATGTTGCTGGGCCCGGTGTTCGGTCTCGTCGGGGGAGATTTCCTGGCCGCCTTCGCGGCCGCCCACGCCGCGCACCTCGCCTCGATAGAACGACTGTCCGGGGTGCTCGCCGGTATCAGCGCCGCCGCGATCGGAAGCGCGGCCGACTACGACGGCACCGAGGCCGGCAACACCGCGGCCCTGGGCTCGGCCGGAGCGGGGCTGGCCTGATGATTCCCATCGACCTGCTCGCCCGCCCGATCCTGGACCTGCTCGGCACCTTCGGCTCCGGTGTCCTTCCCGGCGGCGGCCCCACCGACGCACTGCGCGCCACCTCCACGACGATCGACTCCGTCCACGACACCGGCCGCGCCGGGATCTCGACCGTCTACAGCGACTGGCGCGGTGACGGGGGCACCGCCGCCATCGTCAAGACCGAGGAGGCCCAGCGCTCGGCCGGCCGGATCTCCGACCGCGGCAACGACATGGCCACGGTCGTCGCGGAGGCCTCCGAGATCGTCCGAGCCGGAATGGTGGAGCTCGAGGGAATCCTGCAGTCCTTCCTCTCCCTCGCGGCGGCCGCGGGGCCGGTTCTGGCCACCCCACCTGGCCTGGCGATGATCATCTCGGCGGCGGTCGACCACCTGGGCCGCGCGACGGCAGTGGTCGCCCGAGTGCGCGCGGAACTCGATCAGTACACCGCGCAGATGGTCGCACTCACTCCCGCCGAGGACACGCCGGCAGCCCCCACCGATCCCGCCGCCGCGGCAGCGACGGCACCCGCCGCGGCCACCACCGCCGCAGCGGCCGGCCCCGGCTCGGTCGCCCAGGCGGCGTCGACCGTCGCCCAGTCCGCCGGCGGATCGATGTCGAGCCTGTTCGCCCCGGCCTCCTCGATCGCCGGTGGCGGCGGCACCCGCACCGCCACCGCGGGCGGGCTCGGCACCGGGGGGACGACCTCCCCGGGCGGCCGTACCGACAGCGGATTCCAGGGCGAAGGCGTCGAGGTCGTACTCCCCGACGGCTCCACTGCCGTCGCACCGAACCAGGCCGCCGCAGACGCCGTCCGCAATGCACTCACCCAGCAGGGCGTGCCTTACGTGTGGGGCGGCACCAACCCCGGACAGGGCCTCGACTGCAGCGGCCTGACCCAGTGGGCCTACGGCGAAGCCGGAGTGGGTATTCCCCGTCTCGCGCAGGAGCAGAATGTCGGGACGGCGGTGGACCCGGACAGCCTCATGCCCGGCGATCTCGCCATCTGGGACGGCCACGTCGCCATGGTCATCGGGAACGGTCAGCTCGTCGAAGCAGGCGATCCCGTCCAGACCGGCCCCATCCGAACCTCGAACAGCGGCATGGCCTTCAAGGGCTTCTACCGTCCGACGGAATGACAGGAAGCATGTTCCCACCCACACCACCTCCCACCGCGGCGGGCGCCGCGGCAGCAGTGAGCAACCGTTCCGGCACCATCACGGTGCGCACCACCGAGCAGGGTCTGCCCCTCGATCTGCGCATCGACCAGAGTGAACTCCGCTACGGCGGGCAACGCCTGGCCGACGAGATCCTGAAACTGTGCCGTCGCTCCGCGATGGAAGCCGGTGCCCGCCGGCGAGACCAGCTCGCCAGGGACGGCATGCCCGCCGACGTGCTCGACAAGCTCGGTCTGCCGACCCGCGCGCAGGTGGCCGACGCGCAGTACGCGGAGGACGAGGAAGAAGCCGGCCCCTCGAGCTGGATGAGGCCGGTATGAGCGGCAACGAGATGGACGCGATCGTCGCTCGTGCGCAGGAGAAGATCGGGCTGCTCGAGGACGCCCTCGACGGCCTCGGTCGCCTCCGTGCCCGCGCCTCCGACGAGAAGGACACGGTCACCGCCGAGGTGGACGGCAACGGCACCCTCACCGGCCTGTGGATGGACGACTCGATCGCGACCACGGACAGTCGCGCCCTGGGGCCACTGATCGTCGCGACCGTGAGCGAGGCGGCGCGACTGGCGACGGAGCAACGGATGGAACTCATGAATCGGCTGCAGGACGGGTTCGAGTCGCCCTGATCGCGCCCGGCTCCTCGCCGGCGGGTTCCGGCCCCACCGGTCCCGGCTATAACTTTCGCCCCGGTGTCGATAGGCTTCCGCCCATGGCTGGAGACATCGTCCCGATCGAGCTCGGACTCACCGACGGCGACCTGTTCACTCTCTGGGCCCCGCGATGGCGCGAGGGCGACGACGAGTGGGAGGCGTTCCTCGGCCACGAGGACGACCTCTACGGTTTCGAGTCGGTCGCCGAACTCGCTGCGTTCGTGCGCACGAACACCGACAACGACCTCGTCGACCATCCGGCCTGGCCGACGATGGCGAAGCTCTCCGCGGTCGAACTCGAGCCCGACGAAACCTTCCAGTTCGATCTCGTCGGGGTGCCCGAGCTGGCTGCCGGGGAGCCGGAAGGCCTCGTCGTCCACGAGTTGGAGAGCACCCTGGCGATGGTCCGCAACGTCGGCGAGGTGTGCGAGCTCGACGTGGTGACCGGCTTCTTCGACGCGAACCCCGTGCTCGAGACGCTGTCGGTGGGGGCGCGCACCTTCGAAGGTCGCGACGGCGAGGAGCTGTGGGACCAGATCGGTGCTGCCATCGCCAAGCACTGGGACGACGTCCTCGACGCGATCGACGGGGTCGTCGCGACGCCGGCAGTCGACGCCGATGCCCTCGCCGTGGCGGAAGCCGAGATCGTCGCCGCGGACGAGAACACCGTCGACGTGGACGACGCGGCGGATGCCGACGACGAGGACGAGTTCGTCCCGCTCGATCTGGACCTCCACGACGCCGAGGAGGTCGACGACTCGTTCTGGGCCGAGGTCGGCGTCGATCCGATCAAGATCATCACCTCGAAGGGCACGTTCTTCACGCTCCGGTGCTACCTGGACGACGACGCGATCTTCCTGGGACGTGCCCCGGCGATCACGGCGTTCGGCTCCGAGCGGGCGCTGGCGCGGTACCTGGCGGATCATCACGAGCACGATCTGGCGCAGGTGAGCACCTACGAGCAGATCCGGATCGCTGCCGTCGACGGCTCGCTGGACGTCGAGGTCACCGACGAGAACGTCTATGTGCTGCCCGGTCTGGCCGACGACCTCGCGGACGGCCCGACAGCGGTGGACCCGGACCAGTTGGACCTCGCGGTCGAATTGTTCACCGACGCCGCGGACTACGCGGGCGAGGACATCGTCGAAGTGGCGCTCGCGCCGTCGACGCCGCTCGGCTGGTACGTGTCGTTCCTGCTCGAGCCCGACCCCACCCGACTCGCGCCGAACCCGCCCTACGACGCGGAGGCGCAGGCGTGGCGTGAGCTCGAACGCGACTTCGAGGCCCGCCTCGTCGAGGGGTGACCCACGCCGTCCGCCCCGCTCGACCCGATCGCCGGCCGGCACGATGTGACACCGGTTCGTTCAGATCGAACCGGTGTGACATCGTCCCAGGCGAGAGTGACCCACTGCCGCGGAGCAGCGGTCAGCCGAGCAGCACCGCGTAGCCCGGCTTGATCACGTCGTCGATGATCTCGAGTCGCTCGTCGAACGGGAGGAACGCGGATTTCATCGCGTTGATGGTGAAACGCTCGAGGTCGCTCCATCCGTAGCCGAACGTCTCCGCGAGTCGCTGCATCTCGCGGCTCATGGAGGTGTCGCTCATGAGCCGGTTGTCGGTGTTCACGGTGACCCGGAACCGCAGACGGGCGAGCAGGTCGAACGGGTGATTCTCCAGCGTGTCCACCGCTCCCGTCTGCACGTTGGAACTCGGGCACAGCTCCAGCGGAATCCGCTTGTCTCGCACGTAGTTCGCGAGCCGGCCGAGCGAGGCCGAGCCGTCGGCGGCCACCGTGATGTCGTCGGTGATCCGCACTCCGTGACCCAGCCGGTCCGTGCCGCAGAACGCGATCGCCTCGTGGATGGAGGGAAGTCCGAAGGCCTCCCCGGCATGGATCGTGAAGTGGGCGTTCTCGTCCCGCATGTACTCGAACGCGTCCAGATGACGGCTGGGTGGGTTGCCCGCCTCGGCTCCGGCGATGTCGAATCCGACCACGCCACGATCCCGGAACCGCACCGCCAGTTCGGCGATCTCTCGGGACCTCGCTGCGTGCCGCATCGCGGTGAGCAGGACACCGACCCGGATGTGCCGGCCCCGCGCACGCGCCTCCGACTCCCCCGCCCGCATGCCCTCGAGTACGTGGTCGACCACTCGGTCGAGGTCGAGTCCGGCGTCGAGGTGCTGCTCGGGGGCGAAGCGCACCTCCGCGTACACCACGCCGTCGTCGGCGAGGTCGACCGCGCACTCTCGGGCGACGCGCTCGAGACCGACCGGCGTCTGCATCACCGCGACGGTGTGCGCGAACGTCTCGAGATACCGCTCGAGCGAACCGCTGTCCGCGGCCGTACGGAACCAGGCCGCGAGTTCCGTGGCGTCGTCGCAGGGCAACCCCGTGTATCCGGTCTCGTGCGCCAGGTCCAGAACGGTCTCCGGGCGCAGACCACCGTCGAGGTGATCGTGCAGCAGCGCCTTGGGCGCCCGTCCCAGTTCGCCGAGAGTCGGGGGAATCGGTGCCGGTACGTTCGCTGGACCAGTCATGGCACGACGTTAGCGCTCCACCGGCCCGATCCGCTCGATGACCACGCCCCGTGCGCGGCGGGCGCTCTCGGCGGATCCGGTGAACGCCGGCTCGAGGGACCTGCGCGCGTAGTCGAACTTCTCCGGGGTGTCGGTGTGCAGCGTGGCGAGGGGCGTCCCCACCGTCACCAGGTCGCCGAGTCCGACGTGGAGTTCCACTCCTGCGGCCGCCTGGACGGACTCCCCTGCACGCGCACGCCCCGCACCGAGCCGCCACGCCGCCAACCCGACGCCGTGCGCGTCGATACCGTCCACCACGCCGTCGAACTCGGCGAGGACGACGTCCGTGTGCCGGGCACGAGGCAGCGGCGCCGCGGGATCCCCGCCCTGCGCCGCGATCATCGACCGCCACCGGTCCATCGCGCTGCCGTCACGGAGTCGGTCCGCGGGATCCACACCGTCGAGACCGACGGCAGCGAGCATCTCGCGGGCCAGCGCGAGGGTGAGCTCCACGACGTCGTCGGGGCCTCCACCGGCCAGTACCTCGACCGCCTCGCGCACCTCGAGCGCATTGCCCGCGGTCCGTCCGAGAGGGGCGTCCATGGCGGTGAGCAGTGCGACGGTGCGCACCCCCTCGTCCGCACCGAGCTCGACCATCGTCCTCGCCAGCTCCCTGGCGTCGGCCACGTCCTTCATGAACGCCCCCGCGCCCACCTTGACGTCGAGGACCAGCGCTTCGGTGCCCTCGGCGATCTTCTTGCTCATGATCGAGCTGGCGATGAGCGGGATCGACTCCACCGTCCCGGTGACGTCCCGCAGCGCGTAGAGCCTGCGGTCCGCCGGTGCCAGGTCGGCTCCCGCCGCACAGACGACGGCGCCGACCGCGGGATCGGCCAGGATCTCCGCCATCTCGGCGCGACTCAGGTCCGCCCGCCACCCCGGGACGGCCTCGAGCTTGTCGAGCGTTCCGCCGGTGTGACCGAGTCCGCGGCCGGACAGCTGGGGCACCGCGGCACCACAGGCGGCCACGAGCGGGGCCAGCGGCAGGGTGATCTTGTCGCCCACTCCTCCGGTGGAGTGTTTGTCGACGGTGGGCCGGTCCAGCCAGGTGAAGTCCATCCGCGAGCCGGAGTCGACCATGGCCGACGTCCACCGGGACACCTCGGCCCGGGTCATACCGCGGAAGTAGACGGCCATCGCGAGCGCCGCCATCTGCTCGTCCGCGACGATCCCGTGGGTGAAGGCCTCGATCACCCAGTCGATCTCGGCTCCGGAGAGCTCGCGCCCGTCCCGCTTGGCGGTGATGATCGATATCGCGTCATGCACGGCGCAGGCCCTCCGCCTGCTCCGGCCCGAAGGCGTCGGGGAGCAGGGCCGCCAGCGCACGTGGCCCGGCCGGGTGATCGACGACGAGGTCGGGACCACCGTGCTCGAGGAGTACCTGTCGGCACCGGCCGCAGGGCATGAGAATCGCGCCCTCGCCGTCACAACAGGTGAGCGCGACGAGTCGACCGCCACCGGAGCCGGCGAGGTTACCGACGAGTACACATTCGGCGCACAGGCTCAGCCCGTATGAGACATTTTCCACATTGCATCCGCTCACAACTCGACCATCGTCGGTGAGAGCTGCTGCGCCGACCGGGAATCCCGAATAGGGCGCGTACGCCAGCCGCATCACATCATGCGCCTTGGCGCGCAACAGTTTCCAATCGATCACCGTCATGGTCACCCATCCTGTCACGACACCTGAACCGATGCAGATACCGGCCTTTCCCCTGGTCTACCAGGTTGGAAAGGCAAACCTAACTACTCTCTCGCGCCCGGGTACGAACTTCCGGGCGAATTAGTTCCGCGGATTCGGATGGGTTTAGAGTTCAGAGAAGTCGGTTCAGGATCACGTCGGGTCCCAGCCCAGGTACGAGAAGGTATATGCAGATACCTACCAGGGGGCTGCACAGGCGCGACGCGTCCACCAAAGACGTTGGAGGCACAGCACTCGATGACTAGCACGACTGAAGCCGCTCCGGTCAGGGAGCGCACCCGGTCGCTCTACCGGGGCGATCCGGGTATGTGGTCCTGGGTCCTGCATCGGATCACAGGCGTATTGACGTTCTTCTTCCTCTTCGTGCACGTGCTCGACACGGCGATGGTCCGCGTCAATCCGGACACGTACGACCGCATCATCGACACGTACAAGACGCCACTCGTCGGGTTGATGGAGATCGCTCTTCTCGGCGCGGTGCTGTACCACGCACTCAACGGCATCCGGGTGATGCTGGTCGACTTCTGGTCCAAGGGCCCGCAGTACCAGCGCCTGATGCTCTGGATCATCCTCGGGCTCTGGTTCGTGATCATGATCCCGGGCGCAGGCCGCATCTTCTACAACATGTTTGCGGGGCACTGATGAGCACTGAAGCGAAGATCCTCGAGAAGAGCCACGATCGGCCCGCGTCGATCGACAACCCGCGCAGCCCGCGGATGAAGTCACGCAGCAACTTCGAGCTCTACGCCTGGCTGTTCATGCGCTTCTCCGGGCTGGCACTCATCGTCCTGGTCCTCGGCCACCTGTTCATCATGCTCATGCTCGACGACGGTGTGCACCGCATCAACTTCGCCTTCGTCGCAGGCCGATGGTCGAGCCCCTTCTGGCAGGTCTGGGACCTGTCGATGCTCTGGCTCGCACAGCTCCACGGTGGCAACGGCCTGCGGACGGTCATCGCCGACTACTCGCGCAAGGACTCCACCCGGTTCTGGCTGACCACGCTGCTGGTCGTGTCGATGATCCTCATCATGGCGCTGGGCACGTACGTCATCTTCACCTTCGACCCCAACATCACGGCGAGCTAGGGGAGCACAGACTTCATGCAGGAACATCGTTATGACGTGGTCATCGTGGGCGCCGGCGGCGCCGGCATGCGCGCCGCCATCGAGGCCGGCCCCCGGGCGCGCACCGCGGTTCTGACCAAGCTCTACCCCACTCGCAGCCACACCGGTGCCGCACAGGGCGGCATGTGCGCGGCACTCGCGAACGTGGAGGAGGACAACTGGGAGTGGCACACCTTCGACACGGTCAAGGGTGGCGACTACCTGGCGGACCAGGACGCCGTCGAGATCATGGCCAAGGAGGCCATCGACGCGGTGCTCGACCTGGAGAAGATGGGCCTGCCGTTCAACCGCACGCCCGAAGGCAAGATCGACCAGCGTCGTTTCGGTGGTCACACCCGTGACCACGGCAAGGCCCCGGTCCGCCGTGCGTGTTACGCCGCGGACCGCACCGGTCACATGATCCTGCAGACGCTCTACCAGAACTGCGTCAAGCACGACGTCGAGTTCTTCAACGAGTTCTACGCGCTCGACATCGCCATCACCGAGACCGAGGACGGCCCGGTCGCCACCGGCGTCATCGCCTACGAGCTCGCGACCGGCGAGATCCACGTCTTCCATGCCAAGTCCATCGTGTTCGCCACCGGCGGCTCGGGCCGGATGTACAAGACGACGTCCAACGCCCACACCCTCACCGGTGACGGCATGGGCATCATCTTCCGCAAGGGCCTGCCGCTCGAGGACATGGAGTTCCACCAGTTCCATCCGACGGGTCTGGCCGGGCTCGGCATCCTCATCTCCGAGGCCGTCCGCGGCGAGGGCGGCATCCTCCGCAACGCCGACGGCGAACGGTTCATGGAGCGCTACGCCCCCACGATCAAGGACCTGGCACCGCGTGACATCGTCGCCCGCTCGATGGTGCTCGAGGTGCTGGAGGGTCGCGGTGCCGGCCCGAACAAGGACTACGTCCTCATCGACGTCACGCACATCCCCGAGGAAGTCCTCGACGAGAAGCTCCCGGACATCATGGAGTTCTCCCGGACCTACCTGGGCGTGGACCCGGTCACCGAGCCGGTCCCGGTGTACCCGACCTGCCACTACGTCATGGGCGGCATCCCGACCAAGATCAACGGCGAGGTGCTTCGCAACAACGACGAGGTCGTCAAGGGTCTGTACGCCGCGGGCGAGTGCGCCTGCGTGTCCGTGCACGGCGCGAACCGGCTCGGTACCAACTCGCTGCTCGACATCAACGTCTTCGGCCGACGCGCCGGAATCGCGGCCGCCGAGTACGCCAACAGCACCTCCTTCGTCGAGATGCCCGACAAGCCCGAGGGCATGGTCGAGGAGTGGCTGGACGTCATCCTCTCCGACCACGGCAACGAGCGCGTCGCGGACATCCGCACCGAGCTCCAGCAGTCGATGGACAACAACGCATCGGTGTTCCGCACCGAGGAGCGGCTGACCCAGGCGCTGAAGGACGTGCGCGCCCTCAAGGAGCGCTACAACCACATCACCGTCCAGGACAAGGGCAAGCGCTACAACAGCGACCTGCTCGAGGCCGTCGAACTCGGGTTCCTGCTCGAGATGGCCGAGGTGACCGTCGTCGGCGCCCTCAACCGTAAGGAATCGCGTGGCGGCCACGCCCGCGAGGACTTCCCGGACCGCGACGACGCGAACTACATGAAGCACACGATGGCCTACAAGGAGGGCGAGGGCTTGCTCTCCGACATCCGTCTCGACTACAAGCCGGTGGTCCAGACCCGCTACGAGCCGATGGAGCGTAAGTACTGATGTCCGCGCCCACTCTTGAAGTAGAAGCACCCGCCCTGCCGCCCGTGCCCGAGGGTGCCGTCATGGTCACCCTGAAGATCGCCCGGTTCAACCCGGAGGACGGCCAGGGCCAGCACTGGGACAGCTTCCAGGTCCCGGCCCTGCCGACCGACCGGTTGCTGAACCTGCTCCTGTACGTGAAGGGCTATCTGGACGGGACGCTGACGTTCCGGCGCAGCTGCGCCCACGGCATCTGCGGCTCCGACGCGATGCGGATCAACGGCGTCAACCGCCTGGCCTGCAAGCTGCTGATGAAGGACATGCTCCCCGCCGACGGCAAGCCGGTGACCATCTCCGTGGAACCCATCCGCGGACTTCCGGTCGAGAAGGATCTCGTCGTCGACATGGAGCCGTTCTTCGACGCGTTCCGCGCCGTCAAGCCGTTCCTCATCACCCACGGCAACGAGCCCACCCGTGAGCGGATCCAGAGCCCGCACGATCGCGCCCGGTTCGACGACACCACCAAGTGCATCCTCTGTGCGTGCTGTACCACCTCGTGCCCCGTGTACTGGAGCGACGGCAGCTACTTCGGGCCGGCCGCGATCGTGAACGCCCACCGGTTCATCTTCGACAGCCGCGACGAGGGGGCCGCCGAGCGGCTCGACATCCTCAACGACAAGGAAGGCGTGTGGCGCTGCCGCACCACCTTCAACTGCACCGATGCGTGCCCTCGCGGCATCCAGGTGACCAAGGCCATCCAAGAGGTCAAGCGCGCCCTGATGTTCTCGCGCTGATCCTGCGTGACCACCGCTCGGTGGCCCCGTCGACTCTCGTCGACGGGGCCACTGTCGTTTCCTGGTGAGTCCACCTTCCTCGAGACGAACGAGGCCTTCCGGGACGCATGGGGCTCTCGTGGTGCCCAGGACGACGACCAGCTATTGCACTCGCCACAAAGTGGCCCATACGCTCGTCAGGTTCGCGGGTCGCCCCTACCCTCGAAATCGATATGAAATCTTTACGAGCCGCCGCGGCCACCGCGGCATGCGGTGTCCTCGTCAGCCTGACCGGAGCCGGCGCAGCCCTCGCGCAGCCCGCCCCCGCCACCCCATC
The DNA here is from genome assembly GCF_014217785.1 of Rhodococcus triatomae. Taxonomy (NCBI): domain Bacteria; kingdom Bacillati; phylum Actinomycetota; class Actinomycetes; order Mycobacteriales; family Nocardiaceae; genus Rhodococcus; species Rhodococcus triatomae. Next base: position 3,659,887 of record NZ_CP048814.1, on the reverse strand, counting down.
GGGAGTAACCCCCGCCACCCCATCGGGAGTAACCCCCGCCACCCCACCCGCATTCACCCCGGAGACAGACCCCTGTCCGTTCCGCGTCGCACCGGCGCCCGCGGGTGACGCGACGGATCTGCCCCGTCCCGGTCAACCCGCGGTCGCACCGCTCCCCGTGTCCGAACACCCGGTGGGCGGCGACGCACTCGGGAACTGCGGGCTGGTGCTCCCCGAGGGGGCTCCCCCACTGCCGGCCGAGATCACCTCCGCCGCCTGGGTCGTCTCGGACGTCGACACCGGCGAGGTGCTCGCAGCCCAGGACGCGCACGGACGGTACCGCCCCGCAAGCACCATCAAGGTTCTGCTGGCGCTCGTGGCCCTCGAGGAACTCGACCTGAACAAGACGGTTGTCGCCTTGCAGGAAGACGAGGACATGGAAGGCAGCCGGGTCGGCGTCGGCCCGCACGGCACCTACTCCATCCACACCGTCCTGCAGGGCCTGATGATGGCATCGGGGAACGACACCGCCAACATGCTCGCGCGCGAACTCGGCGGCGTCGACGTGACCCTGGAGAAGATGAACGCGAAGGCGCGTTCGCTCGGCGCCCTCGACACCCGGGCGGCCACACCCTCCGGACTCGACGGTCCGGGCATGAGCAGCTCTCCGTACGACCTGTCGGCGATCTTCCGCGAAGCGATGAAGAATCCCACCTTCCGTGAGCTGGTCTCGGTTCCCGAGGTCTTCTTCCCCGGATATCCGAAGGACCCGGCGGACCCGCTCGACTACGACCGCCCCGGCTTCGTGCTGAAGAACGACAACACGATGCTGTACCAGTACCCGGGGGCACTCGGTGGCAAGACGGGCTTCACCAATGCCTCACGGCACACCTACATCGGTGCAGCTCAGCGCGACGGCCGCACACTCCAGGTCACACTGATGGGCGGCGAGGTGCAGCCGCTGCGCCCGTGGGCTCAGGCCGTGCGCCTACTGGACTACGGCTTCGCGCTTCCGGCGGGCACCTCGGTCGGAACGCTCGACGTGCCCGCGCCGGTCGAGCCCGTCACCGAGCTCGCCGCGGTGCCGGACACCGTCGCCGACGCCGCGCCCGGCACCTCCTCCGACATCACACCGGACGCCGCGTCCGCCGGCCCGGTCACGGCGGCAGGCGCGGGCACGTCCTCCGGGTCGACGAGCGAGCCGTTCCTGATCGGCGGTGGCGTCGGCGCTGCCGCCGCGGCAACCCTCCTGGGCGCCTGGTCGCTGCGACGGGACCGCGTCCGCCCGTGATCCCGTGATCCCGTGATCCCTGGGTCACGGACCGACGACCCGAGCGCTCAGCAGGCGCCGGCGCCGGCCGGTTCGTCCGCGAGCCGGGCCGCCACGAACTCCTCGACGTCTCCGAGGGAATCGGCGATCACGCCGCGGTGGTCGACGCCGTCGTAGGTCCGGTAGGACATCGGTGCGCCCGACTCGCACAGGCCTGCGACGGCCACCTCCGTGCCCGCCGACGCGACGAGTTGGTCGGCGGTCCCCTGCACGACCAGGGTCGGAACCTGCGGAACGACGGTGGACAGTTGCTGGGCTCGGAGGAGTTCGAGAAGCGGTCCGAGATCGGCGTCCGGCTGGAACACCTCCGTGACCGGAATCGGCGGCACCTCGCGCAATGCCGCCAGGCATCCCGAACGCGCCGTCTCGAGCAACGGCAACGCCGCATCGGACAGCAGGTCCTCCGGGACGATCCGCGGATCGGCGGCCTCCGCCCCCAGGAGCACCAGCGGGAGGAAGGGCAGGCCCGGAGCCATCCGTGGATCCCCTGCCCGGGTCAGTTCCGGTATCAGGTCGGTGTCGTTGCCCGGGGCCATCGCGACCGCCCCCCGGAGCTGCAACTCGGGGGCTCGTGCGCTACCGTGCGCCGCCGTGAATATCGCGGCCTGCCCGCCTTGACTGTGCCCCAGCACGACCCAGTCGGTGCCGACGGAATCGTCGAGCTGCCTTGCCGCCCGGACGATGTCGACCACCGAGGCGGCGGCGCTGTCACCGTGCATGTAGGGGTGGCCGCCCGGCGTGCCCAGGCCTTCGTAGTCGGTGGCGACGACGACGAAACCGGCGCGCACCCAGGCGTCGAGCGTGTCGCCGACCAGGGTGACGTAGTCGGCGATCGGACCGCCGGCGGTGGCGGCGGACGGGGCGCAGGCGTCCGCCACGCCGGTGGTTCCGTGGGCCCAGCTGACCACCGGCCACCCACCTTCCGGCGGTGATCCGGGCGGAACCGCGACGGTTCCGGACACCACGACAGGGTCGCCTTCCGCGCCGTCGGACAGATAGGTGACCAGTTCGTTGCGTGCCGCGGAGGGAAGCACCGCCGCACCCGAGAGCTCGGCCGACGTGAGCAGGGCGCCCGGCTCGAGCGATCCCGTGGGCGCCTCGGGCTCCGGATCGGCGGAGGTGCACCCGGCGACTGCCAGGGCCACGGCCACCAGCACGCCGCCCGTGCGGCCCGGCCGGAGCCGTCCGCGTCGCGACGAGTGCGACCGCCACGAGCGGAACGAGCGAGACGTAGAGTACTGCTTCACCAGATGTCCTCCATCGGTCCGACGACCCCCATGCCAACATTAAGATAGGTATCTTAAAATCGTGCCGGAAGCAAGGAATTCCAGGTCGCGACAGAGTCTCGTGCGCACCGCAGAGCGACTTGTCGCCGAACGAGGCCTGCGCGGCGCCTCCGCCCGGGAGGTCGTCAAGGCATCGGGCCACCGCAACAACTCGGCCGTCGCCTACCATTTCGGGTCCTGGGAGGGCCTCCTCGCCGCCGTCTGGGAATTGCACGCCGCACCGATCGCGGCCGATCGCGCGCGACGACTGGCGGCGCTGCCCGAGCACGCCTCGCTGCGGGAGCTCGTCGCGGCCTACATCTGCCCCATCGTCACCGAGATCGGCAGTCACACACCGAGCTGTTGGGCCCGATTCAACGAGCAGTGGATCGTCGGCGCCCGCCTCGACTTCGTCACCGACCCCGGGCTGAGTGCACAACCCGAGGAACGGGAATTGCGGGAGTCGCTCACACACGACCTTCGCGCACTGTTCGCCCGGATCGCCGACGCCCTCGTCCACCTCGACCCGCCGGACCGGCCACGCCGAGTCGCCCTCGCCGCACGATTCGTGATCTCGGCCCTCGCCGCATGGGAACGCGACAACGAGATCGACGGCGCGACAACATCACTCGATGCGCTGAGCGACGAACTGGTGACGCTGACCGTCGCCGTGCTCGAAGCGCACTGACCGGGATCGGGCCTCGATCACTCACTCGAGGCGAACGGACCGGACACCGTCGGCGATCAGCGGCGGTTCCGTTCGAGAAGTGCCGACAGGCCGAGGGCACTCAGGGCACCGACGCCGACCAGAGCGGCACCCTCCCGCAGCCGCAGCCCCTCGCCGACCTGCACGCGTGGCGCGATGACCGCGGGGTCCGGCGGTGGCACATAGGCGAGTTCGAGACTCGATCTCGTGGTCGCCGCCCACGCGGTGCAGAACAGCAGGACCCGCGAACTCATGAACACGAACACCAGCAGACCGATGATGGGGCCGAATGCGACGCCGGCCGGCCCCCCGGTGACCGCGGTCAGATAGACGGCACCGAGTTGCTTGAACACCTCGAACACGAGGGCACCGATCGCGGCCGCCGCGATCGCGCTGCGGAACGCGACCGGTTCCCTGGGCAAGCGGGCAATGACCCACGCCAGCACGGCCCACGTCGCCACGATCGAGAGAACGAGGGAGAGGAGCCGCAACGCGGTGCCCACCCCGGTGACGTCGCCGAGACCCAGCAGATCGACGACGGACCGGGCGATCGGCCCGCTACTGAGCGCGGACGCCCCGAACGTGATCACCAGCGCCGCCGCCAACCCGAGCAGCGCGGCGGCGTCCCTCAGCTTGGTCTTGACCGTCCCCGCCAGTCCACTCGGCGGCTCGCGCACGCTTTCCCACATCGCGGTGAGTGCATCGCGCACATTGGCCATCCAGCCGAGACCGGCGTAGGCGGCGCCGAGCAGGCCGAACACACCCACCGCCGACCGGGACGAGATCGCGGAATCGATCAGGCCGTTGAGCGTGTCGCCGAGACTGCCGGGGACGTTCTCGGTGACCGCGGCCTTGATGTCGTCGAGCCAGCCGGGGTTGCCCGCCAGCACGAAACCCGCGACGGCAAAGGCGACCATGAGAAGCGGGACCAGCGCGAGGACGCTGAAGTAGGTGATTCCGGCCGCGTAGTAGTCACCCTTCTGACTCTGGTACCGGTCTGCGGCCCGCATGAGGTGGTCGAACCACGGGCGGGCGGCCCGCTGCCGCTCGAGAAAGCCCGGTTCGTCCACTGTCGTCTCGTCCCGGGCCATCCACTCATCCCTTCGGGGTCAGGAATCCGACCTTCTCGTACACGGTTGCCAGTGTCTGGGACGATACCTCGCGAGCACGGTGTGCTCCGGCAGCGATGACACGATCGAGTTCGGCCTCGTCGGCGAGGTACTCGTCGACCCTGGCGCGCAGAGGTGTCACGAAACCGGCCAGGACCTCGGCGGTGTCGGCCTTGAGGTCGCCGTACCCCTTGCCGGCGTAACCGGCGACCAGAGAATCGATCGGCGAGCCGGACAGCGCTGCCTGGATCGTGAGCAGGTTGCTGACGCCGGGCTTGTTCTCCGGGTCGTAGCGGATCTCGCGCTCGTTGTCGGTCACCGCCGACTTGATCTTCTTCGCCGAGACCTTCGGATCGTCGAGCAGGTTGATCAGCCCCGCAGGGCTGGCCGCGGACTTGCTCATCTTGGAGGTCGGGTCCTGCAGGTCGTAGATCTTCGCGGTGCCCTTCACGATCTTCGGCTCGGGGATCACGAAGGCCTTGCCGAAGCGGGAATTGAACCGGCCGGCGAGGTCGCGGGCGAGTTCGAGGTGCTGCCGCTGATCCTCGCCGACCGGGACCAGCTGCGGCCGGTAGAGGAGGATGTCCGCCGCCATGAGCATCGGATAGGTGAACAGCCCCACGCTCGCGTGGTCGGCCCCCTGCTTGGCGGACTTGTCCTTGAACTGTGTCATCCGGCTGGCCTCACCGAATCCCGTGATGCACTCGAGTACCCACGCGAGCTGGGCGTGCTCGGGAACCTGGCTCTGCACGAACAAGGTCGCCCGGTCCGGGTCGATGCCGAGGGCGAGCAGCTGCGCGACGGCCACCTTCGTGCGGCGGCGCAGCTCCTTCGGGTCCTGCGGGACCGTGATCGCGTGCAGGTCCGGGATGAAGTAGAACGCGTCGTGATCGTCCTGCAGGGGGATCCACTGCTGCAGCGCGCCGATCAGGTTGCCGAGGTGGAACGAGTCGGCGGTCGGCTGGATTCCGGACAGGACCCGGGGCTTCGCGGAGGGAGCGGTCGGTGCAGGTGTCGACATGGTTTCGATCTTTTCATGCGGTCTCTTCGTGCTGCGCGGCGGCAGCGCACAGGCCCCTGCCTGCGCGTCAACGATAGTGGACGGTGACCGGGGCGTGGTCGGACCAGCGCTGATCGTAGGTGGCCGCACGTTCGACACGCGCATCCTTGGCGCGGTCGGCGAGCGCTCGCGTGGCGATCTGGTAGTCGATGCGCCAGCCCGCGTCGTTGTCGAACGCCTTGCCCCGGTAGGACCACCACGAGTACGGCCCGTCGACGTGGGGACGGAGACTGCGGACGACGTCGACCCACGCCGCGTCCGCTGCCAGCAACGCGCTCAGCCAGTCCCGCTCGTGCGGGAGGAAGCCGGAGTTCTTCCGATTCGTCTTCCAGTTCTTCAGGTCGAGTTCGGTGTGCGCGATGTTCCAGTCGCCGCAGACGACGATGTCGCGGTCGGCCGCGGCCGCCTCTGCCGCCGTGTCACCCAGATGGGCGGCGAACGATTCCATGAATCGTTCCTTCTCGTCCTGCCGGGGTGTCTGCGCTTCCCCCGAGGGCAGGTAGAGGCTCGCCACGGTCAGGTCACCGAAATCCGCCTCGAGGTAGCGGCCGGCTTCCGCGAACTCGTCGTCGCCGTGGCCGATCCGGACCGCGTCGGCCGGCTCCCTGGACAGCACGGCGACACCGTTGCGGCCCTTGGCCGCCGGCTCGGCGGACACGACGTGCCAGCCGCCGTCGAGGGACGGCGCGAGGGTGTCGCGCAGTTGCTCGTCACTGGCCCGCGTCTCCTGCAGGCACACGACGTCGGCCTCGGTGGCTCCGAGCCACTCGACGAGGCCCTTGCGGGCGGCGGCGCGGACGCCGTTGACGTTGACCGTGGAGATGATGTGCGACACGGCCGGGACCCTAGCGGATGCTGCCGACACGGGCCGAGCGGCGCTCGACGAGCACCGCTACGACGAGGACGACGAGACCTCCCGCGGCGAGCACCGCGCCGACGGCGGCCGGGGCGCGATAGCCGAAACCGGCAGCGATGACGACGCCACCGATCCAGGCCCCGAACGCGTTGGCCAGGTTCAGCGCGGCGTGGTTGAGGGACGCTGCGAGGCTCTGCGCGTCCGCGGCGACATCCATCAGCCGCGTCTGCAGCCCCGGCACCATCGACGCTCCGGCTGCGCCGATGAGGAACAACCCGAGCAGCGCGGTCACCGGGTTGCCGAGCGCGAAGACGAAGGCCACCAGGAGGCAGGTGAGGGCACCCATCGAGACGAACAACCCCGGTACGAGTGCCCGGTCGGCGAGTGCACCGCCTGCGAAGTTGCCCGCGACCATGCCGACGCCGTAGATCATCAGCGCGACGGGAATCATCGATGCCGACAGCCCGGACACGTCGGTCAAGGCTGTCGAAATATAGGTGTATACGGCGAACATTCCGCCGAACCCGACCATGCCGACCGCGAGGGTGAGCAGGACCTGGGGGCGGCGCAGCGCCCCGAGTTCGGTACGCGGCCGGGTCAGGGTCATCCCGCGGAGGGCGGGGACCCACCGCCAGATCGCGGCCATGGTGACCAGCCCGATGATCGCGACGAGCGCGAAGGCCGCGCGCCATCCGAAGTGCTGGCCGAGCCACGCCGCCACCGGAACCCCGATCACGTTGGCCACGGAAAGACCCATCATCACCAGAGCGACGGACTTCGCCCGCTTGCCCGGCTCGGCGATGTGCGCGGCCGCCAGCGCCGCGAGACCGAAGTACGCGCCGTGCGGGAACCCGGCGAGGAACCGGGCCGCGATCAGCGTCTCGTAGGTCGGGGCGATCACCGATGCCGCGTTCCCGAGCACGAAGACGGCCACCATGCCGAGAAGCAGCGGCTTGCGCGGCAGCCGCGCGCCGAGTACCGCGATCAGCGGCGCACCGACGACGACGCCGAGCGCGTACGCGGAGATGGTGTGGCCGGCGACGGGCTCGGTGACCGACAGTCCGGCCGCGATCTCCGGCAGCAATCCCATGGCCACGAACTCGGTGGTACCGATACCGAATCCGCCCATCGCGAGGGCGATCAGCGCGAGCATCCGGTGCGACGGATGCAGCGACGGGGTGCCTACGCGCCCGGCGGGCTGGGTCGTGGTCGTCACTGTCACCGTTTCTCTCGTTGCTGGTGGTTCCCGTGGGGCCGGTCTGCTGATCGACGTGCGCAGCCGACGCGCCCGGAGCAGACTCGAACCATGGCAGTCGAGATGCGCACCGAACTCGCCGGTCTCCGCAAGAGCGCGCGCTGCGAACCCACCCCGAAGCGCGTCCGGGTGCGGTCCGGTGACGCGACGATCGTCGATTCGACGAGCGCGGTCCTCGTCTGGGAACCGCAACAGCACGTGCCGTCCTATGCATTCCCGACGGGGGATATTGCGGCGGACCTCACTCCCCGGACGCACACCGCCCGGGGTATCGAGTTCGATGTCGTCGTCGGCGGGCTGCGCGTCGGCCAGGCCGTGCGCCTCGCGGACCCCGGGCTGCAGGAGTACGTGCTGCTGCACGTCGACGACGGCCGGTGGTACGAGGAGGACGACCCGATCGACGGGCACCCGCGCGATCCGTTCCATCGGATCGACGTCCGCAGTTGTTCCCGGCTGCTGACGATCGGATGCGACGGCGAGAGGATCGCCGAGTCGGCGGACCACCGGATGCTGTTCGAGACGGGCTTCCCGTTCGCCCGGTTCTATCTCCCCGTCGAGCACGTCCTGATCGAGCTCGTCCCGAGCGCCACCCGGACCTGGTGCCCGTACAAGGGCGAGGCCACCTACTTCGACGCCCACGTCGGCCGCGGGGTGCTGCGCGACGTCGCCTGGAGCTATCCCACCCCGTTCGACGAGTCGCGGGCGATCACCGGGCTCGTGGCGTTCTACCAGGAGAAACTGGACGTGCGTCTCGAACGTCGGTAGACGTCGTCGGACACGGCGAACGGGCGGCTCCGCGGGCAGCGGCATCGCCGCGCCGGGAACCGCCCGTCCGTGGTGCGCTATCGGTTCGAGAGCGCCTTCTGCAGATTGACGTCGAGTGCTCCCAGGAACTCCTCGGTGGTGAGGTAGCCCTGGTCGCCGCCGACGAGCATCGCGAGATCCTTCGTCATCTGCCCGCCCTCGACGGTCCGGATGACGACGTCCTCGAGATCCTGGGCGAACCCGCGCACCTCGGGGGTGTTGTCGAGCTTGCCGCGGTGGTCGAGGCCACGGGTCCAGGCGAAGATCGACGCGATCGGGTTGGTCGACGTCGGCTTGCCCTGCTGGTGCTGACGGAAGTGGCGAGTGACGGTGCCGTGTGCGGCCTCCGCCTCGCAGGTCTTGCCGTCCGGAGTCAGCAGCACCGATGTCATCAGACCCAGCGAACCGAAGCCCTGGGCGACGGTGTCCGACTGGACGTCGCCGTCGTAGTTCTTGCAGGCCCAGACGTAGCCACCCTCCCACTTGAGCGCAGAGGCGACCATGTCGTCGATGAGGCGGTGCTCGTAGGTGAGCCCCGCAGCATCGAACTCGGCCTTGAACTCGGTCTCGTAGATGTGCTGGAAGATGTCCTTGAACGCACCGTCGTACGCCTTGAGGATCGTGTTCTTCGTCGACAGGTAGACCGGGTAGTTCTGCTGCAGGCCGTAGTTGAGCGACGCGCGAGCGAAGTCCTCGATGGACTTGGTGAAGTTGTACTGCCCCTGGACGACGCCACCCGCCTCGGGGAAGTTCACCAATTCGTGCTCGATCGGCTCGCTGCCGTCCGCGGGGGTGTACGTGATGGTCACCGTGCCCGGTCCGGGGACCTTGAAGTCGGTGGCGCGGTACTGGTCGCCGAATGCGTGACGGCCGATGATGATCGGCTTGGTCCAGCCGGGAACCAGGCGCGGGACGTTGGAGATGATGATCGGCGCACGGAAGATCGTGCCGCCGAGGATGTTGCGGATGGTGCCGTTCGGGGACCGCCACATCTTCTTGAGGCCGAACTCCTCCACCCGGGCCTCGTCGGGGGTGATGGTCGCGCACTTGACACCCACACCGTGCTGCTTGATGGCGTTCGCGGCGTCGACCGTCACCTGGTCGTCGGTGGCGTCGCGGTACTCGATGCCGAGGTCGTAGTAGTCGAGATTCACATCCAGATACGGATGGATGAGCTTGTCTTTGATGAACTGCCAGATAATGCGTGTCATCTCGTCGCCGTCGAGTTCTACGACGGTGCCCTCAACCTTGATTTTGGACATGGGTGCTTCGCGTCCTCCTGAGTTTCCTGGGTCGCTGTAGGAAGTTTCCCTGGTTGCACGACCACGAACGCACTTTGTGGGTGAGTCCGCGAACGATTCGATTATCAAAGCTAGCCGGTCGGGGTCGACCTCGGCGAGACCGGTCCCAAACAAGACAAGCGTACTGCTATGTCCGGAAACTTCAACCGGCGGGGCATGGAACAGGTTACTACCAATGGGTAACTTTCCGCAGATGGAAGGCGTGTTCGGTGCCGGTTCGGGCGCTCGGTCGACAGCGGTTAAGATCGACGGAGGTCATGAGCGTCAGCATCGAGCCCCGGCTGGCTGGCCGGCAACCCTCCACCGCGGTGGGGTGCCCCGGGTGATGACCTGGTTCCCCGATCACAGGGTCGGGAGACAAGCGCGGATCCACGTGGAGGTGTCAGCCATGAGTTGCCCGTCGGCCCCGAATTGCCTGTCGGCACCGCATCGCCTGTCGATACCGCATCGTCTGTCGACACCGCATTGCTCGCCGTGGACGAATTGCCACTGTCGTAGGTAGTCGCCAGTCCAGACCACTGCAGGCAGCCGCACGACGCGCACCCACCCCGGAGCATTCACCATGACCGAGAACTGGTCGTTCGAGACCAAGCAGATCCACGCCGGACAGACCTCCGACGCCACCACCAAGGCCCGGGCGCTGCCGATCTACCAGACCACCTCGTACACGTTCGACAACACCGATCACGCGGCGGCGCTGTTCGGGCTGGCGGAGCCGGGCAACATCTACACCCGCATCATGAACCCCACCCAGGACGCGGTCGAACAACGCATCGCCGCCCTCGAAGGCGGAGTCGCGGCACTGTTGCTCGCGTCCGGACAGGCAGCGGAGACCTTCGCGATCCTCAACATCGCCGGATCCGGCGACCACGTCGTCTCGAGTCCGCGGCTCTACGGGGGCACCTACAACCTCTTCCACTACACGCTGCCGAAGCTCGGCATCGAGGTCTCGTTCGTCGACGATCCCGACGATCTCGACCAGTGGCGCGCGGCCGTCCGACCGAACACCAAGGCGTTCTACGGCGAAACCGTCTCGAACCCGATGAACGACGTACTCGACGTCCCCGGGATCGCGGAGGTCGCGCACGCGCACGGGCTGCCGCTCGTCGTGGACAACACCGTTCCCACGCCGTACCTGATCCGTCCGCTCGAGCTCGGTGCGGACATCGTGGTCCATTCGGCGACCAAGTACCTCGGCGGACACGGCACCGCGATCGCCGGGGTGATCGTCGACGGCGGCACCTTCGACTGGACGGTCCGGGACGAGGAAGGCCGGGACCGATTCCCCGGCTTCACCCACCCGGACCCGAGCTATCACGGAGTGGTCTTCGCCGAGCTCGGGCCTCCCGCGTTCGCGCTCAAGGCCCGCGTCCAGTTGCTGCGCGATCTCGGCTCCGCGGTCTCACCGTTCAACGCGTTCCTCATCAGCCAGGGCATCGAGACCCTCAGCCTCCGCATGGAGCGTCACATCGCCAACGCTCAGGCCGTCGCGGAGTTCCTCGAAGGGCAGGCCCAGGTCACCTCGGTGAGCTACGCCGGGCTCGAGTCGTCACCGTGGCACGCACGCGCACTCGAGCTCGCCCCGAAGGGCACCGGCGCGATCGTCGCGTTCGAACTCGCCGGCGGGCTGGAGGCAGGCAAGCGATTCGTCGACGCCTTGACGCTGCACAGCCACGTCGCCAACATCGGGGACGTGCGTTCGCTCGTCATCCACCCGGCATCCACGACACATTCGCAACTGTCCGCGCAGGAGCAACTCGCAGCAGGCGTCACCCCCGGCCTGGTGCGCCTGGCGGTCGGGATCGAGGGCATCGACGACATCCTCGCCGATCTGCGTTCCGGACTGACGGCGGTCGGATCTTGACGGCGACATCGGTGCACGAGCTGCTGCTTCCCGACGGCCGGCTGAGCACCGTCGACATCGGCCCGGTCGAACTCGAGAGCGGATCCACCGTCGAGTCCGTGTCGCTCGCGGTCCAGCGCTGGGGCGAGCTCTCCCCCACCCGCGACAACGTGGTGCTGGTCGAGCACGCGCTGACCGGCGACTCCCACGTCGTCGGACCCGCCGACGACGTCCACCCCTCCCCCGGATGGTGGGAGGGCATGATCGGCCCCGGCGCGCCGGTCGACACCGACGAGTGGTGCGTCGTGGCCGTCAACGTCCTCGGCGGCTGCCGCGGATCCACCGGCCCCGGCTCGCTCGCACCGGACGGCCGTCCCTACGGCAGCCGATTCCCGTACACGTCGATCCGCGACCAGGTCACGGCCGAGCGCATCCTCGTCGATCTCCTCGGGATCGACCGGCTCGCGGCGGTGGTCGGCGGCTCGATGGGCGGCATGCGCGCGCTCGAGTGGGCCGTCACCCACCCCGACCGGGTCTCGGCCGCGCTCGTGGTGGCCGTCGGCGCCCGGGCCACCGCGGACCAGATCGGCACCCAGACCACCCAGATCGCGGCGATCACCGGGGACCCGGACTGGCAGGGTGGCGACTACTACGGCACCGACCGCGCGCCCCGCGTCGGGCTCGGCATCGCACGCCGGATCGCGCACCTGACGTATCGCACCGAGCACGAACTGGACAGCAGGTTCGCGAATTCCGCCCAGGACGGCGAGGATCCCTGGGACGGCGGTCGCTACTCCGTGCAGAGTTACCTCGAATACCAGGCCGACAAGCTCGTGAGCCGTTTCGACCCGGGGACGTACGTCCTGTTGAGCGAGGCGATGAACCGACACGACGTCGGCCGTGGTCGCGGTGGGATCGCCGCCGCGCTGGCGCGGATCACCGCGCCCGTCATCGTCGCGGGCGTCGATTCGGATCGGCTGTATCCCCTGAGGTTGCAGGAGGAGCTCGCCGAACTGATCCCGACGAGCGGCGACCTTCGCGTGCTCGAGTCCCGGGACGGCCACGACGGCTTCCTCACCGAGGCCGAGGCGATGGCCGAGTTGCTGGGCGAGACCATGACACTCGCGCGCGCGGGACGTTAGCGCCGGGGCGAGCCCGCTGTTGCCGCGTCCGGCGAACGCCCCGCTCCCGCGATCAGCGCCCTTCGATCAGGCTCCCGGCCCTCGGCTGAACCGGCCCTTGCGACCACCGGCCTATTCGAGGCGCGAACTCGCCTCGTATCGGCGACTGGATCGGACCCGGGCACCGCATCGGGTCGTGCACCACTCCTGGTTCCGGCGACGCGGAACAAAGAACATCCCACAACTGGGCGCGTCACACAGTCGCACCGCGAACTCGTTCGTCGAGCCGATGAGCCGCAGCGTCTCGCGTGCCACTACCGCATCGGGCGGGCAGTCCGCGCGATCGACGTGACGGACCACGCCACCCTCGTCCATTTTCAGAACCACGGGAGCACCCTCCGCGAGAGCGTTGAGGCGAATCCTCACCCGCGCCGGTACGTTACCCGACTCGCCAACTACGACAAGCGACTCCCGGACGAGAGACCTCCACTCGACAAGCTGATCCGTCGGTACGTCGGCGATGCGACGGTCGACAACCGAACGCCATCGGTGCAGAAGTCGGGCATCGGTGAAGAAGTCCACGTCGGGACGAGTTCCGGCGTTGCGAACGATCGTGTTCGCGAGATCGAGTGCACAGTTCTCACCGATCCACGGCATCTCCTCCAAGTCGCGAATCACCACACTCACACTAACGGTTTCAGCCGAACGAAACCATGATACTGTCTCGCTCACGGTTTTGATGGACAAACCCGTGATAATAGAAGGAGTGCACGCGATGCCCCCAACGATCGAGTACGTCCGTTTCGACGCCTCCGACCCGGATCTCCTCCTCGCAGGGCGGGAATCTCTCATCGAGGTTCTCCGAGAGCGGTACGGCAGTGATTTCCTCGGCGCGCACCTGGCCCGCACCGACGACGGGTCCCTGATGGACTTCCTCATCTGGTCCTCACCCGAGGCTGCCGCGCGCGCAGCCGAGGAAATGCCCCGGCACGAACGAACACAGGGCTTCTTCCGCCAGATCGGCCACGTACACGAGATGCGGCACGGCGCGGTCCTGCACACCGCATAGTCGCCGACCACCGAGGAATCCGGACGCCGAAGGAGGCTGGGGGCGTGCCCACCGCAGACGAGTTGTTGAATGCACGATCAGTCTTCGCTCTGAGCACATGTCTGCGCCGAGCAGGCGGCGGGCCGACCCGCACGCTACTCGGATGCGCCTCCCGCCTCGGCGGTCTGCGGTTCTCGGAGCGTGTCACGATGACACGCGACGCGATCCTCACGGACCTACCTTCCGAGTTCCCCACTTTCGCCACTGTGCTGCGCGCGGCACTGGACCAGAACGACTTCACCGGATGGATGACTTTCCCGGTGAACGAAGCGGTGGCTGTCCGGGGAGCGGAGTCAGCCGATCGCGCACTCGAACTGCTCGCCGCCCTGACACCGCGGCTTACCGCCGAATCCGCGATTCGGCCGTTCTTGCGGGCTGACCTCGACCTCACACTTCGTACCGCGGAATCCTGGACGAGCAACCCTGATCCACATGTCCGTCGGCTCGCCAGTGAGTCGACCCGACCACGCCTGCCGTGGGCAGTGCGTGTTCCCGAATTGACCGCGAACCCCGCGAGAACCAGAAAGATCATCGACGCTCTGCGCTTCGACGACTCCGAATACGTACGCAGATCGGTGGCGAATCATCTCAACGACGTCAGCCACCACGATCGCGACCTCACGATCGACATCGCCGCGGGGTGGGCCCGCCAGCCCGACGACTTCACCCCCTCGGTTCTTCGCCGCGGCCTGCGCACTCTTGTCAAGAAGGGGGACCCCGAGGCACTCCGTCTCCTCGGATACGACGCCGACGCCCCGACACATGTCGTCGGCCCGGAACTCACCGACTCCCGCGTCACGGTCGGAGGACACCTCGAGTTCCGCTATTCCGTTGCCAACGCCGGATCCCAGACGGCAGCCTTCGCGGTCGACTACGCCATTCACTTCCGCCGCGCCGACGGCACCCATTCGGTCAAGGTGTTCACCCTGAGCCGACGGGTCCTGGCCCCGGGGGAGCAATGGTCGGCACTCCGCCGACACAGCTTCGCGCCCCTCACGACTCGGCGATACCACCCTGGCTCGCACCGTGTCGGCCTGCAGATCAACGGCAGACCCCACGGGCTGGCTCATTTCGACGTCGCCGAACCATCGCATGGCCGTCCCGCTCCGGACCGTTAGCCGGTCCCCAGCGGATCGATCGAGATGGCCAACCACACGATCGCGCCGCCGACCGCGGTGAGGGCGGTCACGTCGAATGGCTTGCCCCGCACCGCCAGCAGCCCCGCCTGCTCCTCCGAGAGCACCAGTCGCAGTACGGCAGCGACCAGTACGGCGGCACCGAACACGAGCGCTCCGCGCCGCCAGCGATCCGCTGCCACCAGCACGAGAGCTGCCACGATGACCGCGAGCACGACGAGGATCGCGAAGTTCCTCTTCACGAGCGCCCCGGCGGTCACGTCAGCTGGGTGTCGAGGCGAGGTCGGCGGCGATCCGCTCGGCGCGCTCGACGACGTTGGTGAGCAGGAAGGCGCGGGTGAGCGGGCCGACACCTCCCGGGTTCGGCGACAGCCAGCCGGCCACTTCGTCGACTCCGGGTGCCACATCGCCGCGCAGTCCGTCCTCGGTGCGGCTGACGCCGACGTCGACGACCGCTGCGCCCGGCTTGACCATCTCCGGGGTGATCAGTCCCGGCACGCCGGCGGCGGCGACGACGATGTCCGCGCGCCGCACCTCCGCGGCGAGGTCCCGGGTGCCGGTATGGCAGAGGGTGACCGTGGCGTTCTCACTCCTGCGAGTGAACAGCAGCCCGATCGACCTGCCGACGGTGATCCCGCGTCCCACGACCACCACGTTCGCTCCCGCGATCGGGACGTCGTAGCGGCGTAGCAGGTGCAGAATGCCGCGCGGGGTACACGGCAGCGGTGCCGGGGTGCCGAGGACCAGTCGGCCGAGGTTGACCGGGTGGAGTCCGTCCGCGTCCTTGGACGGGTCGATCCGTTCCAGAGCGCTGTTCTCGTCCAGCTGCTTCGGCAGTGGAAGCTGCACGATGTAGCCGGTGCATTCGGGGTTCGTGTTGAGTTCGTCGATCGTGGCGTCGAGCTCGGCCTGGCCGATGTCTCCCGGCAGCTGGCGCGCGATCGAGGTGATCCCCACCTTGGCGCAGTCGGAGTGCTTGCCGCGGACGTAGGCGGCGGAGGCGGGGTCGTCGCCGACCAGCACGGTGCCCAGTCCCGGGACGACGCCGCGCGCTGCCAGCGCACTGACACGCGTCTTCAGGTCCTCGAAGATCTCGTCACGGGTCGCCTTGCCGTCCAGGAGTGTCGCAGTCACGGCCCCCATTGTTTCATGCCGTGGTTCGGTGCCGCCGCTCCGTCTCGGGGCCCTTCTTCGTGTCCCGCCCCGGTACCCGTCGTTGCCGCGGCCCAGCGGCATCGGTGACCGGCGAATCAGTTCTCGACCAGCAGACCGTGCGCCGCGGCGTACGCGACGGCCTGGGTCAGGTCGATTCGGGCGCGGTTCAGGGACGCCGTGGTCCACAGGTCTGCCCCGACATGAGCCCCGCGCAGGTCCGCGTCGTCGAGGTTCACCCCACCGGTGCGAGCACCGAACAGGTCCGCCGAACACAGCGTCGTCTTGCGCATGTCCGTCCGCACCAGGTTGGCCTCCCGGAATCGGCAGTCCGTGAAGTCGACACCGCGGAGGTCGGCGCCCCCGAGCGAGGCGAGCGTGAAGTCCACCTCCTCGACGAGCATCGGCCTCATCCGACACTGGTCGAACTCCGACCCGAGGAAGCTGCATCCACGAAATTCGCTGTGCCACAGTGTGGTTCTGGTGAACCTGCAGGACCGGAATGCGGTGAGTGCATGCACGGAGTCGCCGAGATCCGTCCCGGTGAAGTCGCAACGGGTGAACACCACCGAGCGGGTGTGCAACTCGCCGAGATCGGCGTCCCGGAAGGTGCAGTCGGTGAAGTGCCTGTTCTCCCATCGCTGCCCGGTGAGCCGCGCCTCCGAATAGTCCTCGCCGACGACCTCGTCCACCGCATCCATTCCTTCATCATGCACCCGCACGGAGACACCCCAGGAAGGCGGGAGTCAGTCACGCACGACGAGCGTGGCAGCGAAGGTCCGGGATTCGGGTAGACGGCCGGTCCGCAGTTGTTCGACGAGCATCCGGGTGGCTGCGACCGCCTGCTGCTCACGCTTGGTGTCGACCGCGGTCAGCGGCGGGTTCGCGTGCCTGGCCAGCAGGCCCTCGGACGTCACCACCCGAATGTCCCGGCGGACCCGGCCCGGCGCCGAGGCAAGTTCCCCGATCGCCTCCGCCCCTCCGACCGCGAGTGAATCCAACGGTACGTAGACCGCGTCGACCTCGGGGTGGGCGGTGAGCAGTTCCGCCATGGCGCGTTTCCCGCTCTCCGACCGAGACACACCGGTGGGGGCAACCGCGACCTTCGGGGAGAAGCCGTGTGCCGCGCACCACGCGAGGTAGGCGCGGTGGGTGCCGGTGGCGATGTGCCGTCGGCTGCCGTCGACGACGAGCGCGGGATGCGCGCAACCGCGAGCGAGGAAGTGCGCCATCACCACCTCGACGGCGCTCGCCCGGTCCAGGGCGACCGTCGCCATCTCCGGGGACTCGTCCGCCCCGCCCACGACGACCGCGGGCAGACTCCGCTGGAGCAGAGTGGCGACGATGCCGTCACTGGGGTCGGGGTCGATCGCCAGCACGCCGTCCACCGCGAGGTTCGCGGCCCAGCTCTGCTGATCCGACGGCGGCACCAGCACCAGGGCGTACCCCTGACGGAGGCACTCGTCGGCCGCCGCGAACGCGGCGCGGGTGTACCAGTCCAGCCGCCCCTCCCGGTCGGCACCCTCGTCCGCGAGCAGGGACGCGACCAGTGCGATCGTGTTGCCCGTCCCGGTCCGCAGCGCACGAGCCCGCGGATCGGCGCGGTATCCGAGCCGGTCCGCGACTTCCCGGATGCGGGCCCGAGTGGCGTCCTCCAGCCGTCCCTTGCCGTTGAGGGCGTGCGAGACCGTGGCCACCGACACCTCGGCGGCAGCGGCCACGTCGCGGATGGTGGGTCTCCGCGCTGCCATACCCGTCCTCTCGCCGGCGACGCCGCCGGATCGTCCGATGTCCGATCAGGAGCCTACCCCCGCGCCCTGGCCGGTGGCTAAACGATTTGGCAACGTAGCTGCAACCCGGATTTACGTCCGCGCAACGCTGGTACCTCACCCTGGGTGCACACCGCTGAAAAAACGTTTAGGCACTGTCCGAGAACCTCCGAGTTCGGTCCGACCACTTCCGGGAGCCGAGTTGCCGATGAGAGTGACATCCACCCGCGCCAGAACCGTCTTCGACAACGGGATGATCTACCCGGTCCACGATCCCGGAGCCGCACCCCGGCTCGGCCACCTCGTCGTCGAGGCCGACGGCACGATCTCCCGCACCGCACCCGGCACCTTCCCCGAAGACGAGGCCGCGCCGGCCGACACGCGTGTCGATCTCGACGGCGCCCTCGTCCTCCCGGGCTTCGTCTCGGCACACAGCCACCTGTGGCAGAGCGTGTTCCGCGGCATCGCCGACGGCTGCTCCACGATGGGATGGATCGATCGCCTGCACAAGCGATTCGGCCCGCACCTCGCGGACGAGGACATGTACGCGTTCACCCGGCACGGCTACGACGACCTGCTACGGCACGGAATCACCACCGTGTGCAACCACACCCACGACTTCGGGCACGGCCCCGTCGAGCAATGGCAGGCCGCCCTCGACGTACCCGCCCGCACGGTGTACTCGTTCTCGTCGACGCGAGAGGCCTCCGCGGACGAAAGACTCGGCGACATCGACAAGTTCGCGCACCTGACCCGCGACGACCGGCACCGCGTCCTCGGGATCTCCGTCAACACCACCGGCCTGCTCCCGGTCGCGGCGATGCGCGAGGAAGCCACGCTGCTCCGCGAGCTCGGATTCGGCCTGCACGCGCACTACCTCGAGGACCCCACCGTCGCCGCGGAGCAGCAGGCGTCGTTCGACGACCTGCTCGCCGCGGGGCGAATCGGCCCCGACACGCTGTTCGCACACTTCATCCACACCACACCCCGCATCCGCGACACCTGCGCCGAGGCCGGAGCGGCGATGGTGTGGAATCCGCTGTCCAACGGTCGCCTGGGCTCCGGTATCCCGGATATCCCCGGATACCGGGACGCGGGCCTGCGGATCGGTATGGGCGTCGACGGGCAGGCGAGCGCCGACGTCGCCGACCCCTTCCAGAACATGCGCACCGGCCTGTACCTGCTGCGGGCGCTTGCCCGCGACGCCACTGTTCTCGACGCCCACGGAGTGCTGCGCATGCACACACTCGGCAGTGCCGAGATCCTCGGAATCGCAGATCGGGTCGGCAGCCTCGAGGTCGGCAAGTTCGCCGACTTCCTGGTGATCCGTCCACCGGCGCCGCTGCCGCCCGACCGGCTCGATCTGTGGGCCTTCGCGGTCCTCGCCGTGTCCGCGGCCGACATCACGGACGTCTACCTCGGCGGCACGCGCGTCGGCGGCGGACCCACCGACCGTGATCCGGACGCCGAGCACGACTGCCGGGACCGCGCCCGCCGCCTGTACCGGACCGCCTGAGCGGCTCGACTCCACCCTGTTCCACCCGACCCACTGTCCGCCTCACCGTCAGGAGCACCCGTGTCCGTCACCACCGTCGACCCCGGATCACTCGCACGACTCGCAGAGGATCTGGGGGACATCACCCATTCGTCCGAACCCCGTCTTCTGCGTGCCAAGAGCCGCGACCGCTTCGCGCAGAGCCCCATCCTGCGAGAGGTGTTGCGCGGCAAGATCGCCGACATCTACATCGCCCCCGGAAGCAAGGCGGAACTGCGTACCGTCGTCGCCGCCTGCGCCCGGCACCGCATCCCGATCACCGTCCGGGGCGGCGGCACCGCACAGTTCGGCCAGGGTGTCCCGCTGAGCGGCGGCGCCGTCGTCGACGTCACCGGGGTCACCGGGATCGTCGCGCAGCGTCTCGGCACGGTGCGAGCGCTGTGCGGCACCCTCGTCGCGGACATCGATGCGGCGATCCGTCCCACCGGCTGGGAGTTGCGCATGCACCCGTCCACCACCCGGCAGGCGACGATCGGTGGCTATCTCGCCGGCGGACACGCCGGGATCGGCAGCTGCCACTGGGGAATCCTGCGCGATCGCGGCAACATCACGGCGATCGAGGTGATGACGGTCGAGGAGGAGCCCCGTCTGGTGGAACTGGTCGGCGCCGACGTCAACACCGTGCACCACGCGTACGGCGCGAACGGCATCATCACCGAGGTCGAACTGCCCACCGCGCCGGCGTGGACGTGGCAGGAGCTCGTGATCTCGTTCCCCGACTTCGCCTCCGCCGCCCGCTTCTCGGTGGAGATCTGCCGTAGCGAGGGGGTGCTGAAGAAACTCGTGTCGCTGCACGCCGACCCACTCCCCACCTACTTTCCCGATCTGGCCGGATTCGTCCCGCCGGGGCACGCGATGGTGCTGGCGATGGCGGCCGAGCAGTCGATGCCCGACGTGGAGGATCTCGTTCGCGAGTGCGGCGGGAGCATCGGGTACCGCTGCGACGAGGGCGCCGGGGTCTACGACTGCCCGTTGTACGAATTCACCTGGGGGCATTCGATGATGCACTACCAGCGGCTCGATCGCGCGTTCATCGGATTGCTCGCGATGTTCCCCGCCGACACACTGCTCGAATCGATCATGGCGGTCCACACGGAGTTCGCCGCCGTCGGGCCGATGCATCTCGAGATGAAACGGTTCGAGGGTGGACTGTCCGCCCAGGGCTCCCCGGTCTTCGTCTTCGAGAGCCAGGAGCAGGTCGCCGAGATGACCACTCGGCTGCAGGAGGCCGGGCTGTCCATCGCGAACACGCACACACCGACGTTGCGGGCGAGTGGCATGAAGCCCTGGGCGGAGGTCGAGTCCCGGTTCAAGCGCATGACCGATCCCCACGGCCTCCTCGCGCAGGGAAAGTCGGACGACGAGAAGGAGGACGACATCAGTGCGTCCACCGCACTCCCGAATTCCGGCTGGTCCTATCGCACCGCGACACCCTCCTGATCCGTCCCTCGATCTTCCCCGATCCCGGCCGTCCCTCACCCCCAGGAGGATTCATGTCCCACTCCAGTTCCTCGCATCGCCGGCACCTCGGCGTCTCTCGCACCGGCGTCTCTCGCACCGGCGCCTGCTCACTGGCCGCGCTCACCGCCGTGGCCCTCGCCGGCTGCGGCAGCGACGCCGCTTCCGAGCCGGCCGCGTACGACGGCCCGATCGGCGCCGTCGACCTCTCGCAGGACTGCCCTGCAACCGTCGTCGTCCAGACCGGCTGGAACCCCCAGGCCGAGACCGGATTCATGTACCACCTCCTCGGCCCGGACCCGGCGATCGACGCCGACCTCAAGCGCACGAGCGGGCCCCTGTTCGCGGACGGCGAGTACACCGGTGTCGATCTGGAGATCCGGGCCGGCGGGCCGGCGATCGGGTTCCAGTCCGTCACCTCACAGCTCTATCAGGATCCGGACATCCTGCTCGGCTTCGTCGATGCCGATCACGCGGTGTCGAACTACGCGAGCACCCCGACGATCAGTGTCCTGGCACCGACCGAGAAGAGCCCGCAGATCATCATGTGGGACCCGGCGACCTATCCGCAGGCCCGCACGATCGCGGATCTGAAGTCCGAGGACGTGACCGTGCTGTACCGGCAGGACGAGCCGTACATAGACTACCTCACCGGGTCGGGAATCCTGTCTCCGGAGCAGGTGGACGGCAGCTACGACGGCACGCCGTCGTACTTCGTCACCGCGGGTGGCGCCAACGCGCAGCAGGGTTTCGCGAGTTCGGAACCCTACGTGTACGAGAACGAGGTCGAGGGCTGGAAGAAACCGGTCGCCTACGAACTCGTCCACGACGCGGGGTTCCCCACCTACAAGTCGACGATCTCGGTGCGCAGCGACCGGCTCGACGAGACGTCGGCGTGCCTCGAGAAGCTGGTGCCGGTGATCCAGCGAAGCATCGTCGGATACCTGGAGTCCCCCGACCACGCGAACACGATCATCGTCGATTCGGTCGCGGCCTACGACACCGGATGGGTGTACGACACGGGTAATGCGGCGTACGCGGTCAGCACGATGCGCGAGCTCGGGCTGGTGGACAACGGTCCCACACCCGCGCTCGGGGACTTCGACCTCGAGCGGGTGGCCGAACTCGTGGACATCCTCCGTCCGATCTACGCGGCCCAGGGCCTGACGATCCCCGAGGATCTGACACCCGAGGATCTCGTGACGAACGAGTTCGTCGATCCGTCCGTCAGCTACACCGGCTGATCGCAGGACCGTGGTGGCGGGTCGATGCCTTCGCGGCGTCTCGACCCGCCACCTTTTCCGCGTCGCTGTCTCCCTATGCTGTTGCGGTGTTCCGAGTGATGTTCCACGAACCCCGCATTCCCCCCAATACGGGGAACGCGATCCGCCTGGTCGCCGGGACGGGGTGCGAGCTGCATCTGGTGGGGCCACTGGGCTTCGACCTGTCGGAGCCGAAGCTGCGGCGTGCGGGGCTCGACTACCACGACCTCGCCTCGGTCACCGTGCACGCCGACCTCGCTGCGGCGTGGGCCGCGATCGGCGACGCACGGGTGTTCGCGTTCACCGCACATGCCGAGACGTCGTACACGGACGTGGAGTACCGCGAGGGCGACGTCCTCCTGTTCGGACCCGAGCCCACCGGACTGTCCGCGGAAGTGCTCGACGACCCACACGTCACCGCCCGTCTGCGCATCCCCATGCTGCCGGGGCGCCGCTCGCTCAACCTGTCGAACGCCGCCGCCGTCGTCACCTACGAGGCGTGGCGTCAGTTCGGGTTCCCGGGCGCCACCTGACTTCTCGCCCAGTCGTCACCCGCGCCCGTCACCCGACCGCGCTCCGTCAGGTCGTCGCACCGAGCGCGATGTCGAAGAAGTCTCTCGAAGCGCCGTGCAGTCCGCGCACCGGATCCCAGATCGCGGTCAAACGGCGCGGAAGCTGCAGACCGTCCACCCCGACCGGCACCAGCCGCCCGTCCTTGACGTCGGTCGCGACCGCCAGCGAGGACAACACCGCCGGGGCGTTGCCCGCCACGACCGCCGCCTTCACCGCGGTGCAGGAGGTCAGTTCGAGCAGCGGCGGAGCGCAGTCCGGGACGGCGTGTTCGAGGGTGATCCGCGTCCCGGACCCCGGCTCGCGCTGGATCAGCGGTGTCGCGGCCAGTTCGGCGACGGGGATCGGGTCCCGTGCCACCCAGTCGTGCCCGGGTGGCACGACGACGACGAGCCGGTCCCGGGCCACTTCCCTGGCCGCGAGGCCGGCCGGGATCTCCGGTCCCTCGACGAACCCGAGGTCGACCTCCCCGGCGAGTACCCGGGCGGCGACCTCGGTCGAGTTGTGCAGTTGCACCGAGGTGACGACATCGGGGAAGCGGTGACGCATCGTCACCGTCCAGGCGGGGAGCAGGTACTCCGCGATGGTCATGCTGGCGGCCACACGGACGCCGCCGCGGCGCTCGCCGCGCAGTGCCGCCACCCCGGAGGCCAGCTCCTCGGCGGCGTCGAGGATCCGGGTCGCCCATTCGAGGACGAGTGCGCCCTCGGCGGTCGGCCGGACGCCGGTGGCTCGCCGGTCGAAGATCTTGATGCCCAGCCGCCGCTCGGCCGAGCGAACCCTGGCACTGACCGCCTGCTGGCTGAGTCCGTGTTCGCGGCCGGCCGCACCCATGCTGCCGAGCCGCTCGACGGACAGCAACACATCGAGGGCATCGAGGTCGGGGACGCGGGGAGACAGGGGCACCGAACGAGCCTACCTGCGAAGACCTCCCCCGTCACAAATTCGAGTTGTGGGCCGCCAACAGCGTGACCTCTACCGGCGGGCACCCGTCACCGGCACCGTGAGAAGCATGACCCCGAACTGGTTCGCCTCCGTCATGGGGACCGGAATCATCGCCGTGGTGGCTGCGGCCGGCCCGCAGACCACGGCGCTGCACGTGACCGCCGAAGTGTTCTGGATACTCTCCGCGACACTGTTGCTGGTCGTCGGAACGGCCCACCTCCATCGCTGGGTGGGGCGCACCGACGACGCCCGTGCGGACGTGCACGACCCCGCGATGTTCCCGTTCTTCGGTGCCGTATCCATGGGGTTGCTCACGGTGGGGGCGGCGTCCGGGTCGGCGGGACGAGCACTCCTCGGCGACCACCCTTCGGTGGCGCTGGCTGCCGCGCTCTGGACCGCCGGGACTCTGCTCGGAGCGGTCACCTACGTGGAGATGGTGCGCCGGTTGCGGGGTGGGTACCCGGCCGATCCGGTCCCGGCGTGGCTGATGCCGGTGGTCCCGCCGATGGTCTCCGCCGCGACCGGGGCCGCACTGGTCGCGCACCTCGACGGCGCGGCACGAGTGGCGTTCCTCGCCCTCTGCTACGTCCTGTTCGCCGCGGCTCTCGCCGCTGCCGTGGCGGTGGCCGTGCCGATTGCCCGGCGGCTCCACCGCCGCGGGTTGCCCCGGGGGCCGGTGCTCCCCACACTGTGGATTCCGCTCGGGGTCGTCGGGCAGTCGGTGGCCGCGGCGAATCTCCTCGGCACGGTGTCCCACCGCGGCGGCCTGCACGCGTTCGGGATCGGATACGGAGTCGTGGTCGGCTCCGTGGGTGTCGCGGGGATCGCGGCGCTGACGGTGGTCACCCTGGCCGCATTCGTCCGCGGTCTCGACTACGCACCGACCTGGTGGAGCTTCACGTTCCCGCTCGGGACCTGCGCACTCGGCGCCACCGCACTCGGTGCCGCGCTGGGCTCGGAGGCGATTCGCGCCTTCGGACTGGTGTTGTGGGGCGTGCTGTGCCTGGTGTGGGCCGCGGTCGCCGCTGCGACGGTCCGATCCCTCCTCGCCGTGCCGGCGAACGCGGCGGGCGAGGACGGAGACGTGCCGGGCGTCAGACGCCGGTTTCGACCGGTCGCCCCGACTGCATCCAGGCGGTAGTTCCGCCGGAGACCGAGACCGCGTGGATGCCGCGAGCCTCGAGATACTGGGCGGCCTGCAGACTGCGTCCGCCGACGCCGCAGATCACATAGACGGTATCGGCATCGGGGATCTCGCAACACCGCTCGACGAACTGGCTGAGCGGGATCAGCGTCGCGCCGGGGACCCGCAGTTGTTCGTACTCGTCGGCCTCGCGGACGTCGATCACCGGAGCGCCGTCCACCATGGCGGCTTCCAAGGCACTCAAGCCCACTTCAGTCATGCCTGTTTCCTGTTCTCGGCCTCACGGCACGAGTTCTCGTCCCGTGGGTGTCCTACAAAACCCATGCGACGGTACGCCTGGACGCGGGCCGAATCCAGCCCCGCTGTTCCACGGGCCGGGAATCGTCATCGAAAATCCCTGGACTTGCTCCGAATCCTCAGGTCCATGAGTTGCAGCCGGTCCGCCACCACCGTCACCGCGCCCTCGGCGTTCTGTACCTTGCCCCGCACCAGCAGCGCCGCGGCGGTATTGGCCAGCTTCCGGTACTTCGCCCACACACCCACCGAACACACCACGTTGACCATGCCGGTCTCGTCCTCGAGATTGACGAACGTGACCCCGGCGGCCGTCGCCGGGCGCTGCCGGTGGGTGACCGCACCACCGACCAGCACCCGGTCCCCGTCCGGGACGTCGAGTAACCGGGCCGCCGGGATCACCCCGAGCGCATCGAGTTGCGGTCGCAGGAACTCGGTCGGGTAGCTGTCCGGAGACACCCCGGTGGCCCAGACGTCCGCGGCCGCCAGTTCGACGTCGCTCATCCCCGGCAGGGTGGGCGCGCGGGTGGACGCACCGAGACCCGGAAGCCGGTCGCTGCGCTCGCCCGCTGCGGCCCCGGCAGCCCACAGCGCCTCCCGGCGCCCGAGACCGACTCCCCCCAGTGCTCCTGCCGTGGCCAGGGACTCGGCCTGGGGGACGCTCAGTTCCACCCGGCCGGTGAGGTCGAGGAAGGACGTGAACGGACCGCCCCGGTCCCGGGCCTCGACGATCCGCCGGGCCAGGGGTTCGCCGATGTGGCGGACCTCGCCGAGCCCGAGTCGGACCACCGTCCCTTCCGATTCCACGGTGGCGTGGGCGAGGGAGGCGTTGACGTCCGCGCCGCGGACCGTGACCCCGTGTCGCCGCGCGTCGGCGACCAGCGACTGCGGAGTGTAGAAGCCCATCGGCTGGGCGCGCAGGAGCCCCGCGCAGAAGATCGCGGGATGGTGCAGTTTGAACCACGACGAGTAGAAGACGAGCGACGCGAAGCTCTGCGAATGGCTCTCCGGGAAACCGAAATTGGCGAATGCATAGAGCTTCTCGTAGATCCGGTCCGCCACTTCCCCCTCGATGCCGTGCAACTCGCGCATGCCTCGGTAGAGCCTGTCCCGCAATCGTTCCATCTTCTCCGTGGACCGTTTGGAACCCATCGCCCGGCGCAGCTGATCCGCCTCGGCGGGGGTGAATCCCGCGGCGTCGACGGCCATCTGCATGAGCTGCTCCTGGAAGAGCGGGACACCGTAGGTGCGTTGCAACGACGGCTCGAGACAGGGGTGGTCGTAGACGACCGGCTCGAGCTTGTTGCGGCGGCGGATGTACGGGTGCACCGATCCGCCCTGGATGGGCCCCGGGCGGATGAGCGCCACCTCGACCACCAGGTCGTAGAAGCGCCGCGGTTTGAGACGCGGAAGGGTGGCCATCTGGGCCCGCGACTCCACCTGGAACACCCCCACCGAATCGCCCCGTTGCAGCATCTCGTAGACCGCCGTCTCGGACAGGTCCAACTGCGCGAGGTCGACCTCGATCCCCTTGTGCTGCGCCGCCAGGTCGATCATGTAGTGCAGAGCGGACAGCATGCCCAGCCCGAGGAGATCGAACTTCACCAAACCTGCTGCCGCACAGTCGTCCTTGTCCCACTGCAGCACGCTCCGGTTCTCCATCCTGGCCCATTCGACCGGGCACACGTCCGCGATGGGACGGTCGCAGATCACCATGCCTCCCGAGTGGATGCCGAGATGCCTCGGATAGCCCTCGATCTGCGCGGCGAGCTCGAGCACGGCGGGTGGGATGTCGGTGCCGGTCTCCTTGTCGACCCCGGACCATCGGCCGATCTGTCTGCTCCAGGCGTCCTGCTGTCCCTGGGAGAACCCGAGTGCGCGCGCCATGTCCCGGACGGCGGACTTGCCCCGGTAGGTGATCACATTGGCGACCTGGGCCGCGTAGTCCCGCCCGTACTTGGTGTAGACGTGCTGAATGGCCTCCTCGCGCCGGTCGGATTCGATGTCGAGATCGATGTCCGGTGGCCCGTCCCGGGCCGGTGAGAGGAAGCGCTCGAACAGCAACTCGTTGCGCACCGGATCCACGTTGGTGATCCCGATCGCGAAGCACACCGCCGAGTTCGCAGCCGAACCCCTTCCCTGGCAGAGGATGTCGTTGGCCTTGCAGAACTGCACGATGTCGTGGACGACCAGGAAGTAGCCGGGGAAGTCCATGGTCTCGATGACGTCCAATTCGTGTTCGATCTGCCGGTAGGCGGCCGAGTTCTCCGCGGGCGTCCCGTAACGCCGATGCGCCCCGGTCAGTGCGAGTTCCCGCAACCATCCGGCCTCGCTGTACCCGTCCGGGACGTCGAAGGGCGGCAACTCCGGGGCGATGAGGTCCAGGTCGAAGGCGCACTCGAGGCCCAGCCGCGCGGCCTCGCGCACCGCCTCGGGGTATCGCGCGAACAGTTGCGCCATCTCCTCCCCCGACCTGAGGTGCGTTCCTCCGGTGGGCGGCAGCCTGCCGACCGCGTCGTCCAGGCTCTGCCGGCCACCGACGGCCGCCATCGCCATCGCCAGCCGGCGCTGCTCCGGACGTGCGAAATGCGCCGCGGTGGAGGCGATCGTCGACAGCCCGTGACTGCGTGCCAGGGCCGCGAGGGCCGCATTACGCTCGTCGTCGGTGGGTATCCCGTGCCGGGTGAGCTCGACCGTCACCCGGTCCGCGCCGAAACGGTCGACCAACTCTCGTAGCCGCACCGCAGCCGCGTCCGGCCCGGATTCGGCGAGGGCGTGCCGGACATGGCCCTTCCGGCAGCCGGTGAGGATCTGCCAGTGCCCACCTGCCGCCTCGGTCAGCTCGTCCAGGTTGTAGTGGAGCACCCCTTTCGCCCCGCCCGCCAGATGCGCCGCCGCGATCTGGCGGGACAGCCGGCGATAGCCCTCCTGCCCCCGCGCCAGCACCAGCAGGTGCCCGTCGTCGAGGGTCAGCTCGGACCCGAACACGGTCGGCATCCCCCATTCGCGTGCGGCCTCGGCGAACCGGACCACTCCGTAGAACCCGTCGTGATCGGTGAGGGCGAGCGCCTCGAGCCCGAGTTGCGCCGCCTCCTCCACCAGTTCTTCCGGGGAGGCGGCACCGTCGAGGAAGCTGAATGCGGAGTGCGCATGCAGTTCGGCGTAGGGCACCGCCCCGGTTCGGCGCCGCGCCGCGCCGACCCGGTATTCGCCTCTACGCCTCGACCACGCCGGGCTGTCCCCGCCATCGCCCGGGCTGTCCGGCTCCCGTCCGGGGCGACCGGACAGCACCCGCTCCATCTCCGCCCATGTCGGCGGACCGTTTCCCCAGCCCATTGCTGCCCCTCCTGCCTCGGTCACACGATTTCTCGCCACCGCTTCTCGGGCCGACCGCCGATTTCTCCGACTGCCGGGCTTCTCGACGATGCCGGAGGGGAAGGACATCTGTTCGAATGTACGTTCGATGATACGGTGCGGCTGCGTCGGGAGCAACTGTGCGAGCGCCGACGATCTCGGGGAGAGTGCAGCCTGTGAACAGATGGGCTTTTCTCGCCGGAGCCATCGCCTGCGAGGTCACCGGATCACTGTCCCTGAAGGCCGCACTCGACCATCCCGGGTGGTACGTCCTCGTCGTGCTCGGCTACGTCAGTGCCTTCGTCCTTCTCGGATTCACCCTGCGGGCGGGCATGCCGCTCGGTGTGGCCTACGGGATCTGGGGCGCGGTCGGTGTCGCCCTCACCGCGGCGGCAGCCGCCGTCCTCTTCGCCGAGCCTCTCACCCTCGTCATGGTCATCGGGATCGTGCTCGTGGGAGTGGGCGTGCTCTGCGTGGAGATCGGGTCACAGATCGCCCACCGGTCCGCCGTGTCCACCGTGTCCGCCGAGCCGGGGGCGACTCACTGATGGCCGGCGTCTTCCTGATCTGTGCCATCGTCGCCGAGGTCACCGCGACCCTGTCGCTTCGTGCCGGAGTGGGCGGCCGCCGCGCGTGGTACCTGGTCGTGGTGGTCGGCTACCTCCTGGCGTTCGGGTTCCTGTCCCTCACTCTGCGCGCGGGCCTCCCCCTCGGCGTCGCCTACGGCATCTGGGCCGCCGTCGGCGTGGCCGTGACGGCCGTCGCGAGCAGATTTCTCTTCCGGGAACCGCTCACCGTGGTGATGGGCATCGGTATCGTCCTGATCATGGGTGGGGTACTGCTGATCGAGACCGGCGGCGCGCACTGAGAGAGAAGGCACACGATGCACCAGCCCATCGACCGCGACGGCCGGGACGGCGACTACGACGAGGCCGATCTCGAGATCCGACCACCTGCCGACCACGCGGTGGGACCCACCGCCGTGGCCGTGGCGATGAAGCGCTCGCTCGAGCACATGGGCATCGTCCGCACCGCGGAGACACTCCGCGAGGTCAACCAGGTGGACGGGTTCGACTGTATGAGTTGCGCGTGGCCCGATCCGGACCCGGGACATCGGCACCCGGCCGAGTTCTGCGAGAACGGCGCGAAAGCGGTCGCCGAGGAAGCCACCCGGATGAGGGCGACGCCGGAGTTCTTCGCCCGGCACTCCATCGCCGAGCTCGACACCCACAGCGAGTACTGGCTCGGTCAGCAGGGACGGATCACCCACCCGATGATCAAACGCCCCGGTGGCAGCCACTACGAACCGCTCGGATGGGACGAGGCCTATGCGCTGATCGCCTCACACCTCACCCGGCTCGACAACCCCGACGAGGCGATCTTCTACACCTCGGGCCGCGCGTCCAACGAGGCCGCGTTCGCCTACCAACTGTTCGTGCGGGCGTTCGGGACCAACAACCTGCCCGACTGTTCCAACATGTGCCACGAGTCCACCAGCGTCGCGCTGCAGGAGTCGATCGGCATCGGCAAGGCCAGCGTCACCCTCGACGACGTCTACAACGCGCAGCTCATCATCCTGCAGGGCCAGAATCCCGGCACCAATCATCCCCGCATGCTCACCGCGCTCGAGAAGGCGAAGCGGAACGGCGCGAAGATCCTGTCGATCAATCCACTCCGCGAGGCGGGACTGATCCGCTTCAAGAACCCGCAGGCAGCCCGCGGGGTGATCGGACACGGCACCGAGTTGTCGGACCTGCATCTCCAGATCTCCGCCAACGGCGATCTCGCACTGCTCCAGGCGATCGGCTCGCTGCTGGTCGAGTGGGACGCACTCGATCACGACTTCATCGACCGGTACACCGTCGGCTTCGACGAATGGCAGCGGCATGTCCGCGACGTCGACTGGGACGTCGTGGCCACCTCGACCGGCCTGAGCCGCGACGAGATCACCGAGGCCGCGCGGATGCTCCGCGATTCCGACGCCACGGTGTTCTGCTGGGCGATGGGGCTGACCCAGCACCGCAACGCCGTCGCGACCATCAAGGAGGTCACCAATCTCGCGTTCGCCCAGGGAAATATCGGGAAGCCGGGTGCCGGGCTGCTCCCGGTGCGCGGGCACTCCAACGTCCAGGGCGATCGCACGATGGGGATCTGGGAGCGGCCGCCGCAGCACTTCCTCGATGCGATCGAGCGTGAATTCGGGTTCGACCCGCCGCGCGAGCACGGGCTCGACACCGTGGACTCCATCCGCGCCATGCGCGACGGCAAGGCACACTTCTTCCTCGGACTCGGCGGGAACTTCGTCCAGGCCGCCCCCGACACCGAGGTCACCGCGGCGGCTCTGCGGAAAACCCGGATGACCGTACACATCTCGACGAAACTGAATCGCTCGCACCTCGTCTGCGGAGACACCGCGCTGATCCTGCCCACCAAGGGACGGTCGGAACAGGACATCCAGGCCGGTGGGCCGCAGTTCGTCTCGGTGGAGGACTCGACCTGCGCGGTACACGCGTCGCGCGGGCCACTGAAACCCGCGAGTGACCAACTCGAGTCGGAAGTCGGCATCGTCTGCCACATCGCCGAGGCGACACTGGGCGATCGCTACGGCCTGGACTGGACGGGGATGCGGGAAGACTACACGAACATCCGCACCCACATCTCCAAGGTCGTGGCCGGGTGCGAAGGCTACGAGGTGAACGTACGACGACCCGGCGGCTTCATCCTGCCCCATCCGCCCCGCGATTCCCGGACTTTCGAAACTTCCTCGGGGCGTGGCGAGTTCGCCGTGTCTCCGATCGAGCTGCTCGCCGTTCCTCCCGGACACCTGATCCTCCAGACCCTGCGCAGCCACGATCAGTTCAACACCACGGTGTACGGGCTGAGTGACCGCTACCGCGGTGTCGAGGGAGGAAGGCGCGTGGTGTTCCTGCACCACGACGACATCGCCGCGCTCGGGTTCGACGACGGCGACCTCGTCGACCTGATCACCACGTGGGACGGAGACGATCGCACGCGCTGCGCCACCGCTTTCCGCATCGTCGAGTACGACATCCCTCGCGGGTCGGCAGCGGCCTACTACCCCGAGACCAATCCGCTCGTCCCCCTCGACTCGACTGCCCGCAAGAGCAACTGCCCCACGTCCAAGTCCGTCGTGATCTCCCTGGAGCGCTCCGGGACACCTCGCGAGGAGTGCCGCGTGGAAGGTACCCAGAGCGCACTCGGTGCGGACTGGTCCCACAAGTCCGAACCGGAGCCGCACTACCTGTCCTGAGAGTGCGCTGACCCGTCCCGTCCTCCTCTGCTCGACGGCGGTGAACGCTGTGGGAGACTCGGCGAATGCGGATACTCGTGGTCGGCGCGAGCAGAGGGCTCGGCCGGGCCGTGGTCGACGGGCTGGCCGGTGACGGTCACGACGTCACCGGTGTGTCGAGGACGCGCCCGGCCGTGGTCGAGGCGCAGTGGATCGAGGCGGACTTCGGCGTCCCCGGACGCGCGGCGGAGTCCATCGCCGATCAGGCACCCGACGAACTCGACGTGATCATCTACAACCTCGGTATCTGGGAGGCAACGGCGTTCACCGACGACTACAGCTTCCTCGCCCAGAGCGCCGAGGCGACCGAGGCCCTCGTCGCCGCCAACGTCACCGGCCCCCTTCTCGTCCTCCGCAGGCTGCTTCCCCGTCTCCTCGACAGTGCGCAGCCGAAGATCATCCTCACCGGTTCCACCTCCGGCCTACCTCGGAGCGGGCGTCCGGAGGTCGCCTTCGGCGCGAGCAAGAACGCACTCAACGGCATCGCCGACGCCCTCCGCGAGAATTATCGTGAGCAGCGGCTCGCGGTCACGGTGCTCCAACTCGGCTACCTCAACACCGACGATCCCCTGCACACCCCGAAAGCGCGTGCTGCAGAGGCAGGAAGGGGAACGCAGATCCCGGTACACGACGTGCTCGACGTCATCAGGATGCTCCTCGGGCTCTCCCCGGCATCGTTCGTTCGTGAACTCGTGATGCCCGCGATACTCGACGAACGTTTCTGATCACCCGAGCATCGCTCACTCTCGGGAGCGCCCCGAGTCGTCCCTCGCCCGGCTCTCGTCGATCGCGGCCTCCAGACGCTCGACTTTCCCGTCGATCTCCCCCTCGTGGCCGGGGCGGATGTCGGCCTTGACGACCAGCGAGATCCGGGATCCGAACGGCGCCACGGCTTCGGTCGCGCGCTTCACGACGTCGAAGACCTCGTCCCACGATCCTTCGATCTCCGTGAACATGCTGGTGGTCTTGTTCGGCAGGCCGGACTCCCGGACCACCGTCACCGCGGCAGCGACGGCGTCGTGCACGGAGCCGTCCGCCCGGCCGGTCCCGGACGGGGCGACGGAGAATGCAAGCAACATCGTGATTCCTCCCTGCGTCGGCGTGTGAAGCAGTGTGTCGGCGGGCGAGCCGGGCGACGCACGTCGCCATTCTTACCGGAGCAGCCCGACGGCGAGAGCCATTCCCAGGAACAGCACCAACTGATATGCGGTGTTGATCACGGTGAGCCGGGTCGGCTTCTGCTCGAAAGCATTGTGCTGCACCAGAGTCGTGAGAGAGAACCCCAACCAGGCTGCGAGCCCGACGGCCAGGTCGAGCCAGAGCGAGTCACGGTCGAAGAAGCCGGCGGCGACGGAACACGCGGCAGCGAGTACCACCGCCGTGACGAAGATCGACACCAGGAGAACCGCGAACGGGCGCTTGCCTGCCTTCTTCGAGTCTTCCTCGGTGACGCCGGTCAGTTCTCGCCAGACTCCCACCAAGGCCCAGCCGTACCAGACTCCTGCTATCGCCATCCCGACCACCGTTGCCACCACCACGGCAAGCCAGCTGATACTCATCTCCACGTGGATCCCCTCCCCTGCTCGACACCCCGCCCTCGTGATTGATAAAATCAACCACGATGGACAAAGTCAAGCACGACGCGAAGACCGCTCGCTCCTACGGGCAGTTCTGCGGCCTCGCGCGCTCCCTGGACGTCGTCGGTGACCGATGGACCCTCCTGATCGTGCGGGAGCTTCTCCCCGGCCCCATGCGCTACACCGAACTGAAGACCTCCCTCACCGGAATCGCGACCAATCTCCTGGCTGATCGGCTGAGGACCATGGAGGTGAACGGGATCGTCGAGCGCCGACTGGAAGAGTCGGGCGTCGCCTATGCACTCACTCCCCGAGGCGCGGATCTCCGCGAACCGATGGAAGCGCTCGGGCGATGGGGCACTCCGCTGCTGATGACGGGGCGCGGCGACGACACGTTCCGCCCGCGCTGGCTGACTCTCGCACTGCCCGCCCTCCTCCGCGGCGTCACCGCGACGCCCCCGGTGGAACTCGGGATCGAGATGGACGGATTCCTTATGGTTCTGCGCGTCGACGAGGACGGCCCGAGCGCATTCGTCCCGCCCGATCAGCCGGGCACGATCTTCAGCGCCGCGCCGGACATCGTCATCGGACTCGCCGCCGGCGGCATCACCATCGACCGCGCACTTGCGCTGGGGAATCTGCAGGGAGACGAGCGAATCCTTCGCGAGGCGTTCTCTCCCGATGATCGACGAGGTCACCCGCTCGGGTGATGACGAACCCGTCGTGTCAGTTCAAGACGGCGAGGAGGTCTCCGCCTTCGACCTGTGCAGAGAGTTGCGGTCCTCAAACGGAAACACCGCCACCGTCCCCGCACCCAACTCATAGGCAGCACGAAAAGCACGAATCGCGATCTCACCACGATTGGCAACAAGAACCTTGGAGAACAACGGGGGGTACCTCTCGGAACAAGTCGGGATGACGGCAGGAGAAGAGTAGGAAGCCCCGGGGCGCGGAGGCAGTGACGCCCGCAACCAGGCCCCGGGGCAGTTCGAGACGAGCTGTCAGGCGACGACGGAACGCTGTGGCACGCCGTGGTATTCGCTCAGCGGCCGGATCAAGGCGTTCGACTCGCCCTGCTCGATGATGTGTGCCGTCCATCCGGTGATCCGACTCATGACGAAGATGGGCGTGAACACCTCGATGTCGAAGCCCAGGAGGTAGTACGCCGGTCCCGTGGGGAAGTCGAGGTTCGGCTTGATCCCGGTCGCATCGTTCATCACGGATTCGAGAGTCTCGTAGATCTCGACCCACTTCTCGCCGCCCGTACGGGCGGCGACCTCGACGAACGCCTGCTTCATCGTGGGCACCCGTGAGTCGCCGTTCTTGTACACGCGGTGGCCGAAGCCCATCACCTTCTCCTTGCGGGAGAGCTTGTCCCGCATCCAGCCCTCCGCCGCGGCAGGTTCGGCAATCTCGAGCATGTCGTGCATGACGGCCTCGTTCGCGCCGCCGTGCAGCGGCCCCTTGAGCGCGCCGATCGCCGCCGTGACGGCACTGTAGATGTCGGACAGCGTCGAGGTGACAACCCGCGCCGCGAACGTCGAGGCGTTGAAACTGTGCTCGGCGTAGAGGATGAGCGAGACCTCGAACGCCTTCACCAGCTCGACGTCCGGCACCTCCCCGAACGCCATGTTCAGGAAGTTCTCCGCGAATCCGAGCTCGGCGCTCGGAGCGATGGGATCGAGCCCGCGGCGGCGGCGAAGGTCGGCGGCCACCACCGTGGGCAGAACCGCCATCATCCGCAGTGCCTTCACCCGATTCGCCTCGGGCGAGTTGTCGTCCTCGGCCGGGTCCTCGGCACCGAGGTAGCTGATCGCGGTGCGGACCACGTCCATCGGATGACAGTTGTCCGGAAGCTTCGACACGAGTGAGAGCAACGAGCGGTCCGCACCCCGGGAGGCGCGCTCCTGCTGACGGAACCGATCGAGCTGCGTTTCCGACGGCAGCTCTCCGTTCCACAGCAGGTAGGCCACCTCCTCGAAGCTGCAGTGCGCAGCCAGATCCTGGACGGCGTAACCGCGATACGTCAGCGAGTTGGTCTCGGGAACGACCTTGGAGATGGCCGTGGTGTCGACCACGACGCCGGCCAGCCCCTTGTAGATGGTGGGAATCTCGGCGGACGTGTTCGCGGACGTCGGAACGGCTGTCTCGGTCATCGCTGCTGCCCCTTACCTTGCCCCGTGTCTGCACGGAGGGTGAAGTTGAAGATGCCTGAGTCGAATTCGTTGTAGCGCTCGTAGTCGAGAAGCTCATACAGCCGGCTGCGATGTTGCATCCGGTCCAGAAGCCCTGCCTGGGTACCGGTCTCGGCGATCTCGCGTAGTCCCTGCTCGGCCGCGAACATGGCGAGCCGCAGGGTGGTGACCGGGTAGATGACGGCGTTGTAGCCGATCTGCTCGAGAGTTTTCGCAGGAACGAGCTCGGACTTGCCGAACTCGGTCATGTTCGCCAGTAGCGGCACGTCCACCGCGGCCCGGAACTTCTCGAACTCCGCCTCGGTGTGCAGGGCCTCGGTGAAGATGAGGTCCGCTCCCGCGTCGGCGTAGGCCTTCGCCCGCTCGATCGCGGCATCGACACCGTCGATCCCCGCCGCGTCGGTACGTGCGCAGATCACGAAATCCGGATCGCGGCGAGCGGACACCGCGGCCCGCAACCGGCGCACCATCTCACCGGTGGGAACGACAGCCTTGCCGTCGAGATGCCCGCAACGCTTGGGGTTGACCTGGTCCTCGAGGTGCAGCCCGGCGATGCCG
This sequence comes from Rhodococcus triatomae, assembly GCF_014217785.1. Lineage (NCBI taxonomy): Bacteria > Bacillati > Actinomycetota > Actinomycetes > Mycobacteriales > Nocardiaceae > Rhodococcus > Rhodococcus triatomae. The sequence continues at coordinate 3,623,871 of NZ_CP048814.1, read as the reverse complement.
GCGTCCTCCATGACCGTGACCGTGCGGGCCGCGCTCATCGGTTCACCGAAGCCGGTGTCGGCATCGATGAGAACCGGCAGATCGGTGACCCGGGCGATCTGCTGTCCGCGTCCCGACACCTCCGTCAAGGTGGTGAGCCCGATGTCGGGTAGACCCAGATCCGCCGACAGCACGGCTCCCGAGACGTAGACGCCCTCGAAGCCGATCTCCTGGATCAGCTTGGCCGTCAACGGATTGAACGCACCGGGGAACTGCTGGATCGTGCCCGAGGTCAGCCCGGCGCGAAAGGCGGCGCGCTTGGTCGACGCGGGTGTGTCGGCCGCGATCAGGCCGGACATCAGAAGAGGCCCTTCGGCAACTGCGGTGCGCGAGCCAGGACGTCGTCGGTGACGGTGAACGTGAGCTGGTCGAGCTCGCCCGCCTGCAGATCCGCGGCCCGTTGTACGACGTCGAGGAAGCGATCCTGCTCGGCCGGCGCGGTGACACCGTCGGCGAGGATCCGGAACTTCTCGATGTACTGTTCCCGCGCGAACGGACGGGCGCCGAGCGGGTGGGCATCGGCGATGGCGAGTTCGTCGACGATGACCTCGCCGCTCTTCAGGGTGATCTCCGCGCGAGCCCCGAACGCCTTCTCCGCCGGGTCGGTCGAGTGGTAGCGGCGCGTCCACTCCGGGTCCTCGGCCGTGGAGATCTTGTTCCACAGCTCGACGGTGTCGGGACGCTGCGCCCGCTCCGGGGCGTAGGAGTGTTCGTGATGCCAGGTGCCGTCCTGGAGTGCCACCGCGAAGATGTACATCACCGAGTGGTCGAGGGTCTCGCGGGACGCCTTCGGATCGAACTTCTGCGGATCGTTCGACCCGGTGCCGATCACGACATGGGTGTGGTGGCTCGTGTGCAACACGATCGACGCGATCTGGTCGAGGTCGCCGACGCGCTCCCGCATCCGCCGGGCCAGGTCGATCGGAGCCTGGCTCTGGTACTCCGCCGAATGTTCCTTGGTGTACGAGTCGAGAATTGCCCGCTTGGCCTCTCCCGGCCCGGGGAGCGGCACGGCGTACTCCGCCTTCGGGCCGCCGAGCAGCCACGCGATGACGCCGTCCTCGCCCTCCCAGATCGGCGACGGGGCACCTTCGCCGCGCAGTGCTCGATCGACTGCCTCGACGGCCATCTTTCCGGCGAAGGCCGGTGCGTAGGCCTTCCAGCTGGAGATCTCGCCCTTACGCGACTGCCGGGTCGCGGTCGTCGTGTGCAGTGCCTGGCCGATCGCCTGGTAGACGGTCTCGGTGTCGAGACCGAGCAGGGTGCCGATACCGGCAGCCGCGGACGGGCCGAGGTGCGCGACGTGGTCGATCTTGTGCTCGTGGAGGCAGATGGCACGGACCAGGTCGATCTGGATCTCGTAGCCGGTGGCCAGTCCGCGGATCAGGTCGGCGCCGGAGCGGCCGGCGTGCTGGGCGACGGCGAGGATCGGCGGAATGTTGTCGCCGGGGTGGGAGTACTCGGCGGCGAGGAACGTGTCGTGGAAGTCGAGTTCGCGGACGGCGACGCCGTTCGCCCACGCCGCCCATTCGGGGGAGAAACGCCCGCCGACTCCGAACACCGTCGCGCCGGGCCGGTACGGGTGCGCCTGCGCCTGGGCGCGGGCGTTGGACACCGGACGGCGGGTCAGCGACGCCGCCGCGACCGACGCGTTGTCGATGATGCGGTTCACCACCATGTCGGCGGTGTCGGCCGGCACGTCCACCGGATCCGTGGCGACCTCGGCGATCCGCCACGCGAGGTGCTCGTCCTTGGGGAAGTCCTCGGCGGACCGGTGGGTGCGTACGAGATGGGTCTTCACTGTCGCTTCGCCTCTTTCGCTGCTGCTCGTTCGGGAGCGGTGCACGGCCGGGACGTATCCCGAGCTCCTGTTCGCAGCGTATGCAGAGCTCTCACACATGGGAACCCACTGAATATGCGTATTTTTGCGGTGTGAGTGGGGAGAATTTGCAAATATTGCAAACGTCTATGCTCGTCGTGTTCCTGCTCCCCACCCGGTGGGGCCGACGCCCGGGAGGACGTGATGCAGAAGATCTACGGTGGCCCGCGGCTACGTCGTCTGCGCGAAGAACGCGGCATCACCCAGCTGGCGCTGGCCCGGATGCTCGACCTGTCCGCGAGCTACGTCAATCAGCTCGAGAACGACCAGCGCCCACTGACCGTGCCGGTCCTGCTCAAACTCGGCGCCACCTTCGATCTCGATCCGCAGTTCTTCGCGGCCGACACCGACGCCCGTCTCGCGGCCGACCTACAGGAAGTGCTCGCCGAGACCGGATCGACCGTCACGACCGGAACCATCGACGAACTGGTCGCTCGCATGCCGGACGTGGGCCGCACCCTGGTGTCGGTACACCGACGCCTGCATGCGGCCACCGAACAACTCGAGCAGTACAGCGCGCACATGGCCGCACCGGCGCCGCCCGATCTCACGATTCCGATGCCCTTCGAGGAAGTCCGCGACTTCTTCTACGATCGCCGCAACCACATCGCCGAACTGGACGATGCGGCCGAGCGGATGTTCTCCGATCACCGGCTCGAACTCGGCTCGCTGGACACCCAGCTGGCCGAGATACTCCTGGGCGAGCACGGCATCTCCGTCCGGATCCGCACCGATCCGCCGGATCAACCGGGCCCGAAGCGGCTGTACGACAAGGAGAACCGGGTACTCACCCTGTCCCGCCGGCTCACCCCCGGCCAGCGGGCGTTCCAGCTCGCGACGCAGTTGGCGTTCCTCACCCAGCGGGACACCATCGACACGCAGGTGGCCCGTGCCGCCGACCTCACCGCGAACTCCCGTGACCTCGCCCGGATCGGGCTGGCCAACTACTTCGCCGGTGCCCTCCTGCTGCCGTACACCCTGTTCGTCGACGCGGCCGAACGTCTGCGCTACGACATCGAACTGCTGGCAGTGCAGTTCGACGTCGGTTTCGAGACGGTCTGCCACCGGCTCTCCACCCTGCAACGGCCCACCCGTCGTGGCGTGCCTTTCTTCTTCGTGCGGACCGACCGTGCCGGGAACATCTCCAAACGACAGTCGGCCACCGCCTTCCACTTCTCCCGGGTCGGCGGCAGCTGCCCGCTCTGGGTGGTCCACGACGCGTTCGCCACCCCGGGCCGGATCCGGCGACAGATCGCACAGATGCCGGACGGCCGGACGTATCTGTGGATCGCGCGCACTACCGACGACGGCGGACAGGGCTTCCACACGCCCGAGCGGATGTTCGCGGTCGGTCTCGGCTGCGACATCACCCACGCCCGCCACCTCGTGTACTCGGACGGCCTGCAGCTCGAGGACCCGGAGGCCGCGGTACCCATCGGCGCCGGCTGCAAGGTGTGCGAGCGCACCGACTGCGCGCAGCGCGCCTTTCCGCAGATCGGCCGCGCCGTGGCGGTCGACGTCGACGTCAGCGGCCGGCTCCCCTACCCGCCGAGGTACTGACCGCCGAGGTACCAGCCAGCTGCATCGCCACACCCGCACGATCACCGGGAATACATGCAAACGCATAGGAGTTGTCCCGTACGTAACCACCCAGAGGGAGGCAACCCATGCAGTACGGAATCTTCTCCGTCAGCGACGTCACCCGCGACCCGGTGTCCGGGTACACCCCGAGCGAGGCGGAACGCATCAAGGACGTCGTGACCATCGCGGAGAAGGCCGAGGAGGTCGGCTTGGACGTGTTCGCCGTCGGCGAGCACCACAACCCGCCGTTCTTCTCCTCGTCCCCGACCACACTGCTGGCGCACATCGCCGCGCGGACCGAACGGCTGATCGTCAGCACCTCGACCACCCTGATCACCACGAACGACCCGGTCCGCCTGGCGGAGGAGTACGCCATGCTGCAGCACCTCAGTGGGGGCCGCATGGATCTGATGCTCGGCCGCGGCAACACCGCCCCGGTGTACCCGTGGTTCGGCAAGGACATCCGCGAAGGCCTCGAGCTCGCCCTCGAGAACTACAACCTGCTGCACCGGCTGTGGCGCGAGGACGTGGTGGACTGGGAAGGCAAGTTCCGCACGCCACTGCAGGGCTTCACCTCGACGCCGAGGCCACTCGACGACGTACCGCCGTTCGTCTGGCACGGCTCGATCCGCAGTCCCGAGATCGCCGAACAGGCCGCGTATTACGGCAACGGGTTCTTCGCCAACAACATCTTCTGGCCGAAGGGGCACTTCAAGCGGCTCATCGAGTTCTACCGGCAGCGATTCGAGCACTACGGCCACGGCACGAAGCAGGAGGCGATCGTCGGACTCGGCGGCCAGGCGTACATCGCCCGGAACTCGCAGGAAGCGAAGCAGCAGTTCCGGCCCTACTTCGACAATTCCCCGGTCTACGGCGGCGGCCCACCGATGGAGGAATACATGGAGGCCACCCCGCTGAGCGTGGGCAGCCCGCAGGAAATCATCGACAAGACGCTCGAGTTCCGGGAGAGCTTCGGCGACTACCAGCGGCAGCTGTTCCTCATGGACCACTCGGGACTTCCACTGAAGACCGTGCTGAACCAGCTCGATCTGCTCGGCGAGGAAGTGGTCCCCGTCCTGCGGAAGGAAACCGCGGCCCGGCAGGCACCCGACACTCCGGACGCCCCCACCCACGCCGCACTGGTACGCGCGAAGTACGGGGACGGCCCGGTCCGGGAGCCCCGGCCGAACGCGAACCGCGGCGACAACGTCACCGGGTCCTCCCCCTATCAGGACAGTGACCCGGACGTCGTCACCGAGTACCCGGAGCTGTAGGTGTCCGAGCGGGCACGGCGGACGAACGCCGCGTGGGAGGCGCTGTTGCGCGCGCAGGTCACCCTGATCCGGCAGTTCGCCGCCGACGACATCTGGGGCGAGCTGTCGATGCGGGAGTACGACGTGCTCTACACCGTGTCGAAGAACCGCGGCGGAATGCGGCTGTCCGAACTCAACCGCGCCGTCCTGCTCAGCCAACCGGCTCTGTCCAGGCTCGTGGACCGGCTGGCCGAGCGGGGCCTGCTCGAGCGCCGACCCGACCCGGCGGACGGTCGTGGCGTACTCGTCCACCTCACGGACGAGGGCAGGCGCCTGCAACGCCGGGTCGGCGGCCGCCACGCGATCGCGGTGGACACGGCCGTCGGCTCGGCACTGACCGACGAAGAACTGACGACGCTGCAGAACCTGTGCGACCGGCTCGCCGCCGGCCGCACCGACGCAGACGACACCGAACGGAGGAATCGATGAGCAACGAGACCCGACTGAAGCTCGTGGTGGTCAACGCGGGGACCAGCGACCCCTCCTCGTCCCGCATGCTCGGCAATGCGATTGCGGAGAAGACCCGCGCACTCGCCTCCTCGGCGGGCGAGGACGTCGAGGTGCACGTGATCGAACTCCGTCCGCTCGCCGGTGACATCGCGAATGCGATCGTCTCCGGGTTCCCCGGAGGCACGTTGCAGGAGGCGATCGATCTCCTCGCCGGAGCCGACGGGCTCGTGGTGACCACACCCGTCTACAAGGCGGGAGTGAGCGGACTCTTCAAGTCGTTCGTCGACGTCCTCGACAACGACCTGCTGCTCGCGGTTCCCGTGGCGCTGGCCGCGACGGCCGGAACCTCCCGGCACGCACTGGTCCCCGACGACCAGATGCGGCCGCTGTTCGCCTACATGCGAGCGTTGACGGTACCGACCTCGGTGTTCGCGGCGCCCGAGGACTGGGGGAAGTCCGCACTGTCCGAACGGATCGAGCGGGTCGCCGGCGAACTCGTCGCACTGATGCGGGCTCGGGTGCATCGCAGCATCCTCGACGAATCGTGGAACCGGTACCAGCATCAGTTCGGCGGCAACGCTTCCCGTGCGGAGAAGAACACCGACGACATCGTGCTCGACACGGACATGATGCGGCTCGCAGCCGGGGGTTGATGCACGATACGGCCACGCGCGGGCGGGGCGATGTCGGTGGACATCACCCCGCCCGTCGCGGTGGACCGCCTGCTCACGTGCACTGCCCTCTCACTGTTCGGCGGGCTCACTCACCCGGCGGTGCAGCAGTTCCAGCGTGCCTACCACGAACAGGGCCACCACCACGTGCATGACGCTCAGTGCCGCCATCGTGGCACCGTCGGTGTCCGCCGAGACGGACCCGGCGATGGTCGCCAACGCGAACACGGCACCGACCGCCTGCGCCACCCGCAGCGGCCACGCCTTCCACAGCGACAGGAGTGCCGCGAGTCCGATGCCGACGGCCATGGGCACCGCGCTCGACGAGGCCACCCCCATCGCGTCCACGGTGTGGACGGCGCCGCCGTCCTGAATCTCGAACGACGCCCCGACCAGGTGGCCGAGTGCCCACACGACGAGGTTGACGACGGTGGCGCCGACGACGGCGATCACCACGGTCTGCCACCTGCCCAGGCTCGGTGACGGTGCGGTGACCTGCTGCGATGCGGTACCGGCCGAGATTGCGTGTCCGACGGTCGCAGATGCGACCCGGTTCTCCGACATGACCTTCTCCTCTGCGACGACTCACGTGCCTCTCACGCGATGTCACCCAGCTTTCAACCTGAACAATGGTTGAGGTCAAGCCCGCAGCGAAGAAAGTTTCTCCCGCCGAATCTCGGGTGACTGCCGCGGGCAGCTGACGCACTTCCCCGAGCCGGGCGTCTCGTAGATCAGGCAACAGGAAGAACGTCTCGTGTACCGGATGCGGCCCCACCTGTCGTGGATGTCGACGAAACGGGGCATCGGCGCCGCGGCACCCGCCGCCCGCATGTCGGCGACCACCTTCTCCGCCACCTCGGACGCGCGGTCCCTGTCCCCGGGCGAGCCGTCGAACGACCGGTTCGCCACGGAGTCGGTGGTGATCGCCCACAGAGCCCGCGGCGACGCACCCGAGACCTCCGCCAACACGTCGATCAGCGGGGTCAGCGCGGCGGTGAGCCGGGCGCCCAACTCCGCGGGCGTCGTCGTCCTCGTGGTGAGCATTCCCCCCAGATAGCCGTTCTCACGCAGGAAGCACTGTGCGGGTGACATATCCGGATCAGGGATCGGGCGACCGGCGAGGACGGCGGCCAGGCGTTCCGCGACCAGGGTCGACGACGCCGAGTACCACCAGAGCGTTCCGTTGACCCGGGCGTCGTCGCTGCCCCATCGTCGCGCGGTGTCCTCGACCCGCCGTCGCATCCAGTCGGGGTCGAGCATGTCGGTGGCCGGAAACCACGAGACCTGTTCGCCTGCACTCTCACTCATCGATCAGGCTCCCGTCGTCGACCAGACCGAGCACGTCGAGGGTGCGGCGCGGCGTGGTCCGCACGTGAGCACGAATGCCGAACACCTCGGCCAGCAGTCGGTCGTCGAGCACCCGCACCGGGTCGCCCGTCCCGACGACAGTGCCGTCCGAGATCACCGCGAGCGCGTCGCAGTACTCGACGGCCAGGCGTAGATCGTGCATCGTCACGACCACGGCCATGCCGCCCGCGGCGAGGTCACGGAGCAACGCCATGATGGTGAGCTGGTGCCGCAGGTCCAGGTGATTGATCGGCTCGTCGAGCAGGAGCACCTTCGGTTCCTGAGCGAGCGCCCGGGCGATCGACACCCGCTGCCGTTCCCCACCGGACAGAGCCTGGACGTCGCGGTGAGCGAAGTCGGACAGGCCCACCTGTCTCAGGCACCGTCCGACGACGTCGTCGTCGTGCTCGCCCGGCCGGTCGAGCCAGCCACGGTGGGGCGAGCGCCCGAGCCCGACCGACTCGCGCACGGTGAGACCACCCGACGTCGGCGGCTCCTGGGTGCTGGTGCCGACGAGCCGGGCCAACTCACGGCGACCGATGCTCTCGGCGTCGCGTCCGAGGACGAGCACACCACCCGCGGTGGGTGCCAGCGCACGGTAGGCGCACCGCAGAATGGTCGTCTTGCCGGATCCGTTGGGCCCCACGAGCGCGAGCACCTGCCCCGGGCTCGCGGCCAGGTCGATGCCGTGCAGAACCTCGCGGGAGCCCAGCCTGGCGCGCACGCCGGCCAGGCGCAGCGCCACCGTGCCGACCGTCGTCGTCATGACTCCACCTTCCGATACTGCCGGAACAGCATCCACACGAAGACCGGCGCTCCGACGAGGGCCGTCACGACGCCGACCGGAACCTCGACGCTGCTCACGAGTGAACGCGCCAGGGTGTCGGCCGCGACGAGGGCGCAGGCACCGATCAGGGCCGCCACCGGCAGCAGGCGCACGGCGCGGGCCCCGACCAGGTACCCGGCGGCATGCGGTACGAGGAGCCCGATGAAACCGATACCTCCGGCCACCGACACCGCCGCCCCGGCAAGCACCGACACCCCCAGCAATTGCAGGATGCGGAACCGGCGCACGTTGAGCCCCAGGGCGGTGGCGCCGTCGTCGCCGGTGTGCAGCAGGTCCATCCGGTGCGCGGTGAGCAGGATCGCGGTCCCGATCACCAGCAGGGCGATACCCGGCACGATCGCGGTACCCCACCGGGCGTCGCCGAATCCGCCCGCCAGCCAGTGCAGGATCACCCCGATGTGCCGTTCGTCCGCCACCACCAGCAGGACGAACGTGATGAGCGCCGAGAAGATCTGGGCGAGAGCGACACCCACCAGGATCACCGCCGTCGGCTGTGGATACCGCCCCCCGATCGCGAGTGCGAGGAACAACGGGATCATCGCCCCGACGAAGGCGGCCACCGGGATCGTGAACGCACCCAGCACACCCGCACCCACGCCGAGAACACTCACCAGCACCACACCGAAACCCGCACCCGAGGAGACCCCGAGCAGATACGGGTCCGCGAGTGGATTGCGCGTGACTGCCTGGGCGACACCGCCGGCCAGCGCCAGGGCCGCACCGACCGCAGCCGCGGTGATCGCCCGGGGCAGCCGGGAATCCACCACGATCGATTCCCGGGCCGCCGACCACCACGGCTCGAACGAACCCGGCGCGATCCGGTGCGCGATGATCGCCCACACGTCCCCGATCGGGATGCGGACGGATCCGAACGACACGGCGAATCCGGTCACCACGGCCAATGCGAGGACGAGCCCCACGACCAGTCCCGCAAACCCCCATCTGCGCGGACCGGTGCCGATCTCGTCCCGTGCGGTCTCGCCGGGCGATCGTCGCTCGAGCAGCGAGGTCATCAGTCCTGCATTCGCTCGGGATGCAGGGCGGTGGCGATGGTCTCCACCGAGGTCAACAGGCGCGGGCTCTCGAAGAAGTCGTCGAGCGGCACGACCACGAACCGATCGGCCTGGACGGCAGGAGTGGTCGCCATGATCGGCTGCGTCTTCAGGAAGTCGATCTTCTGCTGCGCGGTCTCGCTGCCGTAGTCGAGGACGACGATCGCCTCGGGAGCGCGTTCCCCGATGACCTCCCACGTCGTCTTCGAGTACGGACGATCGCCCTCGGCGAAGATGTTCTCGGCACCGGCGTGGTCGGCGATCAACTGGCCGACGCCGACGCCACCGATGGTCAGCACGTCGTTCATGCCGGAGTCGAAGAAGAACGTGGGCACCGGGGTCACCCCGTCCAACCGGGTCCGGAAGTCGTCGAGGCCGGACGTGACCCGATCACTCACGGCCGTCGCCTCGTCCGGGACACCGAGGATCTCGCCCAGTTGGCGGTAGTCCTCGACCAGCAGATCGACACTGGGGAATCCGTCTCCGCAGTACTCGGAGAACAGGAACGTCGCGATGCCCTTCTCCTCGAGCGCGTCTCGGGAACGTCCGGCCTTCTCGTCGAACGCACTGCGCATTCCCCCGACCACGAGGTCCGCGTCCAGATCGAGAATCTGCTCGGCGGTGGGGTACTCCTCGGCGAGACCGGTGATCTCGTTCCACTCGTCGGCGAGCTCGGGCAGCGGTTCGGCGTCGGCGTAGCCCATGCCGACGATCCGGTCGCCCACACCCATCTCGAGGAGCACCTCGGTGACGTGGTCGTTCATCGTCACGATCCGCTGCGGCGACGCCTCGAAGGTCTGGGTGCGGTCGCAGTTGGTGACGGTGACCGGATCGTCGAACGCGGCGGTCTCGGTTCCGGCCTCGACGGCCTCGCCCCGGGAACACCCGGCGAGGGCGAGCGCGACGATCGGAAGCAGCACGGCGATCTTCCCGCGGTGCGATGCCCTGGGTGACTTCATGTGAACCTCATTGCGGCTGGGGAGCCACGAACGAGAAGACCGACAGCGCTGGGCACCACGGTCGAGCGCGGAACCGACAGCGCATGCAGGACTTCCCTCTCGTAGTCCACGACGAAAAGGATGTCGCACACCGCGGTCCGGGTGATCGGGCTCACCACCGAGCTGGATGCTGGTGGCCTACCGTTGCGGGTCAGCGCCGGATTCGGACCGGACTTCCCCCGGACGTGCGGTTGCACGTGCGTGTACGAGTATGCCGGATTCGCCGAGACGTACGTCACGGCCCCCGCCCTCCGCCCCGCGAAAGTCGTTATCGTCGGCAATCGTGCCCGCGCGTTGCGGGACCGCCCGGAGCAGAACGTAAGGAAGTCATGACACGGTGGGCCGGATTCGTCGTCGCGCGCAAATGGTGGGTTCTCGGGCTCGTCGTCCTGGTCGCCGTTCTCGCCGGGATATGGGGTAGCGGAGTCTTCGGGAAGATGAGCCAGGGCGGGTTCATCGACCCGGGAAGCGAGTCCGCCGAGGTGGCCCGGATCACCGAGGACACCCTCGGCCCACAGACTCCCGACATCATCGCCCTCTACACCCCCGAGAACGGGGAGACCCTCGACGACATCGGCCCGCGGGTGACCGCCACACTCGACGAGTTCGCCGGGAACGTGTCCACCCATTCGGTGTCGTCCTACTGGTCGGGACCACCTCAGGTCGCGCAATCGCTCCGCTCCGAGGACGGCACGACCGCGGCCGCGGCGATCATCCTCGATCACGACTCGGGCGTGACGATGGGGAACTTCAACGACCTCCTGCCCCAGCTCGAGGTGGACGGCGTCGACGTACAGTTCGCCGGAAACTCGGTGGTCGGCGTCGCGTTCACCCAGCACCTGCAGAACGATCTCATCAAGGCCGAGGCAATCGCGTTGCCGATCACCCTCGTGCTGCTGTTCTTCATCTTCGGCGGGCTCGTCGCGGCCGCCGTACCCGTGTTCGTCGGCGCGATGGCGGTGTTCTGCGCGCTGGCGATCCTGCGCCTGCTCACTCTCGTGACCGACGTCAGTTCGTTCGCCGTGAACGTCGCGTCGCTGCTCGGGCTCGGTCTCGCCATCGACTACGGACTGTTCGTGGTCGGGAGATTCCGGGAAGAACTGGCCAACGGTGCCACGCCCGCGGAGGCGACGACACGGACCGTGCTCACCGCCGGGCGCACCATCGCGTTCTCCGGTCTGCTGCTGGTGTGCGCGTTCGCCGGGATGCTCGTCTTCCCGCAGGGCGTGATCAAATCACTCGGATTCGGTGCCATGGCGGCGGTCGCCAGCGCCGCGGTGCTGTCGTTGACGCTCGTGCCGGCGCTGCTGGCGATTCTCGGGACGCGGATCAACTCCCTCACGTGGCGCAAGGGCGCCGCCGATCGCGGCGAGGCCCGCGCCCGCAGATTCTGGACGGCCGTCGTCACCAAGGTGATGCGACGGCCCGCGACGATCGCCGTCCTCATCGTCGGCGCTCTCCTGCTCATGGCGTCGCCCCTGCTGAAGGCGTCGTTCGGTGAGGTGACCTATACGGCGCTCCCCGAGGACGATCCGGCACGCGTCGCCACCGACATCTTGACCCAGGACTTCCCGACCACCGGCAACGGCGCCACACTGATCCTGCGTTCGACCGACGACACCCCACCGAGTCTCGAGGACGCGTCAGCGGTCGCTCGTCAGGCGGGCGAGGTCCCCGGGATCGGACAGGCGTCCGTCCTCGGCTCCCGGGGTGACCTCGTCGCCATCTCGGCTGTCTACGCCCAGGGCGTCGAGACGGCCGCGCAGAGCGATGCCGTGCGCGACCTCCGGGCGATATCGCCACCGGCCGGCACGGAACTGCTGGTCGGCGGCGGGCAGGCGACCGTCGACGACGGCAACGCCGCGATCACGGCGTGGCTTCCGGTGATGATCGCGATCATGGTGGTCTCCACCCTGCTGCTGCTCTTCCTCGCCTTCGGCTCGGTCGTGCTGCCGATCAAGGCCGTCGCGATGGCGGGGCTCAGCCTCGCCGCGACGTTCGGCGCGCTCACCTGGATCTTCCAGCTCGGCCACGGCGCGGAGTTGCTCGGCATCACTCCCGCCCCGCTGGAGCCCACCTTCGTCGTGCTGATCCTGGCCGTGGTCTTCGGGCTGTCCACCGACTACGAGGTGTTCCTCATGTCACGAATGGTCGAGGCCCGCGCCGCAGGCGCGAGCACCGAGGAGGCGGTGACCTTCGGGGCGGCCCGTACGGGCCGGATCGTGACCGCGGCAGCCCTCCTGTTGATCGTGGTGACCGGTGCATTCACCATCTCCGGGCTGTCGATCATGCGGTTCCTCGGTGTCGGCATGATCATCGCGCTCATCGTCGATGCGACGGTGGTGCGCATGCTGCTGGTGCCGTCACTGGTGAAGCTGATGGGCGAGGCCAACTGGTGGGCCCCGCGCTGGATGAAGCGAGTCCACGAAAAAGTCGGGATCGGCCACTAGTGCCATGACCTTACTTTGAAGTAAGTTACAGATATGTCCACCTACATCGTCACCGGCGGAACCGGGTTCCTCGGCCGCAACGTGCTGCCCCTGCTGCTCGAACGCGACGCCGACGCCGAGATCCACGTCCTGGTGCGTAGTGCATCAGTGGGCCGGCTGGACCGGCTCGCCCGCACCATCGACGGGGGTGATCGGATCCATGCGCTGGTCGGCGATCTCACCGCACCGGGGCTCGGTGTCGACAATCCCCCCGCCGCGGACCACGTCCTGCACCTGGGAGCGATCTACGACCTCACCGCGGGCGAGGACCAGGCCGCCACCAACGTCGACGGCACCCGCTCGGTGATCGCCCTCGCCCAGGAACTCGGCGCCACCCTGCACCACGTCTCGTCGATCGCCGTCGCGGGCAACCATCGCGGCACGTTCGGGGAGACGGATTTCGATCTCGGCCAGGGCTTTCCGACTCCGTACCATCGCACGAAGTTCGAAGCGGAGCGGCTGGTCCGTGAGGCCGACGGCCTGCGCTGGCGGGTGTACCGACCGTCGGCCGTGGTCGGGAACTCCGTGACCGGCGAGATGGACAAGATCGACGGGCCCTACTACCTGTTCCCGTCACTGAAGACGCTCGGCCGACTGCCGCGTGCCCTCCCGGTCGCCGTTCCCGACCTGGGTGCCACCAACGTCGTGCCGGTCGACTACGTCGCGGCCGCGATCGTCGAGCTGATGCACCAGCCGGAACGGGACGGACAGGCGTTCCACCTCGTCAATCCGCGGCCACAGCCGGTACGCGAGATCTACGCGGCCCTCGCCGAGGCGTCGGGCGCCCCGAGGCCGGTCGCCGATCTGCCGGGTGGGCTGGCCAAGCCGTTGCTTTCTCCCCTTCCGGTCCGCTCCCTCGAGGGCGGACGCAGGGCCGTCCTCGAGCGGGCCGGTATCCCGCCGGTGCTGCTCGACAATGTCACCCTGCCCACCGAGTTCGTCAACGAGGACACCCGGAAGGCACTGCACGGTACCGGGATCGACGTGCCGGCATTCGCCGAGTACGCACCTGCCCTGTGGAGCTACTGGCGCCGCAATCTCGATCCCGGACGTAAGAAGGAAACCCGTTCGGGGAGCGATCTCGGCGGGCGCGTCATCGTCATCACCGGCGGGTCCTCCGGCATCGGCCGCTACTCGGCCATTGCGGCTGCAGCCAAGGGAGCGACGGTACTGCTCCTCGCTCGCCGCTCGGAGGAACTCGACGCCGTGGTCACCGAGATCCGTGATGCCGGTGGCTCCGCGTACGGGTACACGTGCGACATCACCGACACCGAGTCGGTCGACCAGACCGTCAAGGCGATCCTGGACGAGCACGATCACGTCGACATGTTGGTCAACAATGCGGGACGGTCGATTCGTCGCGGGCTCTACTACTCCACCGATCGGCTGCACGATTTCGAACGGACCATGGCGGTCAACTACTTCGGCGCGGTCCGGATGGTGCTCGCCCTGCTCCCTCAGATGCGTGAACGCGGGTTCGGTCACATCGTCAACATCTCCACCGCGGGCGTCCAGGCGCGCACACCGCGATTCTCCGCCTACGTGGCGAGCAAGGCCGCGCTCGACGGCTTCACCGACGTCGCGGCTGCCGAGACACTCTCCGACGGAATCACTTTCACCACGATCCACATGCCTCTCGTGGAGACCCCGATGATCGCCCCGACCGGGAAGTACAACGTCGGGCCGATCACGTCCCCGGAGAAGGCGGCTGCGATGGTGGTGCGCGCGTTGACCGACCGACCCAAGCGCATCGACGTACCGTCGGGCACCCTGGGCGAACTCGGGCATGTCTTCGCGCCCGGCGTCAAGGACCGGGTGATGCACCAGTTCTACCGTGCATATCCGGACTCGCCCGCCGCGAAAGGTGAGTCACCCGCCGCCCCGGCGCAGCCGCCCACGACCTCGCCCGAGACAGCGACCACGACGTCCAGGCCCCGCCCGCACCGCTCCAGCCCGGTCGGCAAGGTGGCACGCCGCCTCGCCAGGTTGGTTCCGGGAACACACTGGTGACCTGAGAGAGGATGTTCCGCAACACCTCCGGCGGTGATTTCTCGAGCGGTGATTGCCCCGGCAGTCGCCCGCTCACACCGGGCGGAGCCGGGGTCTCGCGTTGTCGTTGCGGCATGCGCCTCTGCGACCATGCGGTTTTCGTCGACCTGCGGCTGAGGTGCGGACGGCTATCGCTTCCCGAGCCGGGTCGACGCTCGCCGGTGGGGTGAACACCGGGTGCCTGGTCTTGCCGATCGCCACTTCCCAGTCCGTGGTGTGCAGTAGCCGGTGGTGGGTGCCGCAGAGCAACACGAGGTTGTCGAGGTCGGTGGGTCCGCCGTCCGCCCAATGCCTGATGTGGTGGCCCTCGCACCAGGCGGCGGTGGCTCCGCAGCCCGGGAACGCGCAGCCACCGTCGCGGGCGGCGAGCGCTGTGCGCTGGGCCCTGGTGACAGTGCGGTGGGTACGTCCCACACTCAACGGGGCACCGTGCTCATCGAGCACGATCGCCGTCACCTGCGCGTCACACCCCAACAAGCGGGCGGTGTTGATGGTCAATGGTCCCATCCACGGCGACCACGCGATACCCCGCACATCGGCAAGACCAGAGAGGTCAGCGACATCAGCAGGATCACCAGGATCGGCGGGGTGCGCATCTGTGTTGTCGGCCGGCCGTGTTCTGCGGGCATACTCCTCGCGCCGGTCCTGGCCCAGATCCCGCGCATGCACGTGCACCGACAGATGCGGACGCTCCCCACCCTCGACCCCCAACTCGCCGAACGCGAGCAGCATCGACAACAACTGGGCGAGCCCGTCCGCGCGGCGTCGGGACGGTGTGCGCGGGTCACGTGTCCCGTCCGCTGCCGGGTGCGGCGCCGAGAATTTCGACAGGGCGGTCAACAGCATCTCCCCCGTGACCGCGTCCACGTCACCACGAATCGCGACCCGACCATTCAACGTCTTCGACACATACAGCTCGTTACGGTCGGTGTCCTCCGACGCGGGCTGGTCATCGGATTCGAAGATCGCCTCCAACTTCGCAACCGCCGCCCGCACCCCGTCGGTACGCGCCAACGGCCCGTCCGCCGCCGCCAGCAACGCCGCCACACACCCCGGCAACGCCTCCGCAGGCATGCCCTTCGGGGGCTCCGTGCAGAACCGGACGATCAGCAACGCATGCTCGAACGCGATCCGACCTGCATCGAACGCCTCCGCCACCGCGGGATGCTCGGCCAACCCGGCACCGAGTTCCACGATCCGCCCCGCCGCACCCGGCGACACCACCGTCACCGACGACAACCACCCCTTCGTCGACGCGAAACCATGATCCACCCGCGTACACCGGCGCTCGACCTCGGCGACCACAGCCACCCGCTGCGCCTCCCACACCGCGATCTTCGCGCTCAACGCGACAGCGTCACACAACAACTCACGACTGGTCCGTTTCCGGAAACGATCCCCCTGATACCCCATGCACGCACATTACCTCGAAAGAATGTTCGAATCAAGGTCCGCTCGAACCCGTAGCGACGCGCCTGTACACCGCGGACGGCCTCCCTCACGGTTGCACCGGGGGCTCGTTCTCGTACGCGTCGCGCAGCACCTTCACCAGCGCGGAGGATCCGGCGAACGGCGTCTCGCCGATTTGCCGGACCTCGATTCCGGCCGTCCAGGAGTTGATCACCGCGGCACCTTGATATGTGGAAAGTTCCTGCACACGAACAGTTTCGGTACGCTGCTCGATTCCCACGGACTCGAGTCGGCGTTGCAGGATGCCCATCCTGGTTCCGGTGAGGATCTCGGCACGCGGCCACACCACCGCCTCACCGTCCCAGAACGCGAGGTTCCAGATGGAAGCCTCGCTCACGCGTCCTTCACGATCGACGAACGCCGCATCGTCGAACCCCTCGTCCCGGGCACGGCGCATGAAGTAGGTCTTGGCGCCCTCCCCGACCTGCTTGATCTCGGGCATGAACCTCTCGTGCTCGAAGATCCCGAGAGCGAGCGGGCCCTCCGGTCCGGACGAGGGCGGCCCCGTCCGGACCATCGTCCTCAGCAGTGGCTCGACCGGCTCGTTGGTGAACTCACGGTGAGAGTCGAAGACCGTCATCGTCAACGACAGGTCCGGCGGAGCCGAGGCCAGGGCGGCCCGCAGATCGGAGCGAACCCGTTCCGGGGCGAGCTCGGCACCGAACAGTCGCCGAGACGCATCGACGACCCGATCCACGTGGAGATCGAGCCCTCGTACGGCGCCGTCCCGGACCTGCATCGCCGTGAAGTGGGCGAAGCCACCGAACGCGACCACACCGAGTGTGTCGAGATCCGTCGGCCGTCCGTCTGTCAGTACGGAATCCAGTAGGGAGTCGGTTGCACCTGTCACGATGTTCGCTGCACTCATAGGATCGAACGTAGGCCGTGACATCGGTGTCAAGGTCAAGCCCGACGGCGGATCGACGGACGTCGAGCTTCGTCACCACCAGGGGAATACATGCTCATCGGCGAACTCGCACGAAAGACCGGCACCTCACCGCGGCTGCTCCGCTACTACGAACAGCAGGGTCTACTGGACGCGAGCCGTCAGCCGAACGGCTACCGCGACTACGCCGAGGACGCGACGGAGGTCGTGCACCGAATCCGGCTCCTTCTCGATGCGGGCCTGAACACCGAGTCCATCCGGTCACTTCTTCCGTGTGTCCACGGTGACGATCCGAGCATCGAACTCTGCTCCGAGGTAGACGATCTGCTTCGCCGCGAGATCCGAGAGGTCCGGGAACAGATCGAGTTGCTCACTCGTCGGCAACGGAACCTGGAGCGTCTCGTCGAGGGGCCGTAACGCCGACCGTCGAAGCAGTCCGGACGTCGACGGCGACCAACGCCGTGACCGGTTTCGACGCCGCGCCGCAGCTCGCGGGCCGTGGCTCGAGTACCTGATCGACCATGTTCACGTCCCAGGACCTGCCGTCCGCGTGGAAGACGGTGGTACCGCGCACCGTGAGCTCCTCCGCATCTGCGGATTCCCTCCCGCGCACTGCGATCTCGGCGACCTGCCCGGCGGCGGGCCAGGTACTGCGTCCACGCAGACCCTCCGGATACACGGCGCCACGCGCAGCCCACCGCAGCACGTCGAGACTCGCCGCGGGCGCGAGCCGGCCGTAGGTGTATCCGGTCGGCAGCACGATCATCGACGGAGCGAACCGGTGTCCTCCGGTGTGCGAGCACTCCCAGACCGCGTCCCCGAACTCCCCGGCGAGGGCGGCAGCGACCGGCCGGCCGAGGACGGCGCAGCAGCGGTCGCGTTTACCGTGCGCACACACCAACGCGACGGGCGTCGTCTGCAACGCACCGATCCCGGGTGCCGGACCGCTCATCCGGTCGAGTGGAAGGTCCAGCAGGTCGGCCAGGTGGCCGATCTCGAGTCGTTCACACCAGGACGTTCCCGGCTCGGTGTTCGCGAGCAGTACCGTGCGCCGCGCACGCGTGTACTCGACCCGGCCGGCACGCCGGATGAACAGCAACCGGATCCCGGCCGCGTCGGCACGGGCGGACAGTTCAGCCGCGAGGTCCGCACCGAGTGCGGCTCCGTCGAGCACGTCGCGGCCCCACCCACTCGGCATCTCGAGGCACACCCACCGGGGCGCATGCGCGGCCGTACCGGGTAGCGGCTCGTCCGCGGAGGACAGTGCCGAACAGGTCGGCATCCCACTGCTCTCGGTCGTGACGGTCACGGCTTCATTGTGCCCACCCGGCGTCCGGTCTCCGCCCCGAGGTCGGTGTACGGAGATTACTCGGCGACCGCGGCGACGGCCTCCACCTCGACCAGTTGATCGTCGTAACCGAGGATCGTCACGCCCATCAGCGTGCTCGGCACGTCATGGTCGGCGAATGCGTCACGGACCACCTCCCACGCCGCCACGAGATCGTCCTGGGAAGTCGTCGCCACCAGCACCCGGGTGCTCACGACGTCCCGGATCGAGGCACCCGCCTCGGCGAGGGCCACACGGAGGTTCTCGACGCACTTCGCCGCCTGGGCGCGGTAGTCGCCGATGCCCGCCGTGGTGCCGTCCAGATTCAGTGGACACGAACCCGCCAGGAATATCAGGCGAGAACCCGCCGGCACGATGGCCGCGTACGCGTACTCCGCGGCGTCGGACAGGGCGTCGGTGCGGATGAGCCGGACGGCACTGCTCACGAACGATCAACTCCTCGTCGACGGCTCGGCGAGCGGTGCGGCCCGGCGGGTACGAAACGTCGGCAGTTCCATTGTGACGCCTGTGACGCCGAGCCCGGGGGCGTATCATTAACTATTCAGTCAGTTAATGATACGATGTGCGCATGGCACGCACCGTCGATCCGCAGCGCACCGCGCAACGTCGCAGCGCGATCACGCACGCCGCGGCGACCTTGTTCGCCGAACAGGGTTTCGAGCGCACATCGGCGGCCCAGATCGCCCGCGCCACCGGGCTCAGTTCGGGCAGCGTCTTCTACTACTTCCCCGACAAGGCGGCGGTGTTCCGCTCGATCTTCGAGCAGTCGATCCCCGAGCACACCGCCCTCGTCTCCGGGCACATCGATCGCACCGACTGCCTCGACGCCGTCCTCGATCTCGTCGAGACACTGGCAGGCGAGTCACTCGACCCCGTCGCGCCGGGATTGATGGTGGAGTTGCTCCGCCGGATAGATCAGGATCCCGAACTCGCACAGGTCGTCGCGGAGGACGCCCGGATCAGCACGGACGCGGTGACCACGCTTCTCGCACGCGGAATCGCACTGGGGCAGATCGACCGAGCACTGGCTCCCGAGGAGACCGCACGCTGGATCCTCTCCATCGTCGACGCCGCCTTCCTGAACGCCGACCCGGACGAACCGCACGACCCGCGCCCCCTCCTGCGCAGAACCGTGTCCCGCCTGCTGCAACCGAATCGAACGGAGAACCCGACGTGACGCACGAACCGACGTCGCACGATCCGAACCTCACCGAACCCACCGTCCTGAGGTTCCCCGCCGGATGGCTCTGGATCTTCGGAATCGTGGGCGTCGCCGCAGGATGTGGGATCGGGTTCGCGATCGGCCCGGTCGGCCGCTGGGCGGTGGACACTCTCCCGTCCCTCCCCGGTCCGCTCGAGATCGCGATGACCGTACCGGCGGTGTGGCTGGTCCCGGTCGCCTCGGTGCTCGGGTTCGTCGGCGGTCTGGCCCTGTTCGACATCGCCCGCAAGGAGTCCCTGACTCTCACCGTGGCCGCCGACCACGTGGAACTCTCCCAGGACGGGCGTGAGCAGTACGTGCCCCGCACTCGCATCGGCGCCGTGTTCCGCGAGGACGACGACCTCGTCCTCACCGACCGGAACCGGCGGCCCCTGGCACGATTCGGAGCAGGCGACCTGTCCGGCCCGCGGATGGAGACTGTCTTCCGCGAACGCGGATATCCGTGGATCGAACGGAACGATCCTCTCGCGACCGAGTACACGAAATGGATGGACGGGGCGCCGGGCATCGACGAGGCCGTTCACACGCTGCTGCGGGCTCGCCGCCGCGCACTCGCCGACAAGAAGGCGCGCGACGTCGAGGAAATCGACGAGAAGCTTGCCGAGCTGGGCGTGAGCGTGCGGGACCGCAAGGACGAACAGCAGGTCCGCGTCCTCGCCCGACGGGACTGACACCCGCCCGACAGGACCGACACCCGCGACACCGTCCGATCAGAATGTGTGGTGTACGGCTTCCACGTTGTGGCCGTTGGGATCCCGCAGGAAGACCGCGTAATAGCCGGGGTGATACTCGGGCCACACCCGGGGCGCGTGCAGAACCTCGATACCGGAGGCGACCGCCCGCTCGTGGACCCCGTCGACGGCCTCGCGGCTCGGCGCGGAAAACGCGAAGTGGAGTTCCTGCTGCACGCCCCGCGCCCCCTCGTGAAGCCAGAAGAACGGGTGGCCGGCACTTCCGAAACCCACGAGGGCACCGGACGGCGTCTGTACCCGCTGCAACTCCTCGAGCCCCACCGGGGCGAATGCGTCGAGATAGAACTCGACCGAGCGCGCGATGTCGGAAACGGGAAAACCGAAGTGATCGATCATGTCCCGACCGTAACGTCGGCCACCGCAGCTCCGAGCACGTTCTAGTGAAACCGCTCCCCACGTGCGAGTTGCGCAACGAACTTCTCGATCCGCCGGGCTCGAGCACGCCGGGAGCCGAATCGGCATTCTCCGACAACCAGTCCCGGAACGCGTCCTGGTCACCGAAGTACTCGGTGGGCAGGTCATCGGTCGGCGTCACGCCTCCACATCAACGGTCGGCATCACGCCTCCACATCAACGGCGCGTGAGCGCACGCGTCCACACCCGCAGATAGCCCTGAGCGAGGTAGCCGAGAGTTCCCAGGGCCAGTACCCATTTCGCCGTACTCACCACGGTGGTGGCCCGGACGGTCGAATCGGAAATGGCGTCCCGATGGTCCAGCAGATACAGGCCCACTGCGTTCTCGATGTAGTCCCCCGCGGCCGAGGCGACCGGGGCCACCGCGAGTGCGGTGCGAGTCGCCGGGGACAACGCGGTGAGTTCACCGAGCCTGCGCCCGCCGATGCGCAGCGCCGTGCCGTAGATCGCGGGGTGGACGAGGTCGAGGTGATAGTGCCGGCGATAGCGAGAGATACCGGCCGCGTCCATCGACCCGAGGATCTCGCGGTAGCGCCGCGCCGACCACGCCGTCTGCACCTCGAGCACCCGAGGCGCCGAAGGGCCGAGCACCTTGGCGATCAGGGCCTGCGACACGACGAACGCGGCGGACCAACCGACGAGCTTGCGATCCAGTGAAGTCACCATCCCTCGATCATGCGGCATCCCCGTGGGCGGTGAACAGATCGGCGTGGACAGATCGGCGGACGGTTCAGCCCACCACCCTGGTCAGTTCTTCGGCGTCCTCCGCACCGAACCGGTCCTCGAGCGTCTCCGGCGAGTAATCGAGATCGATCTCCTCGAGCGGGCGACCTCGCGCGGATTCGATCGCGGACAGCCGCCGCTGCGCCCGATCGGCCGCGTAGGCGACGAACTCCTGGTTGTCGAACCCGAACGGGTCCACCTCGAACTGGTCGTCGACCCACGCGATCATGCCCAAGGCCAAGGGCATGAGTTCGCCCATCCGCTCTCCCACGGCTTCCCAGTTCCGGTCGTCCGCCGCCACGTGCCTGCGGCACGTGAACGTCCCCCACGCCATGTGCCGGCGCTCGTCGTCGGCGATACGCCGCACGAGTTCCTGCATTCCCGGCAGGATGCCTCGTTGCACGCACATCTTCTGCCAGGCGTAGTAGCCGGTGAGAGCGAGCGACCCCTCGATCACGTGGTTGTAGGTGACCGACGCCCGAATCTGGTTGACCGGGCTCGGATCGGACTCGAGTACCCGTAGCGACTCGGGCAACTCCTCGTAGAACAACGTGCGGTAATAGGGGTTGTCGGCGACGAAGGGATGCAGGTCTGCGGTGAGACCGACCGCGTCCATCCACAGCCGGAACACCTGGGTGTGTTTGGCCTCCTCGAAACAGAACTGCGCCAGATACATCTCGTCACCGAATCGCCCCTCGGACGCCATTGCCGTCATGAACGGCTGGATGTCCTGGGTGACGGCTTCCTCGCCGGCGATGAACTGCGCGCACAGGTACGTGGCACTGCGCTGCTGCTCGCTGTTCAGTTCGGCCCAGTCCGCGGCGTCCTGGGTGAAGTCGATGTCGCTGGGATTCCAGAACTTCGCGTTCCCCTTCGTGAACAACCGGAGCGGAAACGAATCCCAGTTCAACCCGCCCGAGCGCAACGAGCTGAACCCTTCCCTGGCGGGCGCTTTCGGTGACGCGGTGGTCATGACGAACCTTCTTCCCGACGTGCCGTCCTCTGGTCGAGGCTCCTCCTTGACGCTAGTCCAAATCGCGCTCGATCGTGAGTCAAGTCACACGTCGATTTCGGGGATTCGTACACTCACCGATACATCGACCCTGGGCCTCGGGTTTCGCCGCCCTCCCCGCCCCTACGGCCGGCTGAGGAACGGCAGCACAGCGGAGACGAAATCACGATGGCGGTCGCGGTGGATACTGTGCCCGCATGCGAAGGGCACCACGGTGCATTCGGGGATCGCGGCGACCGCGGCGTCGAGACGGGCGGCATCGACCATGCCGGTCGGTCCGCCGCTCAGGAACAGCGTAGGTGCCGCGATCCGGGGCAGTCGCTCCCACCACTGCGGATCGGGCGTACGGAACTGCGCGAGGGCAGGCCCGGTCATCGAACGGTCGAACGCGACCACGGCGCGCGGGCTCCGGATCAGGCTGGTCGTGGCGTGCCACAACTCGACAGCCGACGGCAGCCGTCGGGTGAACGTCTGCTCCGGGTCGCCCGGCCGCAACGGCAGCGGCGCCTCCTCGATCACCAGTCGGCGCACCAGATCGGGCCGGGTCTGCGCGACCAGGGACGCGGCATGACCCCCGAGGGAATGGCCCACCAGGTCCGCGCGGGCGATGCCGAGGGTGTCGCAGAGTTCGGCGACGTCGGAGCCGAACTCTGCGAATCGATACGACGCCGCACGGGCACTGCGCCCGTGCCCACGCAGGTCCATGGTGACCACCCGGCGCCCGACGCCTGTCAGTTCCCGGGCGAAACGGTCCCACGTGCGCCCGTCACCGCCCATACCGTGCACCAGAACCACCGGCACGTCGTGCGCGGCGGGTCCGGAGTCCCGGTAGGCAGCCGGCCCGAAATCGCGATACGCGATGTCGAGTCCGGCGCGGGGCAGGGTCGTCGTGCTCGTATCCACGACAGTCGAGCATATGCCCGGCGGTGTGGTCCGTGCAGCGCGCCGCCGACTACCCGCCCGACCCGTACGGCCGCGTGATGATCTCGAGATAGTGCCCGGACGGGTCGAGGAAGTACACCCCTCGCCCGCCGTCGTTGTGGTTGATCTCGCCGGGCAGGCTCTGCCGCGGATCGGCCCAGTGCTCGAGGCCCCGGTCGAGGATGCGACCGTAGATCCGGTCGAAGTCGTCCTCCCCCACCAGGAATGCGTAGTGCTGCGGTGCAATGTCCTGGCTTCCGGGAGGCTCGGCGTAGTCGAGCGTGACTCCGCCGTCGAGTTGCACCGCCAGGAAGAAGCCGGACGGCTGCGGAGCCGGGAGTCCGAAGAGTTCGGCGAAGAAGTGCGCGGATTCCTGCTTGTCCCGCGCAGCGACGATGGTGTGATTGAAGTGAATGGCCACGGATGACCCCTATGGTTCGGCGCCTCCATGCCTGACGCTGTCCGCCACCGGCACGCGACGCTGGCGTCAGCCAATCACGAAGTGCCGCCGCGTTGCAAGTGGATTCACCTGGGTGTCGACGAGACCGCGTCGGTCCCGGACCGGTTCGGGTACCACTACCGGCACGACGCCGGGGAGACCCTCCTCGATCCGACCTCACTCGTAGATGCCCTCCACCCACCATCGACCGTGCCGGTGGATCACCAGCAACGCCCGCGAATCCTCGAGCAGAACCTGGGCGCGCACCGCCTCGTCCGCGGCCGCCGGATCCCACCATCGCTCGTCCACCGGCCACGGCCCGGCCCAACCGCACACCTCCCACTCCCGGCTGCCCCACCGCAGCCGGGCAGGGGGCGCGCTGAGACCGCCGCGCCCGGTCACCGTCACCGCCGCACCCGCGCCGTCGCCCACCCACACCTCGGGTGACCGAGCGAGCACGGCAGCCGGTGACGGCGCGGGCAGGCGCCCCGGCCACGGCTCCGCCGGATCGGAGCTCGGGACACGCTCCTCTCCCCAGGGCAGCACCGTGATCCGGTCGGCCGGGCCGCGCCCACCGCTGAGCACCCCCACCTGTACCGCCTCCCCGCCGAGTAGACCCTGCACCCGCACCAGCGCCCGCCGGGCCCGCTCCTCCTGTTCGCCCACGCCACCCCACAAGCCCAGTTGCAGGGCACCCGCCGCGACCACCTCGACCGGCTCGAGCCGCAACCGCACCACCCTCGATTCCGTCCGGGAACCGTGCCGCCGGACGAGCCAGCCGTCCAGTTGCCAGCGCACCCGGTCGGCGGTCGCCTCCGGAGTGAGCGGTTCCGCACATCGCCATGTGCGCGTGAGGGTCTCGCCGGAATCGGTGCCGGCGATCACCGCCAGACGGGTGCACGCCACCGCGGCATCCGAGAGCACCCGGTGCAACTTCTCGGCCAGGGCACGTCCCACGAACGCTGCGGCATCCACACGCTCGAGCGGTGGGTCGCAGTCGTGCTCGACGTCGAGGTCCGGTGGAAGTGCCCGACCCGACGGTGGGCGTTCCGGTTCGCCCCGCGCCGCGCGGTGCATCGACACCGCATCCGTTCCGAAGCGGGAAGCGACGTCCACCGCGGACAGAGCGGCGAAGGATCCGATCGTCCGCATCCCCAACCGTCGCAGCAGATCGACCAGATCACTGCGATCCGGCGCGGACAAGCTCGGCTCGGCCGCCAACTCCGCCATCGGCAACGGCGCCAGGAAGTCCGCGCTTCCGGACGGCGGCACCAGCATGCCGTACCGGGCGGCGACCACCGCGGCGGTCAGCTGATCGGCGACACCGACCTGACTCTCGATTCCCACCGCAGACACGGCATCGACCAGCCGCTCCGCCGCCGCCTCCTCGGAACCGAAGTACCGGCTCACTCCCCGAGCGGACAACACCACCAGGCCCGGGCGCAGTACCTCGACACCGGGGGCGACGGCATCGACGGCCGCGGCGACCGGTTCGAACAGTCGAGCATCTCGGTCGGCATCGGCGGCAGCGACGTGCACTCGGGGGCATCGTGCCTGAGCTTCCCTCCGGCGCAGCCCCCGACACACACCTTCCGCCCGCGCCGGGGCCGAGCAGGCCACGACCCGACCGGACCCCAGTACGGCGACCGGATGAGTCGGGGGCAGATCGATCTCGGCGGCCGCGGC
Source organism: Rhodococcus triatomae (assembly GCF_014217785.1). Taxonomy (NCBI): domain Bacteria; kingdom Bacillati; phylum Actinomycetota; class Actinomycetes; order Mycobacteriales; family Nocardiaceae; genus Rhodococcus; species Rhodococcus triatomae. Next base: position 3,598,283 of record NZ_CP048814.1, on the reverse strand, counting down.
CACCGCCGGCCAGTCCGGGCACCAGAGGGCGAGTACCCGGCTCACAGACCCACCACCCGGATCGGCGGCGCGACCGGCACATGCCCGGAATCGGAATCCGGCACCCACTCCACCCGGTCACGGACCCACCGGATGTCGAACTGGGTACTTCGCGGCTGAAAACTGCGGCCACGTGCCTGGACCGCCAACCGGAACGAACACAGCCGGCCGATACTGCGGTCCGCCCCCACCGACTCGACGCCGCGGTAACCGCCGACCCGAGCATCCAGCCGCACCTCCGCGCCGTCCCAATGACCGTCGGTGACCAGGAGCGTCGCTCCCTTGCTCCGAGCCCGTGCCACCACCGCACGAGCCCGGGACGGCGACACCGACGCGCCGGCGAGACCGAGAACCACCAGGTCCATGCCGTCGAGCAGCACGGCCGCGATCTCGACCGGATCGGCACCCGGATCCGGGATCAACGCCAGCCGCTCGAGCCGGGCACCCATCTCGACGGCCGCTGCCAGCCCCAGCCGAGGATGGCCGATCACGGCCACGTGCCCACCCGCCGCCGTCACCGAGGCCACCAGACCCAGCAACAGCGACGTCGCTCCCGACAGCGCCACGACGGAACCTCGCGCCAGCCCACGACTCGGCAACAGTCCCGCCAGCGCTCCGGGAACCGGCAGTACGTCCCGGTCTTCCCGACGTGGATCCGCCGGCTCGGCCGCATCCCGACCTCCGGGGTGACCGTGGCCGGAAGGCGACCAGCGCCGCACCGACGCCTCGCCCCGCGCCGGGACCGCGGCAATCTGCCGCCGAAGCTGCTCGAGGCGTTCCCGTCTCGACATCTCCGGCTCGGCTGTGCCCGGCTTCCACGCGGCTACATCCGTCATTGCATACCCCTGACCTCGGTATCAACAGCGGTCGGTCACCACGGGGAAGACGCGGCTCGAACACACGCTCTGTTCGAACACATTTTCGAACTAGGGTCAGTAAACCCGCTGCCGCCCGAGGCCGTCAAGTCACCTCGCCTACGGTGGCAGTGGCCGCCGACACCGCGGGAAACCGAGCACCCGGCGCCCCACGGTCATGCCGCAACGGTCATGCCGCAAAGAGGAGGAACCGATGATGAGTACACCCACCCCCGGCAACCACACGCCCAGCCGGTGGGACGAGATCACGGCCACCGACCCGGCTCACTCCACGCGGTACGTCGAGCGCTTCCGGACGATGGCGGCAGCCGGCCAGGACATCGTCGGCGAGGCCCGACTGGTCGATGCGATGCTCGGACGCGGCGGACGCGTCCTCGACGCGGGATGCGGGCCCGGCCGCCTGGGTGGTCACCTACACGAGGCCGGTCACGCCGTGGTCGGCGTCGACGGCGATCCGGTACTGATCGCCGCGGCGGAGGAGGACCACCCCGGACCGACCTGGCTCGTCGGCGACCTCGCCACACTGGACCTGCCGGCCCGCGCGATCCCCGCCGATTTCGACGTCATCGTCTGTGCGGGCAACGTGATGACCTTCCTCGCACCGTCCACCCGGGAGACGGTGCTGGCGAGATTCGCCCGCCATCTCGCTCCGGCCGGCCGTGCCGTCATCGGATTCGGGGCAGGTCGCGGCTACGAGTTCCCCCAGTTCCTCGCCGATGCCGAAGCCGGGGGCCTCACCGTGGATCTCCTGCTCTCCACCTGGGATCTCCGCCCGTTCAGTGACGACTCGGACTTCCTGGTGGCCGTCCTCTCCCGCACGTAACCGGCGCAGCGAACCGGCCCGTCACGCACGAGCCGACCGTCGCATCCGGTCGACGACGAGCACGGGAACGAGCAACAGCGAGAGCACCCCACCGGACAGAGCGAGAACCCCGAACCCGGCGCCGCTCATCACCACCCCGGACAGGGCTCCCCCGGTGGCGCCGCCGAGCGCGATGAACACGTCGACCGCGCCCTGGGTTCGCGCCCGGGTCTGCGGAGACGTGGCGTCGACGACGATGGCCGAGCCCGCGACGAGCCCGAAGTTCCATCCCAGTCCCAACAGCGCGAGCGAGACCACCAGCAGCACCGTCGAATCCGGTGGGGCCACCGCGGCGAGCACGCCCGCACCCAGTAGCGTGACGCCCGCCGCCAGCGAGACCGGCATCCGCCCCACCCGATCGACCAGGTATCCGGTGAGCGGGGACGGCAGATACATCGCCGCGACGTGGATGGCGATGACGATTCCCACCGCACCGAGACCGTGTCCGTGGTGGGCCATGTGCACCGGGGTCATGGTCATCAGTGCCACCATCGCCACCTGGGTGAGGATCATCACCGATGCCCCGACCAGCACCCCCGACGGGACACGACCGCTCTCGTCATCGGCCGAGGACGATTCCTCGGCCTCCCCGACGAGCCTGCGCGCCACCAGTGACGGATCCGGCCGCAGCCAGACGAACAGCGTCGTCCCGGCGAGCGCGTAGGCGAGCGCCGACAGCAGGAAGGGCCCGGCCAGCCGGGGCAGGCCGATCCCGACCGCGAACGCCCCGGTCACCTCCACCAGGTTCGGCCCGGCAACGGCACCCAACGTGGTCGCCACCAGCGCGACACTCACGGCCCGGGCTCGACGATCGGGCGGGGCGAGATCGGTCCCCGCATAGCGGGTCTGGAGGTTCGTCGCCGTCCCCGCTCCGTACACCAGCAGCGCCGCGAACAGGAGCGGCACACTGCCGACCACGGCGGCCGCGGCCACGGCGAGAGCACCGATCCCACCGGCCACGAATCCGACGGTGAGCCCCCACCGCCTGCCGTACCGGCCGGAGAGGCGGCCGACGAGGAACGCCGACGCCGCAGACCCCGCGGTGAACAGCGCCACCGGGATGCCCGCCCAGGTGTCCGTTCCCAGCATGTCCTGCGCCAGCAGTGCGCCCACGGTGATTCCGGCCGCGGTACCCGCACCACCGAACGCCTGCGCGACCGCGACCACCACGAGAGTTCGCCGGAACAGGCTCGTGACGTCCGGGTCCCCGATCCGGGGAGCGGGCGACACCCGGGCGTCGGGGGAAGAGGTCATGATCGGGCAACTTTCGACGGTGAGAATTAACTTGAACAACAATGTACGAGATAGCACTATCTCGTACAAGAGCGTTAAAGTTCACCCATGACCGCACCTCGCACACGAGCCGTGCGCGGCGACGCACGGCGCAACCGGGAGCGGATCCTCGTGGCCGCCCGGGATCAACTCTGCCTCGATCCACGTGCCGGGATGTCCGAGATCGCCGAGCAGGCGGGTATCGGCCGGGTCACTCTCTACGGCCACTTCGCGTCACGGAAAGACCTTGTCGCCGAGGTCTTCCGGCTACACCTGGCCGAGGCCGAGCGGATCGTCTCCGCTTCCGACCCGGGGCAGAGCCCACCCGAGCGCCTCGCCGAGATGATCCACACGTCCTGGCAGGTCATGGCCGAGGTCGACGGCCTCATCGCCGCCGCGGAAACCGAACTCGGCACCGAACACGTCCACGCCGACCACGCCCGCATCCTCGGGCACGTCGAAGAACTCATCCGATCCGGAATCGAGAGCGGCCACTTCCGCACCGCCCAGTCCCCGCGATGGCTCACGCACTGCTTCTTCGCGCTCATGCACGGAACCGCAGCGGCACTGCGCACCACCGGGGCTCCCACCGATTCCGTCGGTGACGACCTGACCGTCACGCTGTCCGCCGCACTCGGCGCGGACACGGCCTCGGACCCCGGAGCGTGAGATGAATCTCCACGACACGTACCCGCAGGTCAGCCCCGCCTCGAACGCTCCCGTCCGGCGATCCTCTACCCTGAACGCGTGAGCGAGCAGGAGCGTGCCGAGAGGGGTATCGGGCCCGAATACCTGATGGGCGGGCGGTACCGGCTGCGTTCCAAACTCGGCGGTGGCGGTATGGGTGCGGTCTGGCTCGCCCGGGACACCCTGCTGCACCGCGACGTCGCCGTGAAACAGGTCATCACCACCGCCGGCCTGGACCCCGAAGAGGCGCAGGCCACCCGGGAACGCACGATGCGCGAGGGCCGCAACGCCGCGAAACTCACTCACGCACACTCGATCGCGATGTACGACGTCGCTCTCGAAGGCGGTGAGCCCTGGCTCGTGATGGAGTACTTCCCGTCACGCAGCCTCGCCCAGGCGATGAACATCGCCGAGGCCCTCCCCGCACTCGAGGTCGCCCAGATCGGCGCTCAGGTGGCCGACGCACTCGCCACCGCCCACGAGGCGGGCATCGTCCACCGTGACGTCAAACCCGGGAACATCCTCGTCGCCGATCGGGGCCGCCCACTGGGTACCGTCAAGATCAGCGACTTCGGTATCGCCCGCGCCAAAGGTGACACCACCGACGACGACACCGGCGTCATCACCGGCACACCCGCGTACTTCTCCCCCGAGGTCGCACGCGGTCAGGACCCCACCGAGGCCAGCGACGTCTATTCACTCGGCTCCGCGCTGTACACGGTCATCGAGGGACGCCCGCCGTTCGGCGTCGACAGCGACTCGATCGCGCTGCTGCACCGGGTGGCGAAGGGCGAGATCCACGCCCCGGCGAAGACCGGGCCGGTGACCGACGCCCTCCTGCACATGCTCGAACCGGACCCGGCGCGCCGTCCGACGATGGCACAGGCTCGCGACGAACTCGCCCGGGTCGTCGTCGGCCCCGCCGGCAAGATCGACCAGATCCTCGGCGCTCCCGTGTATTCCGCCGCAGGCACGGTGCCCGCCTGGGCGCACCGCTCCACACCGGTGCCCGACTCCCGCCGTCGGCCGGCGATGTCCACCATCTCCGGACTGCCTGCGGTGCAACACAACACCCCGTTACGCAACACGCCGCGCCCGGCCGGACGAATCCAGTGGCCCCCACGGCCACAGGTCCGCCCCGGTATGCAGCCGACGCTCCGGGACCAACTCGTCGCGTGGGCGCCCGTCGCCATGGGAGTGATGGTCGCGATCCTCGTCCTGGCTGCCGTGGTGGCGCTGTTCGTCCTCATCGACCAACCCTGAGGCTCGGCCTCCTGATCGAGACCGAGGCTCCGGTCAGTCGATCCGGCGCTTGTGTGCCCAGCGGGTGAGTGCATTCCGATTGGACTGCTGCGTCTTGCGCAGCACGTTCGATGCGTGTGTCTCCACGGTCTTCACGGAGATGAACAGTTCCTCCGCGATCTCCCGGTAGGTGTACCCGCGGGCGAGCAGGCGGAGCACCTCGAGCTCGCGGGGCGTCAGCGAATCCAGCTCCGGGTCCAACGGCGGCTCGGGCGCCGCGGAACGTCCCGTGAACGAGTCCAGCACGAACCCGGCCAGCCGCGGCCCGAAGACCGCGTCCCCGCCGGCGACGCGGCGGATCCCCTCGGCCAGTTCCGATCCGGAGATCGACTTCGTGACGTATCCGCGCGCCCCGGCCCGGATCACGGCGATGACGTCCTCGGCCGCATCCGAGACGCTGAGTGCCAGACACACCGGCCCCGCATCGATCCCGCGGAGCACCGCCACACCACCACCGTCCGGCATGTGCACATCGAGGAGGACGACGTGCGGGTGCGTGGCGTTGATCCCGGCGACCGCCTCGGCGACGGTGCCCGCCTCACCGACGACCTCCATATCGGCTTCGCGGCCCAGCTCGGCCCGGACACCGGACCGGAACACAGCGTGGTCGTCGACCAGGAATACTCGGAAAGGCGGTGGGGACGACGGAGATCCGGCGGAAGATGTCACTGCGGCTGTTCCTCGGGGTGGGGTCGGCTTTCGGCGTGGATTCGCGATTCCCCATACTGTAGGTCAGTACTCTCCGGCTGTTCGGCCGCCACCTGAACCTGCTGCTCGCCGGTCCGCTCCTGCCCGGCGCCCCGCTCCTGCCCGTCGACACCGTGGTGTTCCCCGTTGCGAGGCATGTGTATCCGGATCTCGGTCCCCTTCCCCACCGAGGAACGCACGTCCACGGTCCCGCCGCGCCGCTCCACCCGTGCGGTGATCGACTTGGCCAGGCCCTGCCGGTCCGTCGCGACTGCCTCCGGATCGAACCCCTTCCCGCGGTCGCGGACGAAGATACCGACCTGATCGGCTTCCGCCTCCATGTAGAGGTTGATGTCGGTCTGCCCCGAGTGCTTCGCGGCGTTCACCAGCGCCTCGCGGGTGGCGCCGAGCACGGCGGTGAAACGTTCCCGGGACAGACCTTCGCCCGTCTTGTCGTCGTCGAGCTGGACGTCCCCCACCGTGACCGGCCGGACCGTCACCCCGTGCTGGTCCTCGACCTCGCCCGCGATGGTGCGCAGCCCCTCCGCCAGGCTCGAATGGTCGGCTTCGCCGCCCCCGAACAACCAGCGCCGCAGCTCGCGTTCCTGTCCGCGGGCCAGCCGGGCCACCTCCTGCTGGTTGTCCGACTGCTTCTGGATCAGTGCGAGCGTCTGCAGCACCGAATCGTGCAGGTGCGAGGCGATCTCCTCGCGCTCGTCGGTGCGGATTCGGGCCGCCCGCTCGGCGTTCAGTGCCCGCCACAGCCGCAACCAGAGGGGCACGGTGAGCAGCGCCGCACCGATCAGGGTCACCACCACCGCGAGCAGCGACGACCGCAGCGCCTCGATGTCCACCTGGGCCAGCACCACGACGCCGAGGCCGAGCACGATCAGCGTGGCACCGCTGACCACCCGCGCCCAGGTGAGCACGGTGGGCCGTTGTGGGAGCCCGATGACGGTGCGCGGGCCGTCGCTGTCGAACTCGCGCCACACCAGGGCGGCACCGATACCGATCACGATCACCGGACCCACGACCGACCCGGCCCGGCCGCTGAACAGCCACGACAACGCCACCGAGCCGCCCAGCCCGAGGGCGATCAGGCCGATCGCCTGCCGTCGCTCCGGTCCCGAGACCTGATCGGTGTCCGACCCCTGAGGCGTGAAGATCCACAGCAGCCCGTAGGCGACGATCCCGGAACCGGCGAGGAAGGACAGCAGTGCGAACGCCACCCGAACCTTGAGGACGTCGACGCCGAGATGATCGGCGACACCACCCGCGACACCCGCCACGATCCGGCCACCGGCCCGGCGTTCGAGACGTGGCGCGGCGAGCTCGCCGCCGCGCGGGACGACAGCGGCACCACTCGCCTGTGGATAGGGATCAGGCACAGGTTGCACAGCATCGATACTGCCCGATCCGCCGGATCGGGGCATCAGGGTTTCACCCTGAGATCCCCACCCCCGTGGGTGAAGGTGCCCTTTGCCTCGTCAGACCGGTCGAATGTGGCCTTCACCCACAGGAGGGGGGTGATCGGGAAGGAGGTGATCAGGAAGGGGGTGAAAGATCAGGGATCTTCCCGATGCGCCGACGTGCCCGCGACCGGGAACATTGGTGCCATGACCAACCGTAGCTTCCAAGATCAGATCCAGGATCTGTGGCGGACGCGCCCGGCGCGACTCCCCTCCCGCGGCCACGTCGCCGGTGTGTGCTCCGGCATCGGATACCGGTACGGCGTCGACCCGGTGCTGGTCCGCGTGGCCTTCGTCGTGTCGACCATCTTCGGTGGCGCCGGCATCCTGCTGTATCTCGCGGGCTGGTTGGTCCTGCCCAAGGAAGGGGAAACCGCCTCCCCCGCCGAGGCACTCGTCGGCAGGGGCCACAGCTCCGACTCGGGGACCAAGACGGTGGTCCTGCTCGTCGCACTCGCCATCGCGGCGAGCACCGTCGGGCCGGCCGGCGTCGGGCTCGGCGGATCGGGAGTGATCGGGCTGGCCCTCATGCTCGGCGGGCTCTGGTTGCTGTACCAGCGCCAGCCGATACCCCCCGCACAACCCGCCACCCTGGCTCCATCGGCCGCCGGCTACCCCGGTGGCGCCTACCCGACCGGGCAGTTCCCGACCACCGGGTTCCCCACCTACGGCCCGTACACCCGGCTGCCCGACCACTATGTCCCCGAACGACCTCCCGCGCCCGAGCCACCGAAGAGCCCGAACGTCCCGCCGGCGGACCCGACCGGACGGCCGGCCGGCGGCAAGGGCGAGACCTCGGCATCGCCGGAACAGCAGGAGCCCACATCGACATCCGGGCCGCGCGAGCCGGTGCCGGGGGCACGATCCACCGCCGGTCCTGCCACGACGCCGCCCGCGGCCACCGGACCGCAACCCCCGTCCTGGGACCCACTCGGAGTGGCGCCCTTCGCCTGGGACCTTCCCGAACCGAAAGCCGAACCACTGCTGCCCGTCGCCCCCAAGGGACCGCGATCCCGCCTGACCCCCGTCACGATCGGGCTGGCCATCATCGCCGCCGCCGTCGCCGGAGGGATCGCGGCCGGAACCGACGCCGACTGGCTCACCCCGGGAAGGATCGGAGCCATCGCGCTGGCCGTGATCGGCATCGGACTGATCCTCGGCGGATTCCTCCGGCGCGGATACGGGCTGCTGATCGTCACCGCCCCGCTCGCGGGCTTCGTGGTGCTCGCCTCGCTGGTCGGGCCGATCGACTTCGATCAGCGGACCATGGGCGAGCAGGTCTGGACACCGGCCAGTGCGGCCGCGCTCGACCCCGAGTACTCGATCCGTTTCGGATCGGGGACTCTCGACCTGAGAAACACGACCCTGGACGAGGACACGACCGTGGACGTCAGTAGCAGATTCGGCGAGATGATCGTCGTCGTTCCCCCCACCATGAACATCGTGGACCACTGCGAGACCCGATTCGGCAACGCCGAATGCCTCACCGACGGCACCGTCGACGGCGGCACGGACGGTACCGACGGACCGGTCCTGACCATCAACGCCGAGTCCCGTTTCGGATCCGTGGAGGTGCGTCGTGGCTGACTCCGGAAACTACGACTTCGACTCGCCCGGCCTGTCGCCGGACAGCTCCGACGAGACACCGAAGACCGGCAGGCGACGCCCCTCGGCGCTGCTGCTGCTCGCCGGGCTCGCCGCACTGGTGATCAGCAGCTGGGCCCTGGCCGGCCCCTTCGACCTCAGCCCGCTCGCCGACGTCGAGTTCCGGTGGCTGTTCGTCCTGGTGGCCGTCGTCGTCGGCCTGGTGCTGGTCTTCTCCCCGCACCATCGGAGCAAGAAGTAGCCCGGGAGGTCACTCCCACTCGATGGTGCCCGGCGGCTTGCTCGTCACGTCGAGAACGACGCGATTGACGTCGGGCACCTCGTTCGTGATCCGGGTGGAGATCCGCTCGAGCGTCTCGTAGGGCAACCGGGTCCAGTCCGCCGTCATCGCGTCCTCGCTCGAGACCGGGCGGAGCACGACGGGATGGCCGTAGGTGCGGCCGTCGCCCTGCACGCCGACACTGCGGACGTCCGCGAGCAGCACCACGGGGCACTGCCAGATCTGGCCGTCCAGCCCGGCGGCGGTCAATTCCTCTCGCGCGATGGAATCGGCCTGCCGCAGGATGTTCAGGCGCTCACGGGTGACCTCGCCGATGATCCGGATTCCGAGCCCGGGTCCGGGGAACGGCTGCCGGCCGACGATCTCCTCCGGGAGCCCCAGCTCGCGGCCGACCGCCCGCACTTCGTCCTTGAACAGCAGACGGAGCGGCTCCACCAGAGTGAACTGCAAGTCCTCTGGCAGACCACCGACATTGTGGTGGCTCTTGATGTTCGCGGTTCCCGTGCCACCACCGGACTCGACGACGTCCGGGTAGAGCGTGCCCTGGACGAGGAAGTCGACGGTCTCGCCGTGAGCGGCACGAGCGCCGAGGACGTCGGTGACCGCACCCTCGAAGCTGCGGATGAACTCGCGGCCGATGATCTTGCGCTTGGTCTCCGGATCGGAGACGCCCGCGAGCGCGGACAGGAAGGTGTCCGCGGCGTCGACCGTCACGAGAGCTGCGCCCGTGGCGGCGACGAAGTCCTGCTCGACCTGTGCCCGCTCGCCCTCGCGCATCAGTCCGTGGTCGACGAACACACACGTCAACCGGTCCCCGATCGCGCGCTGGACCAGCGCCGCCGCAACCGCGGAATCGACACCGCCGGACAGTCCGCAGATGGCCTTGCCGTCGCCGACCTGTTCACGGACCTGCTCGATGAGCCCGTCGGCGATGTTCGCCGCCGTCCACTCCGAGGGGATCCCGGCGATCTCGTGCAGGAACCTGCTGAGCACCTGCTGACCGTGCGGTGAATGCAGCACCTCGGGGTGGTACTGGACGCCCGCGAGGCGGCGGGCCCTGTTCTCGAACGCCGCGACCGGGGCACCCTCGCTGGTCGCGGTGACCTCGAAGCCTTCCGGGGCGGCGGTCACCGCGTCGCCGTGGCTCATCCACACCGGCTGGGTGCGCGGCAGGCCCTCGTGCAACAGGCCACCCTCGACCCGCAGGTCGGTACGTCCGTACTCCCGAGTGCCGGTGTGGGTGACCGTGCCGCCGAGAGCATCCGCCATCGCCTGGAATCCGTAGCAGATTCCGAACACCGGCACGCCCAGGTCGAACAATGCGGGGTCGAGTGACGGGGCACCCTCCGCGTACACGCTCGACGGACCTCCGGACAGGACCACTGCCCGCGGCTTGCGTTCGGCGATCTCGGCCACCGTCGCGGTGTGCGGGACCACCTCGGAGTAGACCTTCGCCTCGCGCACCCGCCGGGCGATCAGCTGTGCGTACTGAGCTCCGAAGTCCACCACGAGAACCGGGCCCTGCTGTTCGATTTCCGTCACCGACCCAGTCTAACGGGGCCGATCCACGCCCCCGACCGGGCCGGGCCGGGGGCGTGCGGGACGTCAGGCGACGTCGGTGGCCTTCTTGCGGGACCGGCGTCCACCCGCATTGACCTCGACGATCGGCAGGCTGAGCGCGGCAGGAGCCCCCGCGGGCACGACGGGGTTGACGGGCGCGATCGGGGACAGCTTCCGGTAACCCTCGCCCTGGGCCGGACGCAGGTCCTCCTCACCCTTGTTCGGCCACAGGGACGCGGCGCGCTCAGCCTGGGCCGAGATCGTCAGTGACGGGTTGACACCGAGGTTGGCCGACACGGCCGAGCCGTCGACGATGCTCAACGTCGGGTAACCCCACACCCGGTGATACGGATCGATGACGCCGCGGGACGGATCGGAGGCGATCGTGCACCCACCGAGGAAGTGGGCCGTGAGCGGAACGTCGAAGATCTCGCCCCAGGTGCCGCCGGACTTGCCGTCGATCTTCTGGGCGATGCGCCGGGTGGCCTCGTTGCCTGCCGGGATCCAGCTCGGGTTCGGCTCACCGTGGCCCTGCTTGCTGGTGACCTTCGGCCGACCGAACAGGCCCTTCTTCGTGTAGGTGGTGATGGAGTTGTCCAGGTTCTGCATCACCAGCGCGATGATGGTGCGCTCGCTCCACTTGTACGGGGTGAGCGCGACCAGTGCCTTCGGATCCGTCCGTGCCTGGCTCCAGAACTCCTTGATCAGCTTGACCCAACGACGGCCGCCGCCGTCCGTCATCAGCGTCTGGAGCAGGGCCATCGAGTTGGATCCCTTGCCGTAGCGAACCGGCTCCACGTGGGTGTCCGAGGTCGGGTGGAACGAGGAGGTGATCGCGACGCCCTTGGTGAGCTCGAGGTTCGGGTCCGCCTTGACCTTGGCCGCACCGAGGATGGACTCGGAGTTCGTGCGGGTGAGCACGCCGAGCTGGTCCGAGACCCGCGACAGCGCACCGGCCTCCTTCTGCTCGAACATGAGGTGCTGCGTCCCCCAGGTGCCCGCGGCGAGCACGACGTGGCCCGCGGTGTACGTCTTGCGGCCGCGGTTCTTCAGCGGCCCGGTGCGACGGGTGAGAACGTCCCAGGTGCCGTCCGCCTTCTCGCGCAGCCCGGTGACGGTGGTCATCGGGATGATCTGGGCGCCCGCCTTCTCGGCAAGGCCGAGGTAGTTCTTGAGCAGCGTGTTCTTCGCTCCGTGACGGCAGCCGGTCATACACTCGCCACACTCGATGCACCCGGTGCGATCGGGTCCGACGCCGCCGAAGTACGGGTCCGGGACGGTCTTTCCCGGCTCGCCGAAGAAGACACCGACCGGGGTCTGGATGAAAGTGTCACCGGCGCCCATGTCCTCGGCGACGGACTTGATGATCTCGTCGGCGGGAGTCATGTGCGGGTTCTGTACGACACCGAGCATCTTGCGGGCCTGCTCGTAGTGCGGGCTCAGTTCGCCGTCCCAATCGGTGATGTCCGCCCACTGACGATCCTGGAAGAACGACGACGGCGGCTTGTAGAGGGTGTTCGCGTAGTTCAGCGACCCGCCGCCGACTCCGGCACCGGCGAGGATCAGGCAGTCCCGCAGCAGGTGCACACGCTGGATTCCGAAGAACCCGAGTGCGGGCGCCCACAGGAAGTCCTTGACGTGCCAGCTGTTCTTCGCGAAGTCCTTGTCGGCGAACCGGCGTCCGGCCTCGAGAACGGCGACCTTGTATCCCTTCTCCACGAGCCGCAATGCGGTGACACTGCCACCGAATCCCGATCCGACGATCAGGACGTCGTAGTCCGTTGCTCGTTGCTTACCCATCTGGAGACCTCCACCGCGAACCGTTATTACTCGCCAGTATGCACCCTGTACGTGTGACCACAACCACAGGGTGCCCCTAACTGTAACCCGCCGTCGCATCAAACCGAACCGGCGCGACGTCACATCGGTTCGTCGAGATCGAACCGGTGTGACGTCGCGCCGGAAGAGTGCGGGAAAAGTGGAGGTCAGCCGCGGACGGTCAGGCCCACCTTCTGGAACTCCTTGAGATCGGAGTACCCGGACTTGGCCATCGACCGGCGCAGGCCGCCGACGAAGTTGAGCGACCCGAACGGGTCCGTCGACGGCCCGGTGAGCACCTCGTCGAGCGAGGGACGCTCGCCGAACGACACCGGCAGCAGCGCTCCGCGCGGAACCGACGGGTGCGCGGCAGCGGACGGCCAGTACCAGCCCCCGCCCGGAGCCTCCGCCGCCACAGCCAGTGGCGCGCCGAGCACGGCGGCGTCCGCGCCGCACGCGATCGCCTTGGCGAGATCGCCCGAGGAGGCGATGTCCCCGTCCGCGATGACGTGCACGTACCGGCCACCCGTCTCGTCCAGGTAGTCCCGCCGCGCTGCGGCCGCGTCCGCGATGGCGGTCGCCATCGGCACACCGATTCCGAGGACTTCCCCGGTGGTCGTCGCGCCCTGAGCCGAGCCGTATCCGACGATCACGCCCGCCGCACCGGTGCGCATCAGATGCAGCGCGGTCCGATGATCGATGACGCCGCCGGCCACCACCGGCACGTCGAGCTCGGAGATGAACGTCTTGAGGTTCAGCGGCTCGCTGTCACCGTGCGCGACGTGCTCGGCCGAGATGATCGTCCCGTGCACGACGAGCAGGTCGATACCGGCCTCGAGCAGCAACGGGGTCAGCGCCCGCGCGTTCTGCGGGCTCACCCGCACGGCGGTGGTGATCCCGGCGTCGCGGACCTGCGCGACCGCGGCCGCCAACAGCCCCGGCTGCAGCGGAGCGGCATGCAACTCCTGCAGCAGACGCACGGGCGCGTCGGCATCGACGTCCTCGTCCGCCAGCTCGGCGAGCTGCGCGAGCTTGACCTCGACGTCGGCGTGCCGGCCCCAGAGCCCCTCACCGTTGATCACACCCAGACCGCCGCGCTTGCCCAACTCGATCGCGAACGCCGGCGAGACCAGCGCGTCGGTGGGATGCGCGAGGACCGGGATGTCGAACCGGTAGGCATCGAGCTGCCAGGACGTGGACACCTCCTTGGAGGAACGGGTCCGCCGCGAGGGGACGATGTCGATGTCGTCCAACTCGTAGCTGCGTCGGGCCGTGCGGCCCATGCCGATTTCAACGAGGTCGCGCACGCGCGCCCCTTTCTCGTGTGACTACTCGGGTGATCTGAGGGTGCCGGGGAACGACTAGCGAGCGGCGTAGTTGGGAGCTTCCACCGTCATCGTGATGTCGTGCGGGTGGCTCTCCTTCAGTCCGGCCGCGGTGATCTGCACGAACTGGGCTTCCTGGAGGTCCTCGATGGAGGACGCACCCGTGTACCCCATTGCGGCACGCAGGCCACCGGTGAGCTGGTGTGTCACCTGGGAGAGGGGGCCACGGAACGGCACCCGGCCCTCGATGCCTTCCGGGACCAGCTTGTCCTCGGAGAGGACGTCGTCCTGGAAGTAGCGGTCCTTGGAGAACGACTTCGCGGCGCCACGGGTCTGCATCGCGCCCAACGAACCCATTCCGCGGTAGCTCTTGTACTGCTTGCCGTTGACGAGGATGAGTTCCCCCGGCGACTCGGCCGTCCCGGCGAGGAGCGAACCGAGCATCGCCGTCGACGCGCCCGCGGCCAGGGCCTTGGCGATGTCGCCGGAGAACTGCAGTCCGCCGTCGGCGATCACCGGGATACCGGCCGGGCGCGCCACCGCGGCGGCCTCGAGGATCGCGGTGACCTGCGGCGCGCCCACACCGGCGACGACACGCGTGGTGCAGATCGACCCCGGCCCCACACCCACCTTCACCGCGTCGACCCCGGCCTCGATGAGTGCGGCCGCTCCGGCGCGGGTGGCGATGTTGCCGCCGATGAGCTGGACGCGGTCACCGAACTCCGCCTTCAGTTTGGCGATCATGTCCAGCACGCCCGCGGAATGACCGTGGGCACTGTCCACGACGAGGACATCCACACCGGCGTCGGTGAGTGTCGCGGCGCGCTGCCACGCCTCGTCACCCGCGCCGACCGCGGCACCGACCAGGAGCCGGCCGTTCCGGTCCTTGGTGGCGTCCGGATGCTGTTCGGTCTTGACGAAGTCCTTCACCGTGATGAGGCCGGTGAGCTTGCCCTGGCCGTCGACGATGGGGAGCTTCTCGATCTTGTGCCGCCGCAGCAGCCCCAGAGCCACCTCCGCGGTGACGCCTTCCTGTGCGGTGACGAGTGGCGCCTTGGTCATCACCTCGGCGACCGGACGGTTCTCGTCGACCTCGAAACGCATGTCCCGGTTCGTGATGATGCCGACGAGCTGCCCGGCGTCGTCGACGACCGGAAGACCCGAGATCCGGAACCGGGCGCACTTGGCGTCGACTTCGGCGAGAGTGTCGGACGGCGAACAGGTGACCGGATCGGTGACCATGCCGGCCTCCGACCGCTTGACCGTCTCGACCTGACCGGCCTGCGCGTCGATCGACAGATTCCGGTGCAGCACACCCATGCCACCGGCGCGGGCCATGGCGATGGCCATCCGCGACTCGGTGACCGTGTCCATGGCCGAACTGACGAGCGGTACCCGTAGCCGGATGTCGCGCGTGAGCTGACTCGACGTGTCCACTGCACTCGGAACGATGTTCGATGCCGCCGGCAGGAGCAGGACGTCGTCGTACGTCAAGCCCAACATCGCAACCTTGTTCGGGTCGTCGCCGCCGGTGTGTACATGCCCTGCTGAACTCGTCATGCGGGTCGGACCCTCCCTGGGAATCGGGCGCAGCCCCGTGCTGTGCGGCCTGCGTGGACGTGAATTGGTGACACTGGATGAAGGTGCGAGCAGTGACGAATATTCCCTGCTCCCTCACCATGATATCGGCAGGTCGCAACCTGGCGGAGGCGCCTCCCACCACGGCCGACGCGCATACCGGTGGCGCAGATCGGCCCCGACTGCGTACCGTGGTGCTGTGCGCGATCAACTGCCTCCCGGACTACCGCCGGATCCCTTCGCCGGCGACCCCGCCGACCCGTCCGCCGCGCTCGACGCGATCGAGCCCGGCGAGCCGCTGGATCCTCACGAGCGTCTGGCCGTGGAAGAGGATCTGGCCGACCTCGCCGTGTACGAGGCGCTGCTGGCGCACCGAGGCATCCGTGGCCTCGTGGTCTGCTGCGAGGACTGCCAGCAGGACCACTACCACGACTGGGACATGTTGCGCGCCAACCTGCTGCAGCTACTCGCGGACGGCACGGTCCGGCCGCACGAGCCCGCCTACGATCCGCTCCCCGAGGCCTACGTCACCTGGGACTACTGCCGCGGCTACGCCGATGCGTCGATGAACGACGCGCTCCACGGGGACGGCTTCGACGTCTGACCGGGTCAGCTGACAATCCAGCCTGACCGGTCCACCGACAATCCACGAGAAGGTCCCCGCAGCCTCGAGGCTGCGGGGACCTTCTCGTTCGTCCGGGGTGAGTCCGCTGTCAGCGGGGTGCGCCCGGCGGGGTTGTCGTGGTGGTGGTCGTCGTCGTGGAGGGACGAGCCGATGTCGGCGACGTGGTCGTGGTCGTCGTCGGATCCACAGGGGCTCGCATGATGCCCGGGTTCGGCGTCGTGGTCGTCGTGGGATCGACGGTGCCCGAATCCGGACCGGGCAGTTCCGCGCCGGGGTCGCCCTCGACGTCCGGTGCCACCTCCGGCGGCGCGCCGCCCTGGTCCGGTGTCGCCGGATCGTCGGGCGTCGTTCCGGGCGCAGTCGTGCTCGGCTCCGGATCGGTCGTCTCGAGTTCGGCGGCCAGCCGGCCGCGCCAGTCCTCGAGCTCGTCGCGTTGGCCCGAATCGCGCACTCCGGTGGCACGCTCGGCAGCGGTGGCGAGCATCGAACGCGCCGCTGCACCGTTGCCCTCGGCGATGAGGCGTTCGGCCTGTTCGAGCTGCGACCGGGCGTCCATCTTGGCCATCGTGGAGTCCGCCTGGCTGCTGAAGACCACCGACTTGACGGCCCACAGCGGATCACCGGGCTCGGCGTCGTACGAGAGGATGGTGGCACCGCCCAGCGCCACGGCCACGGCGGCGGCGGCACCCGCGATCGGACGGAGCAGGCGTAGCCGGGCCGACGGCCGTGAGCGTTCGACGGCGGCGAGCGCCTCGTCGAGCGAAGGCCCGGCCGGCAACGGCTCGGACACGATCGAATTACGCCAGTCGGTGAGGAGCAGGGCGAGTTCGTACTGCTCGTGCGTGTCGGTGGGAACGACCCCACCCGCAGCGATCGAGTCGATCAGCGCATCGTCACGCCTGACGGCACCGACGTCGACCGGCTCGTTGTCTCCGGTGAAGTCGGCATCGGGATCTCGGTCCCTAGCCATCCTTCTCACCCGCTCTCATAACTTCCTTCTTCAGTTTCGCGATGGCTCGATGTTGAGCCACGCGAACAGCTCCCGCAGTGCTTCCCACGGCGGAGGCAGTCTCCTCGGCCGACAACCCGACCACCAGCCGCAGGATGAGAATTTCCCGATGCTTCTCGGGAAGCGTCCGAAGCAAGGAGTTCATCTCCCTGCTGGACTCCGCATCCAACGCCCGCTGCTCGGGGCCACTGTCGACTGCCACGACATCTGGTACTTCGGCCACCGGCTCCGATTTGTTACGTGCGGAGCTCCGATGAGCGTCAGCCACCTTGTGTGCGGCGATCCCGTAGACGAAAGCCATGAAAGGCCGGCCCTGATCTCGGTATCGAGGCAGGGCCGTCATCACGGCGAGGCACACTTCCTGCGCCACGTCGTCCGCCGAGAGCTGTCCCCTCTCCGCGGCGCCCACCCGCGCGCGGCAATAGCGGACCACGAGCGGTCGGACGTTCTCCAGGACCAGAGCTAGGGAGGCCCGGTCACCACGTACAGCTGCAGCAACAGCAGAATCCAACTCCTCGCTCGTGTCAGTCATCGGCAGTGAATATCCTGGCGTTACGTGGGCACCCCCCGACAGGGTGTGCTCCCGCTCTCAGCGGAACACACCAAGAGTAACGGGGTGGGCCGCCCGGTACGCCCCGGGCCGTCCTCGCTCGCGCGCGTCCGGTCCGGATACGCTCTCACCTGTGGAAATGCCCTCCACGGCGCCGCAGAAGCTCCTCACATCGCTGTCGCTCCACCACACCTCGTGCGCCCGAGCTCACACCTTCGATCAGGAGCGATGCCGCCCACTCGAGCGGCACCAGGCCGAGCTCGCCACACCGGCTCCGCACACTCTCGGCACACTCGAGGACCTGCCCGGGAGACGCCGTACCGGTCATCGCCGCGCACTGCAGGAGCGTGGACTTGACCTGGTGCCGGACCGACCCCCATTCCCCCGACAGCGCGACGGAACGTCCGGCATGTTCGGTGGCGTGATCGAAATCACCTCCCGCCAGCGACAGTTCGGCACTCACCCAGTGCAGGCGGACTCGCTGGCGAATCACGTCCCCTTCCGGGTACGCAGTGAGGAGGTCGGCGCAACGGCCCAGCAACCGCCAGCCCAGTGCCAGGCGTCCGCCACCGAGCGCGTCGGCGGCGAGCCCGGTCAGCGCATCGGCCAGTGCGGCTTCGGCAGGGACGGCGGCCGCGGGAACGGGCTCGGCGGTGGGCGTGTCGGCGACCGTGTTCCCGAGCGCGGCGACCGCCGCTCCGTCGAACCGGGCGGCCTCGCCGTGTCTGCCGGACTGACGCAGGAACGATGCCCGGGTGCTGGCGGCGAGTGATCCCCACACTCCCCGGCCGCCGGTCCGCCGCGTCAGCTCGGTGAGGTCGGCACGCGCCTGTGCGTAGCGGCCCTGACCGCCGAGTACCACCGCACGCAGCCAGAGTTCGTACGGATCGGTGACGGCGGGCAAAGGGCCGGCTCCGGGGCGGGCACCGAATGCGGCGTCCACCAACTGCGGGTCTGGGCGGGACATGCCGACATGATGTCAGCCGCACCGAGGGAGGCGGTCGCAGCCGTCACTCGACCAGGACCGTCACTCGACGAGCACAGCGATCTTCTCAGCGGCTTCCGCAAGTCCCGAGAACTCGGTGACGGACGGCGGAACGGCGGCGTCGGCCAGGCCGGGTCCCCCGACCGCCACCCGCAGACCGCGCCGCTGCCTGCGCAGCCAGCGCACCAACCCGGTCACATCCGGCGACGACTCGTCGAGCCAGACGGCGACGACGTCGGGCTCCGACCCCGAGATCGACCCGGCCAGTGCCGACCGCGAGGCGGGAGCCGCGACGCGGAGATTGACACGGGATCGCGCGAGCGCCGCGGCCAGGCCCCGGAACTCGGGGCCGGGATGCGCCGGTGGCGCCGCTGCCAGCAACACGCGCCGGCCCGACGGGATCGGGGCATCGACGGTGAGGGTGGCGAGCAGGCCCGACACGGTGTCGGCGAAGACCCGGACGTCGGCCACGGAGACCTGGCGTCCGTCGGCGGTGGCCACACCGCTCAACACGGGAGCGACCAGCCCTTCCCAGGTGGTCACCACACCGCGCTCGGTGACGGCTCGGAGGAGGAGGTCGCGGACCTCGAGAACGTCGTGTGCGAGCACCGCCGTCAGCAGATCCGCGAGATCCACCGGCATCCCCAGGGCTCCGTAGTTGTTGAGGCCCAGGGCCGCGACCTGCGGGTTCAGGATCTCAAGACCAGGTCGACAGCACGATGCGGGTTTACCGCGACACGTCGGCAGGCCTGGGCGATATTCGACTGCCCCGCCCGTCGATGAAGGCTGATCGCTGTATTCCGCAGCGTCGCCATCACCTGCGGTCCGTGACCGGCACGGACCGTGGAGCGGTCTTCGTCGAACGTCACGTCCCGTACCCAATGGACCCTGTTCTCGATCGACCAATGCCCGCGGATCCACCTCGCGAGCAGCTTCGGTGGCGCCTGCTCACAGGGCAACGAGCAGATCGCGTACACAACCTCGATGCTCCACCGGTCGGCACCGATCCGGCGGCGACGGCGAGTGATCTCGATCACCTGCTGCGCGTACGGGAATCGAAGACCACGGGTGACGGTGACGATCTTGTAGATCCGCGCCTCCTCACGACCGTGACCACGTTCGAGCGGGTCGGACCACACCACCGGCACCTGCTCCCACGGCAGCTCCCGGATCCGGGCGAGCAGCCCAGGCTGGTTCGCCTTGACAACCATCACGTACTCGGCCCGACACCGCTCACGCAGACACCGGGCAGTGGCCTTCTGCGTGTGCATGGCATCGACGGTGACGACCGCACCGACCAGGTCGATTCCTCGCAGCAACCTTCGGACAGCGGATATCTCGTTGGACTTGTCCGCGGTGCGGCACTGCCCGAGTACCACACCACCGGTATGGGTGACCGCCGAAACCAGGTGCGGGGCCGACTCCTCGCCGGCTCGTGCACCGCGGACAGTTTTACCGTCGACAGCCACTGCCACCCGCTCGCCGCCGCTGTCATTATCGCCGGCATCGGACAGGTAGCGGCCCAGCACCAGATCCAACCCATCCCCCTCGACCCGTCCGAGGACCTGCCGGATCGTGGCCTCGCTCGGCACACGGAACCGGATACCCAAGCGCACCAACACCTCCCGCGGAGCAGCTACGGCCCAATCCGCGATACTCGAATACGACCGAGCGCCCGCGGCAACCGCACACAGGGCAATCGCGATCAACGAGGGCAGCGAGTACCGGCGACCGCGACGATCCCGCGGATCGGGCACCACTTCGAGTGCAGTCATCAACCGCGGCACCTGCTTCTCGTCGACGACACCACCGACAAACCGGGTCAGCTGGTCAAGGCATGGGTCGATCGGGGACACTGTCCCGGCGGGCATGGGTGACTCCTTGTGGACGATCTGGATGCGTAAGACACACCCATGATCGGCCCCTGTCCCCATGCCCGCTCCACCGCCCCCACACGCTCCAACGAACCCAAACCACCAGGCCACAGCTCCGCTACTCAACAACTACGGAGCCCTGCCGGCATCCCGGGGACGGGGATCTCCGGGAATACGGGGATCGCGGCGATTGCCGTTCGCGTAACCAGAAATTCACGATCGGTTTTCGAATCCGGAAGATGTGCAACTCTTGACGGGGATGTAGCCATCACGTTAATCGCATAGCGAGCGGCCTCCGCGGGGGTGACACCACCACCGAGTGCCTGTTGCATGCATTCGAGGCGTGCAACGTCCTCCGGGGAGTATCTGCGATGGCTTCCCTGCCGATGCGCCGTCGGCCCGATCCCGTATCGACGGTCCCAGGTCCGGAGGGTCGACGGCGCCACTCCCAGGCGTCTGGCCAGCGCAGACACCGACAGCGTGAGTTCGTCTCCGGGACGGGTCACACCGCCGTCACCGGTCGGTTCCGCAGCCTTCGGCACCCACCTATCGTCACCCGAGCAGGACCGGCTTTCAACACGAACGCGAATCACGGAACGTGCGGGAAGTAAATGATCTTCAGGTTAACTTTCCATTCTGGGGATATGGAAATCACCACTGTGAACAACTATTGACGCGTTTTCCGCGCAGACCATAGCGTGAGCGCCGTGAACGGTTCGGGGGCTCGAAGCGGATTCGAGTCCATGGTCTGATCGCCGCTCGCGGCGAGATCGCAGCTAAGGAGTCAACATGCCTGCACCGCAACACCTGCCCGGCCCGAACGCCGATATCTGGGATTGGCAGATGCACGGTCTGTGTCGCGGAGTGGACTCCTCGATGTTCTTCCATCCCGACGGGGAACGTGGCCGGGCCCGAGCCCAGCGCGAAACCCGGGCGAAGGAGATGTGCCGCAAGTGCCCGGTGCTGGCGCAGTGCCGGAACCACGCGCTGAGCGTGGCCGAGCCGTACGGCATCTGGGGCGGCATGTCCGAGACCGAACGTGAGTTGTACGCACGCCGGCGTCGCGGCCGCATCGCGGTCTGAGGGCACGGCAGGGCACATCGGACGGTTCACGGCACGATCACGACAGACACCGGGCCTCCCCCGCTGACACGACGCGGCCCCCGCACGAGAGTCTCGTGCGGGGGCCGCGTCGTCGAGCCCGGCAGTGCACCCGAGGGCGCCCTGCCGGGACGGAAACCTAGTGGCTGTGGCCGTGACCGGCCGCTTCCTCGTCGGCTTCCTCCGGCTTGTCCACGATCGCGCTCTCGGTGGTCAGGATCATCCGCGCCACGGACGCCGCATTCACCACGGCCGAGTGCGTCACCTTGACCGGGTCGACGACACCGTCGGCGAGCAGGTCACCGTACGTGAGGGTGGCAGCGTTGAACCCCTGGCCCTTCGGCAACTCGGCGACCTTGCCGGTCACCACGGCACCGTCGAGTCCGGCGTTGCTCGCGATCCAGAACAGCGGGGCCGAGAGAGCATCGCGCACGACTGCCACGCCGGTGGCCTCGTCGCCCGACAGTCCGAGATCTCCGTCGAGCGCCGCGGCGGCCTGGACCAGCGCCGAGCCACCGCCGGGAACGATCCCCTCGGCGACAGCGGCCTTGGCCGAGTTGACCGCATCCTCGACCCGGAACTTGCGCTCCTTGAGGTCGGTCTCGGTGGCCGCACCGACGCGGATCACCGCGACGCCACCGGCCAGCTTCGCGAGCCGCTCCTCGAGCTTCTCCCGGTCCCAGTCGGAGTCGGTGGCCTCGATCTCGCCACGCAACTGAGCGACACGGGCCTCGATCGCGTCCTCGGTGCCGGCACCGTCGACGATCGTGGTGTCGTCCTTGGTGACCACGACGCGACGAGCGCTACCGAGCAGATCGAGCCCGGCGTCCTTGAGCGTGAGGCCGATGTCGGCATTGATCACGGTGCCACCGGTGACGACGGCGAGGTCCTCGAGGAACGCCTTGCGACGGTCGCCGAAGAACGGGGCCTTCACCGCGACGGCCTTGAGCGTCTTGCGGATGGAGTTGACAACCAGGGTCGACAGCACCTCACCCTCGACGTCCTCGGCGATGATCAGCAGCGGCTTGCCCGCCTCGGCGACCTTCTCCAGCAGGGGAAGGAAGTCCGGGAGCGAGCTGATCTTCTCGCGGTAGAGCAGGACGAAGGCGTCCTCGTAGACGGCCTTCTGGCTGTCGATGTCGGTGACGAAGTAGGGCGAGAGGTAGCCCTTGTCGAACTGCACGCCCTCGGTGACCGCGAGCTCGGTCGCGAGCGTGGACGACTCCTCCACCGTGACGACGCCGTCGGCGCCGACGCGGCTGAGCGCCTCGGCGACCATCTCGCCGATCTCCGCGTCCCGCGAGGACACGGTGGCGACCTGGGCGATCGAGGTCTTGCCCTCGACCGGCGTCGCCGCGGACTGCAGCGACTCGACGACGGCCTCCGCGGCCTTCGCGATGCCGACGCCCAGTGCCATCGGGTTGGCTCCCGCTGCGATGTTGCGCAGGCCGCCCTTGACGAGGGCCTGCGCGAGCACGGTCGCGGTGGTGGTGCCGTCACCGGCGATGTCGTTGGTCTTGGTGGCCACGCTCTTGACGAGCTGGGCACCCAGGTTTTCGAACGGGTCCTCGAGGTCGATCTCGCGAGCGATGCTGACGCCGTCGTTGGTGACGGTGGGGCCGCCGAACGCCTTGGCCAGCACCACGTGGCGGCCACGCGGACCCAAGGTCACCTTGACGGCGTCCGCGAGCTGATCGACACCGCGTTCGAGGGCCCGACGGGCCTTCTCGTTGAATTCGATTTGCTTGGACATGTGTTTGTGTCTGCTCCTGGTTTATTGGCGCACACGGCTTGTCGGCGCACAGCCACCCAACGCATTCCGCCCCGGGATCCTCATCGGACACCGGGGCGGATCACGTGTGGCTACTTGCCGACGACTGCCAGGACGTCGCGAGCCGAGAGGATCAGGTATTCCTCGCCGGCGTACTTGATCTCGGTTCCGCCGTACTTGGAGTAGATGACCGTGTCACCCTCCTTGACGTCGAGGGGAATCCGCTTCTCGCCCTCGTCGTCCCACCGGCCGGGGCCTACTGCGACGACGGTGCCCTCCTGGGGCTTTTCCTTGGCCGTGTCGGGAATGACCAGGCCGGAGGCAGTCGTCGTCTCAGCCTCGTTGGCCTGGACGAGGATCTTGTCCTCGAGCGGCTTGATGTTGACGCTCGCCACGATGAGCCCTCCACTTTGGGGTATCCGGTTCGAGGATCGTTCCTCGAACAGCTGCTGGTGTTCCGTGTACGGCACCTCACACAGCCCCGTCGTCGCGGGTGCCGGAGCTCGATCAGCGCCACTTGGCACTCTATACGTGAGAGTGCCAACGCTCAACAACGAGTACACCGGAATCGAAGTCGTCACCTGCATTCCTGCGAATCTTCGCTACGAGCGATCACGACGACGACGCGCCAGCCCCACCGTCCTGGTGAGGACCCGGAGCCCCAACCCCAGGAGCAGCAGATTACCCGCGATCTGCACCGAGACGAGCGCACGCGCGCCGTCGGTGACCGCCGCGATGTCGCCGAACCCCACGGTCGCCAGGACCGTGAGGGAGAAGTAGAGCGCACCCATGCGAGTCAACGGTTCGGTGAAGGCTCCCGGCCAGCCGTCCGCCGCCAGGTAGTACGTGACCGCGAATCCCAGGACGTAGACCGGCACGACCACCGCGAGCGCCTCGACGGCGCGAAGCGCAGGAGACTGCGACCGGACGATCCGGCGCAGGTTCCATGCGGTCGCCACCGCGAGGAACAGGCCACCGCCCACGAGCGACATCGCCACCGAATCGCCACCGAGACGCGGCCAGGGCAGTAGGAAGTAGGCGAGCAGGCACACGAGCAGCGTTGCGGACGGGCGAATCACCGCCTGCACCACGAAAACGCGTCGCCCCCGGCCGGAAATCGCCGCGGATCCTGACGAATCTGCCATTCCGTTCCTTCCCGCAACGGCGCTGGTCGGTCGGCGTGTCGCCCGTTCATGCTCACCCGGGGGCAGAAAAAGGATGCGGCGCTTCCGCGGCAAATTCGGTAACGTTCGGGTAACAGTGCGCGATGAATGTCGCAGGAAGGGGAGATCGTCCGCCATCACCCCGAAACCAGTCGAAGGAGGTGCGGAGATGACGGCGTCACTGGGAATGTCCACCGGCTCGGCCGGAATCGGCTCCGCACTCGTCTCGACCGACGTGAGCGACCGGGCCCGGCCGAACATCGAGTACCGGTTCCTCTCCGCCGACCAGGTCAACACCGACCTGGGCGACCTCATGCGCTCGGCCATCACCCTGATGACCGAGCAGGTCCCCAGCACACCGACCACACCCGACGCATTCGCCGTCACCTACCGCACCCGCAGCCAGCTGCACGACGTGCGGCGGGCAGCGCGGCGTCAGCGCCACCGGATCCACCTCGTTCCCGAGATCGCCGCCGTCCTCGCCTACCTGCGGCACACCGGGACCGTGGCCCAGTACTCGACCATCGCCGTCGTCGACCTGGGATCCTCCGGGCTCCGGGTCTCGATCGTCGACCAGGTGGACGGAACCGCCCTGTACTCCGCGGGCACCGAAGCCACCAGTGGAAAGCACATCGATGCGGCGCTGGTCGATCACGTGCTCGCCGAACTCGACGTCCCCTACTCACGGCTGCAGCTGGACCACGAACTCCTGCTCGCCCGGTCCCGATCGGCGAAGGAACTGCTCTCGCAGCAGGAAACCGCCACGATCGAGGCCGACCTGCTGTCGTCCGCGCCGGTGTCGGTCGATCGCGAACTGCTCGCCGAGATCGCGGCCCCGTACGTCCGGCAGGCCACCGAGTTCCTCACGGAGTCCCTCGCCGCCTCCCGGTCGGCCGTCTCCGATCCGAACGACCCGAACCCGTCCCTCCCGGCGCGGGCACCCGAGGCCATCGCCCTCGTCGGCGGCGGCGCCAACCTGGCCGCCCTGCGCTCGGCGATCGCCGAGCAGTACCGGATCCCCCTGGTCGAGATCGCGGACCCGGACACCGCCGCCGCGAAGGGCGCGGCGTTGCTCGCCGCCACACCGGCCGTCGCTGCCTACCCGACATCCGGCGGCGATTCGGCCGGAACCCCGTCGTCCACGGCGAAGGTCTCGACCGCGCTGCTCGGCGCCCTCGTCGTCGGCGGGCTGGTTCTGGGATACGGCGCCCGCGAACTCACGCCCCCGCCGAACCCGAGTGTGTCACCGGCCGGCTCCGACATCGTGCAGACCACCCCGCCCGACACCGGAACCGAGGAGCCCGCGTCGACCCGGATCCCGACACAGGATCCGATCGCGACGTCCACCGACCGTCCGTGGTGGGAGTACGACCCCACGACGATCGACGAGGCTCCCCTGACCACGTCACCGAACGTGCCCAACCCGGCCGAGCCCCCCACGACGACCACGACACCGAGCACGCCGCCGCCCACCACGACACCGACCCGCCCCTCCTGGCCGAGTCACGGGCTTCCGCCCATCGAGTGGCCGGACATTCCCACCTTCTGGCCGTCGGTGCCACCGGGCCAGCTCGTACCACCCGGTCCCGACACGCCGCCGGATGTCCCCGGCGAGGGCGAAGCGAGCGACGGCGAGTCCGGCGCCTCGGAGCAGCCCGGCACCGGGGATCCGGGCGACGTCGATCCCGGAGGAACGGGCCCGGAGACCGCCCCGGGCTCGGGCACCGACACGCCGGCGACGACACCCGATCAGGGCGAACCGCCCACCACCACGCCCGCTCGCTAGCGCACCTGACTCGTGCCCACCGGCAGGCCCGGGTCGCCCGCCACCGTCAGCGGCGAGGGCTCGGCCCCTCCGGCGATCACGTGGGCGCCGAGCGCCGCGATCATCACCCCGTTGTCGGTACACAACCGCGGCGCAGGTACGCGCAACGTCAACCCCGCTGCGGCGCAGCGTTCCTCGGCCAGAGTGCGCAGCCGCGAGTTGGCCGTCGCGCCGCCGCCGAGGACCAGGGTGTCCACCCCGACGTCGGTGGCCGCGCGCACGGCCTTCATCGTCAGCACGTCCGCGACCGCCTCCTGGAAGCTCGCCGCGACGTCGGCAACCGAGTACGGCTCCCCCGCCCGGTCCTTCGCCTCGACGTAGCGGGCGACCGCGGTCTTCAGACCGGAGAAGGAGAAATCGTGCCGCGCATCGCGCGGACCGGTCATCCCGCGCGGAAACGGGATCGCCGTGCGATCGCCCGAGCGCGCGGCCGCGTCCAGTGCCGGACCACCGGGATAGCCCAGGCCCAGCAGGCGGGCGACCTTGTCGAAGGCCTCGCCTGCGGCATCGTCGACGGTGGTCCCCAGCTCCACGATCGGCTTCCCCAGATCCTCGACGTGCAGGAGATGGGTGTGTCCGCCGGACACCAGCAGTGCCACGCAGGGCGGCATCGGGCCGTGCTCGAGGGTGTCCACGGCGACGTGGCCGCCGAGATGGTTGACCGCGTAGAAGGGCACGTCCCAGGCCGCGGCGTACGCCTTCGCCGCGGCGATACCGACGAGCAGCGCCCCGGCCAGACCGGGACCGATCGTCACGGCCAGCGCGTCGGGCTTGTCCACACCGGCCGCAGCCAGCGCGCGTCGCATCGTCGGCACCACGGCCTCGAGGTGCGCCCGGGAGGCGATCTCCGGGACCACTCCCCCGAACCTGGCGTGTTGGTCCACGCTCGAGGCGACCTCGTCGGCGAGCAGCTCGCAGGTACCGTCCGGCCGCAGCCGGACGATGCCGACACCGGTCTCGTCACACGAGCTCTCGATACCCATGACGATCATCGGCCGACCACATCCTCTGCTGCGATCCGGGTGGGTCGGCGCATGGTGTAGGCGTCCGCCCCGCTCGGCTGGTAATAGTTCTTCCGCGTTCCGACGATCTCGAAACCCTCGCGCCGGTACAGGGCGATCGCCGCCTCGTTGTCGGTGCGGACCTCGAGGAACACCGGGCCGCCGTGCCGGTCCGCGAGCGCCAGCAACCGGCCGAGCAGCGCCCCTCCGATTCCACGACGCTGGTACCCGGGATCGGTACCGATGGTGTGGATCTCGGACTCCGTCGACGGGGATGCGCCGAGGAGCGCGATTCCCCCGTACCCGACGAGCAGGTCGCCGTCCCGGGCCACGACGTAGTGCACGTGCGGCGAAGCGAGTTCGGAGCGGAACGCCTGCGCCGACCACGGTCCGTCACCGGCGAACAGGGCCCGTTCGAGCTCCGCACACCGCTCGGCGTCGGCAGGCAGCATCGGTTCGATACCCACGGTCATCCCCGGCGGTCCGCCGTCTCCACCGCGTCGGGACGGCGCAGATACAACGGCACGAGCGGGGCCGGCTCCGCATGCGCCAGCAGTTGTTCGGCCGCCACGGAGACCAGCCCGGCCGGCGACGGTGCCTGCACGTCGCGTCGCGGCAGATCGAACAGTCCGGCATGCACTGCCGAACCCGCGACCACGGTCGACGGTGCAGCCGGGACGTCCGCCGGCTTCGACACCGCGGGGCCTTCCACCCGGGACCGTCCCCGATACCGCGCCCAGTACACCTCGCGGCGACGTGCGTCCGTGACCACCAGTAGCTCCTCGTCGGTCCCCACCTGACGGGCGATCGCGTCGAGACCGCACACGCCGTACACGGGAATCGAGAGCGCATCGGCGAACGCGGCAGCCGTGGCCATTCCCACCCGTAGCCCGGTGAACGGGCCCGGCCCCACGCCGACGACCACGGCGTCGAGGTCGGCTGTCGACTTCCCCGTCTCCGCGATCGCATCCAGGATCTGCGGGGTCAGTACCTCGGCGTGCGCGCGGGCGTCGACCGTGACCCGGGCGGCAAGAGTATGGACGGCAAGGGTGTGGGCGGCGTCTGCCGACGCAGTGGCAGTGGCGTCTGCCGACGCGGCGACGACCCCGGCGGTCACCGCCGGGGTCGAGGTATCGATCGCAAGGACGAGCACGATGCTTCAGCGTACCCGCTGCAGGTCAGGACACCCATTCCCACTCGGCGGTGCGCACGTCCGAATCGGGTTCCCTCCGCAGCCGCACCCGCAGATGAGTCTCGGTGAGCGTCTCGACGATGCCCTCCCCCCATTCGACGACCACGACCGCCGATTCCAGGTCGGTGTCCAGATCCAGCGCGTCGAGCTCGCCGAGCGTATCGGCGCCGGCACCGAGCCGATAGGCGTCGACGTGCACCATCCCCACTCCCGGTGCGCCGTCCGGCCGTACTCCTGCACGGTGTTCCCTGGCAATCACGAACGTCGGCGACGTGACCCTCCCGTGCGCCCCCAGACCGATCGCGATGCCCTTCGTCAGCGCCGTCTTGCCCGCTCCCAGCGGGCCGTCCAGAACCACGAGATCGCCCGCGACGAGCCCACCGCCCAACCGGCGACCGAAATCGGCCGTGTCCGCCGCGGTGTCCAGGACGATTCTTCCCCGATCCGGAAACCCCCGGCTCCGGTGATCGTCAGGCATTCCGGTCGACCCCGCCCGCAGAGTGCACACCCGCCGACCCGACGTACGTACGGACCGTGCGGCCCTTGACCCCGCACACGATCTCGTAGTGGATGGTGCCGAGTGTGTCCGCCCAGGCCTGCGCGCCCGGTTCGCCGTGGTCGCCGTTCCCGAAGAAGTACGCCACGTCTCCTTCCCGTACGCCGCCGCCGTCCGGGCCGAGGTCCACCACGACCTGATCCATGCACACCCGCCCCACCGCCGGCCGCCGGCGATCGCCGATCTGTACCTCGAAGCGTCCGCTCAGCGTCCTGGGCAGTCCGTCCGCGTACCCGACCGGCAGGAGCGCGACGACGGTGTCCCGGGGGGCGGTCCAGGTGTGTCCGTACGACACACCTTCGCCTGCCGGGACCTTCTTCACGAGCGCGACCCGCGAACGCATCGTCATGACCGGGCGCAGCCCGAAATCCCCGATCTCGGGTGCCGGTGAGAGACCGTAGAGCGCGATTCCGGGACGGACCATGTCGAAACGCAGGTCCGGTCTGGTCAGCGTGGCCGCAGAATTGGACAGGTGCACCACCTCGGGGCGTACGCCCTGACGTCGCAGATCGGCCACGGCGGAGTCGAGCCGGTCACGCTGGGCGTCGATCACCTCGTGATGCGGCTCGTCCGCGTGTGCCAGGTGGGAGAAGACACCGCGCAGTCGCACCGCGCCCTCCGCGAGCGACCGCACGAGCACGGGAACGAAGTCGTCCCACTCCGTGCGTGCCACGCCGTTGCGATTCAGACCGGTGTCCACCTTCACGGTCACGGTGGCGGTGCGGCCGGTCCGGCGGGCCGCAGCGACGACGGCCTCGAGATGACGTGGCGACGACACGCCCAGCTCGACATCGGCCTCGATCGCCGGGTCGTAGTGCGCATCGACGGTGTGCAGCCAGGACAGCACGGGCACGTCGATGCCCGCCGCGCGCAACTCCAGCGCCTCCGCCACCGTCGTCACACCGAGTTCGTCCGCACCGGCGGCGATCGCCGCCCTGGCGACGGGCACGGCGCCGTGGTTGTATCCGTCGGCCTTGACGACCGCCATCAACGCACTGCCGGCGGCGTGCTCACGCAGGATGCGCACGTTGTGGGCCACCGCATCGAGATCGATCACCGCCTCGATCTGCGGAGCGACGACACTCCCAGCCTCGTACTTCGGTTCGTCGGACGGATCCGCCTCGGTCAGCGTCATAGTCCTCGATACTGCCACCGGGTACGCCCGTGGCGGGCGCGCGGGGTCGCGGGGTGCACTCATCGTGTGGCACGCACCACGCGAACGGCCTCACGCAGGTGGGAGAGCAGATCTCCCGCCGAGATCGGGGCCCGGCCGGCTCCGTCCGTGACCCCGCTCATCCCGCCGTGTGCCGCCAGGTTCGCTGCGAGCGAATGTACCCGGGCGCCCATCGCCGCGGCCCTCGCCGGTGGGATACCGGCGGCCAGCAGGGCCCCGACGACGCCGGACAGGACGTCCCCTGCACCCGCCGTCGACGACCACGACCCACCGGCCTCGTTGACGAACGTCTGCCCGGCCGGGTCGGCGATGATCGTGGCCCGTCCCTTGAGCAACAGGGTGACGCCCCATTCCCGGGCCAGGGCGCGGACGGCCCCGACTCGATCGGGCCCGGGGGCGGTGCCCGTCAGGCGCTCGAACTCTCCGGCGTGCGGGGTGAGCACGGTCGGCGCCGCCCGGCCGGTGACCAGATCCGGCCGCCGTGCCACCACGGTGAGCCCGTCCGCATCCACCAGAACGGGGACTTCACTCGACAGCACCTCGGCCAGAACGTCCTCGGCCGCGTCGTCCGTGCCTGCCCCGGGGCCGACCACCCAGGCCTGAACCCGGCCCGCCGACGCCACCTCCGGGGTGGCGATCACCTCGGGCCAGCGCGCGAGCACCTCGGCCCGGGACGGTCCGGCGTAGCGGACCAGTCCGGACGTGGCGGTGACGGCGGCTCCGGTGCACAGCACGCCCGCGCCCGGGTAGCCGTCGCTCCCGGCCACGACCCCGACCACGCCCTGCGAATACTTGTCGTCTCCCGGGCCCGGCACCGGCCACCACTGTCCGACCTCGCTCGCATCGAGTGTCACCAGATCGGCCGGGCCCAGGGAAAGTCCCAGGGGGACCAGGTCTACGCGCCCGCACCGTGGGGCGGCGAGAACGTGGACCCGTTTGCGTGCACCGAACGTCACCGTCACCGCGGCCTGCACCGCCGGACCGTCCACCGCACCGGTGTCGGGATCGACACCGCTGGGCAGATCGACCGCGACGATCGGCACCGACAGTGCGGCAACCAGTTCGGCGGCGGCCGGACGCAACGGGCCCTGTCCGGAGATTCCGACGATGCCGTCCACGGCCAGGTCGGGACGGACCCGATCGAGCAGCGCGGCGTCCACCTCCGCGACGTCGACCGCCCGTCCGCCCGCGCGGCGCAGCGCGGCCGACCCCGCCGGGTGCGTGCGGTCCGGAGCCAGGAGGACGGCGGTCACCGCCACCCCGCGACGGCGCAGAAGCGCGCCCGCCCACAGCGCATCACCACCGTTGTCGCCGGAACCGACGAGAAGGAGCACCGATCGTGCGGCGACACCACCGGTGCGCTCGTGCAGTTCGGCAGCGATCACGCGAGCCAGGCCGTGCGCGGCGCGGCGCATCAACGCTCCGTCGGGAAGTGCCTCGAGGAGCGGGGCCTCGGCGTCCCGGACCTGCTCCGCGGTGTAGTACGGACGCACCGGCACTCCCTCCTGACGCCGCCTTCGCTGGACGACAGCGTACGCGGGAGGACGGCGTCTGCGGATACGCTCGATCGATATGAAGGGTTTTCGCAGCACCGTCGTCGCCGTCGCATCCGCCACCGCACTCGTCGCCTCGGCCTGCGGAGGTGACGCCGACGACGCACCCCCGCCTCCCTCCGGGCCGGTCGTCGAGATCACGGGAATGGCGTACTCGCCGAACGTCATCACCGTCGACGTGGGCGACACGGTCACCTGGAACTTCGACGACCGCGGCCGGGCACACGACGTCGTCGGGGTCGGCGGCGAGGCGGCGTTCCTGCGCAGCCCGCTGCAGGCGACCGGCACCTGGGCCCACACCTTCACCGAGCCCGGCACGTTCGAGTACACCTGCACGCCGCACCCCGACATGCGGGGAACGGTGATCGTGCGGTAGCGACCGGCCGTTCGCCTCTATTCGACCGTGACGGACTTCGCCAGATTGCGCGGCTTGTCGACGTCGTAGCCGCGTGCCTGGGCCACCTCGGCCGCGAACACCTGCAACGGCACCGTCGACAGCAGCGGCTGCAGCAGCGTCGGGGCGGCCGGGATCTCGATGAGGTGGTCGGCGAACGGCCGCACCGCGTCGTCGCCCTCCTCGGCGATGACCACGGTCCGCGCGCCGCGGGCCTGGATCTCCCGGATGTTGCTCAGGAGTTTCGAGTGCAGCACCGCGCGTCCCTTCGGGGACGGCATCACCACGATGACGGGCAGGCCGTCCTCGATCAGAGCGATGGGACCGTGCTTGAGTTCGCCGGCCGCGAATCCCTCGGCGTGCATGTAGGCGAGTTCCTTGAGCTTCAGCGCGCCCTCGAGCGCCACCGGATAGCCCACGTGCCGGCCGAGGAAGAGCACCGTCGGCGAATCCGCCAGCTCACGTGCCAGCGCGCGCACCGGCTCGACCGTCTCGAGCACCCGGCTCACCAGGTCGGGCATCGCCTCGAGATCGGCGTACTCGCGAGCGACCTCGTCCGGGTACTTCGTGCCCCTGGCCTGGGCGAGCGCCAGCCCGACCAGGTAGTTCGCCGTGATCTGCGCGAGGAACGCCTTGGTGGAGGCGACCCCGATCTCCGGACCGGCCCGGGTGTAGAGCACCGCGTCCGCCTCGCGGGGAATCTGGGCGCCGTTGGTGTTGCACACGGCGAGGACGCGCGCCTTCTGGTCCTTCGCGTGCCGCACGGCCTCGAGGGTGTCCGCGGTCTCCCCGGACTGCGAGATGGCGACGACCAGGGTCGAACGGTCGAGGACCGGGTCGCGGTATCGGAACTCGCTGGCGAGTTCCACCTCGACCGGGAGCCGGGTCCAGTGCTCGATGGCGTACTTGGCGAGCAACCCGGAGTGATAGGCGCTCCCGCACGCGACCACGAAGACCTTGTCCACGTCGCGAAGTTCCTGATCGGACAGGCGCTGCTCGTCGAGGACGATACGACCCGCGTCGAAATGCCCGAGGAGCGTGTCCGCGACGGCGCCCGGCTGCTCCTCGATCTCCTTGAGCATGAAGTAGTCGTGGCCGCCCTTCTCCGCGGCAGCGAGATCCCAGTCGATCCGGAACGGGCGCCCGGGCACCTCCACGCCGTCGAAGTCCATGATCGTGTACCCGGCGGAGGTGATCACGACCACCTGGTCCTGACCCAGCTCCACGGCGTCACGGGTGTGCTCGATGAAGGCCGCGACGTCCGAACCGACGAACGTCTCGCCCTCTCCCACGCCCACCACCAGCGGCGTCGACCGGCGAGCCGCGACGATCGTGTCGGGGTGATCGCCGTGCGTGAAGACCAGGGTGAACGCACCCTCCAGGCGGCGCAGCACCGACAGCGCGCTCTCGACGAAGTCGCCTGCCGTCTCGCCCGACTCGTACGCGTGCGAGACGAGGTGCACCGCGACCTCGGTGTCGGTGTCGCTCGCGAAGTCGATCCCGGCCTGTTCCAGCTCGGCCCGCAGCGGGGCGAAGTTCTCGATGATGCCGTTGTGCACCACGGCGACCTTGCCGGTCACGTCCCGGTGCGGATGGGCATTGCGATCGGTGGGACGGCCGTGGGTCGCCCAGCGGGTGTGCCCCATCCCGGTGGTGCCCGTGAACCCCTCGGTACCCAGCTCGTCGAGCTCGGCCTCGAGGTTGGACAGCCGACCGGCCTTCTTCTCGACCGCGGTTCCGCCCGACCCGTCGAGGATGGCTATCCCGGCCGAGTCGTATCCGCGGTACTCCATCCGCCGCAACGCCTCGACCACGACAGGTAGAGCCTCACGGTGGCCGACATATCCCACGATCCCGCACATGGTTCACCAGCGTACTGGGAAGCACAGGGTGCACCTACCCGGACGCGCGCCCGCCGGTGTCGGCGCATGTGGAGGTCGATCCGCTAACGTCTCCTTCCGTGGCGTCGAACACTGTGAAACTGGCTCGTCAGCTCTCCAAGCGGGGGCCGAACCGCGTGCTGCGGGGTGATCTCGCTCTCGCCGGCCAGCCCGGAGTGGTCTACACGCCCGAATCCGGATTCAACCTGCCCGCGGTGGCGTTCGCACACGGCTGGCTGACCGGGACCGGAAGCTACCGCAAGACCCTCGAACACCTCGCCTCCTGGGGCGTCGTCGTCGGAGCGCCCGAGAGCGAGCGCGGTCCGGTGCCCTCCCATCTGGGGCTCGCCACCGATCTGCGGACCACGCTCGACATCTGTGTCGGGGTGCGACTGGGCCCCGGACGCATCAGCGTCCAGCCGGACCGGGTCGCGTTCGCCGGGCACGGCATGGGCGCGGGTGCCGCCGTTCTCGCCGCCGCCGAGAAGGACGTGCGAGCCGTGGCCATGCTGTTTCCCTCTCCCACGGCCCCGAAGGCAGAGACGTACGCACCCCGGATCGAGGCCCCCGGGCTCGTCGTGGCAGCGCCGGGAGAACTTGCCTCGTTGAACGCCGATGCCGCGGCGATCACCCGGGCGTGGGGCGGCGAGTGCCTGCTGCGCACCGTCGACGGGTCGTCGGGATCCGGGTTCACGGAAGGACGCAGGCTGCTCGGGGCGGTCGGCGTCGGTGGCCCCGAACGCAAGACGCAGGCGACGACCCGCGCGCTGCTCACCGGCTTCCTCCTGTTCCACCTCACAGGGGACAAGACCTACAAGGACTTCGCCGACCCGGACACGGTCATTCCGCGCACCGCTCCGGTCGCCGACGAGGACCTCAGCGATCAGACCAGCCAGCTTCTGGGGTTGTAGTACTCCTCGTCGCCTCTCCCGTTCGCCGCGGTCTCCTCCCCGGCCGTGCCGCGGCGGTCCGTGCCGCCCGTGCCGGGGCCGGTGTTCTCCCCGTCCGGCAGCCACACCGGCGGATCGGATTCCGCGCGTTCGACCACCCGTGCCATCTCGGCCTCCAGACCTGCCCGAATCTCCCGGAGACGGTCGATCCCGGGCCCGCTCACAGGGGTCCTGCCTCCGCGAGTGCCGCCCCACTGCCGTCACCGGCACCGCCGTCGGAGGAGCCCTGCGGGTCACTGGTCGCGGCCGGCGCAGGCACCACCGGCGGCGAGCCGCCGGCCTGCGCACCGGGGGCAGGAACGGCACCGGGCACAGTGTCACCGGAGACCGGGACATCAGGGGTAACGGCCGCCGGAGGTCCGTCCTCGGCCCCTGGCTCGGCTGCGGCGGGTGCCGGATCGGGCTGCGGCACAGACGTGTCCGCGGGGACGATCTGCGGCTGACCGTCGGGGCCGAGACCGACTCCGAATCGGGTGACCTCGCCGTTCTCCGACGTCATGGTGAGGACCGATCCGTCGGCATCCGTCGCCAACGTCCACTTCTGCCCGTCGAGTTCGACCACCAGCTCGGGCCCACTCGGCGCCGCATCCTCACCGGAATCCGAGTCCCGAGGACCGGCTTCGTTGTCCCCGCCGTCCGTGTCCCCGCCGTCCGTGTCCCTGTCCTCCGGGTCCCTGTCCTCCGGGTCCCTGTCCTCCGGGTCCCCATCTTCCGTGTCACTGCCGCGTTCCTCCGGGTCGACAGCGACCACGTCCTCGATCGCGGACCGCACGCCCTCGATCAGTGGTTCGACGACCGACCCGATCTGCCCCAGCACACTGCCCAGCCCGGGCCTACCCGCCGAGTCCATCGGCGCGCCCAATCCGGACAGGCTTCCGAAACCGGGGTGTGACCCGGGTGCAGGGGCGGTCCCGTGCTCGATCGGAGCGAGGAACGGGGTAGTCCCTCCCGGTGGAGACGGAGTGGGCGACTGAGAGGACGGGGGCGACTGAGAGGGTGCGGGCGACGACGGCGCTGCCGGGGCGGATACTCCACCCGACGAGCCCGCACCACCCGAAGCTCCCGCGCCTGCCGCGGACAGAGCGGCGGCGCTCGGCACCTCCGCCGGAGCCGACGGCGCCCCGGGGGCGGGCACAGGTGCGGCGAAGGCCGGGGCAGTGACCGGAGTACTCGCCGGAACCAGCGGAGGCGGATCGCCCGCGGACGGGACGACACCGCGGGCCACCTCCGCGCCGATCCGATAGGCCTCCTCGACGGCCTCACGGCACGACGCACACGCGGCGTCGAACTCTTCCCGGCGGCGCTCGTACTCCGGACGGAAATTCACTGCGAGCCACAACTGCACCCGGCCCACTGCCTCCTCGGCCGGAACGGAGGAGGCCCCTGCCAGCATCGGAAACCACGTCGAGGCCGCGTCGATCGCGCCGCCGAGCAGTCCGACCGCACCTGTCGACGCGAGCTGCACGATACGGGCCAGCTGGCCGATCCGCTCGGGCGTGTAACCCTGGACCGTCGGTGCGTACAGCGCCGCCACCGCGAGCGCCTTCGCGTTGACAGCGGTACTCAGCGTGCGAACCACCTCGGCCAGCGCCTCGGCCAGGTGGTCGAGCTGCTCGAGATTCGAGTCCTGGACCCCGAGTTGCGCGCCGACACGCTCCGCGGCCGTCGCCCCGACGTCGTCGGTCCATGCCGACCGCACCGTGTTGGCGGCCCGGCGCTGGCCCTCGAACTCCGCGGTCGCCGCCCGCATCGCTCGCTCCAGCCGGTCGACGTCGCCGGACAACGCCCGCAGGTCCATCCCGCGTTCCCAGTCGTAACGCCGGTGGTACCAACTCGACAGGTCCTCGTCCGGCCGGGTGTACCCGAGCGTGCGCGCGATCGGCAGGAACTTCTCGAAGAACTCCAGACCACACGCGCCGAGGTCGAGGATCTCGTCCACGGCCGCGTCGAACCGTCCGGCGGAATCGGCGAGAGCCTTCCGGTCGTCGAGTGCGGATTTCCACGAATTACCGACCGCGACGAGATCGGCGAGCCCCTCGGGCGAACCCGGCCGGGTCACGCCCCACTCGTCGAGACGGGGGCGCCAGACCTCCTCGGGTACGTCCGTCGAAGCGGACCAGGTGGCGGCCAGCTCGCGTCGGAATCCTGCATCCAGTCGGGTGTCGTCGAGCAACTGCTCCGCGGTGAACGTCACGACCGGACACCGCCCAGAGCCGCGGCGGTCCCGTCGTCGGTCGTGCGGTAGTCCCCCGCGGTGTTCACGAGTTGCGTACCGAGCGCGTCCATGTGCTCGGTCCACTGCCGGAACACCGACTCGACGACGGTCAGTGCCGACGCGAGATCGCCGCCCGGCCCGGCGTACTCCCGGCCCGCCGCGGCAGAGGTGAACTCGAATCCCCCCACCAACGGAATCTGGTCCGCCACGGCGGCGGCCCGTTCCACCAGGTCGCGACCGGCAGCCGCGACCGCCTCGCTGTCCATGACCACCTGATTGCTCATGTGTCCCCCCACTCTCGACCGAATCGTGTGCCGCGACGTCCTATCCCGTTGGACGCGCCGGCTCGGTCAATGGTTCCACCCGTCGCGCGGGAAGCCAACCGGTCAGACGGCGGCCACGATCGCCGCGAGTTCGTCCGCCGTCGTCTGTGCGGTCTCGGTGTCCGGCGCCTCGACCATGACCCGGACGAGCTGCTCCGTCCCGGACGGACGGAGCAGCACTCGGCCGTGGTCGCCGAGTCGACGTTCGACCGCCTCGACGGCATCGAGAACCAGGGAAGAGGCAGCCACCGCGGCCTTGTCGTCCACCCGGACGTTGACGAGAACCTGGGGAAGCGCCGTCATGACGGAGGCCAGTTCGGCAAGTGGGCGCCTGGTCTGCGCCACTCGCGCCATGAGCGCCAGCCCGGTGTGAATACCGTCGCCGGTGGTGCCGAATGCGGGAAAGACGATGTGGCCGGACTGTTCGCCGCCCAGCGAGTATCCGCCGGCGCGGAGCCCCTCGAGAACGTAGCGGTCACCGACCGCTGTCGTGACGACGGCAATCCCCGCGTCCTTCATCGCCAGGTGCAGACCCAGATTGCTCATGACCGTCGTGACCAGGGTGTCGCCCGCGAGGTCCCCGGAGTCGCGCATGGCCAGGGCGAGGATCGCCATGATCGAGTCGCCGTCGATCACCGACCCACTCGCATCGACAGCCAGGCAGCGGTCGGCGTCGCCGTCGTGCGCGAGACCGAGGTCCGCACCGTTCGAGACGACCGCTTTCTGCAGCCCTTCGAGGTGAGTGGAACCGCACCCGTCGTTGATGTCGATGCCGTCGGGCCGGTCGTTGATCGCGATCACGGTCGCGCCCGCGGCTCGGTAGGCGGCGGGGCCCGTTCCCGAGGCCGCGCCGTTCGCGCAGTCCACCACCACGGTGAGTCCGTCCAGGCGCACCGAGGATGCGGACGCCAGGTGGAGAAGGTAGCGGTTCTCGGCGTCCGGGACGGTGCGTACCCGGCCGATTCCGGCCCCGGTCGGCCCGCGGCCCGTGTCGGCGGTGGCGAGGAGATCCTCGATCCGGTCCTCGGCGTCGTCGTCGAGTTTGCGGCCGCCGGCCGCGAAGATCTTGATGCCGTTGTCCGGCATCGGATTGTGCGAGGCCGAGATCATTACACCCAGGTCGGCGCCCAGGTCGCCGGTGAGAAAGGCCACGGCGGGCGTCGGGAGCACACCCACGAGGAGCACGTCGACACCGGCCGACGCGAGACCGGCCACGACGGCGGCCTCGATCATCTCGCTGCTCGCACGCGGGTCACGCCCGACGACGGCCTTCGGACGCGACAGGTTCCCGGTGCCCGGCCCCGTTCCGGCGCTGCTCGAAGGCCCGGTGGCGAGGACCGCAGCCGACGCGCGCGCGACGCGCAACGCCAACTCGGCCGTCAACTCCACGTTGGCCAACCCACGCACGCCGTCCGTACCGAACAACCGACCCATCCGAACACTCTCCCATCACCGTCGTGACTTCTTCTCGATGTCGTGACTCTTCTCGATAACGACCGAGAGCAGGCGTCCGATGACCATGGACGCCTGCTCTCGGGAAGAACAGGTTGCCGGAACCGGTTGCCCGGTTCCGGCGACACATCAGCGCTTGGAGTACTGAGATGCCTTGCGGGCCTTCTTCAGGCCGTACTTCTTGCGCTCGACGGCGCGGGCGTCACGCGTGAGGAAGCCGGCCCGCTTGAGAGCGGGGCGATCCTCGGGGGTGACCTCGATCAACGCACGGGCGATGGCGAG
The DNA here is from genome assembly GCF_014217785.1 of Rhodococcus triatomae. NCBI lineage: Bacteria > Bacillati > Actinomycetota > Actinomycetes > Mycobacteriales > Nocardiaceae > Rhodococcus > Rhodococcus triatomae. The sequence goes on along the minus strand of NZ_CP048814.1, from coordinate 3,559,049 downwards.
GCGCAGCGCGCCGGCCTGCCCGGACGGGCCGCCTCCGTGCAGGAGGGCAGCGATGTCGAACGAGTTCTCGCGCTCGACGGTGACCAGCGGAGCCTTGATCAGCTGCTGGTGGACCTTGTTCGGGAAGTAGTCCTCGAGGGTCCGGCCGTTGAGGGTGAATCCACCGCTGCCCGGCGTCAGACGCACGCGCACGACGGCCTCCTTGCGGCGTCCGACGGTCTGGACCGGACGGTCCAGGACGACGGGGGCCTGCGGCGCGACGTCGGCGACGACCTCGTCGCCCACGTACTCCTCGACAGCGACCTCGACGGTCTCGTTGATCTCTTCGGGGTTGGACACGTTCTGCTCCTCCGGCGCCGTCACTGGGCCACCTGCTTGATCTCGAACGGCACCGGCTGCTGCGCGGCGTGGGGATGGTTCGGGCCCGCGTAGACCTTCAGCTTGCCGCTGATCGCTCGACCCAGCTTGTTCTTGGGGAGCATGCCGACGACGGCCTTCTCGACCAGACGATCGGGGTTCTTCTCGAGAACCTCACCGACCGAACGCGACTTGAGGCCGCCCGGGTGGCCGGAGTGGTGGTAGAGGAACTTGTCCTCACGCTTGTTGCCGCTGATGGCAACCTTCTCGGCGTTGATGATGACGACGAAGTCGCCGCCGTCGATGTGGGGGGCATAGGTGGGCTTGTGCTTGCCGCGGAGCAGGTTGGCCGCCTGAACGGCCAGGCGTCCGAGCACCACGTCGGTGGCGTCGATGACGTGCCACGTGCGGGTCACGTCCCCTGCCTTCGGGGTGTACGTAGACACAGAACTTCCTCGTCTTGTTCATTCGCTGCTGGCCACACGTGTCGTGATGATCCCGGCGGCCAGTTGAGACCCGGGAACCAGTGTCGGCGCACGAAGGCACCGACGCTCGACACGCCAAAGAGGAACGATACCGGCACCGGTGGCGCCGGTCAAAATCACGGCGTGGCCGACGCGCGCTCACGTACGAGCTGCGCCGGCCACGCCGGGTTGTCACGGAGCAGTGACGGACGTCACCCGCCGAACGTGCTGGCGGCGCGGGCGTCGGTGGCAGCCATGTCCTGGGCCCCCTGCTCGACAGCCTTGGCAATCTGGGCCAGGGTCTCGAGCAGCTCGGTGTTGGCGGCATCCCACTGTGCCTGGGTGGCCCGGTACGCCTCCTGGGCGTTACCGTCCCACTCGGCGACGAGGCCGTTCACGTAGCCGGTCAGCTCGCTGTGGGTCTCGGTCAGGGCCGCAGCATCCGAACGCACCTCGTCGGCGAGCTGCTGCATTGCACCGAAGTCATACTTCATGCTCATGGGATTCCTCCTGGATCTGGGATGTAGCTGGCGATGGACGGATCAGAGACCGGCGAGCGAACCGGACGCACCAGCCTGGTGAATCTGCGCCTGGTTGGCCTGCTCGGCCTCGTCGTAGCCCTTGCCGCTCTGGCGGATCTTGTCCGCGATGTCGGTGAGCGCCGCCTGGTGCTTCGCCGAAGCAGCCGAGAATCGCTCCATCAGGTCCTGGAAAGCCTTGGACGAACCGCCCTGCCAGAACGCGGTAGCGCTCTCGACACGACCCCTGAGCGAGTTCATGCGGCCCTGGATCTGGTCATTGATCTGATCGACGTGGCCCGCCGAGGCCTCCATCGCTGCAACGTCGGTCCTCACACTGGACATACCAACCCCTCCTTTGTCAGTTCAGGTGCGGCGGCCCCCGTTGGACGACGCCTGTTCACCCCTTCAGATGATTGGACGCGCGCGGCGCCCAATCGGTTCCACCGAAGTGGAAGATTCTCCCTCACCCTCACGGCTGCACTCTCGCCGAGCTGATGACGTCCTCGCAATCGGCCCGCAACTGTGGCCACTCCCCCTCGAGGTGCTGGCAGCCGATGCTCAACTGCACCTGCCCGTCGAGGAAGACCATCCACTGCACTTCGGAACCGTCACCAGGATGTTCACGGTACGACATCCCGGCGCGATTGCCACGCAGAGCCTCGGGGTCGAACTCCGCGAACTTCCCGTCGCCGTCGCTGGCCACCTTCTCGGCCAGTTCCGCAGCTACGGATCCGGCATCCGCATCCGGTAGCAATTCGTTGCGGACCACCACGATTCGACGACCGGTCGCTCCTTCCGGGGCGAGCTCGAACCGCGACATCGAGGCCTGCGCAGATCTACGCGAGGAGCGCTCGATCCACCCCGCCGGCACGTCCAACCGGACGTCGCCGACCACCAGTTCGGACGGCACGGGGACATCGGGTACCACGGTGGGCTCGGGCGGAACACCGGTGTCGGACGGAGCCCCGGAGCCGGGCGGGGTGCCGGTTTCCGTCGGCGTGGGCTCGGCGACGAGCACGTCCGAGGTCGACCCACGGTCGTGGCCCACCCAGGCGAGCACTCCACCGGCCACGAGGGCGATCGCCACCGCCGTACCGACCGCGACGGACAGCAGGGTCCGCCGGGGCCGCGGCGCGTCGGAGTCGACGGAGCGGCGGATCCAGTCGGTGCGCGTGATCTGAGGGGCCACGGTGTCGGCCCCTCCGGCGGGCACGTCCGACCCGGCCAGACCCCGCACGATGTCGTGCGCCGGCACCAGTCGAATCGACGACGGACCGATTGCCGCACCGAGCGCGTCGAGCGACGCGACGTCGCCGTCACCCAGATTCCCGACCACCAACACACCGTCGACTCTGCGGCCCCGACCGACGGCCTCGACCGTCGAGGCGATCGCGGTCGCGACCGAACCGTCACCGAGCAGGTCGCTCCCACCCGTGTTCGGATCCAGTTCCACGTCGAGCACCCGGTAGGACCGTTCGACTGCCGCGACGTAGCTCACGACCGTCGTCGTCGGCGAGAGTTCGACCACGATCCAGGCCGACCGCATCCGGCCGGCCGGTGCGGAGCCCGAGACCGCATTCGCGGCTGCCACGGCGACCGGCACGGTGGTCGCCCGACCACAGACCGGGCGCGCGGCCTCCTGCAGGCGACCGACCCGCACCGCACCCCAGTGGCTGGGGTGGCTGACCGACACGCCCTCGTGATGCCCCGGAACGGCTACCTGACGCACCGCATGGTCGACGACCGCGGTGAGCGCATCCACCGTCGGCACAGGGCGGCTTCCGGCCAGGACCAACTCGTCGTCGACGAAGTCGAGCGGGACGGTGCCGTCGGCGCCCTGCGTCGACTCGTTCGCCACCCGGAGCCCGCCACCCGCCGTCTCCTGGACGGCGGCGCTCCCGGACCAGCGTCGCTCCCCGTGCGCACTCCACGCGCCCCCCTCGGTGAGGTGTATCGCAACCATGAGCTATCCCTGCGGCATCGCTACTTGGATCAACCCGGCACCCGACCGCGTCACCAGCGTGCCCCGCCCGGCAGGCATCGCGCTGGCCCGGACCGTACCGAGGAGATTGCCTTCGTCCTTGCTACCGCTCATGATCAGCCCCGGTGAGACGAGATCGCGCATCCGCGCGATGACCGGCTCGTACAGCGCGCGCGCCGCGCCACCGGACCGTCGGGCGATCACGAGATGGAAGCCGATGTCCTTCGCGTGGGGCAGGTACTCCACGATCTGCGCGACCGGGTTGCCGCTGGAGGTGACCACGAGGTCGTAATCGTCGATGATGACGAAGATCTCGGGACCCGACCACCAGGAACGGTCCCGGAGCTGTTGCTGGCTGATGTCCGCACCCGGCATCCGGTTCTTGAGGACGTGAGCGAGGTCCGCCATGTTCTTGGTGAACAGTTCCGAGGACGGCGCGTACGCGGCGAGGTGCTCCGACTCCACGAGCCCGAGCATCGTGCGACGGTAGTCGCCCATGATGAACTTCGCCTGCTGACCGGTGTTCGAGGCCAGCACCCCCTCGACGATCGTGCGCAGCAGACTGGTCTTGCCGCACTCGCTGTCGCCGAACACCAGGAAGTGCGGGTGCTCGGCGAAATCGAGGAAGACCGGAGCGAGATTGGCTTCGTCGAGCCCCACCGGGACCCGCATGCAGGGCCGACTCCGGTCGACGTACGACGGCCAGTCGCCCGCGCTGCGTACCAGTTCGTCGTGCGTGATGAACTCCGGGAGCATCCGGACCGCGCGGGCCGGACGCCCGTAGGTCGCGGCCGAGATCTCCGAGACCGCGTGCGCCACACCCGCACCGAGGTCGGTCGGGTCCGAGCTGCCGTCGACCCGGGGCAGCCCGATGAGCAGGTGCAGGCTGTCGCGGGTCATGCCGCGGCCCGGGCGCCCCTCGGGGACGAGCGCGGCGACCTTGCGTCCGAGATCCGAGTCGGACGGATCCCCCAGGCGCAGCTCGATCCGGGTGCCCAACTGATCCTTGAGCGCGGGCCGCACCTCGCCCCAGCGCGAGGCCGAGATGACGACGTGCACGCCGTAGGACAGGCCCTGCGCGGCAAGATTGTTGATCTGCTGCTCGAGCGACTCGAAGTCCTGACGAATACTGGCGAACCCGTCGATGACCAGGAACACGTCGCCGAACGGATCGTCCGCCGCACCCTGGGCCGCGCCACCGGCACTCGCACCCGCCGCACGCAGTCGACGGAACTCGGCCATGGATTCGATTCCGAGCTCGCGGAACCGCTCCTCGCGCTCCCGCACGATGGTCGTCATCTCCGCCACGGTGCGGCGGACCCGGTCGACGTCGAGCCGGTTGGCGACCGACCCCACATGCGGGAGATTGCTCAGACCCGCCAGCGTGCCGCCGCCGAAGTCGAGACAGTAGATCTGCACCTGCTCGGCCGAATGGGTCAGCGCCAGAGACATGATCAGCGTGCGCAGTGCGGTCGACTTACCCGACTGGGGACCACCCACGACGGCCATGTTTCCGGCACCGCCGGAGAGGTCGACGTGCATGAGATCGCGTCGCTGGTCGTACGGCCGATCGACGATACCGACCGGGACGCGCAGTGAGCTGAGTGCGGCGACCGGTTCGGTGAGCGCGGAGCGCGGCAGCATCCGGTCCAGGGACGGGGCTTCCTCGAGCGGTGGCAGCCACACCTCGTGGGCCGAATTTCCGTGCCCCTGAATCCGTTCCACGACGATGTCGATCGTCGTGCGGGTCTCGGTCTCGTCCCGGACGACCACCTCGACCGGCTCGTGCACCTCGGGCACGGCGTCGAGCGCCACCGGCGCAGCGGTGAACAGCTTCGGCAGGATCTCCACCTGGTCCTCTGCCCCGGCGCCGATGTGCCGCTCGATGGCCGCGCCTTCGTAGACACCGGACACGTAGGACGCCTGGAAACGGACGATCTCGGCGGAATCGCACTTGAGGTAGCCGGCACCGGGCAGCGCCGGAAGGTGATACGCGTCGGGGACCCCGAGCACGGTGCGTGACTCGTTGGCGGAGAAGGTCTTCAAGCCGATCCGGTAGGACAGGTGGCTGTCGAGACCGCGGAGCTTGCCCTCCTCGAGACGCTGGCTGGCGAGCAGCAGATGGATGTGGAGTGACCGTCCCAGACGGCCGATGGCGACGAAGAGATCGGCGAACTCCGGCTGCTGGCTGAGGAGTTCGGAGAACTCGTCGACGACGATGAACAATGCCGGGAGCGGATCGAGGTCGGCACCGGCCTGGCGGGCCTTCTCGTAGTCGGTGACGTTCGCGAAGTTGCCCGACGAGCGGAGCAGTTCCTGCCGACGGTTCATCTCGCCGGCCAGCGCGTCCTTCATCCGGTCGACCATGGCCAGTTCCTCGGCCAGGTTCGTGATGACCGCCGCGACGTGCGGGGCCTCCTCGAGACCGAGGAAGGTTGCGCCACCCTTGAAGTCGACGAGCACGAGGTTGAGCGCATCGGGAGAATGAGTCGCGACGAGACCGAGCACCAGCGTGCGCAGGAACTCGGATTTGCCCGATCCGGTCGCGCCGATGCACAGGCCGTGTGGCCCCATGCCGTTCTCGGCGGACTCCTTCAAGTCGATCTCCACGGGCGTCCCGTCGACTCCGAGGCCGATCGGGATCCGCAGCCGGTCCCGCCCCACGCGCGGTAGCCATGCATGCTCGGGGTTGAGCCGGGTGACCTCACCGATCCCGATCATCTGTCCCCACGTCTGGACCGGCGCATCCTCGTCGACCGTGTCCGCGGTGGCCTGCGACGGCAACCGGTACGGCGCGAGACGCCGGGACAGGGTTTCGGCGCGGTGAGCGCTCATCTGGTCGGCGCGGGCGAACATCTCGACTCCGGTGCCGCTGCGGGCGCCGATCGAGGTGTCCTCGACGACCAGTTGCAGACCACGCGTCGCGGTCAGCCGGGGGCAGAATCCGCTGATGTCGAGCACGGTCACCGATTCGACTCCGCCGTCGGTGACGAGGCCCGATTCGCCTTCGAGGATGCCGCCGTCGACGACGATGACGAGCTGTGGAACACCCGCCGCGGCAGGTGCGTTCCGGGAGAACCGGCTGCGCATCGACAACAGCGGCCCGAGGGCCGACTCGAGTTCGATGATCGACCCGTAGATCATCCTGGACGTGCCGATACCGTCGACGGCCTCGGGGTGCTGGGTGTGCGGAAGCCATTTGGCCCAGTCCCACTCGGACTCGGTGTCCGGGCCGCACACGACGGCGACCAGGAACGTGTCCGGGCCCTGGAACGTGCACAGCTGCATGAGCATGGACCGCACCATCGACCGGGCTTCCCGACGGTCACCCTCGACGGCGATCGCCGCGAACCCACGCAGCGACACCGCGGTGGGCAGGTCCTGCACGACGGAGTGGGCGCGGACGAACCGGCGCAGCGACACCGCGGCCACCGGTTCGAGTTCTTCGACCGGGCCGGTCTCCGGAGCGATCAGCCGGGTGGCCAGGCGCTGGCTGCCCCGCCCGACCCGGACATGGCAGTAGTCCGGATCGGTGACCCGTCGCTCCCACATCCGCGTCGTCCCCGCGAGTGTCCACAGCAGACCGGGCTCGGGGTGGCTCCACTCCAACGACTTGCGTTGCTGGTCCGCGGTCTCCCCCACATCGCGCCGCAGCTGGTCGAGATAACGCAGGTAGTCCTTGCGGTCCTCGTTGGCCTCGGACGCCTTCGGTCCGCGTTGCCCGCCGCCGGCGAGCATGCCCAACATCGAGACCATCATCATGACCGGGAAGAGCATCGCCATCGGGCTGCGCATGCCCGACGTGAACATCAGGGCCATCATGCCGATCATCGCCACCACCATGACCAGCGGCAGGAGCTTCATCAGGAGGTTGCCGGGCACCAACCGCGGAATCTCGGGTGGGGCCTGCAGGCTCACCTCGCCGCCCGGAATCCGCGGGACCTCGCGGCGTGCCTTGCGCACGAAGCGAACGGTGCTCAACTACCCCGACCCCCCAAGTTGCTCGACCCCCGACTACTCGCCACTGCTGTCTTACTCGCCCCTGCGTCCGGCCCCGGGCGGCTTCCCCCCGTTCGGCCCCGGCGCCGTCGGTGTCACAGATTAGCCGATGTCGAAGAATACGGCATCGCTGGATCTTCCGTCGACGCCTGCCGTGGTGCCGGCCCCCGGCGGTGGCGTGGTGCCGGTCCCCGGCGGTGGCGTGGTGCCGGCCCCCGGCGGTGGCGTAAGGTGCCCCTGATCGAAGTGCACGTTCCCGGAAGAACACGGTGATCGTGCCGCGTCCGCCCGGCGCCGGTGGGGTTCTCGAGCGTCGCAGAGTTGGGGGAAGAACAAGTTGACCATCGCTCATGACGAATCGCGCCGTGCGAGCCCGTCCGTCCGGTCGAGCGCAGCAGCCGAACTGTGCCGGCTGACGGTTCTCGCCGAACGCACCCAGGTCGATCTGGCCGTGCCGAACGGGGTCCCGCTCGCGATCCTCATACCGGGCATCGTCGATACGATCCGCAATCATCGCAGTGCCAACGATTTCGACGACGCCGTCGAGCAGTACGAGCCGAGCGAGTGGGTACTCGCCAAGATCGGCCAGTCCCCCCTCTCCTCCACCTTGTCGCTGCACGAACACGGGATCCGGGACGGCGATCTCCTGGTCCTCGAGAGTGTCGACGACACGGCGCCCCCGCCACTGTTCGACGACATCATGTACAGCGTCGCCAACGCGGACGCGGAGAGCGACCGGGAGTGGTCGCCGGCGGCGGCGCGCATCGTCGGCTCGGTGGCCGCGATCGCGTTGATTCTGGTCGGCTGCTTCTCGGTGCTGTGGGCGGACGCCGGTTCCGGCGGGTACGTGGCACCGAGCCTGGCCCTGACGCTGTCGCTCCTCTTCCTCGTCGCGGGAGCCGTCACCAGTCGCGTCTACCACGACGCCGCCAGTTCACTGGTGCTCAGCGGATCCGCGATGCCCCTGGCTTTCACGGCCGGCGTGCTGTTCGTCCCCGGTGCGGTCGGGGCACCGCACCTGCTCATCGCCTCGTCCCTCACCGCCGCGGCAGCGGTGCTCGCCCTGCGGGTCGGCGGGGTCGGCCTCACCGTCTTCACCTCCGTGTCGACGACCGGGCTCTTCGTCGCCGTCGCCGCCCTGGTCGGAACCCTGACGGACGTCGACTTCCACGGGATCGCGGCCGTCCTCGTCGCCGCGGCCCTGATCCTGTTGTCCCAGTCCGCTCGACTGTCGATCCTGCTCGGGAAGCTCCCGCTCCCGCCGGTGCCCGCCCCCGGAACCTCGGTGGATCCTGCCGAGGACGACCCGGACGACCGCCGCACGATGCCGCCCTTCGAGGTTCTCGCCCAGCGCTCGGCGCGCGCCCGTAGCTATCTGACCGGTCTCGTGGCCGCCTCGACGGTCCTCACGGTGGGCGGCGCGATCGTCGCCGCACTTCCGGACGAGGACGGCGCCGTGTTCTGGCCGGGAACCGTCCTGGCGATTGCCGCCGCCGTGCTCCTGATGTTCCGAGGGCGGACGTACTCGAGTGTCGCCCAGGCCATTCCACTGGTCGCCGGTGGCGTGCTGCTGCTCGTGCTGTTGCTGTCCGCCGCGGCCCACACGGTCCCCGACCTCGCGCTCGCGTTGTTCGTCGTCGCCGTCGTCCTGGCAGTCGCGGCGCTGGTCCTCGGCATCATCTTCCCGAAGCAGAGCTTCTCCCCGGTCATGCGACGAGCCGGGGAGATCCTCGAACTCGCCGTCATCGCGTCGGTCATCCCGCTGGTGTGCTGGGTGACCGATCTGTACTCGACGATGCGCGGGCTGTGAGGCGCGCGCCGATCCGGCTCGTCCTCGTCGCCACCGTCGCGGCGCTGACCGCGACATTGGGACAGGGGCCTGCCGGCGCCGTGGAACCCGACCCCATCGTGCCCAACCTGGTCCCGCCGCCTCCGCCGAACCCGGCGGAGCAGCGCAAGCACTGCACCCGAGCCGCGGGCACGGGCGACAGTCCCACCGCGATCCGGGCCCTCGAGGACATGAACTTCCGTTCGGTCTGGCCGTTCACGCGGGGTGCCGGACAGACGGTGGCGGTCATCGACACCGGGGTGAATCCGCACCCTCGACTCCCCGACCTCGTCCCGGGCGGCGACTTCGTGGACCTCGGCGGCAACGGTCTCACCGACTGCGACGCGCACGGCACCCTCGTCGCCGGGCTCATCGCGGGGCGGGACGCGCCGGGCTCGGGATTCGCCGGGGGCGCGCCGGATTCACGGATCATCTCGATCCGGCAGTCGAGCGGCGCGTACAGCCCGAAGGGGTCCCAGGACGCGGTCGACAATGCCGGCAACACGGTCGGTGGGTACGGCGACGTCACGACGATGGCCGCCGCGATCCGCAAGGCCGCGGACATGGGTGCCACGGTCATCAACATCTCCGAAGTCGCCTGCCGCAGTGCGGCTCAGGGAATCGGAGACGCGGACCGGTTCGTCGGGTCCGCGGTCCAGTACGCCGTCGACGTCAAGGACGCCGTCGTGGTCGCCGCAGCCGGGAATGTCGGAGAGGGCAGCATCTGCCAGCAGCAGAATCCGCACACGAACCCGGTCGATCCGGCCGCCAGCCCCTGGGACCGCGTCTACACGATCGCCACACCTGCGTGGTACGACGACTACGTGCTCACGGTCGGTGCCGTCGACTCGAGCGGTGCCGCCGCAGGTTTCACCCTGGCAGGGCCGTGGGTGGACGTTGCGGCGCCCGGCGACGGCCTGGTGTCGCTCGATCCCGATTCCCCCGGGCTCACGAACACCACGTACGACTTCCACGGCAATGCGAGGCCGGTGTCGGGGACCAGTTTCGCCGCGCCGCTCGTGGCGGCGACGGCCGCCCTCGTCCGGGCACACCGGCCGGAGCTGAACGCCCGAGAAGTGATGGACCGGATCAAGGCGACGGCTCACGGAGCCGGCGAGGCACGCAGTCCACTCGTCGGCTACGGCATCGTCAACCCGCTGGCCGCCGTCACCGCGGACATCCCCCCTGCCGCACTGAGTGTCGAGCACCACCGTTCGGTGGCGGTCGACGCGCTCCCCGCTCCCGAGGAGCCGGATCTGCGGCCACGTAACACCGCGCTCGCCGGGGTGGGAATACTCGCCGCGGTGTTCACGCTCGGCGTGCTGGCATCGTTCCCGTTGCGGCGCTGGCGACGCGGGGCCCCCGACGGGGAGTGAGCGCCGAGAGCCGAATCACCTCGTAGCGAGTGCCTTACGGCCGCGAAGTCACCCTGTGGACGCTCACTTCAGTGAGATTCCCGCCGGATCCGGCGCAGGAGCGACACCGTCGTGCGCGATGAGCGCGGATTCCCGATCGAGTTGGGGCCCCGGGGCGAGGAGACCCAGAATCTGCCAGGGAGCCAGCGCGGGTACTCCGTCGAGCCCGAGGGCCTTCGCGGAATCCGCCTCGTGCGTGGCGTCGGCGATCCCGAAGCGCACACCGGTGTCGGCGACGTAGAAGCGGCTGTCCCGCCGTGTGCTACCGGCTTCGATGCCGGTGGACTGGACGAATCCGGCGCGACCCGGCTGTACGTACACGTGGTCCGCGTTGTCGCCCGAGCCGTCTGCCTGTGCCAGTTTGACCGTTCGGGCGTCGGGGGAGATCGGCAGACTTCGGCCCGCGAAGAGCGACAGTTCGGAGCCCTGCGGGTTCTCCGCGGTGGATCCTTCGAGCATCGACCAGGTCAGGCAGGAGACGAGCTTGTCCTGGGTGCCGATCACCTCGGGAGAATCGCGAGGGAAGGTGTCCACGGCGATGGGGCTCCGCGTGCTGGCGACGCCGCCGATGGCCGCCGGATTGACGCTGTCGACCTCGGTGGCGTCCGACGTCGGGTTCGAGTACATGATCAGCCGTGCGACGGCCCCGCTGATCTCCTGGATCCCGTCCTGCAACAGGACGTAGTGGGTCCAACTGTCGTCGTCCTGCCCCTTCACGCGGACCACGGAACCCACCGGCTTCCCGCCGAGGTCGTAGTCCGTGGCGCTCCCGGCGTGCGGGATGTACGGGGCCCGGATCTCGGCGACCTCGGGCACCGCGTTGAGAAGGCCGCGACTCACCGGCCGGGGGGCGATGCCCTCCAGTTCCAGGGCGCGCGTGACGCGAGGGTTGGACATGTCGATCCTGGCGCGCTTGCCGTCGTAGACCAGATACGACTCGTCCCTGGTGCCGACGAGAAGGGCTTGACCACCGTCCAATCGGGCACCGCCTTCGCCGATCACCCGGTCCCCCACGAGAACCGAGGTCGTCACCGAACGATTGCCGTCTCCGGACACGGTGTCGCACACCGACCAGGCCGCCTGCTCCCCGTTCGCGAGTGTCTGCGGGGCTCCGGGGATCCCGACGAGAGAAGCCCGGGGACGGTCGGCGATCTCCGACTCCTTGACGGTGACCGGATCGTCCGCCTTACCGAGGATCAGCCGAGCGGACGCGAGGTTGAGCACGGGCCGGAAGGTGTCCTCGTAGGCGACGTACATCGCGCCGGAGTCCTTGCCGACCACGATGGTGGCGTTACCGATCTTGTCCTGCGGCCGGAAGATGGCGAGAGCACCGCACGCGGCCAGACCGAGCGACGCGACGACGATCCCGACCACCAGGGCGCGCGACTGGGACTTCATCGGGTCGTGCAGCATTCGCACGTCGCGTCGCACCAACGCATGCTCCATGCGCCGCACCAGAAAGCGATAGCCGTTGACCTGCCACCGCGTGGTCGGTGTAGACGCCATGATCCTCCCCCTTGTTACACAACGCTCGCGGGGACACAGTACAGTTCCCCACGAAGTCACCGCTGCTCGCGGGTATCCGTCGGCAGGGTTCAGGCAGTTGGGGGAGGCGCTGTGGGCCGTTCACGAGGAGTAAGCCGGGTATTCGGGGGCCCGGCTCCGACCAGTCGCATCCCCACGTCTCGGCTCGTGGTCGCACAGCTCGTGGGCGTCGCGCTCGGCCTCCTCGCGGCGCTGAGCGGTGCCCCGGTGTGGGCGGCGGTGCTGGTCTCCGTGGCGGTCGCCGCGATCACGCTCGTCTGTGTCGGGGGTTGGCCACTCCTCGACTGGGTGCGGACGTACTGGCGATACCTGCGCAAGCCCGAGTACGCGCCGCCGCACATCGTGAACTTCCAGTCCCCCACCGGCCAGTCCGTGGGCCTGAGCTGGAGCGGCAACGGCGTGGTCGCCGTCGTCGAGGTGCTGCCGCCACCGGGAAGCCTCACCCAGATCCGCAAGGAAGGTTTCCGGTCCACTCACGAGTTGCCCACCGACGCGCTCGCCGCCTGCCTCGAGCAGCACGACATCGGTCTCAGCGGCATCGACATCGTCAGCCACGGCTACCGCGCCGCGACGGGCAGCCCGGCCACCGAGGTCTACGACCGCCTCATCGGTCCACTGCCCGCCACGGCCACCCGGATGGTGTGGTTGGCGTTGCGTCTCGAGCACGACGAGAACCTCGATGCCATCAGCCGCCGCGGCGGCGGCGAGGACGGCGCCTCGCGAGCGGCGAGCATCGCGGCCACCCGGGTCGTGCGCGCGCTCGCCGACGAGGGGTGCCGCGCCCGCATCCTCACGGCCCCGGAAATCCAGTCTGCGGCACTGCACATCAGCCGGGGCGTGGATCCGTTGACGGTCGGCGAGACCTGGAATCACGCGCCGCTTCCCGGCGTCTGCAACACCGGCTACTCCATCGACCCCCGGCATCTCACCAAGGAACTGTTGTCGGGTCTGTGGGTTCCGTCGAGCCTGGGCACGACGATCACGATCCGGGTGCGGCCGGGAAGCCTGCCCGGCCACGTCCAGGTCGGTGCCGCATGCCGAATGACCACGCGCACCATGCCTGCACCACCGAAGACTCCCGGTCTGGTGTCCATGCGCGGACGCCACCGCGATGCGCTCCTGGCGAACCTGCCGATCGCGGTTCCGGACCTCGACGACGTGATGCCGGCGGCGGATGTTCCGGTCTCACAACTGCGTGATCTGGGTCTGGTTCCGGCCGGATGCGGTCAGCTCATCGGATCCGACGACTACGGCTACGGCATCGCCGCCCGCGTCGCGGGCCCCGGAGTCGGCATGGTCTATGTGGCCGGTGAGTTGTACCTGGCGCAACAACTGGTCTTCCGTGCCATCGCCACCGGTGCACGGGTACTGATCCACACCGACCGCCCCGAGGCGTGGACGTCGCTCATCGACTCCATTGCCACCCCCGACCGTCTCCGGGTCGCCGGCGAACATCCCCAGACCGAGAACCGTTTCAACACCGTGGTTTTCGACGGGGTGAGCGCTCTTCCGCCACGTGCCGGTGTCACCGCGATCTATCTGTTCGCCGACCCGAGCCAGTGGCCGGCCACCGAACCCGATCTCTCCATCGTGCAACCGGATGCGATCGGCGACCGGATCACACTGTCCACCGGGGGCACCAGCATCTCCCTGATGCTGGTCACGATCTCCTCGGAAACGGCGTTCATCGGGCATCCGCGCTCCCCGGACGAGTTCTACCCGGAGCCCTATCAGGAGCCGTACCAGGACGAATACCGGTTCCAGGGTGAGTATCAGCAACACGACGAGTACCAGCGACACGAGTACCAGGGCCAGTATCACGGACAAGCCTGACCACAGCGCGAAAGTCTACGCCGACCGGAGATACCTGATGCCCACCAACCGTTTCCGAAGGCTCCCGGCAGGACTCGCGCTCCGTGCGGGGACGGCAGTGGGCGCCGATGGTGTCCGCGCTCCGTGACCAGGGGGCGTGCACCCTGGTGTTCCAGGGTGGAGTGATCGACGGACGTCGTCGCCCGCTCCGGCGGCACCTTCGTGGCCAACTACTACCTCGAGCTGCTCGACGGCCACGCCGATGTCGGGAAGGCCGTGTTCCTCGCCCCCGAGGCTCGCGGCTGTGACGGAGCCGGATTCCTCGCGCAGTACGGCCTGCGGGATCTCCCCGTCACCCCGGTCGACGTCCTCGAGGCGCTCCCGTTCCTGGTGCCGGTCCTCACGGCACTGTCTCCGGAGCTGAGATCGGCACTACAGCCGACTCCACCGTCCGAGGTCTATCGAGCCTTGACGACCGGACCGATCACCCAGCCCGGGGTGCGGTACTCCGTGATGTCGTCGACGAGCCGGGAGTGACGAACGTGTTCTACGAGACCGTCTTCCCCGACGCCCCTGTCATCGACCACTCGACACCGCAATCGAGCGCACCAGCCGTGCAGTGGGCCCTGGATCGGTTGTGCGGGTAGTCGCGGTCAGCCGGGGTACGGTTCCGATCCGCGGACAGCCGACGCCCACCAGTGCAGTTGGGCGAGAAGCCGAGGGGCAGAATCCTGCGCGACGGAATCGGAGGTCTGTCCGTGCGCGTCGAATGCCTTGCGAACCCGCGCGAAACTCACCGTCTGCCGCACGGACACCATGTGCAGTTCGGCCACCACCTGGCGGAGTTGCTCGGTCGCACGCAGACCGCCCGCGACTCCCCCGTACGAGACGAATCCGATCGGCTTGGCACGCCACTCGTACTTCAGACTGTCGAATGCGGTCTTCAGCGATGCCGGATAGCCGTGGTTGTACTCGGGGGTGACGACGACGAATGCGTCGGCGGCAGCAACACGTTCACGGAACTGTGCGGGGACGGCCGTCTCGTCGAGGTTCACGGGTAGCTCGACGTCGAGTAGATCGAGGGTGGCGACGTCGAACGTCGCATGCGCCCGCGCCTGCTCGGCGAACCAGTGCGCGACCACGGGCGCGATACGTCCCGACCTGGTCGATCCCACGATGATCTCGAGACGCAACGGACGGTTCTCCATGACGCCATCGTAGGGCGACTACCGCGCGATTCCCCGGGTGACGAGTGCCGCGAGTTCCCGATAGGCCTGTGCATCGTCGAATCCGGTGGCGCGCGCGACGTCCCGTTGCTGGATACGCACCATCGTGGAGGCCACCACATCCGCCACGAACTCCGCGGACACCGAACGGAATTCACCCGCGCCGACGCCCTCGGCGATCAGGGTGCGGACCCGCTCGGCCGCGATCGCCGTATTCTGCTCGTAGACCCCGCGAGCACCGGGCATCCGCGCCAGATCCTCCATGAACCGGGCCGAGGCAGGTGCGAGCTGGTCCCCCACCGCCTCCAGATACGCGGTCACCCGGTCGCCGGCCCCGGAATCGACGCGGGCGAGCGCCTCCTCGACCTCGTCCGCCGCCCGGCGGAAGAAGTGCACGGTGGCCGCCCGGACCAAGTCGTCCTTGCTCTCCGCGAGCGTGTACAGGGTCGATTTCGAGCAACGCAGACGCGCGGCCACATCGTCCAGCGTCAGGTGTGCGAATCCCTCGTCGAGGAACAACCCGACCAACTGGTCGAACAGTTCCGCTCGGCGTGCAGCCCGCTTCCCCACCACCCTTGTCATACCTGAAACCGTACTGCAGTATCGTTACCAGTACTACTCGTACCCGTCTCAGGAGTGTCCTCCGTGCCCGTACAACGCATGCTTCCCACCGAAGAGGCCCACGACCTCGTCGAGCTCACCCGTGACATCGCCGACAAGGTCCTCGCACCACAGGTGGACGAGTGCGAGAAGACCGAGACCTACCCGGAGGACGTCTTCCCCGCCCTGGGCCGGGCGGGGCTGCTGAGCCTGCCGTACCCGGAGGAGTACGGCGGGGGCGGCCAGCCGTACGAGGTCTATCTGCAGGTGCTCGAGGAGATCGCGGCCCGGTGGACGGCCGTCGCCGTCGCGGTGAGCGTGCACAGCCTCTCGTGCTTCCCGCTGTTCACCTACGGCACGGACGAGCAGAAGCAGAAATGGCTACCGGGCATGCTCGGCGGAGAGACCATCGGCGCCTACAGCCTGTCCGAGCCCCAGGCCGGTTCCGACGCGGCAGCCCTGACGTGCCGCGCGACCGAGGTGGACGGTGGCTACCGCATCGACGGGTCGAAAGCATGGATCACCCACGGTGGCCGCGCCGACTTCTACACGCTGTTCGCGCGGACCGGCGAGGGGTCGCGCGGGGTCTCGTGCTTCCTCGTCGACAAGGACACGGCCGGTCTCACCTTCGGCAAGCCGGAGGAGAAGATGGGGCTGCGCGCGGTCCCGACGACGTCCGCACACTACGACGGCGCCTTCGTCCCCGCAGAGCGCCTCCTGGGCGGTCCGGGACAGGGCCTGCCCATCGCGTTCAGCGCTCTCGACTCGGGACGCCTCGGGATCGCCGCCGTCGCCGTGGGCCTCGCGCAGCGCGCGCTGGACGACGCTGTCGCCTACGCGAAGGAGCGAAAGGCGTTCGGCAAAGCCATCATCGACCATCAGGGCCTCGGTTTCGTGCTCGCCGACATGGCCGCGGCCGTGGACTCGGCCCGGGCCACCTATCTCGACGCGGCGCGCCGCCGCGACGCGGGCCTTCCCTACTCGCGGCAAGCGTCGGCCGCCAAACTCGTCGCGACCGATGCCGCGATGAAGGTCACCACCGACGCCGTCCAGGTGTTCGGCGGATACGGCTACACCCAGGACTTCCCGGTCGAGCGGTACATGCGAGAAGCCAAGATCACCCAGATCTTCGAGGGCACCAACCAGATTCAACGACTCGTCATCGCGCGGCACCTGGCGGGTTAGGCGCCGTCCGCAGTCGGGTCTGTCGTACCCGGCACCGGATCAGCAGCAGCCGCCACCGGGAGGGGCCGTCCTCACGTCGCGTGTGACCGCGTTGCGCGCGGCCAGCTCCTCCGGCGACGGGTAGTCGACGCCGACCAGTGCCAGTCCGTGCGCGGGCGCGACGAGTATCGAGCTCGACCGCTTCGTCTCACCGAGCAGTTCGTCGATCCACTCGACGCGGCGGCGCCCCTCCCCCACGGCGAGGACCGCGCCCACGAGGCTACGCACCATGGACCAGCAGAAGGCATCGGCGCTGACCTGCGCGGTGAGAACGTCGCCCTCGCGACTCCACTCGTAGCGTTGCAGGTCACGCACCGTGGTCGCGCCTTCCCGACGCTTGCAGAACGCCGCGAAGTCGTGCAGACCGATCAGCCTCGCCGACGCCGCGCGCATACGCTCGATGTCGAGAACCTTCGGCACCGAGACGGTGTCACGCACACGCAACGGCTCGGCACCGAACGGTGCCGTGGTGATGCGGTACTCGTAATGGCGCCGCAGGGCGGAGAACCGGGCATCGAAATGCTCCGGTGCGACGGCCACCGCCAGAACCCGAACATCCTTCGGGAGGAAGCGTGCCAGCCGCCGCACCAGTCGCCCGGGGTCCTCGGGAACGACGCCCGCGGGCACATCGACGTGCGCCACCTGGGCGCGGGCGTGCACGCCCGCGTCGGTCCGGCCCGCGACCGTCAACTGCAACGGGGTGCGAAGGACCGCGCCGAGCTTCTCCTCGATCTCGCCGCACACCGTGCGCAGGCCGGTCTGGCGGGCCCATCCGGAGAAGTCGGTGCCGTCGTATGCGATGTCGAGCCGCAACCGAACGAGCCCGCCACCCTCGTGGGCGGCGGGCTCGTTCGATTCGACGTGTGCCGTGGGCTGTGCCGAAGACAAGGGAGGACTTAGTCCTTCTTGTCCTCTTCGGCGACATCGGTGGCGTCGGCCGCGGTGGCGGTCTCGTCCTCGATGCCCTCGACGACGGCGTCCGCGTTCGCGACCTCGGCGTCGGTGGCCTCGGCCTCGACGGCCTCGACCACGTTCTCCTCGGCGGGAGCCGCGGCAGCCGGTGCGTCCTGCGATGCCTTCACGCGACGAGCGCGATCGGCCTCGGAGGTGACCGTCTTCTCCTTGACGAGCTCGATGATCGCCATCGGAGCGTTGTCACCCTTGCGAGGAACGGTCTTGACGATGCGGGTGTATCCGCCGTCACGATCGGCGTAGAACGGGCCGATCTCCGCGAACAGGGTGTGCACGACATCCTTGTTGCGGATGACCTTGAGGACCTCGCGACGGTTCGCCAGGGTGCCACCCTTGGCGTGCGTCACGAGCTTCTCGGCGTACGGACGCAGGGCCTTGGCCTTGGCCTCCGTGGTGGTGATGCGACCGTGCTCGAAGAGCGCGGTGGCCAGATTGGCGAAGATCGCCTTCTGGTGCGAAGCCGACCCGCCGAAGCGGGCACCCTTCTTGGGCTTGGGCATGATGTTCTCCTAGTAAAGGACCGTGAACTGCTAGAGCTGCTCGGTCTCGGCGTAGTCCTCGTTCCCGTCGGCATCGCCGAAGGAACCGGCATCGGTGTCGCTCCACGTCCCGGTGGCGGCGTCGTAGCCGGCAACGGTGGTCGGATCGAACGATGCGGGGCTGTCCTTGAGCGAGAGGCCGAGCGAGTGCAGCTTGACCTTGACCTCGTCGATGGACTTCTGTCCGAAGTTGCGGATGTCGAGCAGATCGGACTCGGTGCGGCCCACGAGCTCACCGACGGTGTGCACGCCCTCACGCTTGAGGCAGTTGTAGGACCGGACCGTGAGGTCCAGATCCTCGATGGGCAGACCGAAGGCGGCGATGTGGTCGGCCTCGGCGGGCGAGGGTCCGATCTCGATGCCTTCTGCTTCGACGTTCAGCTCACGGGCGAGGCCGAAGAGCTCCACCAGGGTCTTGCCCGCCGAAGCGAGCGCGTCCCGAGGCGTGATCGAGTTCTTCGTCTCGACATCGAGGACCAGCCGGTCGAAGTCGGTGCGCTGCTCGACTCGGGTGGCCTCCACCTTGTAGGTGACCTTCAGCACCGGCGAGTAGATCGAGTCGACCGGGATACGGCCGATCTCGGCGCCGGACGCCTTGTTCTGGACGGCAGGGACGTAGCCGCGACCGCGCTCGACAACGAGCTCGATCTCCAGCTTTCCCTTGTCGTTCAAGGTGGCGATGTGCAGATCCGGGTTGTTCACGGTGACGCCCGCCGGCGGCACGATGTCGCCCGCGGTCACAGCGCCGGGGCCCTGCTTGCGGACATACATGGTGACCGGCTCGTCCTCTTCGGAGCTCACGACGAGACCCTTGAGGTTCAGGATGACGTCGGTGACGTCTTCCTTCACCCCGGGGACGGTCGTGAACTCGTGCAGGACTCCGTCGATACGGATGCTGGTGACAGCAGCGCCGGGGATCGACGAGAGCAGGGTGCGGCGCAGCGAGTTACCGAGGGTGTACCCGAAGCCAGGCTCCAGCGGCTCGATGACGAACTTCGAACGGTTGTCGGCGATGACCTCTTCGGTCAACGTCGGTCGCTGAGAAATGAGCATTGTTTCCTCCTGTACGGGCGCCCGCTATTTGACGCCCACGATGGAATAGGCCGATCTCGTGATCGAGAACTGCCTGTTACTTCGAGTAGTACTCGACGATCAGCTGTTCCTGGAGCGGAACATCGATCTGCGCGCGCTCGGGGAGCTGGTGGACCAGGATCCGCAGGCGCGAACCCACGACCTGCAGCCAACCCGGGATCGGGCGGTCGCCCTGGGTCTCGCGAGCGATCTGGAACGGCAGCGTCGCCAGCGACTTCTCCCGGACATCGATGATGTCGTACTGGGAGACGCGGTAGCTGGGGATGTCGACCTTCTTGTTGTTCACGAGAAGGTGCCCGTGCGTGACGAGCTGGCGTGCCTGACGCCGGGTGCGGGCGAGGCCGGCACGGTAGACGACGTTGTCCAGACGCGATTCGAGGATCCGCAGGAGGTTCTCGCCGGTCTTACCGGGACGGGTGACCGCCTCCTGGTAGTAGCGACGGAACTGCTTCTCCATGACGCCGTAGGTGAAGCGAGCCTTCTGCTTCTCCTGCAGCTGGAGCAGGTACTCGCTCTCCTTGATCCGCGCGCGGCCGTGCTGGCCGGGCGGGTAGGGGCGACGCTCGAAGGCCTGATCGCCTCCGACGAGGTCGACACGCAGACGACGCGACTTACGGGTGACGGGACCGGTATAACGAGCCATGATTCTTTACCTTCCTTTCCCGTTTAGACGCGACGCCGCTTGGGCGGACGGCAGCCGTTGTGCGGCTGGGGGGTGACATCGGAGATGGTGCCGACCTCGAGGCCGGCGGCCTGCAGTGAACGGATCGCGGTCTCGCGGCCCGAGCCGGGGCCCTTGACGAAGACGTCGACCTTCTTGACGCCGTGCTCCTGCGCCTTGCGGGCAGCGTTCTCGGCGGCCAGCTGCGCGGCGAACGGAGTCGACTTGCGCGAGCCCTTGAAGCCGACGTGTCCCGAGGATGCCCACGAGATGACGTTGCCTGCGGGATCGGTGATCGAGACGATCGTGTTGTTGAAGGTGCTCTTGATGTGAGCGGCACCGTGGGGAACGTTCTTCTTGTCCCTGCGGCGCGACTTCTGGGTCTTCTTCGGACCGGTGCTACGTGACTTGGGAGGCATTACTTCTTCTTTCCGGCGACAGTGCGCTTCGGGCCCTTACGGGTACGCGCGTTGGTCTTGGTGCGCTGGCCACGCACGGGCAGGCCACGACGGTGGCGCAGGCCCTGGTAGGACCCGATCTCGATCTTGCGACGGATGTCGGCCTGCACCTCGCGGCGCAGGTCACCTTCGACCTTGAGTTCGGAGCCCTCGATGTAGTCGCGGAGCTTCGTCAAGTCGTCGTCGCCGAGATCCTTGCTGCGCAGGTCCGGGTTGACGCCGGTGGCCTCGAGGATCTCGTGCGAGCGGGTACGGCCGATGCCGTAGATGTAGGTCAGTGCGATCTCCATGCGCTTCTCGCGCGGAAGATCGACACCCATGAGGCGTGCCATGTGGCTTTTCCTTCTCGTTGCGGAGGTCTGCTCCCAGCCCGTCCCCTGTGTCGTCTTTCAACCGAGGTGTGCGGTGAACCGCGCATCTCGGCGAGTCTGTTCAACTCAGTGGGGCCCCGGCCTCCGTTCCGGGGGTGCACCGCGATCTGCCGGTGGGTGTGAACCCGATGGCCGTGGATCACGGCTGGTGCTGGGAGGTCTTCTCGTTGCTTGTCACCAAGCAGACCCGAAGAAGTGTGAGGTGGTGACTCAGCCCTGACGCTGCTTGTGACGCAGGTTCTCGCAGATCACCATGACCCGACCGTTACGACGGATCACCTTGCACTTCTCGCAGATCGGCTTGACGCTCGGCTGAACCTTCACGTCGTTCTGATCTCCTGTTGTGTGGCGGCCGGCGACACGGGGCCGCAAGCCACTGTTCCCCTGACCTGGGTGGTCGGGAAGCTTCTACTTGTACCGGTAGACGATGCGACCGCGAGAGAGGTCGTAGGGCGAGAGCTCCACGACCACGCGATCTTCCGGGAGGATGCGAATGTAGTGCTGACGCATCTTTCCGCTGATGTGGGCGAGAACCTTGTGGCCGTTCTCGAGCTCAATGCGAAACATCGCATTGGGCAGCGGCTCGACTACTCGTCCTTCGACCTCGATGGCCCCGTCTTTCTTAGCCATATCCTCCGCGATCCGTGTTGGTGACGTGCGGGCTGCATCGTCTTCCGTTAATGTGACGCGCACCGTTTCCGCTGCCGGTCGGCAGCGCGCCGGGACGAGGGTTCTCGACCTGGACACGCGAACAACCGGAGCGCAGAGCGCACCGCCAATCAATGTTACGGGAAAACATCGCACCAGGCCAAATGAGCCCTGCGGCTCCCCCGCCTCGATACAGTCCGAACGGTGCAGGCCCTCGACGCATGGTCCGAGTTCAACGTCGCGGTGGCGGGTGCGGGCGCCGCACTCGCGGGCCTGCTCATCGTCGCGATGTCGGTGAACATCGAACGCATCCTGCAGGCGGTGACACTCCCCAGTCGGGCAGCCGCGTCGATCGGCGCACTGGTCCTCTCGGTGACCGCCTCGTGTCTGGCACTCGTACCCGGCCAGTCGGCGACACTTCTCGGGTTCGAGGTCGCGGCAGGTGTCCTCGTCCTCTGGGCGCTGGAGTACGTCGCGATCCGTTCCATCCTGCGCGAGCCCGGGCAGCCTTCCGTGCTGCGTGTCCCGAAGATCGCCGTGGGCGCCCTCGCACCCGCTGCGTTCTCGGTCGGCGCGATCGTGCTGATCACCGGAAGTCCGGACGGCTACTACTGGGTCGCGGCAGGAAGTGTGCTCGCCGTCATGTCCGGCGTGCTGTTCTCCTGGATCGCGCTCGTCGAGATCCTGCGCTGACGGCCGGGCGCCGCGGCCGATCCCGCAGCGTCACGATCGCGACTGGCAGGATCAGCGCATGCGCGCGATCGTCCAGCGAGTCACCTCCGCATCCGTCGTCGTCGACGGAGAGATCGTCGGGCGGATCGACCCGACCACCCAGGGCCTGCTCGTCCTCGTGGGGGTGACCCACTCCGACACCCCTGCGACCGCACACGAACTGGCTCGCAAGGTGTGGGCGCTGCGCATTCTCGACGACGAGAAGTCCGCCTCCGACATCGGTGCCCCGCTGCTGGTGATCAGTCAGTTCACCCTCTACGGCGACACCGTGCGGGGGCGTCGGCCGTCGTGGAGCGCCGCGGCGCCGCGGCCGGTCGCCGAACCTCTCGTGGAGGCGGTGGCCTCCCGCCTACGGGAACTGGGTGCCACGGTGGAGACCGGCAGATTCGGCGAACACATGCGTGTCGAATCCGTGGGCGACGGGCCGGTCACCGTATCGCTCGAGGTCACTGCCGGGCACTGACCCGGAACCGGCGCTCCCCTCCCCCGGCGCGGCTTTCTGATCGCCCTGAGGTTTTCCGTTGTGCCTCAACCCTTTCCCGACCATCCTGAACCGAACTCGACGTGGGTGATTTGCGTGGTTCCCGCGTTTCCACTCGTTCGTACTCGATGGGAGGTTCTCGCGTGCTGGTTTCCCGCGGGCTGTCCGGGGCCGTCCGGCGATGTCGCCGAATGCACGGCACTCGACTGCACGATTCCGTTCCGTCCGCCCAGTGACACCGTCCAGGAAGCCTCGAAAGACCATGCGAGCCCATACGACACCCATCCACGACACGACGCCGAAGCATCGGCGCGGCCGCCGACGACGAGTGGTACCGCTCCTCGGTCTGATCCTCGCCGCCACGGCCGCGGTGAGCGCGTGCTCGGGGAGCGCGCCCGCCGACACGCTCGACGCGAGTGCGCCGATCCCCACCGAGATTCCCGAGGGAACCAAGCTGGTCATCGCCGACCAGCAGGAGGCCGTGCAGACGGCTCTCGCCGCGTCCGGCGAATTGGACCGGCTCCCGTTCGAATTCGAGTTCGCCAACTTCATCGGCGGTCCGGCGATTCTCGAGGCATTTCGTGCCGAGGCCGCCGACGTCGCGATCGTCGGCGACACCCCACCGATCCACGCGCAGGTCTCCGGCGAGGACGTACCGATCATCCTGTCCCGGCAACTGAGCCAGGACACCAACTGGTGGGTGACGTCGCCGAACTCCTCGATCACCACGATCGAGGACTTGCGCGGCCAGCGAATCGCCTACGCCGAAGGCACGGCGCAACAGCCCGTGGTGCTGCGCACTCTCGAACTCGCCGGATCGACCGTCGACGACGTCGAGTTCGTACGGCTCCAGTCCGCGGAGGTGAGCGACGCGCTCGCGGCCAACCAGGTCGACGCGGCTCCTCTCGGCGAACCCAGGCTCACGCGGTACCTGAACGACTGGGAAGCCGAAGGTGCGAGCGTCATCGACCCGGCCACCATCGACGGCACCATCTCCCAGGGGTTGAGCTACATCTACGCGCGGCGGGGAGCAATCGAGGATGCGGGCAAGGCCGCGGCGTTGCGCGCGTACCTGGCCGCATACATCCGGGCGCAGCACTGGATCAACGAGAACCAGGACGAGTGGATCGAGGCCTACTACGTCGAGAGCCAGGGCGTGAGTGCGGAGGACGGCCGTCGGATACTCGACTCGATCGGCCCGATGAGCTTCCCGAGACTCGACGACGCACTCGTGGCCCGGCATCAGGAGATCATCGACGTCCTCGATCGCGCCGGTGAACTCCCGGTGAGCGTCCGGGCGGAGGACGGCTTCGATCGACGGTTCGACGAGGTCATCGAGGAGACCGTCGCCGAGGTCGGCGCCACGCACGAGCGGCAGGAGTGAGGATGGCTACCCCGTTGATCACTCCCCCGACGGCCGCCGCCACCATCGGAGCCGCCCACCCCGACTTCGGCCACCTCGAACACCGCACGGGAACCGAACGTGCACGCAGACTCGGTCCCGGCAAGGCCATTCCCGCCTCGCTGGCGATCGGGCCGGTGATCCTCGTCCTGGCATGGCTCGCCGGGTCGCACTTCGGCTTCCTCGACGCACGCACGCTGCCCCACCCTCTGGTCGTGCTGGACACGATCGGCGAGCTGTGGAGCGACGGACGGCTGCCGACGAACATCGTTGCGTCGCTGCGACTGGCGTCGATTTCTCTGGTGATCGGCGTCGTGCTGGGACTGCTGCTGGCGCTCGTCGCCGGATTGAGCCGGGTCGGAGAATCTCTCGTCGACGGGCCCGTGCAGATCAAGCGCGCCGTTCCCACCCTGGCGATCATCCCGCTGGCGATCATGTGGTTCGGCATCGGCGACACCATGAAGATCATCATCATCTCGACCAGTGTCTTCATCCCGGTGTACATCAACACGCACGCTCAACTCCGTGGGGTCGACACCCGGCACGTCGAACTCGCGGAAACCGTCGGACTGTCCCGCTGGCAGTTCATCCGCGAGGTCGCGCTCCCCGGCGCGTTGCCCGGCTTCTTCACCGGACTGCGTCTGGCCGTGACCATTTCGTGGACCGCGTTGGTCGTCGTCGAACAGGTCAACGCCACCAGCGGTATCGGCTATCTGATGAACCAGGCGCGACTGTACGGGCAACTCGAGATCGTCGTCGTGGGGCTGGTCGTCTACGCGGTCTTCGGACTGGCCGGCGACTACACGGTCCGCGTCATCGAGAGGAGGGTGCTGTCGTGGCGACGAGCACTGGGGAACTGACGGCGGCGACGCTCGACCGACCGGACACCGACGGCGCCGAATCGGTCGCCGCCGTCCGAGGGCTCACCCGGGCCTTCGGCGAGAAGACGGTACTCGATTCCGTCGATCTCACCATCCACCGGGGCGAGTTCGTCGCCCTGCTGGGGCGGAGCGGATCGGGAAAGAGCACGCTGCTGCGTGCACTCGCCGGACTCGACTACGACGTCGAGGGAGCCGGGGATCTCTATGTTCCCGCCGACGTGTCGGTGGTGTTCCAGGATTCCCGACTCCTGCCGTGGCGCCGTGTGCTCCCGAACGTCGTCCTGGGATTGCCGGGCTCAGACGCGCGCGCACGGGGACGGACGGTGCTCGCGGACGTCGGACTCGCCGGCCGCGAGAATGCTTGGCCGGTAGAGCTTTCGGGTGGTGAACAGCAACGCGTGGCCCTGGCTCGCTCCCTGGTGCGCGGCCCGGCGCTACTGCTCGCCGACGAACCTTTCGGAGCGCTCGACGCCCTCACCCGGATCAAGATGCACACGCTCCTCCAGGAGCTGTGCGCGAAGTATCGGCCCGGAGTCCTCCTCGTCACCCACGATGTCGACGAGGCAGTCACTCTCGCCGATCGTGTCCTCGTTCTCGACAGCGGAGGATTCGTCGCGGACCGACAGCTGGACCTCGGACCGGTGCGGACACACCGCGATCCGCGGTTCGTCGAACACCGCGAGGCGCTACTCGCCGCACTCGGTGTCGAGCACACCCCCGACCGTCTCACCGAAACCCCGAAAGAAGTGGACCGATGACTCGCCAGCTCCACCTCAATGCCTTCATCCATCCCGCCGGGCACCACGAGGCAGCGTGGCGGCATCCGCTCACCGAGCCCGAGCGGATCTACGACGTGGACTACTACCAGCAGATAGCCCGCACCGCCGAAGCCGCGAGGTTCGACGCGATCTTCTTCGCGGACGGCCCCGCGCTCCGCCAGAGTGCCGAGTTCAACGCCTCGGGCCGCCTCGAACCGATCGTGCTGCTCACCGCGATCGCTGCCGCGACGGAGAAGATCGGGCTCATCGCCACGGCGTCGACCACGTACCACGAGCCGTACAACCTCGCCCGTCTGTTCTCCACGCTCGACTTCGTCTCCGGCGGTCGCGCGGGGTGGAACATCGTCACCACGTCGACGGCCCTCGCCGCGGCGAACTTCGGCCTGCCGGAGCACCCGGACCCGTCGATCCGCTACGAACGTGCCCGCGAGTTCGTGGACGTGGCGATCAAGTTGTGGGACAGCTGGGAGGACGACGCCGTCGTCCTGGACCGTCCGGGCGGGCGGTACGCGGATCCGGCGAAGGTGCATCCGATCGACTTCCACGGCAAGCATCTCGAGGTACGCGGCCCCTTCAATGCACCACGGTCTCCGCAGGGCCATCCCGTACTGGTGCAGGCCGGTTCGTCCAACGACGGCCGGGACTTCGCCGGCCGGTACGCGGAAGCGATCTTCACCGCCCACCAGACACTCGACAACGCACAGGCCTTCTACACCGACATCAAGAACCGGGCCTGCCTCGCAGGGCGGGATCCCGACCATGTGAAGGTCCTCCCCGGCCTCAGCCCCTTCATCGCCGACACCGAGGAGGCCGCACACCGGCTCGAACGCGAGTTCAACGAACTCACCATCCCCCGGTACGGCCTGCGGCAGCTCACCGCTCTCGCCGGTGTGGACCTCTCGTCCTTCGATCTGGACTCCCCCGTCCCGCGGGATCTGTTCGGCGACGCCGGGGCGGTCACCGACAACAACCGGAGCCGGACCCAGGTCATCGCGGAGATCGTCGACCGGGAGAACCCGACCGTTCGCGAACTGCTGCACCGGCTCGCCGGTGCCCGGGGGCACCGGGTCTTCACCGGCACCCCGGAGCAGGTGGCCGACACCATCGAGGAATGGTTCACCGAGGGCGCCGCGGACGGCTTCAACATCATGCCCCCGCACTATCCGCGCGGGCTCGAAGCCTTCACCGACACGGTCGTCCCGATCCTGCAGCGACGCGGTCTGTTCCGGACGGAGTACACCGGAGACACGCTTCGCGACCATCTCGGACTCCCGCGCCCGGACAGTCAGTACGCGGGCCGCACCCCCGAATCCACCGAGCTGGTGAGTTGACGGGCCGGACACCGGCGGAGACCGTCCTCGGCCCCGAAGGTGCGAATTCGGCACAGCCCACAGAGCTGGGGACCGGAAAGCTCGTCGTACACGTCTTCGTGCCGAGCGCGTTCCTCGGGATCGGCACCGGAGCGTCTGCACCGGTGCTTCCGCTGTCCGCGCTCGGCCACGGCGCTTCGGTAGCCGTCGCCGGACTCGTCCTCGCCCTCGGCGGGCTCGGCATGGTGCTCGGCGATCTCCCGGCGGGCCGGTTGGTCTCCGTTCTCGGTGAACGACGTTCGGTGCTCCTCGGGACCGGGCTCGGTGTCGTCGGTGCGCTACTGTGCCTGTTCTCGTGGTCGGTCGCCTCTCTCGCGGCGGGCATCCTCGTCGTCGGGCTCGCCGGAGCACTCTGGGGTCTGGCACGACAGTCGTATCTCGCCGCCGCGGTGCCGGTGCACCGGCGTGCACGCGCGATCTCCACCATGGCCGGCATGCATCGGCTGGGCTTCTTCGCCGGTCCGTTCGCCGGCGCCGCGGCGATCCACGTGAGCGGACTGTCGGCCGCATACCTGGTGCAGTTGCTCGCGATCCTGGTCGCCGGCGTGTTGATGGGGACACTGCGCGACCTGCCCGACCCGGACCGCGACCCCGGCGCCGCCACGCGCTCGGTCCGCACCGTGCTCTCCGCCCACCGGCGGATCCTGGGCACGCTCGGTGCCGGCGCGCTCACGATGGGGATGCTGAGGGCGAGCCGCAACGTCGTGCTCCCGCTGTGGGCGAACCACGTCGGCGTCGACCCTGCGGGGATCGCATTGATCTTCGGCGCGGCCGGGGCCATCGACGTCCTCGCGTCCTATCCGGCCGGATACCTGATGGACCGGTTCGGGAGGCGGTTCATGGCCGTACCCGCCATCACGGTATTGGGTGCCGCGCACGCGGCGCTCCCCTTCACGACCACGGCAGCCGGAGTCGGCGCCGTCGCGCTGGTCCTGGGGCTGGGGAGCGGAATGAGCAACGGGGTGATCATGACGCTCGGGGCGGACGTCGCTCCGAGCGATACGCGCGCACAGTTCCTCGCCGGGTGGCGCCTCGCCCACGACACCGGGATGTGCCTGGGGCCGGCCGGAATCGGGCTCCTCGGCGGGGTCGCCACTCTCGGAGTGGCCTGTGTGACCATGGGTGGCGTCGCATTCCTCGGCGCGGGAATTCTCTGGCGCTACATTCCGCGATACGTGCCGTGGCCGCCGCCTCGACCGGCCCTGCCTACTCCGGGCGGAGCGTGAGGATCCGGGGGCCGCTGTCCGTCACGGCGACCGTGTGCTCCCAGTGCGCGGCGCGGGTTCCGTCGGTGGTGACGACCGTCCAGTCGTCGTCGAGGACGGCGGTATCGGTGGTACCGAGAGTGAGCATCGGCTCGATCGCGAGTACCGAACCGACGACGAGCTCGGGGCCCTTGCCCGGCGCGCCCTCGTTGGCGAGGAAGGGATCCATGTGCATTTCCCGACCGATGCCGTGGCCACCGTAGCCGTCCACGATGCCGTAACGGCGCCCGTGCGCCTTCTCCGCGGCGCGGGTGCCCAACTCGATCGCGTGTGAGACGTCGGTGAGCCGGTTGCCCGCGATCATCGCCGCGATACCCGCCTCCATCGACAGGCGGGTGGCCTCGCTCAGATCCTCGTCCTCCGCCGCGACGTCGTCACCGACACCGAAGGTCCAGGCCGAGTCTCCGTGCCATCCGTCGAGGATGGCGCCGCAGTCGATGGACACGAGGTCTCCTGCGGCGAGAACGTCCTCTTCCGACGGGATACCGTGCACGACCCGGTCGTTGACCGACGAGCAGATCGACCCCGGAAACCCGTGGTAGCCCTTGAACGAGGGGACGGCGCCGGCGCCGCGGATGACCGACTCCGCCACGGCGTCGAGCTCGAGAGTGCTCACACCCGGCTTCGCGGCGTCACGCACCGCGACCAGTGCACGACCGACCACGGCGCCCGCCGCGGCCATCGCATCGAGTTCACCGGCACTCCGGAACGGTACGACCTTGCGGCGACGCCCGAATCCCATCTACCTGCCCATCCCTACTTGCCCAGAGCCTTCAGGGCCCGGTCGTTGACCTCGTCGACCTCGCCGACCGCGTCCACAGTGACCAGCTGGTTCCGGTAGTGGTCGAGCAGCGGGGCGGTCTCCTCGCGGTAGACCCGGAGCCGATTGCGAATGACGTCTTCCTTGTCGTCCTCGCGTCCGCGGGCGAGCATGCGCTCGACCACGACGTCCTCGTCGACGACGAACGACAGCACCGCGTCGAGCTCGGTGTGCAGCTCGGCCAGGATCGCCTCGAGGGCCTGGGCCTGGTCCACCGTCCGCGGGAATCCGTCGAGCAGGAATCCGTTCGCGGCGTCCGGCTCGGCCACCCGCTCCTTGACCATGTTGTTGGTGATCTCGCTCGGCACGAGGTCGCCCGCGTCGAGGTACCGCTTCGCCTCGAGGCCCAGCGCCGTCTTCTGGCCGATGTTGGCGCGGAACAGGTCGCCGGTGGAGATGTGCGGGACGCCGAGCTTCTCCGAGAGGATGGCGGCCTGCGTGCCTTTACCGGCACCGGGAGGACCGAGGAGGACGAGTCTCACTTCAGGAACCCTTCGTAGTTGCGCTGCATCAGCTGGCTTTCGATCTGCTTGACGGTGTCGAGGGACACGCTGACG
Source organism: Rhodococcus triatomae (assembly GCF_014217785.1). Classification (NCBI taxonomy): domain Bacteria; kingdom Bacillati; phylum Actinomycetota; class Actinomycetes; order Mycobacteriales; family Nocardiaceae; genus Rhodococcus; species Rhodococcus triatomae. The sequence goes on along the minus strand of NZ_CP048814.1, from coordinate 3,529,049 downwards.
AGGATCAGCACGGCCGCACCACCGAAGATGCTGGTTGCCGTCTCACTGCCGGACAGGAACAGGTGCGGCAGCGTCGCGATCGCACCGAGGTAGATCGCACCGACGACGGTCAGTCGGTTGAGGACGTAGTGCAGGTAGTCGGCGGTGGGCCGACCGGGGCGGATACCCGGGATGAATCCGCCGAACTTCTTCATCTCCTCGGCGCGCTCCTCCGGGTTGAACGTGATCGACACGTAGAAGAACACGAAGAAGACGATCAGCGAGAAGTAGAGCGCGATATACACCGGGTTGTTCGGGTTCACCAGGTACTCGTTGATGAGGCGCTGCCACCAGCTGGGATCCGTGGCCGAGGTGGCACCGGTCAGCTGGCCGATGAGGTTCGGCAGGTACAGCAGCGAGGACGCGAAGATGACGGGAATGATGCCCGCCTGGTTGACCTTGAGCGGCAGGTACGTGGACGAGCCTCCGTACATGCGGCGGCCGACCATCCGCTTGGCGTACTGAACCGGGATGCGGCGCTGACCCTGCTCGACGAACACGACACCGGCGATGACACCGAGCGCGGCCACGAGCACCAGGGTGAAGACGAGGCCACCGCGGCTGCTGAGCAGCACCTGGCCCTCGGACGGCAATCCGGAGGCGATACCGGCGAAGATCAGCAGCGACATGCCGTTGCCGACGCCACGCTCGGTGATCAGCTCACCGAACCACATGACGACGGCCGCTCCCGCGGTCATCACGAGGACGATGATCACGAGGCCGAAGACGCTGTCGTCGGCGATGATCGGTTCCTGACAGCCCTGCAGCAGCTGGCCACGGGCCGCGAGGGCCACGATGCCGGTGGACTGCAGGACGGCGAGCGAGACGGCCAGGTAACGCGTGTACTGCGTCATCTTGGCCTGACCGGCCTGCCCCTCCTTGCGGAGTGCCTCGAACTTGGGGATGACGACGGTGAGGAGCTGGACGATGATGCTCGCGGTGATGTACGGCATGATGCCGATCGCGAACACGGACAGCTGCAGCAGAGCGCCACCGGAGAACAGGTTGATCAGCGAGTAGATACTCGCCGAATCCCCACCCGACAGGTCGTCGATGCACTGACGCACGTTCCCGTAGTCGACGCCGGGGGACGGCACGAGTGCGCCGATCCGGTAGAGGGCCACGAGACCGAGCGCGATGAGGATCTTCCGCCTCAGGTCCGGGGTCCTGAAGGCCGAGACGAAGGCGGAAAGCAAAGATCCTCCTGGCACGACGTGTGGGGAGCATGCCTGATGTCGGCACGCTGCACGGGATGAACTCTAGAACTCTAACAGTGGCACGAAAGACGCGAATGGCCGCAGCACGGTGTGAGACCGTGCTGCGGCCATCGAGCTAGCTCGAGCAGATCACAGCTCGGTGGCGGTGCCACCGGCAGCGGTGATCTTCTCCTTGGCGGAGCCGGTGAACTTGTCCGCGGAGACCTGGACGGAGACGGTCAGTTCGCCGTCACCGAGGATCTTCACGGGCTGGTTCTTGCGGACCGCGCCCTTGGCAACGAGATCCTCGACCGTGATCTGTCCACCCTCGGGGAACAGGCGGGCGATGTCGCCGACGTTGACGACCTGGAACTCGACGCGGTTCGGGTTCTTGAAGCCCTTGAGCTTCGGCAGACGCATGTGGATCGGCATCTGGCCACCCTCGAAGGCCACGGGCACGTTCTTACGCGCCTTGGTGCCCTTCGTACCGCGACCGGCGGTCTTGCCCTTCGAGCCCTCACCGCGACCGACGCGAGTCTTGTCGGTCTTGGAGCCGGGCGCGGGGCGCAGGTGATGCAGCTTGATGGTCATGGTTAGACCTCCTCAACTGTGACGAGGTGACGCACCACGTTGATCAGACCGCGGTTCTGCTCGTTGTCCTCGCGGACCACCGTCTTACGGATGCCCTTGAGGCCCAGCGTCCGCAGCGAGTCCCGCTGGTTCTGCTTGGTACCGATGGTGCTCTTGATCTGGGTGACCTTGAGTTGCGCCATTACTTCACGCTCCCAGCCTGTGCACGCGCGCGCAGCATGCCGGCAGGTGCGACGTCTTCGAGGGGGAGGCCACGGCGAGCCGCGACTTCCTCGGGACGCTGCAGCTGCTTGAGGGCTGCCACGGTGGCGTGCACGACGTTGATGGCGTTGTCGCTACCGAGCGACTTCGACAGGATGTCGTGGATGCCGGCGCACTCGAGCACGGCACGCACCGCGCCACCGGCGATGACACCGGTACCCGGGCTGGCCGGACGCAGCATCACGACGCCCGCAGCGGCCTCACCCTGAACGGGGTGGGTGATGGTGCTGCCGATCATGGGCACGCGGAAGAAGTTCTTGCGAGCTTCCTCGACGCCCTTCTGGATGGCCGCAGGAACTTCCTTGGCCTTGCCGTAGCCGACACCGACGAGTCCGTTGCCGTCGCCGACGATCACCAGGGCGGTGAAGCTGAAGCGACGACCACCCTTGACCACCTTGGAGACGCGGTTGATGGTGACGACGCGCTCGATGTGGTTCGACTTCTCCGCAGCGTTGTCGCGACGGTTGTCGCGGCGGTCGCGACCGCCACGGCTGTTGTTGCTGTCCCCGGTGTTGGGGCCATTCTGTCCGGCGGGTCCGCTTCCGCCGTCACGCCTTTGACGTCCCGGCATCAGGCTGTCCTTCCGTGGAGAACTGAATCATGGAGAATCTTTGTCATCAGAACTTCAACCCGCCTTCGCGAGCTGCGTCCGCAAGGGCCGCGATACGGCCGTGGTATCCGTGTCCGCCGTGATCGAAGACCACGGCCTCGACGCCGGCAGCCTTCGCCCGCTCGGCGATGAGCTGACCGACCTTGGCGCTGTGCGCCTTCTTGTCGCCGTCCACGGCACGCACGTCGGCCTCGATCGTCGACGCGGCGGCCAGGGTGTGGCCGGCCAGGTCGTCGATCAGCTGGACGTGGATGTGCCGCGAGGACCGGTTGACGACCAGCCGGGGCCGCTCGGGGGTGCCGGAGATCTTCTTGCGGAGACGGAAGTGACGACGCGTCTTGGAGAGGCGGCGCCGGGTGGCAACGTCCTTGCCGAGCGGGATCCGCTTGGCTTTCTGGTTTGCTGTCTGGCTCATATCACTTACCCGTCTTTCCGACCTTGCGGCGGATCTGCTCACCCTCGTAGCGAACGCCCTTGCCCTTGTACGGGTCCGGACGACGCAGACGACGGATGTTCGCGGAGATCTGGCCGACCTGCTGCTTGTCGATGCCGGACACCGAGAACTTGGTGGGCGACTCGACCGCGAAGGTGATGCCTTCGGGGGCCTCGATCGGGACCGGGTGGCTGTAGCCGAGGGAGAACTCGAGGTCCTTGCCCTTCAGCGCCACGCGGTAACCGACGCCGTGGATCTCCATCTTGGTGGTGTACCCCTCGGTGACACCGACGATGAGGTTCTGGACGAGGGTGCGGGACAGTCCGTGCAGGGCACGGCTGCGACGCTCGTCGTCCGGGCGGTTGACGGCCAGCGTGCCGTCCTCCGCCTTCTCGATCGTGATCGGCTCGGCGATGGTCAGCGCGAGCGTGCCCTTGGGGCCCTTGACCGTGACGTCCTGGCCGGCGATGGCGACATCGACTCCGGCGGGAACGGTGACGGGCTTCTTACCGATACGCGACATGGTGGCCTCCCTTACCAGACGTAGGCGAGGACTTCCCCGCCCACTCCTTGATTGGCCGCCTGGCGGTCGGTGAGCAGGCCGGTGGACGTGGAGATGATCGCCACGCCGAGGCCACCCAGCACCTTGGGCAGGTTGGTGGACTTCGCGTACACACGCAGGCCCGGCTTCGAGACGCGGCGCACGCCTGCGAGGCTGCGTTCCCGGCTCGGTCCGAACTTCAGGGTGACGACGAGGTTCTTACCGACCTCGGCGTCCTCCGTGCGGTAGTCCGAGATGTAGCCCTCGCGCTTGAGGATCTCGGCGATGTTCGCCTTGATCTTCGAGTGCGGTGCCGACACCTCGTCGTGGTACGCCGTGTTGGCGTTGCGCAGACGCGTCAGAAAGTCTGCGATGGGGTCAGTCATGGTCATAGTCGACCTGATACCTTTCTCGCCACGGTTCCCTCTGCCCGCCCCGAGCAGGGTGGGCGCAGGCCTATCGCGAAGACGGTGTGTCCCGATCCGAGGTTACGGACCGGGATGTTCCGGTGGGTCACCGCCGCCCGCCGGAGCGGACGGCGGTGGACGTCACCAGGAGCTCTTGTGGACGCCGGGCAGCTCGCCGGCGTGTGCCATTTCCCGGAGGCAGATTCGGCACAGGCCGAACTTGCGGAACACCGAGTGCGGGCGACCGCACTTCTGGCAGCGGGTGTAGGCGCGGACCGCGAACTTCGGCTTCTTGTTGGCCTTGTTGACCAATGCCTTCTTAGCCATGACTCAGTTCTCCTTGAACGGGAAGCCGAGCTGCTTGAGCAGGGCACGGCCTTCTTCGTTGTTGGTCGCCGTGGTCACCACGGTGATGTCCATACCGCGCGGACGGTCGATCTTGTCCACGTCGATCTCGTGGAACATCGACTGCTCGTTGAGACCGAAGGTGTAGTTGCCGTTCCCGTCGAACTGGTTGCCGTTGAGTCCGCGGAAGTCCCTGATTCGGGGCAGTGCGATGGACACCAGGCGGTCGAGGAACTCCCACATCCGGTCGCCGCGCAGCGTGACGCGCGCACCGATCGGCATGCCCTCGCGCAGCTTGAACTGCGCGATGGACTTACGAGCCTTGCGGATCTCGGGCTTCTGGCCGGTGATGAGTGCCAGGTCGCTGACGGCGCCGTTGATGAGCTTGGCGTCGCGAGCTGCGTCACCGACACCCATGTTGACGACGACCTTGACGACGCCGGGGATCTGCATCACGTTGGCGTAGTCGAACTGCTTGTTCAGCTCGTCGCGGATCTCCTCGCGGTAGCGAGTCTTGAGCCGCGGAACGATCTTGTTCTCGGTGGAGGTCATGTCAGATGTCCTTCCCGTTCTTCCGGGAAATCCGAACGCGCTTGCCGGTCTCCTCGTCGGTCCGGTAGCCCACGCGAGTGGGGTTGCCGTCCGAGTCGATGACCGCGACGTTGGAAACGTGGATCGGGGCTTCCTGCGTCACGATGCCGCCCGAGGAGGCGCCGCGCTCGTTCGCGGAAACAGCGGTGTGCTTCTTGATGCGGTTCACGCCTTCGACGAGGATCTTGTCGGTCGCCGGGAAGGCCTGGATGACCTTGCCCTTCGCGCCCTTGTCCTTGCCGGCGATGACCAGCACGGTGTCACCCTTGTGCACCTTCATCACAGCACCTCCGGAGCGAGGGAGACGATCTTCATGAACTTCTTCTCACGCAGCTCACGGCCGACGGGGCCGAAGATGCGGGTTCCACGAGGGTCGTTGTCCGGCTTGATCAGGACAGCGGCGTTCTCGTCGAACTTGATGTAGGAACCGTCCGGACGGCGACGCTCCTTGACGGTACGAACGATGACGGCCTTGACGACCTCACCCTTCTTGATGTTTCCACCAGGGATGGCGTCCTTGACGGTGGCGACGATGACGTCACCGATCCCGGCGTAGCGGCGCGAAGAGCCACCGAGAACGCGGATGCAGAGAATCTCCTTAGCACCCGTGTTGTCGGCGACGCGAAGCCGCGACTCCTGCTGAATCACTTACTTCTCCTTGACCTGGACTGTTACGTGGCGGATTTCCGACCCGACACGCGCGGTCTGTATCCACACCCCACCGGCGGGAACCGCCCCGGAGGGCGGCATCTCACCTGCGCGGGCCGCCCCTGGGGGCGACACGACGGTGGGGCTGCCGTGCGACGTGCGCAAGGCAACCCCACCATCGTACTGGATCACTGCTCATGCCTCGAAATCGGCTTACTTGGCCTTCTCGAGGACCTCGACGAGACGCCAGTGCTTCGTCGCGGACAGCGGACGGGTTTCCATCAGCTGGACGCGGTCGCCGATACCGGCGACACCGTTCTCGTCGTGGGCCTTGACCTTGCTGGTGCGCCGGATGATCTTGCCGTAGAGCGGGTGCTTGACCCGGTCCTCGAGCTCGACCACGATGGTCTTCTCCATCTTGTCGGAGACCACGTATCCGACGCGGACCTTGCGGCTGCCGCGCTCTTCTGTGCTCACTGCCTTTTCCTCACTCATGCCGCGTCACCTGCGTCCGGACCGACGGCCAGCCCGAGCTCACGCTCACGCAGAACGGTGTAGATGCGCGCGATCTCGTGGCGAACCGTACGAAGTCGGCGATTGTTGTCCATCTGGCCGGTGGCCATCTGGAAGCGAAGGTTGAACAGCTCTTCCTTCGACTCACGGAGCCGGGTGACCAGCTCTTCCTCGGTGAGCTCGCGGAGCTCGGCTGCGGGGGTTCCGGTAGCCATCAGAACTGCTCCTCCCTCGTGACGATCCGGCACTTGCACGGGAGCTTGTGCATCGCGCGGCGCAGGGCCTCGCGGGCGATCTCCTCGTTCGGGTAGCTCATCTCGAACAGAACCCGACCGGGCTTGACGTTCGCGACCCACCACTCCGGCGAACCCTTACCGGAACCCATGCGGGTCTCGGCCGGCTTCTTGGTGAGCGGGCGATCCGGGAAGATGTTGATCCAGATCTTGCCGCCACGCTTGATGTGCCGGGTCATGGCGATACGAGCGGACTCGATCTGCCGGTTGGTGATGTAAGCCGGCTCGAGAGCCTGGATGCCGTAGTCACCGAAGGTCACCCGGGTCCCACCCTTGGCGGCACCCGAACGGCTCGGATGGTGCTGCTTGCGGTGCTTGACCCGCCGTGGGATCAACATGCGTCAGCCCTCCTTCTGTTCAGTCGTGGCGGGTGCATCGGCGGTGGCGGTCGCGGCGCGGCCGGCCTCGGTGCTGGTCGCGGTCGTGCCGGCGGAACCGGAACGGCGCGGACGGCTGGGGCGCTCACGCCGCGGACGGTCGCCCGCGGGCGCTGCCACGTTGGCGGCGAGCTCGCGCTTGCCACCGACGATGTCGCCCTTGTAGATCCAGACCTTCACGCCGATGCGGCCGAAGGTGGTCTTGGCCTCGTAGAGGCCGTAGTCGATGTCCGCACGCAGCGTGTGCAGCGGAACCCGACCCTCGCGGTAGAACTCGGAGCGGCTCATCTCGGCACCGCCCAGACGGCCGGAGCACTGCACCCGGATGCCCTTGACGTTCGGCTGACGCATGGCCGACTGGATGGCCTTGCGCATGGCGCGACGGAAAGCGACACGGTTGGACAGCTGCTCGGCGACGCCCTGCGCGACTAGCTGGGCCTCGGACTCGGGGTTCTTCACCTCGAGGATGTTGAGCTGGACCTGCTTGCCCGTGAGCTTCTCGAGCTCGGCGCGGATGCGATCGGCCTCGGCGCCGCGGCGGCCGATGACGATGCCCGGACGAGCCGTGTGGATGTCCACACGAACACGGTCACGGGTGCGCTCGATCTCGACCTTCGCGATGCCCGCGCGCTCCATGCCGGTGGCGAGGAGCTTGCGGATGGCGACGTCTTCCTTGACGTACTCCGCGTACTGCTTGTCTGCGTACCAGCGGGACTTCCAGTCGGTCGTGATGCCGAGACGGAAGCCGTGCGGGTTGATTTTCTGGCCCACTATCGAGCACTTCCCTTCCGGCGATTACGGGTCGATGTTCCGGTCTTCGGCAGGCTCTCCACGATCACGGTGATGTGGCTGGTCCGCTTGCGGATCCGGAATGCACGACCCTGTGCCCGCGGCTGGAACCGCTTGAGGGTCGCGCCCTCGTCCACGTACGCGGTGGCGACGACGAGCGTGCTCGGGTCGAGGTCGAGGTTGTTCTCGGCGTTGGCGGCGGCACTGGCGATGACCTTCGCCACCGGCTCGCTCGCTGCCTGCGGCGCGAACTTCAGGATGTTCAAGGCGTCTTCGACCGAACGTCCACGAACCAGGTCCACGACGCGTCGCGCCTTCATCGGCGTGACACGCACGTGGCGCGCCACCGCCTTTGCAGTGGGATTGGTGGTTTCAGTACTCAGCTGTGCCGAGCTATTCGCGTTGCTCATCGGCGCTTGCTCTTCCGGTCGTCCTTGATGTGACCCTTGAACGTGCGGGTCGGTGCGAACTCCCCGAGCTTGTGCCCGACCATCGAGTCGGAGACGAACACGGGAACGTGCTTGCGGCCGTCGTGCACCGCGAACGTGTGGCCGATGAAGTCCGGGATGATCGTGGAACGACGGGACCAGGTCTTGATGACCTGCTTGGTTCCCTTCTCGTTCTGCACGTCCACCTTCGCAAGGAGGTGGTCATCGACGAACGGGCCCTTCTTCAGGCTGCGTGGCATCCTTCACTCCCTCCTTGACTAGCGCTTCTTGCCGGTACGGCGACGACGGACGATGAGCTTGTCGCTCGCCTTGTTCTTGCGGGTACGCCCTTCGGGCTTACCCCAGGGGCTGACGGGGTGGCGACCACCGGAGGTCTTACCCTCACCACCACCGTGCGGGTGGTCGACCGGGTTCATCACGACACCACGGACGGTGGGGCGCTTGCCCTTCCAGCGCATACGGCCGGCCTTGCCCCAGTTGATGTTGCTCTGCTCGGCGTTGCCGACCTCGCCGACGGTGGCGCGGCAGCGCACGTCGACGCGACGGATCTCGCCGGAAGGCATACGCAGCGTGGCGTACGGGCCTTCCTTACCGAGGAGCTGGATGCTCGCGCCTGCGGAACGGGCCATCTTGGCGCCACCACCCGGACGCAGCTCCACCGCGTGCACGGTGGTACCGGTCGGGATGTTGCGCAGCGGCAGGTTGTTGCCCGGCTTGATGTCGGCCGTCGGGCCCGACTCGATGGGCGAGCCCTGCACCAGGCCCTTGGGGGCGATGATGTAGCGCTTCTCACCGTCTGCGTAGTGCAGCAGAGCGATGCGAGCGGTGCGGTTGGGGTCGTACTCGATGTGAGCGACCTTGGCCGGCACGCCGTCCTTGTCGTTGCGACGGAAATCGATCAGCCGGTAGGCGCGCTTGTGTCCGCCACCCTTGTGCCGGGTGGTGATGCGACCGTGGGCGTTACGTCCACCGCGCCCGTGCAGCGGGCGAACCAGCGACTTCTCGGGGGTCGACCGCGTGATCTCGGCGAAGTCCGAGACGCTCGAGCCGCGGCGGCCCGGCGTAGTCGGCTTGTACTTACGGATTGCCATGAGTCTTCTCGTCCTCTACGTCTCTCGAGTCCCGGCGCCTAGGCGACCGGTCCCCCGAAGATCTCGATGGGCTTGCTGTCGGACGAGATGGTCACGAGCGCGCGCTTGGTGTCCTTGCGCTTGCCGTAACCGAACCGGGTCCGCTTGCGCTTGCCCTGACGGTTGGCGGTGTTGACGCTGGTCACGGTGACGCCGAAAACCTTCTCGACGGCAATCTTGATCTGCGTCTTGTTCGAGTCCGGGTGCACCAGGAAGGTGTAGGTACCTTCCTCCATCAGTCCGTAGGACTTCTCGGAGATGACCGGAGCCAGCAGGATGTCGCGGGGGTCAGCGATGGTGCTCACTTGGCCGCCTCCTTCTTCTCTTCCTGTGCACTCTCGGCGGGCCCGTGGACGAAGGCGTTGAGCGCTTCCACGCTGAACACGATGTCGTCGCTGTCGAGCACGTCGTAGGTGTTGAGCTGATCGGCAACCAGCACATGCACGTTCTGCAGGTTCTGAACGCTCTTGATCGCGGCGACGTCCTCGCGTCCGACGACGAGAAGGACCTTCTTACGATCGGTGAGCTCACCGAGGAACGCCTTCGCGTTCTTGGTGGACGGGGCCTGGCCCGACACCAGTTCGGTGATCACGTGGATACGCTCGCTGCGCGCCCGGTCGGAGAGCGCACCGCGCAGGGCGGCGAGCTTCATCTTCTTAGGCGTCCGCTGGCTGTAGTCACGCGGCTTCGGTCCGTGGACGATGCCACCGCCGGCGAACTGCGGCGCGCGGGTCGAGCCCTGACGGGCGCGGCCGGTGCCCTTCTGGCGGTACGGCTTGCGCCCACCACCGCGGACCTCGCCACGAGTCTTCGTGGAGTGCGTGCCCTGACGTGCGGCGGCGAGCTGCGCGACGACGACCTGATGCATCAGCGCGATGTTCGCGGGAGCATCGAAGATCTCGGCGGGCAGTTCCACGGTGCCGTTGGTCTTGCCACCGGGAGCCTTGACGTCGAGGGTCAACTTGGTTTCGGTGCTGGTCATGCCCGCGCACCACCCTTCACTGCGCTCTTGACGATCACGAGGCCACCCTTGCGGCCGGGGATCGCACCCTTGATCAGCAGCAGACCGTTCTCGGCGTCCACCTTGTAGACGGAGAGGTTCTGCGTCGTGATCCGGTCGCTACCCATGCGACCGGACATCCGCATGCCCTTGAAGACACGGCCGGGAGTGGCACAGCCACCGATCGAGCCGGGGCGACGGTGCACGGCCTGAGCACCGTGCGAGGCGCCCTGACCGGAGAAGCCGTGCCGCTTCATGGTTCCGGCGAAGCCCTTGCCCTTGCTGGTTCCGGTGACGTCGACGAAAGCGCCGTCCTCGAACACCTCGGCGCTGAGTTCCTGGCCGACCTCGTACTCCGAGGTGTCGGGAACGCGGAACTCGACGATGTGACGACGCGGCGTGACGCCGGCCTTGGCGAACTGGCCGGAAGTCGGCTTGTTCACCTTGCGGGGGTCGATGGCGCCGAACGCGAGCTGCACGGCGCTGTAGCCGTCGCGCTCCTCGGTGCGGATCTGGGTGACGACATTCGGACCGGCCTTGACGACGGTGACCGGAACGACCCGGTTGTTCTCGTCGAAGACCTGGGTCATGCCGAGCTTGGTGCCCAGAAGTCCCTTGATCTGGTTAGTCATGTGATATCTCCGCTGCGTCTTTCCAAGCTCACTGGATGTTTACGTCGACGCTCGCCGGAAGGTCGATACGCATGAGTGCGTCCACCGTCTTGGGCGTCGGGTCGAGGATGTCGATAAGCCGCTTGTGAGTACGCATCTCGAAGTGCTCGCGCGAGTCCTTGTACTTGTGCGGCGAGCGGATGACGCAGTACACGTTCTTTTCGGTCGGCAACGGCACCGGTCCGACGACACGGGCCCCGGTACGGGTCACCGTCTCGACGATCTTGCGCGCCGACGCGTCGATCGCCTCATGGTCGTAGGCCTTGAGCCTGATGCGGATCTTCTGTCCCGCCACGCTTAGTGTCCTTTTCTTGCCGCGGTTCGTAATCCGACTCGGGTCGAGCCGAACTACCTCGTCTGCACAGTCCCTGGTGACGACCACGACGAAGAACACTGGTTGCGTCCGGGACACACCCGGATCCGCTGCCGCTGTTCATCTGTCATGGTTCTCCGGTCCACGCGGTCGGGCGTGTCGCCCTCCTGCTTTTTCTCCGCTCCGGGACCTCGCGGTCACCTGAGCGGAGACGAAACCGGACGCGCCCGAAACCGGGCACTGGTCGGAACTGCTTCCGTCCTGCATGGCCTTGCTCGTGTCGAGATCCGCATCGGGAGCGAGCCGCACGTTTCCGAGCGACCGCGCCGCGGACGCAAAACATCGCGTCCCGAACAAGGCAACCCGAACAGTATGCAGGACCCACCGGCTGAGTTCAACTCGGGGCTCACCCGGCGTTCAACTCGGGGCTCACCCGGCGCCTCACTCCGGCCTGCGACTCGGCCCGACGAAGCACCCTCGTCGCCCGTCCGGACACCCGATCCGCTCCCCTCCCCCGCCCCGACCCGCTCCCCCGCCCGGGTGAAGGGACCCTGTGCCTGATCCAGGCTACCGAAGGCCACCTTCACCCAGGGGAGGAACAGCGGGAGGAGCGGGGAGAGGAACAACGGGGAGTGAACTTACTTTGAAGTAAGGTAGCGCCATGACGACGACCAGTCCGACCTACCGTGCCTGGACCAAGCTCCCCGACAACGGGCTGGGACACGCTCTGTTCTCCGTGGGGATGTGCGTACGCGTTCCCTACTTCGGTTCGATCCTGCCCCGGGTCATCGTGATGGAGCCGGGCCGCTGCGAGGTCCGCGCACCGAAGTGGTGGGGCATCCGCAACCACATCGGCACCTTCCACGCCATCGCGGCCTGCAACCTCGCAGAGGTGGCGATGGGCATGCTCTGTGAGGCCACCGTTCCCGGTAGCCACCGCTGGATACCCAAGGGAATGACCGTCAGGTACCTGGCCAAGGCGGAGACCGGGCTGCACGCGGTCGCCGCACTGGAGACGCTTCCCGACTTCTCGGCGATCACCGAAGGTACGGACCTGATCGTTCCGATCCGGATTCTCGACCGCGCCGGGACCGAGGTGGTGCATGCCGAGATCACCACGTGGATCACCCCCGCCTGAGGCCCCTCGGCGCGCCCGGACCGCAATTCGGCAGGTGCCCGATCGCCGGTAATCCTGCTGGTGTTACACCATTTCGGGTAGTCTCGCCGGCTCTGTGACAACCTCCCGTACGCCGCCCGGGCGTCGGTGGCCACATGCCATACTCGAGGACATGCCTGCACCCGACGCGGCCGTCCTGGTCGAAGGAATCGAGAAGTCCTTCGGGGACGTCCGGGCCCTGCGTGGAGTCAGTTTCGAGGCCCCACGAGGCAGCGTCCTCGGTGTCCTCGGACCCAACGGCGCGGGAAAGACGACGACGGTCAACGTGCTGTCGACGCTCCTGCGTCCGGACGCCGGGCGCGCCGTGGTGGCGGGACACGACGTGGTCACCGACGCCGCACAGGTCCGACGATCGATCATGATGACGGGCCAGTACGCCGCCCTCGACGAATCACTCACCGGACGTGAGAATCTCGTGCTGTTCGGGCGGCTGCTCGGCCTCACCCGCGCCAACGCCAGAGCACGCGCTGCCGAACTCCTCGAACAGTTCGATCTGGTGGACGCCGGAGATCGCAAGGTCTCCGGCTACTCCGGCGGCATGCGGCGCAGGGTGGACATCGCGTGTGGTCTGGTGACCCGGCCTTCGGTGGTGTTCCTCGACGAGCCGACCACCGGCCTCGATCCCCGTAGTCGCCAGGGGGTGTGGTCACTGGTGTCCACGCTCAAGAAGCAGGGCATCACCATCCTGCTCACGACGCAGTACCTCGAGGAAGCAGATCTGCTCAGCGACAACATCGTCGTCATCGACAAGGGCACGGTGATCGCGGAGGGCACCGCGGACCAACTCAAGGCGCGCACCGGCGGTTCCTACTGTGAGGTGGTGCCGTTGCGGCTCGGCGATCTGCCCCGGGTGCGCGAGGTACTGGTGTCGTTGTGCCCACCCGAGCGGATCATCGAGACCGGGCACGACCGGTTGTCCATCCCGGCACCGTACGGTGCGCGAACTCTCGCCGAAGTGCTCCGGCGCCTCGACGTGGCCCGCATCGAACTGGCCGACATCGCCCTGCGCCGGCCGTCGCTCGACGACGTGTTCCTCGCGCTCACCGGGCACGGTGCCGTGCTCGAGGAAGCCCCGCAGCACGAGGCTCCTCGGCGATGAGCTCGACGGCAGTGGCCACCCGGGCCAGGGCCGGGCGGCATCGCGCACCGGAGCCGACATGGCTGCGGCAGTGGAGCGCGCTGTCCGGCCGGAGCCTGCACACGATGTGGATCAGCGGGCAGTTCTTCATCGCGGTCATCGCGCCACTGATATTCACGGTCGGCTTCTACCTCCCACTGCGCCTGGTGATGCGGTTCCAGGGCATCGACTACGCGCAGTTCGTGATGCCGATCATCGTGCTGCAGGCCATGGCGTTCACGGCGATCTCCGCGGCCCACCGCGCGGCGACCGAGGCGTCGAACGGGATGAAGTCGCGATTCCAGACGATGCCCGTCGCGGTGGGTGTCCCACTGGGTGCGCGGATGACCGCCTGCTTCGTCCACTCCTCCATCTCGCTGGTCGCGGCCATCGGCTACGGACTCGTGATCGGATTCCGCTTCCAGGGCGGGCTGACGTACACGATCGGCTTCTGCGCCCTGGCCATGCTCGTCGGCTTCACCCTGACGGCAGGCGCGGATGCCCTGGGCACTCTGACGAAGAGCCCCGAGGTGACCAGCCAGGCACTGACACTCCCCCAGCTGATCCTGGGCATGTTCTCCTCCGGTTTCGTCCCGGTGGAACAGTTCCCTTCGTGGGCACAGGGATTCGTCCGGAATCAGCCGATCTCCCAGTTCGCGGGCGCGATGCGGGCAATGAGTGAGGGCGCGATCACCCTTCCCGTACTGCTGCCGTCACTGCTCTGGTGCGCAGGACTCGCGGGTGTGTTCATCCCGCTGTCGATCTGGGCGAATGTGAGGCGAGGATGACGGCGCCGAAGACGACCGGGGGGCCTGCGTCAGCAGCCTCGGGCACCTCGGGGACCCCGGTGACCTTCCCCGAGGTCACCGATCCCCGCGCGGAGAACTCGCCGGCGGCCTTCGTCTCGCACACCCTGCTGCAAACTCAGCGGCTGCTCCTGCGGTGGATCCGCGACCCCAGCACGATGGTCCAGGCCATCGTCTATCCCGCCCTCATGCTCCTGATGCTCTGGTCGGTACTCGGCATCTCGATCACGAGAGCGACCGGCACACCGAGCATCTTCGGTACCGCGCCGATGATGACGATCGTCGGTGCCATGTTCGGGTCGATCGCGAGCGGGTTGGCCTTGCGGCAGGAATGGGCCTCCGGGTTGCTGAGCAGGTTCTGGGTCCTCCCCGTGCACCGTGCGTCCGGGCTGACCAGCCGCCTGCTCGCCGAGGCGGTACGCATCATGCTGACGACGGTGCTCATCGTGGCGGTCGGCTTCGCCCTCGGGTTCCGCTTCGACCAGGGCATTCTTCCCGGGTTGCTGATGATGCTGATTCCGTTGCTGCTCGGATTGGGCTTCGCGACGATGGTGACTGCCCTGGCGGTCGCGAGTGCGAAGCTGCCTCTCGTCGAGTTGCTCTCGCTGTTCGCGACGCTCCTGTTGTTCTTCAACTCCGGGTTCGTACCCACGAACGCGTATCCCACCTGGTTACAGACCTTCGTGGAGAACCAGCCGATGTCGTGCGCGATCGACGCGATGCGGGGCCTGTCCCTCGGCGGCCCGGTGGCGGAGCCACTGATCAAGACGGTGATCTGGTCGGTCGGCGCGATCCTCCTCTTCGCCTACCCGGCCGTGCGCGGATTCCGGCGGGCGGCCGGGACACCTCCGTGAGCGGCGGACCCAGCCACCGAACTCCGCGTCCTTCGCCCGTCATCCGATCGGGTTCGTCCCCTTGCGGATCCTCCGCCGCAGGTCACGCATGAGCATGAAACTGCCACCGTGGCGGATGAACTTCGGCAGGAACCGGTTGACGAACGAGACGAAGATGAAGAGATGCTCGAATCGGCGTCGGTCGTCCTCCGTCCACTCGAACCCGAGTTGTTCGCGGAAGTAGGGTGCCAGAGTTCCGATGGTGAGGAAGCGCAGCAGGTTCCGGAACGGGGCCCGGATCGGCCGCGCGATCATCTCCAGGCCGATCAGGTCCTCGACGAACTGCTTCGTCTTCTCGTCGTAGGTGACCCGTTCGCACGCAGAGTTCCAGTACCGATCGAAGTCGGCACGGGTGGCCGGCCACATGTCCTCGGTCACCTGCAGCGTCGTACCCAACGTCGATGCGTTCCGATAGAAGTGCTCGAGGTCCTCGTCGGACATCCTGCCGTGCAACAGCTGGAAGGTGTCCTCGAACCCGAGGTACAGGCACGCCGCCACCCACATCTGCAGATCACGGTTGAAGGCGTTGTACCGGACCGGGCTGTTCTCGTCCGAACGTACGTGCCGGTGGGCGCCGTTGACGGCCTCCCGATACGCGCGCCGCTCCTCGTCGGTGCCGAGAATCGCGACCGCGAGATACTGGGTGGTCGTCCGGGCCCGCTTCCACGGATGATGCATCAGGGCGCCGGATTCGACCTTGCTCTCCATCACGCCGTACGCGACCTCCGGCCAGCCGATCTGCATGGCGACATTGGCGGCCGCACCGGCGAAGGCCCAGAAGTCGAGGGCATCGGTGATGTCGGGCGACTTCTTCGTCCATCGACGACGGTCGGTCGTGATGGGTATGCGGGTACGGGCACTGGTCAGCCGCGGCGGACTGTCCTTCTCGATGTACTCGGCAGGCATGTCGTCTCCTCGTGTTCTCCGGTATCCCGTCCGTCGCTCAGATCGTCTGGACGTCGTCGACCAGCCAGCGATCGCCGTCCCGGACGAGAGTGAGCACCATGCGGTACTTCTGCGTGTTTCCCTCCGGTGCCGTCACGTTGACGGCCTGCTGGTCCGCGAACACCAGCACGACCGCGCGACCGTCGTCGAGGCTCTCCACCGCAACATGCTCCGCGGTCGCCGTCGCCTGCCCCTGACCGTCCGTGACGATTCCGGCCAGGGCGTCCACCATCTCGTTGTACGTGTGCGCGAATGCCGGAGTGGACATCTCGGCGATCGTCTCGCGGTTCGCATCCAGGTTCTGGTAGTCGAACGACGACATCGCGACGGCATAGTCGCGGGCGACATCGACGGCCTCGGTGCGTAGTCCGTTCTCTCCGCGGCCCGAGAGGACCTGCACGGTCATCACCGCGGCGAACGCGACCAACGCGAGCACCAGCGCACCGGCGAGTATCGTTCTCGCACCGACGCGGTTCGTCCGGCGGCCGTCCCCGGCAGCGGTCGACGCCTCCGGGGGAATCGCCGGTGAGGTCAATGTCCCGGTCGCGGTGCCTGCCGATCCATCGTGTGACCCTGCTGATTCATCGTGTGGCACTGCCGAGTCCTTCCAAGAGCGATCTCCAATAGTTCAATGCATCGACGCCGGTGGGAATGAGGATCGGGTCCTCGACCACGGGCGGTCCGATCACGGAGCCGGGTGTCGTCGAACCCTGCAGGCCGAGATCGTTCGGGCGGGGCGCGTTCTGCGCTCCCCTGGTAGCCAGATCCCGCGCTGGTGGGCAGTACAGGTTCAGGTTCGGCGAGGTGGGACTCAGGTCGCCGACGGCTCGGCGCTCGGTCGGGTAGTTGCACACCGGCCCCTGCGTGGCGATGAGGGCGAAGTCCGCCCGGTCGCCCGTGACGATCGATTCGAGTCTCGCGAGGCCTGCCGGAATGTCGACCAGGCCGGACGCGAGCGCGTCGCTGCGCTCGGCGATGATCGGTTCCACGGTGGCGAGGTTGGCGAGGACACTGCCGAACGTCCCCTGGTATCGGTCGAACAGCTGCTGCGCGTTCGCCAGCGACTGCGGAGATTGGTCGGTGAGGTACACCAGTACCGGCGCATTGGCGTCGAGTTGGGTTGCCAGATCCCGTGCGGCTGCCATCCCGTCGACGAAGGAGTCGGATTCGCCCGCCATCGTGTCGACCAGACGCGCGGTCCTCGCGAGCAGCGACTGGAGAGCAGGTGCCTGATCGCGAAGCTGCACGGACAGCGAATCCCCGTCGTCGATCATCGCGGCGAGACTCGGCCCCAGTCCCTCGAACGAGGCACCCATCTCGGTGCCGAGGTCGCTGACCGACTGCGGGTCGATGCCCTGGAGGAGGGTGCTCGCCTCGAGCATGAGCCCATCCATCTGCACCGGCTGCTGATCCTCCGGCGCGGGCAGCAGATCCCCGTCCTCGAGGTACGGCCCCTCGGCGGTGTTGGGGTAGATGTCGACGTTCTGGATGCCCGCGACCGTCCCCATCGTCGCCTTGGCGACGCTGTCCGCGGGAATCGGCACGCCTCCGTCGAGGACGTACTCCACCCGGGCCCCGCCACCCGCAGGGTCGAGAGCCACGGAGTCGACCGTGCCGACAGGTATCCCGCGATAGGTGACGCTGGTTCCCGGGGTCAGACCCATCGCATTCGTCATGATCGAGTGCACGCGCAGCTGCCCCGTCAGACCGGCCGGGCCGACGACGTAATAGATCCCGTAGGGAACGACGACCGCTGCGGTGATCGCGAAGAGGACGAGTTGCACGAAGGCCAGACGTGTCATCGTGCCCCTCCCGTGAGCAGGTCCTCGAGGGTCTCCAGGGGCGGGGCGGCGTTGCTGCCCAGGAACATCCCTCCGGTCAGCAGCTTGTCGATGCCTCCGGGAATGTCCAGTGCCCCGTCGAACACCAGGTAGTCACCCCGCACCGCAGTCTGGAACGTCTCGAGGAAGGTGTTCATGTTCGTGAGAGTGCCGCCGATCCGATCGTTGAACGAGTCCAGCGCACCCACCACTGTCGAGGCATCGCTCAACATGGCATCCATTCCCGTCGGGGACTGTGCCAGAACGGAATTGGCGTTCACCGCGAGCTGAGCGGTGGAGTTCAGCAGGGAGGCGATCGCATCCTTCTGCCGAAGGAGCACGTCGATCACCGGCGGCACGACGTCGAGGTAGCCGTCGACCACCTGCTGCTGCGCCGTCAGCTGCCCGGACACTCGGGTGGCGAGCACCATGGCCCGGTCGAAATCGTCCTGGTGCCGGGACGCCGACGCCATGAGATCGGTCATCGTCCGGGTCAGCGATCGGACGTCGCCGGAGCGCCCGGCGAACGCGACGTTCAGCTCCCGCACGATCGTGTCGAGTTGGCTGATTCCGCTTCCGGTGAGCACCGTGCCGAGGGTGGCGAGTGCCGTCTCCACCTGGGGCCCGATCTCGGTACGCGATTCGGGAACGACGTCGCCGTTGCGGAGTGGCCGGGAGGAGGGGTCGTCGGGTGCCGTCAGCCGGATGAACGGGCTGCCGAGCGCGGACGGGAGTTCGACCGCAGCCTCGACGTTCTCGGGCAGCGGCACGGTCGAATCCAGGCTCAACCGCACGGCCGCCCCCACCTGGTCCGGCCGGAGTTCGGCCACTCGGCCGATCACCTTCTGGCCGTTGCGCACGTCCGCGCCGAGGACCAGGCCGTCCGCGGTGGCGAGTTGCACGGTCACGTCGTATGCCGTTGCGCTGGCCGACCGCCCCAGCGGGAGATCCTGGATGCCCGCTCCGCAGCCGGCCAGGACCACGCATCCGGCACCGGCGGCGACGATCCGGGCCCACTGGATCGACGAGGCCATTCGGTTCCCTTCCATCAGTTGCCTCCCCCTTCCGACGGGAGGGCGCCACCGGTGACGGCCGAGACGATGCCCAGCGGATCCGATGCGCTGATCGGGAACGAGATCGGATTGGTGAAGCCCGCGCCCGTGCACAGCGGAAGGGGGTGGGCGTCACACAGTGGCTTCGCGATCGCGAACTGGGTCAGCGAGGTGGACACGTTCAATCGGATGCGTCCGCGATTGTCGGGACCGATGGAGTTGCCCAGGTTCTGCATCATGAGCGGGACGAGGTCCATGAACTCGGCCAGCCCCGGTTGGTGAGCGTTCAGTGTCTGCCCCAGGACGTCGAGGTTTTCCGCTACTGCTCCCACGTCGTCGCCGTGCTGCTGCATGAAGGTGTTCATCTGATCGAGCACGATCCGGAGATCCTGCAGCGGCGCGGAGATGTCGAGGTCCTGCCGCGACCATTCGTCACCGAGCTCTCCGAGCCCCTCCACCAGAGCGTCGAGCGAGATCTGGCGCGAGTCCAGAGCCCGCATCAGGTGATCGAGATTGGCCACGAGCACCGCGATGTCCTCACTGCGAGCCCCGACCACGCCGGTTGCGGAGCTGAGATTTCTCACGGCCGCGTTGAACTGCTCGCCCTGACCCCGCCAGCTCTCCGCGCTCTGCGCGAGCAACTGCCCGATGTCGCCTCCGTCGGCACCGAGTGTCTCCGAGAGCACGCGCAGGCTGCCCATCAATCCGTCGAAGTCGATCGGCGAGTGGGCGCGCTCCTGCGGGATCTCGGCCCCGTCGGCGAGCGTCGGCCCGCCCTGATAGGCCGGGCCCAACTCGATGTGGCGGTCGCTGATGACGGAGGGGTTGAGGACGTACGCCGACGTCTGCTCGGGGAGTTCGACGTCTCCCTGGACCGACATCGCCACCCGCACGTGGGTGCCTTTCGGCTCGAGGGAGGTGACGGTTCCGACGGGCACGCCGAGCACCGTGACCCGGCTGCCGGTGTAGATCCCGTTGACGAAACCGAAGTCCGCATAGACGGTTCGGCTCGAGTCGGTCCGCCCGAACACGAACCAGCTCGCCGCACCGATCACCAGCGCGAGCACCAGAAGCGTCGCCACGACGCGGCCACGACTCCGGGGCGGAGGGGACGGCGCCTGGATCTCCGCGGTCATCTGCACCCTCCCATCACACCGATCGCGCACAGGAGATTGTCCGGAAGCACCGCGGCGGGGGCAGTCACATCCGCCCACGTCCCGTTGCCGGTCGCGTCGGTGACCTTGCGCAACGACGACGGCAGCCTGGTCAGGAGTAGATCTATCTGCTCGACATTACGTTTCAGTGTGTCGGTGACGTGGACGAGGTTGGTGACCATCTGCCCGAACACCTCCTCGTTCCGGGTGAAGGACTGCGCGAGTGTCGCGGTGATCGTGGTGAGGTGGTCGATCAACTGGGTCAGTGCCTCCTTGCGCACCGCGAGAGTCCGGACGATCGACTGCGCGTTCGCGGCGGTGGTCATCAGGGAGTCCGTCTGAGCCACCATGAGATCGGACAGGGTCCGCGACATCACCAACAGCTGATCCATCTGTTCGCCGTTCTGCGCGAAAGCCGCCGAGGCACCGCTGATTCCGGCGAGAGCGGCGCCCAACTGTTCCGAATCCTCCGGCATCACCTGGGACAGGGTGGACATCATCGCCTTCACCGAGTCGAGATCGACATTGTCGGCTGCGTCGGTCGCATCGGCACTGACTTCGTCGAGGCTGTACGGGACCGTCGTGCGCGAGCGCGGGATCAGATTCTCCCCCTCGAGCACGACCCCGGCAGGGACGACCTCCAGGTAGCGCTTCCCGAGCACCGTCTTCAGGCGCACCGTCGCCGTCGTCTGGTTGCCCAGCGGTTGACCGTTGTCGAGTCGGAAGTCGATGCGGACGTGATCGCCGGCGAGCCCGATGTTCTCGACCCGTCCGGCGGGAACACCCGCTACATACACCGGATCGCCACTCGACAGCCCGCTGGCATTCGTCATCTCGGCGACGTAGGGGCTGGTCCGCATCAGATACCACCCCTTGGGGATTCCGATCGCGATGCCGAGGCCCGCGACGAGGAGCACGATTCCGAGAGTGCCGAGAACGAGAGGGGTCGCCGAACCCGCGCGGCGTTCCCCCTTGAACAGGAACAGCATGATGCCCACGAAGACGTCGATGAGCTTGACCAGGAACATCATGAGCACACCGGCGAGTGCGTCGGGCCGAAGATGTTCGCTTCCAATTCCCCTGCTTTCAGTGTGAAGTTGCACAGGTACAAGCTGATGAAGCCGCCGTAGCTGCCGATCCGGTTGACCCCGTCGGCGAACTGCGGCAGATTCGCGACGAATCGGTCGAATTCCTCGGTGTGCGCGATCCAGGTGTCGGTGACCGACTTCAGGTCCGTCACCGAGCGGGAGAACTCTCCGTTGGTCCTGGCCATCGACCCGGCGAGTGTCGTCACGACCGAGTTCCCCTCGTCGAGAAGAGCGATGAGCTGATCGTTGTCGCCGAGCACGGTGGAACTGAGTGCGCCGAGGCCGGTGAGGAACCGTTCGAGCTCGGGCTGCCGCGAGTCCACCGAGCTCAGCAGCTGCGCCATGTTGCCCACCAGTTGGGAGAAGATCTCCTGCTGGGCGACGAGGCCGGAACTCATCTCGGCGATGTGGGCGAGCAGGTCCGCCACCGCCTGGCCCTGCCCGCTGAACGTCTCGACGAAACTCCGCGTGAGCGTGTTCACCTGGTCGGGCTCGAGCGCGTCGAAGAGCGGCCTGAAGCCGTTCATCAACGCGGTGAGGTCGGTGGGCGGTGTCGTCCGGCTGAGCGGAATCAGCGCACCGGGCTCGATCGGCTCCGCGGCGTCGCCTCCGCCGGCGAGCGAGACGAACCGGGCACCGAGCATGTCGCCGTACCTGACCGCGGCGGTGACGTCCGCGGGAAGCGGATGATCCGCCTCGACCTCGATCCCGACCAGCGCGATTGCCCGGCCGCCCTCACTTCCGGTGAACTCGATCGAATCCACCCGGCCGACGCGGACGCCGGCCATGGTGACCGGGTTGCCCGGGGTGAGGCCTTCGACGTCGGTGAACTCGAGTGCGTACCGTTCGCTGGAACCGCGAACCGGGACGGACAGCGTATTCGCCATCAGGACACCGCATCCGAGCCCGATCGCACAGAACATCGCCAACCTCACGAGTTGGCGGCGCTGGATCTTCATCGCACGGTCACCTGCTTCCCCCGAACGAGCGGACCGAGCATGACCACCGTGGCCGGGTTGGGTGCGCCCGCGTCGACCGATGCCGGTGCCGCGACGCCGTCGGGCGTCCCGATACCGGGGCTTCCGACACCGGGATTTCCGACACCGAGTTGCTCCTCGAGGAAGCGCAGCACCGGAGACTCGGCCGCGCCGTCCACGACGTCACCGATCTCGGGCTGCGCACGCTCCGGCCCACCGGCCGGAGCCGGGACGCCCGGGCTCGACCCGGCCGGTCGTGCATTCGCCGATGCCTCGCTTCCGCCGAAGGCTCCGCACATCGGGTTCGACAGTCCCCCGTAGCGGGGGCAGTCGGAGGGTCCGTACGGCAGCGGGTCGGCGAAGCTCGGCACCGCGGTGATGTCGAACCTTCCCGTCGCGAACACCCGGCCACCGGCCGCGCCGAAAGTCCTGGCCTTGTCCAGTGTCTCGACCAGGCCCTCCGGATCGGCTGCCGTGGTCGCGAGAATCTCACCCGTCGCGTCGAGAACGGTGATCAGTTGTTCGCGGTTGTCGCCGAAGAACGGCGAGAGCACGGCAGCGAAGCCGGCCGATGCCGCCAGCGTGGCCGCAAGCCCGTCCTGGTGCGCGACGATGCTGTGCGAGACCGACGTCGCCGCTGCGAGCGTGGCCACGATGTCGGGTGTCGCGCGTTCGAGCGATTCCATCACCTCCCTGAATTCCGGAGTGGACTCGAGGAACTCCTGCACCGACGGACTGAGCACGTCGGAGACCTCGCCCAGTCGCGACACGATCCGGCCCACGGTGTCGCCACGCCCGTCCAGTGCCTGTCCCAATGCAGTGAGTGCCGTCTGGACCTTCTGTGGCTGCATGCGATCGAGGACATCGACGAGCTTGGTGTAGACGTCGTACAGCGCAACGGCTTCCGGACCGGTGTCCACGGCGATCCGGTCTCCGTCCTCGAGGCTCGAACCGGACCTCGCCTGCGGATTGTCGACGAGCTGGAGATAGATGTCCCCGAAGAACGTCCGGGGGACGATGCGGGCGGACACCGTGTCCGGCACGAGGGCGAGCGATTCGGATTCGATCCGCAGCCTCACGAGGGATTCGTCGGTTCCCGAGTCGATCGCGGCGATCCGGCCGATGTTGACCCCGTGGTACCGCACCGGGGCCTCGCCGTTGACGAGCCCGGCCGCCGCGGGGATCCCCACGGTGATCTCGGCGTCCTGGCGGAGGTTCCCGGTGCCACGTAGCACCATGAGAATGGCCACCACCAAGGCCAGCACCACTGCCAGGACACCGCGGAGCCCGAGCGACAGCTGCCCCCTTCCGGTGAGCTGATCCATTCTCACACCCCCATTCCGGGGATGGACGGGACGAGGCCCCAGAGCGCGAAAGTCATGAGGACGTCGAGAATTCCGATTGCGAGGATGGCAGTGCGCAGGGCACGACCGGCCGCCTGCCCGACGCCCGCAGGGCCACCGCTGGCGAAGTAGCCGTAGGCACAGTGCACGAGGGCGACCACGATGGCGAACACCACCGCCTTTATCCCCGAGTAGAGCAGGTCCACCGGCGCGAGGGCCAGATGGAAGAAGTAGTCGTACGTGCCCGCCGACGCCCCGTTGAAGAAGACCACGACGAGCCGGGTGGACAGATAGCTCGCGAGCAGGCCGATCATGTAGATCGGGACGACGCACACCATCGCGGCGAGGACCCTGGTACCGGCGAGGAAGGGGATGGAACGGATCGCCATGGCGTCGAGCGCGTCGATCTCGTCGGAGATCCGCATGGCACCGATCTGAGCGGTGAACCCGGTACCCACCTTGGCCGCGAGCGCAATCGCGACGACGACCGGCGCGAGTTCCCGGGTGTTCGCGACCGCCGAGAGCATTCCGGACAGAGTCGTCATGCCGACGAGATCGAGTCCTCGCTGGGTTTCGACACCGAGCATCATCGCCGCGGCGAGCGACATCGCGAAGACGATGCCGATCGTGCCTCCACCGGA
Organism: Rhodococcus triatomae; assembly: GCF_014217785.1. NCBI lineage: Bacteria > Bacillati > Actinomycetota > Actinomycetes > Mycobacteriales > Nocardiaceae > Rhodococcus > Rhodococcus triatomae. The sequence goes on along the minus strand of NZ_CP048814.1, from coordinate 3,504,839 downwards.
CAGCAGTGAGTTGGTTCCGAAACTCACCTCGCTGATCTGCGCCAGCACGTGCTTGCGGTACCTGGTGAGCGCGAACGGGATGGATCCGATCGCCCGCACGTAGAACGTGACGTGACGACCGACTCCGACGAATCCGTCGGCAACGCCCTTCGCCGGACGGGCCGCCCGCTGCAGGCGCGCACGCGTGTCCACTCCGATCATCAGTAGGACCCCACTGCCGGAACCATGACCGTGTACAGGGCCGACAACGCGGTGTTCACGATGAAGACCAGCGCGAACGCGATGACCACCGCTTCGTTCACGGCGTCCGCGACTCCGCGCGGCCCGCCCTTGGCATGCAGCCCCTTGAAGGTGGCCACCAGTGTCGACGTGAGGCCGAAGATGGACGCTTTCACGAGCGCCATCACGAAGTCGGACATCCGGCCGTACTGGCTGAACGTCGCCATGAAGGTTCCGGCAGGAAGATTCTGCACGTAGATGTGGTAGAGGTAGCACGCGATCACGCCACCGAAGGTGACCATGGCGCACAAGGCGAGCGAGACGATGACGGCTCCGACGAGACGGGGCGCGACGAGGCGCTCGACCACATCGATGCCCATCACCTCCATCGCGTCGATCTCCTCGCGGATCTTTCGCGACCCGAGATCCGTGCAGATGGCCGAGCCGGCGACTCCGGCCATCATCAGGGCGCACACCAGCGCCGCTGCCTGGCCGACGATGATGAACGCGACCACTGCTCCGGAGTACCCGCCGGCCCCGATCCGCCCGGCCAGCTCACCCACGGATACCGCGATGAACACTCCGATCGGAATCATCAGGAGCAGGGACGGACCGGTGCTGACCCGGCCGATGAAGAGCGTCTGAGTCACGGTCTCGTGCAACGACAACCGGCGACGGAGAATCGCGCTGACGAGCCCGAACAGCGCCTGCACGGAGAACCCGATGAGGAAGCCACCCTGGAGCGCGACATCCCGCATCGGACCTTTCGGTGCGGGCAATTCGTACGTCATGCATGACCTCTCTCGTGGGCCGACACCGGCCCCGACGACTTCCCGTGTCGATCACGACACGTCCGGACGGATACAGGTCGAGCGATCAGAACTCCAAATGATTGTTCACATAATCAAGGCGTCTCGGACGGACACACCGTACGGCGAGCACTACGCGACCCACACCCGAAGCGGAAGGCCCCTCCTTCCGGCACCCGACCCGCTGACGTTGCAGAGAGCGCCCGAGTCACGCCCGAGCAGGCTCGCTGTGATGCATGTTACAGATCAGCCGTCACGATATCCAGCCCTTTGTTAACGCAAATTCTCCTCCTGTGAGGAATCACGAACTCGCTCGTTTAGCCTGCTCATACATCCCCTGCCGGGTATGTTCACCGATACGCATGATGATTCCGGCCGGTTCGTGCACCGGCTCCACCCCCATCCGCCACGAAAGGTACACCATGATTCCTGCCTGTCGAGGAGCTCGGGCAATGCCGCGACTCCCTGCCGCACGCAGGCGTCCGACCATCGCCCACTGCACAGACACCGACGCCGGCCGCGGCGGTGCGTCGTACCACCTGCCCGTACGCGATCCCGGCAACTCCGCACGATCTGTTTAGAATGCTTGTTCACTTCATTGCTACCGCCGAGGAGGCGTCCGCCATCGTGAGCCGAGGTATGCAGACGGGTCACCATTCCCGCCGCGCAGAGGATGCCCCGGCCCACCGGGCGCGCCCGAAGGACCGCCGCAACCAGATCGCCAGGGCCGCAGCGGAAGCGTTCAGCCGGGACGGCTACCACTCGGTGACGGTCGAGGAGATCGCATCCGCCGTCGGAATCTCCGGCGCAGCCCTCTATCGCCATTTCCCCAACAAGTACGCGCTCTTCCGGGAAGTGACGAGCAATCTCGCCGGGGCACTCGAGGTGGCCTCGACCGCGGCAGACGGCACCTCCCCACCCACGGAGTCGTCGGAGATCTTCGACGCCCAGCTCGGCGCGATCATCGGTACGACCATCGATCTCCGTCGTTCGGCCGGCCTGTACCGTTGGGAGGGAAGGTATCTCGAACCCCGGGATCGACACGAGATTCGGGCCCGGGTGTGGCTGGTCAATCGTCGTGTCGGCGCCACTCTTCGCGATCTGCGGCCGGAACTTCCCGAATTCGACAACGTCCTCCTGACGATGGCCATGTTCAGCGCCGTCGGCAGTATCACCGCCCACAGCGTCCCCATCGCACGCGGCCGTCTCGAGGAACTCCTGCTCGCCGCGTGCCGACGCCTCTCCACGGTCACATGGATCCCCGAGCCGTGTGCCGCCGCCGGGCCGCGCGGGCACACCGGTATCCCGTCGGTGAACAAGCGGGAACAGCTTCTCAGCGAGGCGATTCGGCTGTTCGACGCGCACGGCTACCACGACGTGAGCATCGAACAGATCGCCGCGTCCACAGGTTTGAACGCCTCCGGGCTGTACCGGCACTTCACGAGCAAGGCCGACCTGCTGGCCGCCGCCTTCCACCGGGCGGCCGATCGCCTGGCCGTCGGCGTGAGTTCGGCGCTCGCGGCCTCCGCCACGCCGCGCGATGCGCTGGACGCCCTCGTCGACGTCTACGTACAGCTGTCCTTCGCGCAACGGGAGCTGCTGTCGGTCTACTTCTCGGAAGGGGCCAATCTGTCACCCGGACGAAGGGCCGAACTCCGCGCCATTCAACGGCTCAACGTCGACGAATGGGCGCACATGGTCCGGTCCTGCCGAGCCGGGCTCTCGGTCGTCGAATCCCGGATCCTGGTCCACGCCGCGCTGAATCTCGTCGTGGACGTGGGGCGCTTTCTTCACTTCGAGTCCACGGGCGATGCGCAGATGCGCATCCGCCGGATGATGCTGGCCGTCATGGTCGACGGGTGAGCGACCCGGGTAGGAAGAGCCGGGACGAGACCGACACCGCGCTGGTTGCGTCGTAGCGGCAAACCGTCGGCCGCATACCCGGCACGGCCGCGTCAGTATGGTTGAGGGGTCGTTTCTGGACCATTTCACCTGCATGTTTGTGACGTACGCCGCTGCGGATCGCGATAGCCGTCCGAGTGGGTGTAGGTTCCCCCCTGTATCAGTTATCTACTGGTTACCCATCCGGAGTGGCCAGCGCAGTGATCCAGGGAAAGCGAGCCGGTCATGACGAACACGAACAAGGCGAAGTCCGTGAAGGTGCGTGCCACGACACGGATGCTGTCGCGGGTGGCCGCTGTCGGCGCGATTGCCGGCGTGGGTGCGGTGGGTGTCGGTGTCGGCACCGCCTCGGCGATCGGCGTGAACCCGTTACCCGGTGGCGTCCAGGTGGGGTTGACCTCCGACGAGGCCGGCTTCCTCCGGGATTCGGGAGCATTCGGTGTTGCCGACGTGCTGCGCCCGGACGCGCGGTTCGACGGGCAGAGCTTCACGACAACGTTGAACTGGCACGCCACGCGTGCGGTCAATCTCGGTGCGGCGGGCCACATGTATGTCGACTGGTACCCGGCAACCGACAGCATCGGCGTCGGCTCCTTCGGGCGTCCCTAGACCAGCAACCACATTCGATCGCTGCAGGGGGGAACCCACATGTTCACGAAGAAGAAGATGCACCGGTCCGCGATGGTCGCTGCGGTGGCCGCAGCCTCGGCCGCTGTAGCGGTGTCGGTCGGGGCGGGTGTGGCTGCGGCGGATGTGTCGCCGTTGCCGGACGAGGCGCGGGCGATCACCACGGTCGGGGGCTGGCACACCGAAGCGGCGTTGCGGGAGTTGACCGTGACCCAGGTCCCGAACCTGGCGCAGGCGTTCACCTCTCGCGAGGGATTCGTCTCCGCCCTGGCCACCGCGACCGTGCACCGCGGCGGCACCGGAGCCCTGCACGGCGCGGAAGTCGAGTTGTCCCTCGACACCGGCTGCGGCACCGACGTCTCCAACGGAGTGACCGTCGGACTGCAATCGAGCCTGGGGGCCTCCGCCACCGTCAACATCGGACCGATGACCTCCGTCTCCCCCGGCGTCAACGCGAACATCGGACCCTCGGTATCCGCACAACTCAAACCTGGCGCCGTCACCAACATCGCGTTGGGCACCAAAACCGTCGACCCCGGATCCGCACCCGGGCCCGACGATCCATTCCTCGCCGGCGTGCGGGTCTCGGAACTTCCTGTCGTGGTCAACAACTGCCTCGGCCCCGTCTCGGTACGCCTGGTCTCGAAGGTGACCGTCTCGACCACCACCTCCAACGAAGTCGTCTACGCCTACAGCAAACCCATGTGGCTCTGACACATCGACCAACCCAGTTGGCTCTGACACATCGACCAACCCAGTTGGCTCTGACACATCGACCAACCCAGTTGGCTCTGACACACCGAGAACCCATCAGTCGAGGGAGTGCACCGATGACACACACCTATGACCCGGCGACCGAACGCATCCAGACCCCACCACCGGCCGCGCCCCACGCCGAGCAGACCGACGCCGCAGGCGTGGACCGGGAACTGCTCGTCGCGGTCGCGAGTTTCGTAGGCGGCCTCGTCGCGCTGGCAATCGTGTTCGCGAACCTGTCCCGACTGACCGACTGGGCCGACCAGTACGGCACCGTCTGGGTATACCTCGGCTTCTTCCTCGTCCTCTCGATCGCGGGCCGCGTGTTCTGGAAAGGCGCCGACACCCTCATCGCCCGCCTCATCCGCGGCAACCACTGATGCGTGGCCACACCCTCCGCCGATGGGCCGCCTGAGGTGCCGGAACTTTCTCGGACAGCGACCCAAAGTAAGATTTGGGTGACTGAACGGAGTTGTTTGTGGCACAGAAGAAGTCGCGTCAGTTCAGCCCGGAGTTCCGGGAAACGGCGGCACGTGAGGTGTTCGAGAAGTCTCGGCCGATCGCCGATGTCGCGCGCGATTGCGGGGTAACCGATCAGACGATCCGGAACTGGGTGAAACAGCTCCAGCGCACGAACTCGGCAGCGGATACCGGGTTGTCTTTGCCGGAACGTGCCCGCTTGAAGGAATTGGAGCGGCGGGTCCGGGAACTGGAGGACGAGAACCGCTTCCTGGGAAAATCGGTGGCCTTCTTCGCGAAGAAGCACCGGTAACGGTCAAGTACGCGTTCATCGCGTCCGAAGAAGGCAATTACGCTGTGGTCGATATGTGCCGGTGGGCAGGAGTTTCCCGCTCAGGATTCTATGACTGGCGAAGCCGGAAACCCTCGGCCACCGCGCGGTGGCGGGAAATCCTCGAAGCAGAAGTCCGGTTCTGCTTCGATCATTCCGACAGCACCTACGGTTACCGCCGCGTCCACGCCCAGCTCGCCCGGTGGGGAACCCAGGTCGATCCGGACACCGTTCGGAAAATCATGCGTGAGCTGGGGTTGGTGCCGTGCCAGCCCCGGCCGTTCCGACCGGTCACCACCATCGCCGGCGACGCCGCCGACCTGCCCGACCTGGTGGCACGCGACTTCACCGCCGACGCGCCGGGACGCAAGCTCGTCGGTGACATCACCTATATCCGTACCTGGGAAGGGTGGCTTTATCTGGCCACCGTGCTCGACTGCTATTCGAAGAAGGTGATCGGGTACGCGATGGCGGACCATATGCGCACCGAATTGGTGACCGACGCCCTGCGCATGGCCATCCGGAACCTGCCCATCATGGTCGAAGGAACAATATTCCACAGCGACCGCGGCAGCCAGTACCTTTCCGCTGAATTCGCCTCAGTGGCACAAGAACTCGGCATCGTGCGATCGGTAGGCCGCACGGGAACTTGCTATGACAATGCCTGGGCGGAATCTTTCAATGGAACCCTGAAGAATGAGCGCGTGAACCGCACTCAATACCCGACCCGGGAACACGCTCGAAGGGATATCACCCGCTATATCGAGTTGCGGTACAACCAGATTCGTCTGCACTCCGGAATTGACTACCACACGCCGAACGAAGTAGAGTCCGCGTGGTTCCAGCAGAATCAGGCGGCTTGAGATAACCAAATCTCGCTGTCCGAGAACTTTCCAGCCCCTCAGCCACCGCACTGACCGGCGCTGCACTGACCATCACCGCCACCGGCACTCTCGCCCTCGCCGGCTCACCCGCCGCGGCAGCGGAAACGCCCGCCGAGCGTTGCCAACGCGAAACCGCGCAATGGAACGCCGCCTACGAAACAGCCTGGCGTGCCGCCAACCCCGGCAACCCCGGACCACCCCCACCGAACCCCGCCCCCTATGTGTGTGTCGACCCAGCCGAACAACCCACCACCACACCGCCACCGATCCCCACCCTCGGACCCGCACCCACCGGCGAGAACAACAGCACCGGCATCGCAGTACACGGCGGCACCCTCGGCGACGTCGGCACCGGCGAAGACCTCGTCCCCACAGCACCATCCGACACGCCGTCTGTTCTCCCACTACCGGCCGCACCCCCACCACCCGCTGCGCCCGCTGCCGGTGACAACACCTCGAACGCGCCGACACCACCCGCCCGCACCGCCGAGGACGCGGTCACCGACACCGACGTCGAGGCACCTCCTCGCACCGCGGACCCGTCGCCCCTGCCGGCACACCAGTCCACGAACACGAGCGAGAGCCACACCCTCGGCGAACCGGTCCGCGACCACACACCCGAACTACTCCTCATCGCCGCCGCCGCACTCGGACTCGCCGCCCGCCCCCGAACACCACGCACCCCCGAATCGCTCCTGTCCCACACCGTCGGCACCATCGCCCGCCCCATCATGACCTACGCCCCCGGCGACACCAGCCGACTCGTCATCCCCGAAGAACTCGGCGGCCTACGCACCTTCTTCCTCATCCACGACCCCACCTCCCCCCACGAAGCAGAAATCGCCACACCCCCCATCCCCCACGGCGGAACACTGCGCATCAACCCCGACGGCACCGCCTCCATCCTCGACGCCCACGGCACCGAAACCGACCGCATGGCCGCCCCCTGGGCCAACGACACCCACGGCAACCCCGTCCCCACCCACTACATCGTCCGCAACGGAAAACTCATCCAACAAGTCCACGCCGACCACAACACCGCATACCCCATCCTCGCCGACCCGCCCGAAGAGGAAATTTGCGCCGTACCCTATGACGACACTCAGCGTGCCGAGGACGAGGAGATGGCGAACTTCATCGGCCCAGGCACACCCACATTCGAAGCAGAACGCGCAGCCGCACAAGCTCGTCTGGCCGACAACGAACTCGCCAACACACACGGCCCGATGACTGCCGAGGGCGAGGCCGAGCGCGCCGCCGCCCAGGATCGACAGGACGGATACGGCGGCGACTACAACGGGTACGCCGGGCTTCCCCCCGAACAAGGCGGCTACCCCGAACCCGAATACACAACTCCCGGCAATACGGGTAAGGAATCATCGTCCGACCCGGCCGACCTTCTGATCTCGATGAATCCGGACGGGACACCGAAAGACCCTTCACGGATCAGCACGCCCGGAGGGGACGTCACGTCGGGCGACGAGCCGATGATCACCGCGATCCCGTACGGCGATACTGCGCTCGCTCGTGATCAAGCGATCGTCGCGACCGAAGGGCCGCTGAGTCCGGAAGGTGAACTCGAACGTATCGCTGCTCAGGCGCGTCTGGACGATCATGCCCTGGCACACATACAGGGGCCACTGCCCGCCGAGCTCGCCCAGGCCCGTGCCGATGCCCAAGCCCGCCAAGCGGGATACTCCGGACGCGACGCCGAGTTCAACGGATATGTCGGGCTTTCGCCGCTCGACGGCGGTTACCCGGGGCCCGAAGGCTACCTCGGCCCCGACAAGACTGGCGAGGCAGCAGTCAAGTCCGCATTGAACGCGCTCAACGCAACAGAACTGGCCGCACAAGCAGGCGCCAACGCCCAACACACACAGGGACCTCGGGCCGCCTTCACCCCCGGACAGGACTTCACCCCCACCCAGACACAAGCACTCCGGAGGATCACGGAGAGACTTGGCCCCGCCAACCTCGTCATATCAATCGGTACTGCCGCGCATGACGTCAGATACGGCGGTAAGGGTATTCCTGAGGCTGCAGGAGGCGCCGGGGGCGGAGTGGTCGGCGCAGGGTACGGCGCCACCACCGGTATGGCCTTCGGGATGATGGCGGGAGGACCAGTGGGTGCCGCGATCGGGGCGGGAGTGGGGGCCCTCGTTGGCGGATATCTCGGGTCACGAAGTGGCGAAGACGCAGCAGGTAACCTCCGCTATCTCTGGAACGACACGACGAAAGGGAAATAGGCCTCAGTGATGCTCTTCGCCGCCCTTCTCGCTGCCGCTGTTCTGTGTGCCGTGATCGACAATGTTCTACTGCACTGGGACCACCCTGACCATCACGGCCGAGCGTTGAGCGCTTACAAGATCAATTGGATCGTATGGACGCTGGTTATGGTTGTCAGTAGCGTCCTGGCCGGTGATGTCGGGATGGCGTTCTTGATGGCATTCCTCATGCTTCTCTACGGCTTGTACTTTCCTCAGTTCAAAAGAACATACTATGAAGGTAAGTTCGATGAGCCGTACTGATCTTGGCTCGACCTGGCATTGTTCCCATCCGCAGCGTGGTTTCGCCACTGCAAGGCGCCCAAATCACGGCGAATCCGAGCCATTCGCAGTTTCAGGTCAATCTCCGCGACCAGCGGTCGGTCGTGATACGCACGTCGACGCAGTCTCGGCACCGGGCTCCGCGCCCTCTGGAACTCTACGACCGGGAAGTGACCAATGGAGCCTCTTTTCGTCACTGCGTGCGTCTTTCTCGTCATCTACGCCGGGGTGGACTGGCGACTGTCCCACCTGGACCGTCCGGAGCGTCATGCGTGGACGATGCGCGCCTACACCGTCAACCGCGTTGTTTGTTGCCTCGGAATGATCATCAGCTCAGCGTTTTTCGGGAAGATCGGTTTGGGGTTCTTTTTCACACTGTTACTGGTGGTCGGCTCGATTTACCAAGTGCAGTTCAAGCGAACGTACTATGAGGGGAAGTTCGATGAGCTCTACTGACCCCACAGACCCGCGGCCCGAACTCACCTCGGTACGTCGCGCTCGGGCAACGATGAGCGTGCCCGAATACCTCGCCGCCACAGGCGCAGCACTGACACCGGAGCGCCCCACTGTCGAGACCATCCCAGAAGAATGGCTGCCCAGCGACGAAGCCCCCGCCGGATGGACCCTGCTGTATCGGCCGGATCAGGTCGGGACAGGACACTTCGGATCGAACATCATGATCGGCCGCTGGTCGACCACCACACCCCTGCACCCGACCGACGTCCTGGCGCACACCTGGGCCGACACCGTGCGACTCCCACAATTCCGGTACTACGACCACAGTCCCGTCACCGAGGACATACCTGGAACATCGTGGTCCGCAGGGTTCACCGGCACCTACCACCACGAGAACCATGTCCTGTGGTGCATACACCGATACATCCTGTCCCACAGCAGCCGAGGCTGGTCGATCCTGCAAGCCACCGGCACCATCGCCCACCACGCCGCACCACCCGACGACCTACCCACCGCGCACAGGCTCGTCCAGTCCGTCGAGCGAATCACCTACTGAACCAGCGAAACCCTCACCCACACGACACCACGACTGCATGAAGGCCAACGCGAAAGCCACTTCGATGACCACGCCCCCCTACCACGCGCCGACCACACCGGTATGCCGAGGAAGAAAACCTCATCTACGGCTACGGTCATCTCACCGACGACGAAGTCACCCAATTCACCGCCGCCGTCGCATTCCTGGGTCAAGCACTCCAACAAGGGCTCGGCAAGAACTACCACCGAGAGCCCTACTCCGGCGACAACTACGTACTCACCGAGGCCCGGTCGCCAGGCAGGTTCTACCAGGGCTATACCGGTATCCGCCGCACCGAACGCGGATACGCACTCGCCTACGGAGACGAGCGCTACCAGGAGAGCGGCCGGCCAATCGAGTTCTCCCGGTTCCACGACACACTGAACGGGTACGCCGCCCGAATTGTCAGTTCCGCACGCGGATACGGTATCGCCGCGCTGGGCCCGGTGGCGTGGATGTGGCACGGGACCGTCGGCCCCGGCGTCGCCGTGGAGAAACTCACCCGGCCAGGTGGAGGCTTCAGCGGCAAATACCGGTTCTTCCTCCGCGAGGACCCTGACACCTGGATCGAAGGGGGCATGGTCGACGCCACCCTCACCCACGGGTTCGCGATGACCTTCGCCCAATGGGTGACAGCGACCATCACCCACCCCGCAGTGGTCAGCAGCGACACCACCGCCTGGCCCCCACGCGACTGATACCCAGCCGTCGAACACACCCACACCAGTCCGGCTTCCCGCCCTATCGACGCCCCGACCGATGCACCACCGCCGATGACAACGAGCGCCACGACAGACCCTGCTTACCGCGGCCATACTTGCCGCAGCCGAGGTCGAATCCAGCTGTACCCATAGAGAATCGACGTGTCCGTGGCTTCAATCGTCGCCGCGAACCGCCAAAAACCAGGCCTTGAATCGAACATGTGTACGAGGTAGAATTCATTCATGGGGCATCAGGGGGATCGTTTCCGGCAACGCAGCAACCGCGAGTTGCTGTGTGACGCTGTCTCGTTGAGCACCCGGATCGCGTCGTTGGAGGCGCAGCGGGTCGCTGCGGTCACCGAAGTCGAGCGCCGGTGCACGCGCACCGATCACGGCTATGCGTCGACGAAGGGCTGGTTGTCGTCGGTGACGCTGGTGTCCCCGGGCGCGGCAGGGCGGATCGTGGAACTCGGTGTCGGGCTGGCGGAGCAGCCCGCAGTTGCCGAAGCGTTCGATGCTGGGCGGATCGCGCCCGAGCATGCATTGTTGATCGTCCGGTTCTGCGCTCGCCCACCGAAAGGCATGCCCGCGGAGGCACTACCGGGGTGTGTCGCTGCTTTGCTGGCGGCGGCGGACGGGCCGTTGGCGCGTACCGACGGAGTGCGCACGGCGATCGCGAAGTTGGAGGCGATCTTCGAATCGGACGAGCAGCCCGCGTCGGAAGACATCGACCGCAACGAGCTGTTCGTATCGAAGACCCTGAACGGTCGGGTCGCGATTCGCGGTGATGTGGATGCGGTGACCGGGGAGATGCTGTTGACCGCCCTGTCCAAGTTCTCGGCCCCTCGCCCAGCCGAAGACGGGGCACGTGACCTGCGCACACCGGGTCGGCGGCGCGCGGACGGGCTGACGCAGTTGTTGTCGATGCTGCTCGCATTCGGGGACCTCGGGCACGAGGGCGGTGAACGCCCCCACCTGTCGGTACACGTGCATGCGCGGGATCTCGGTCAGGACCGGCGCGAGGAATACACCCGCCGACAGGCCGGTGCCTGTGCCACGGCCACTGCGAACCCGCCGGCCTCGCACAGCACGCACGACAAGCACGGAACCGACGACACAGACGAGACGAGCAGCGACGAGACCCGGGCACCTGGCTGGGCCGATGATCTCGCCGAGGGTCGGGGTATCGCGTGGTCGCCGTGGATGGGACCACTCACGGTCAACACCGCACGCCTCCTCGGATGCGACGCGAACGTCACCGCGATCGTTCTCGACGATCACGGGGTCCCGTTGAGCGTGGGCCGTACCCACCGCACCGTCACCAGGGCCCAACGCCGAGCACTCGCCGCCCGCGACCGAGGCTGCGCCTTCCCCGGATGTGGGGCACCACCCGCCCAGTGCGAAGGCCACCACATCATCCACTGGGCCGACGGCGGACCCACCGACCTCGACAACCTCGTGCTGCTCTGCGGAGCACACCACCGGCTCCTGCACATCACGGACTGGGATGTCACCACCGGCAGAAACCGACAGCCACAGTTCACCCCGCCGGCCGGTGTCGGCCCCACTCGCACGTGCAGTGCCACACGCCGGGGAAGTCGCCGGCGAGCCGGCGAGCATCCGGGCCGGTCACCCGCACCGGCGCCCTGACCCCGATTCCCGGTCACCGCCTCGCGTCAGCGCACGGCAGCTTCGTCCACCCCGTGCTGCTTTCTCAACTCGACCTTGACCACCTTGCCACTTGCGTTGCGCGGCAACGCGTCGACGAGCACGACGTCCTTCGGGTGCTTGTACCGGGCGAGCTTGTCGTCGAGCCACGCGGACAGGTCCTCGACCGACAGTTCGCTCGCACCTTCTTCCAGTGCCACGACGGCGACCGGCACCTCGGTCCACTTGGGATCCGCGCGGCCGACCACTGCCGCCTCCCGCACCGCCGGGTGCGCGAACAGGGCGTTCTCGACCTCCGCGCAATAAATGTTCTCGCCACCGGAGATGATCATGTCCTTCTTGCGATCGACGACGTAGACGAATCCCTCCTCGTCCTGGCGGACCAGATCGCCCGAATGGAACCATCCGCCGGCGAAGGCATCCGCGGTGGCGGCGGGGTTCTGCCAGTACTCGAGCATCATCGTCGGACCGCGATAGACGATCTCTCCGACCGCACCCGGCGCGACATCGTTCATCTGATCGTCGACGATCCTGGTCTGGATGGTCGGAATCGGCTTTCCCACCGAACCCAGCTTGCGGATCGCGTCGTCACCATCGAGAACGCAGGTGATGGGCGACATCTCGGTCTGCCCGAACACCGCGACGATGAGGGCGTCGGAGAAGGTCTCGGCCATCGCGCGCAGCACCGTGTCCGACGCCGGAGCAGCCCCCCAACTGATGACCCGCAACGCCAGATCCCGCTGGGACACCGTGGGATCGGCGCACACCGCCTGCCACTGGACCGGCACCAGGAACACCGTCGTCACCCGATCCCGCTCCCAGGCGTCCAGCATCTCGCCGGGGTCGAAGGCTTTGAGCGGGTGGATCACGGTGGTGTTGCCCAGCATGAGCATCGGAGCGACCGAACCCAGCGCGGCGACGTGGAACACCGGCGAGGCGAGGAACCCGATGTCGTCACCACGGTCGTAGCGCATGGCTCGGATACAGGTCACGGCCTGACTCGCCATGTTGGTGTGCGTGAGGACCGCACCCTTCGGCGATCCCGTGGTTCCCGAGGTGTAGAGGATGAGCGCGGGAGTGTCCTCGGGAATGTCCAGGGGCTCGAAAACTTCCGCCCCTTCTTCGATCAGTTCTTCGTAGCCGAGGACGTCACCTTCCGTCGGCGCCCCCATGTTGACGACGAGGCCCAACTCCGGCACGTGCTGCCGGACAGCAGCCACCAGCGGCGCCAGCGTGGGCTCGGTGAACACCACCGTCGCACCGGAATCGCGGACGATGTACGCGACCTCCGGTGGAGTGAGGCGGAAGTTCACCGGCACTGCCAGTGCGCCGAGCGCGTTGATCGCCAGCACCGCTTCGAAGAACTCCGGCCGGTTGAGAGTGAGGAGCAGTACCCGGTCACCGAACCCGACCCCTCGACGGGACAGTGCCGCGGCCATCGACGTCGACCGCTCGTCGAGCTGTCGCCACGTGGTGTCGGCTCCGAGGAAGCGCAGGGCCGCCGCATCCGGCGTCCTCTGCGCGTGGGTGGCAACCCAGTTGTTCCAGTGGTTACGGCGCGAACGGAGAGGCTGGGTGAGGCTCTCACCCGCCGGCGATCGACGTTCCGGTGACGACTCGTGTGCTGACATAGGTCCGTGTGGTCCCTTCGGTGTGCTCGTGCCCGCGCCGACCTGCAGGTCCGCAGCCGCGCAGGCCTCGGATGTGACGAGTATTACAGATCGAACAGTCGCGGGGAAGGTCTTTAGTTAACGAATATTCGCAGCTTGCTTACGGCAGGGATCACCCGAAGCGCGGCGCACGTTTCTGCAACATCGCCGCCACCCCCTCGGCGAAGTCCGGTGCTCCGAGCAGTTCGGACTGGCCCGACTTCTCCCTTGCCAGTGCGTCATCCAGCCTGTCGAGGGTCGCCGAGGTGAGAGCGCGCTTGGTCAACTCGATCGCTCGTCGTGGACCATGTGCGAGCCGAGTGGCAACAGCATCGACGTGCCCGGCGAGCTCCGCATCGGGCACCACCTCCGTGACGAGCCCCTGCCGAACGGCCTCGTCGGACGGCAGCCTCTCCCCCAACAGCGCCAGTCGTGCGGCCCGCGCTCGGCCGATGGACGCCGCAACCAGTGCGGTCGCTCCACCGTCCGGCATGAGGCCGACGTTGACGAACGCGAGGAGCAGGTACGCTGATTCGGCCGCGTACGCCAGATCGGCAGCGACGGCGATCGATGCCCCCACTCCCGCCGCGGCGCCGTTGACCTGAGCGATCACCGGCACCGGAAGGTCGACGATCGCGCGGATGACGGCATTGGCCGTATCCATGACCTCTTCGGGCGGCGCCTCACGTCCGCCGGCAGCCGCGGCAGCGGCCAGATCGGCGCCCGTACTGAATGCCTTTCCGGTTCCGGCGATGACGACCACCCGGACCGTCGGGTCGGTGGCCGCGTCGGTGAGCACCCGCCCCAGAACTCGGAGGTGCGCCAGCGCCAGCGCGTTCATCCGGTCGGGCCGATCGATCGTCACTCGCAGGATTCCGCCGGAGTTCTCCACGAGCAGTCCGTCGACCGCCGGGGCGGTCATGCGCGTGCTCCGACAGCCTGTGCGGCGGTCGCCGACACCATCGAGGCGAGACGGCCGGTGATGATCGCCTCGGCCTCGTGGACCATCCGCGTCACCAGTTCCCCCACGGGCGGAATGTCGCGGACGAGGCCCTGGCTCTGCCCGCTGGTCCAGATTCCGGCATCGAGATCGCCCTCCTCGAAGACCTTGCGGCCACGGGCCCCGGCCACGAGGTGGGCGATGTCGTCGAACTCGCATCCTCGCGATTCGATGCCCACGACCTCGGCACTCACCGCGTTCTTCGCCACCCGCGCCGTGTTGCGCAGAGTGCGGAAGATCAGGGTGGTGTCCCGTTCCGAGTTGGCGACGATCTGTTCCTTGACCTCTTGGGCGACAGGCGATTCGACCGTGCACATGAATCGCGTGCCCATGTTGACTCCCTGCGCCCCCAGTGCGAGAGCTGCCACCAGCCCACGCGCATCGGCGATCCCACCCGAAGCGATGATGGGGATCTCGAGCTCACGTGCCGCCGCGGGGATGAGCACCAGCCCGGGCACGTCGTCCTCGCCGGGATGCCCGGCACATTCGAACCCGTCGATGCTCACCGCATCGACGCCGACGAGTTGCGCCTTGATCGCGTGCCGGACACTGGTGCACTTGTGGATGACCTTGATGCCGGCATCCTTCAGATGCGGCAGGTGGTCGACCGGGTTGGACCCGGCTGTCTCGACGATCGAGATGCCGGAATCGATGATCGCCTGGCGATACTCCTCGTAGGGAGGCGGCGAGATCGACGGCAGGATCGTCAGGTTGACTCCGAACGGCTTGTCGGTCATCTCCCTGGTCCGCGCGATCTCCTTCGCGAGAGCCTCCGGTGTCGGCTGCGTCAGGGCCGTGAGGAATCCCAACGCCCCGGAATTCGCCACGGCTGCAACCAGTTCTGCCCGACCGACCCACATCATCCCGCCTTGCACGATGGGGTGGTCGACACCGAACATCTCGGTGAACCTCGTCGTCAACATCAGATGACCTCCTCGAACGTTCCGCCGGTGCGTGCCTTGTCCACGAGGAGCTGGGGTGGCGTGAACCGCTCGCCGTAGCGTGCCGCGAGTTCCCGCGCCCGGATCAGGAATCCGGGGAGTCCGATCAGTTGCTCACCCGTGTCGGCACTGGTTCCCGTGTACTGGTCGATGTACCTGGCCACGCCGCCGGTCCACCCCGGGTAGCCGATGCCCAGGATGGAGCCCACGTTCGCGTCGGTGGTCGACTCGAGCACACCTTCCTCGAGGCAGCGAACGGTCTCCACAGCTTCGATGAAGAGCATGCGCTCCCCGAGATCCACGAACGGGATCTCGGTGTGCCGGCCATCCGCGGCGAACACACTCAGCCCCGGCCAGAGCCCCGCCCTCCGGCCGTCGGCATAGTCGTAGAACCCGGCCCCCGAGGACCGGCCCTTGCGATCGAACTCGTCGATGAGACGGTCGACCACGGCATCGGCCGGATGCGGTTCCCAGGTGCGCCCTTCGGCGAGCGCCGCCGCCTTCGTCTCCTCACGGATCTTGCGCGGCAGAGTGAGCGTCAACTCGTCCATGAGGGCGAGCACCGGTGCTGGGTATCCCGCCTGCGATGCCGCCTGCTCGATGGACGCCGGGGCGATCCCCTCGCCGAGCATCGCGATGCCCTCGTTCGTGAACGTCCCGATGACCCGGCTGGTGAAGAAGCCCCGGCTGTCGTTGACGACGATCGGTGTCTTCGAGATCTGCCGGACCACCGCCAGCGCCCGCCCGAGGGCGGCGT
This sequence comes from Rhodococcus triatomae, assembly GCF_014217785.1. Taxonomy (NCBI): domain Bacteria; kingdom Bacillati; phylum Actinomycetota; class Actinomycetes; order Mycobacteriales; family Nocardiaceae; genus Rhodococcus; species Rhodococcus triatomae. The sequence continues at coordinate 3,488,557 of NZ_CP048814.1, read as the reverse complement.
CGCTCGTCTTCTCCCCCTTGATGATCTCGACGAGCGGCATCTTGTCGACCGGCGAGAAGAAGTGCAGGCCGAGGAAGTCCTCCGGCCGCGACACCCCGCCGGCGAGCAGTGTGATGGGTAGCGTCGAGGTGTTCGAACAGAGCAGGGCGTCGGGGGCGATGAACGGGTCGATCTCGGCGAACACCGTGTTCTTGACCGCCGGGTCCTCGAAGACCGCCTCGATGACCAGTTCGGCACCCGAAGCGTCTTCGGGCCGATCGGTGGGATGGATCCGGGCGAGCACCTCCTCGGCCTGCTCCGTGGTGGTGCGGCCGCGCGCAACTGCCTTGTCGAGAATGGTGCGCGAGTACTGCTTCCCCCTCTCCGCCGCCTCGGTACCGACGTCCTTCAGAACGACCTCCATACCGGCGCGAGCGCACACGTAGGCGATGGCGGCGCCCATCATTCCCGCGCCCAGCACCACGACCTTGCGGACCGGCTCTCGTGCGGTGCCGCCGTACTTCTCGACCAGCGAGGCCGCCTTCTGCATGTCGAAGAAGAAGGCGCGAATCATGTTCTTCGCGATCTGCCCGGTGGCGAGTTCGGCGAAGTAGCGGGTCTCGATTCGGCGGGCCGTGTCGAAGTCGACGAGCGCACCCTCCACGGCCGCGCTCATGATCGCGATCGGAGCCGGGTACGGCGCCCCTTTCAGCTGCTTGCGCAGGTTGGCCGGCATCGCCGGGAGCAGCCGCGCGATACTTGCCGACGCCGGGGTGCCGCCGGGGATCCGGTAGCCCTCGGTGTCCCACGGCTGGGCGGCGTCCGGGTGATCGGCGATCCATGCCTTCGCGGCCGGGACCAGATCGTCCGCCGACGCCACCAGTTCGTCGATCAGGCCGAGGTCGTGTGCCTTCTGCGCCGAATGGCGTGCGCCTTCGAGCAGGACCCGGGTGAGCGCCGGCACGATTCCGAGCAGTCGCACCGTGCGGACGATTCCCCCACCCCCGGGCAGCAGTCCGAGGGTGACCTCGGGCAAGCCGATCCGCACTCCCCCGGCGTTCACGGCGATCCGGTGGTGCGTGGCGAGGGCCAGTTCGAGCCCGCCCCCGAGCGCGGCGCCACCGATGGCCGCCACCACCGGACGTCCCAGCGTCTCGAGCGCGCGCAGGGGCCGATGGAGGCGCTCGACGTCGGCCGCCACCGCCTCGGCCTGCCCCGGCTCCACGGCGAGGAGATCGCGAAGGTCACCGCCGGCGAAGAACGTCTTCTTCGCGGAGGTGATGACCACACCGGTGATCTCCTCGCGTTCGGCGACCAGGCGGTCGACGACCTCGCCGAAGGACACGAGGAACCCCTCGTTCATCGTGTTCGCCGACTGGTTCGGGTCGTCGAGGGTCAGGGTGACGATGCCGTCGTCGTCCCTGTCGTAGCGAATGGTTCTGTCTGTCATGGAAATCGGTCTCCTGTGGGAATCGTCGGTCAGATGCGCTCGATGACGGTGGCGATGCCCATGCCCGCACCGACGCACAGCGTGGCGAGGCCGTACCGCTGACCCCGACGTTCGAGTTCGTCGAGGAGGGTGCCGAGAATCATCGCCCCGGTGGCACCGAGCGGGTGCCCCATGGCGATCGCGCCGCCGTTGACATTGATCCGATCGAGTGGCAGCTCGAGGTCCTTCGCGAACTTGAGCGCTACCGAGGCGAACGCTTCGTTGATCTCGAACAGGTCGATGTCCGACACGTCGAGCCCGGCCTTCGCCAGCGCCTTGCGGGCCGCAGGTGCGGGGCCCGTGAGCATGATCGTGGGCTCCGAACCGATCACGGCGGTCGCCACGATGCGGGCCCGCGGCCGCAGACCCGCTCGCTCGCCGGCAGCTGCGGATCCGACGAGGACGAGCGACGCGCCGTCGACGATCCCCGACGAGTTTCCGGCATGGTGGACGTGTTCGATCCGCTCCACCCAGTGGTACTTCTGCAGCGCGACCGCATCGAATCCGCCCTGCTCTCCCAGGGACGCGAAGGACGGCTTCAGCCCGCCGAGGCCTTCGACGGTGGCATCGGGACGCATGTGCTCGTCGCGATCGAGCACGACGACGCCGTTCCGGTCCCGCACGGGAACGACGGATCCGTCGAATCGGCCGTCCGCCCAGGCCTTCGCCGCGAGTTCCTGGGATCGCACGGCGAACTCGTCCACTCGGGTCCGATCGAAGCCCTCCATCGTCGCGATGAGGTCTGCACCGATGCCCTGCGGCACCATGTACGTGTCGTAGTTGGTCGCCGGGTCCATGCCCCACGCGCCGCCGTCCGAGCCCATCGGCACTCTCGACATGGATTCCACTCCTCCGGCGAGGACCAGATCCTCGGCGCCCGAACCGACCTTCTGCGCAGCCAGATTCACCGCCTCGAGACCGGACGCACAGAACCGGTTGACCTGCACCCCCGCGACCGTCTCCGGAAGTCCCGCGGCCAGCGCCGCCACCCGAGGCAGGACACCGCCCTGCTCCCCGAGCGGGGAGACGATCCCGAGTACGACGTCGTCCACGGCGGCGGGATCCAGGCCCGGATTGCGGCGGACGATCTCCTGGATCAGTCCGACGGCGAGGTCGATCGGCTTGGTCCCGTGCAGGGCGCCGGACGGCTTCCCCCTGCCACGGGGAGTGCGGACGGCGTCGAAGATCAGGGCCTGACCGGCGGGCGCCGAGTGCGAGTCGCTCATGGGCGAGATACCTCCGAGGAGAAGAACCGTGCGCGGCCGTACCGCAGGTCACGGGCAGGGGCGGGTCGCGCAGTGCCGAGTCGCGGTCGATCAGGTTGCGCGAATTATGGTTAACATATTGTCGAAGCAACGCGACTGTCAATAGTTCGCTTTCGCAATCGACCCGTCTCTTACTGGATATTTCACGTAGCTCCGGAGGCCGCATCTGTGGGATGTCTCCGATCTCACGGCGCCCCGCTCGAACCCTCCGTTAAGATGGAGGCTTCATCACAGAGAACCGACGGAGGTGACCGTGGCACGGACCGGCACGGAGAAGGCGGCGGCCGGTGCGACCGCTACGGAATCGGGCGAGACGGCAGCGAAGGCCGTCCGGCGGCGTCCGAAGAACCGCAAGGCCCAGATCGCGGCCGTCGCCGCCACCGCGTTCAGCGAACGTGGGTACCACGCGGTCGGCGTCGACGAGATCGCCGCCGAGCTGGGTATCTCCGGCCCCGCCCTGTACCGGCACTTCCCGAACAAGTACGCCCTCCTGGTGCACGCCGCGACATCCGCGGCCGACGGCCTGCGCACCGCCTCGGCCGAGGCCCTCGCGGACGCGAGCTCGGATCCGCGGGATCGGCTCGAGCGCATTCTCACGGCCCTGATCGCCAACACGATCGACAACCGGCGAGTCGGCGGCATCTACCGCTGGGAGGGCAGGTATCTCGAACCCACGGATCGGCGGCGCCTCCGTGAGGCGTTCGCAACGGTCACCGAACAGGTTGCCGCGCCGATCCGGCAGTTGCGGCCCCAGCTGTCCGCGGAGGACGCCACGACACTCGCCGCAGGCGCCCTCAGCGTCGTCGGCAGTATCACCGCGCACCGCACCGCCCTGTCGAGTCGGCGTACCACGAGCCTCATCCTCGACGCCTGCTCCGCGGTCGTCGACACGGACCTGCCGCCCGTCGAAGACTCCCCGAAAGAGCCGACGCCGCGGGGGCTTCCGGTCACCTCCAAACGCGAGCTCCTCATCGCGGAGGCGGTCAAGATCTTCGACCGCCAGGGGTACCACGAGTCGAGCATCGAGGAGATCGGTGCCGCAGCGGGCATCAACGCGTCCAGCGTGTATCGCCATTTCCCCAGCAAGGCGGACCTGCTGGCGGCGGTGTTCTACCGCGCGTCGGACAGGCTGGCCGCTGCCACCGCACACGCCCTCGGGTCCTCGTCGGATCGCGCGGAAGCGCTGGAAAAGCTGGTCGACTCCTACGTGGAACTCTCGTTCCGCACTCCTGCCGTCCTGTCCGTGTACTTCGCGGAGATCGGGAATCTCCCACAGCACGAACGGACGAATCTACGGAACATTCAGCGGCTGCACGTCGAGGAGTGGGTCAGCCTGGTCACGGCCATCCGGCCGGACCTGAGCCCGCCCGAGGCGCGGTTCCTCGTGCATGCGGCCCTGGGACTGGTCCTCGACGTCGGCCGACTGGTTCGCTTCGACGTGCGCCAGCCCGATCGCCTCACGGCGATGATGCGGGCCGTCCTCTTCGAGGGCTGACGGCGGCCCGCACGCCGCGGTTCACCCCCGCGAGACGTGGAAGTCTCGATCGGTACCGAGATCGCTCGGGCGGTATCCGACCGGATATCCGGGGTAGCTGCGATTGCGCGGATCACAGGACGCCTTCGACGTGCGCCGGGGTGGCAGCCACCGCACGAGCGCCGATCGCGCCACCAGTGCCCGCTCTCCGGCCACGGTCATCCACCGTGGAGATGCCTGGAACCCGAAGGCCGACAACATCATCGGATCGAGCATCGCGTAGACCCCTTTCGCCACCAGGGGCCGCAGCGGTGCCGGAAACCACGAGCAGAACAGATCGAGCGTGTACCGCCCGACGCGGTGGTTGTCCTCGGTGTAGCGGAAGTTCTCGCGTTCGTAGTTCATCTTGAAGCGATGGAACTCGGAAAAATCCTCCGGGATGTTCTTGATCCCCATCCGGATACCGACCTCGCGATAGAAGAGAAACGTCGCGAGGCGCTCGTTGGGGGTGAGCCGACGCCACCCGAACCGGTCGATCCACTGGATCGGGTCGTAGACGAACGTCGACAGGACGTAGAGCATGTCGTCGTTGTCGATGTCGTATCGATGGTGCATGCGGTTCACCGTGCGCAGCGATTCCCGGCCCCGGTCCGAGTCGTATCCGTGCTCGACCAGTTCGGCCATCAGGAGCGCGGTGTCGTCGTAACGTTTCTGGGGGCGCTTCTCGAACTCCCCCGTCTTCTGCAACAGTTGGGAAATGGTGGGTACACAGTAGGTTCGGAAGAGCGCGAACTCGAGTGAACGCTGATAGTCCCAGGGAAACTCGAATCCCGCCGTGATGCGGTGGATCTCCTGGTGATCGCGGACGGGGTCGAGTTGCTCCGTCCGGTCCCGCCAGCCGTGGCGGCCACCGCCGACCCGCTGCGCGCCGCTCGGCCGTGTCTTTCGCATGAGCATCGTCGACACTCCCCTTCAGCGCCCGTGGCGCATCTTCAGCATCGCCGCAGCGATCTTCATGTCCCTAGCCTTGCGTTCGATCGTCAGCAGGTTCAGCGGGGCGCGGAACTTCTGCCGCGTGATCGACTTGACCCGGCTGAACTCGCGCAACCCGTCGGCGCCGTGGATACGCCCGAACCCCGAGTCGCCGACACCGCCGAAGGGCAGCGCACCCACACCGGCGAAACCGAGCACCGATCCGATGGTCACGACGCCCGTGCGCAATTCCTCGGCGAGCCGCATCGCCTTCTTCTGATCCTTGGTGAAGATCGATGCCCCCAACCCGTACGTCGTACCGTTCGCCCTCGTCACCGCCTCGTCGAGATCACGCACCCGATTGACGACGACGGTCGGACCGAACGTCTCCTCACACACCGCAGAACTGTCCTCCGGGACATCGGCGAGCACGATGGGACGGACGTACCCGTCGTCGATGGACTCCAGCCCGCCCACCACGGCTCGGCCGCCTCGATCGAGCGCGTCCTGTACGTGCTCGCGCACGACGTCCACCTGGCCCGGCAAGGTCATCGGGCCGTACACGCCGCTCACCTTGCCGACCGGCAGTGCTGACACCTTGTCGCGCAGCAGGTTCAGGAATTCGTCGTAGACCGCGTCCACGACGTAGACCCGTTCGACTCCGGCACACGTCTGACCGGCGTTGCCGAGCGCGCCGAAGACGGCGAATCCCGCCGCCGCATCCAGATCGGCGTCCGCGTCGACCAGCAACGGATCCTTGCCTCCCGCCTCGACGACGATCGGGGTGAGCGTCTCGGCGCATGCGGCCATCACCTTCTTGGCCGTCGCGGCGGATCCGGTGAACGCCATCTTGTCGACACCGGCCCGCACCAGGGCGGCGCCGGTCGTACCGTCGCCGGTGACGACCTGCAACACCGGCTGGTTGGGGACGAGTGCCTGCCATCGATCGGCCAGCCAGACCGCGACGCCGGGTGTGAGTTCGCTGGGCTTGAAGACGACCGCGTTGCCCGCAGCCAGGGCGTAGGAGATCGACCCCATCGGTGTGTAGACCGGGTAGTTCCAGGGCCCGATGACACCGACGACCCCCATCGGCTCGTATCCGACGCTGCTCGCCTGGTTCGCGCTGACCAGCCCGGACGACACCTTGCGGCGGCGCAACACCTTGCCGGCGTTCTTCGCCGCCCAGTCGAGGTGCTCGACCGCGAGCATCACCTCGAGAAGTGCGTCCTCACGTGGCTTGCCGGTTTCGGCGGAGATGATGCCGGCCAGTTCCTCGGCTCCTCGGGCAATGGACTTCTTCCAGTCCAGCAACCACTTCTTCCGGCCCTCGTGTCCGAGCGGGCCCCACCAGCGCGCCGCCTCGCGTGCCCTGCCCACCGCCCGGCCCACCTCGTCCGCGTCGTGAACCGGGTACTCGGCGAGTTCGGCACCCGTCCGGGGGTCCAACGAGGAGAACGTCGGGCGAGACATCGAGTCGTCCTCGGCCACGGTCGCCGAGCCGGGTGCCGCCCCCGCGGGAGACGAAGGTGCGTTGCGCGCCATCGTGGGTTCCTTTCGAGTAGTCACATCACATATATTTGATCTGATCTGATGTAGTGTGCCTCACACTAGGCCGCCCCGGAGCCGCCGACAACCCCCGAGCAACACCCACCCCCACGAGAGGACACCTCGGCATGAGCGTGCAGTTCACCCCCGAACAGAAGGACTTCGCCAAGACCGTCGCCGACTTCTGCAAGCGCGAGGTCGGCACCAGGGAACAGCGAGACAAGCTCACCGATCACGGCGCCCACAACCACAGCGACGAGGTCTACGCGAAGATGGCCGAACTCGGGTGGCTCGGCCTCACCGTGCCGGAGGAGTACGACGGGTCCGACGCGAGCATGGTGGACATGTGCATCCTGCTCGAGGAGGCCGCGCACGGGATGGCGCCCATCGGAGGAATCGGGCCCACGCTGATCACCGGCGGCGCCTACCGCAAGTTCGGCACCGACGCCCAGAAGGAGACCGTACTGCGCGGCATCGTCGCGGGCCGGTCGCAGTCGATCTCGATGTCCGAGCCCGAGGCCGGCTCCGACGTGGGAAATCTGAGCACCCGAGCCGAGAAGACCAGCGACGGCTGGCTGGTCAACGGACAGAAGACCTGGTGTTCGAACGCCCATTTCGCCGACAACATCCTGCTCGTGGCACGGACCGGGCGCGGCGACGGCAAGCACGAGGGGCTGACGATGTTCCACGTCCCGGCGGACACCCCGGGCCTGAAGATCAGCGGCATCGACACGATGGGCGGCAAGGAGGTCAACGATCTCTACTTCACCGACTGCGTACTCCCCGAGGAGGCGGTGATCGGCGAGGTCGGCAACGGCTGGCGGCAGCTGATGACCGGGCTGAACTTCGAGCGGCTGATCCTCGCCGCGATGATGCTCGGCACCGCCCAGCGCGCGTTCGACGACACCCTCGAATTCGTCACCCAGCGAAAGCAGTTCGGCCGACCCGTCGGCTCCTTCCAGGCGTTGCGCCACCGCATCGCGGATCTCGCCACCGAAATCGAGTGCAGCAAGTTGCTCGTCTACAGCGTCGCGGCGGAAGCGGACGCACACCCGGACAAGGTCCTCGCCCGCGAGGCGTCGATGGCGAAGCTGAAGGTCACCGAGACGGCCAAGAAGATGGCCCTCGAGGGCATGCAGATGATGGGTGGCTACGGATACGCGACCGAGTTCGACATGGAGAAGCACGTGCGCTCGACCATCGTCTCGACGATCTACGGCGGAACCAACGAGATCCAGCGTGACATCATCGGGAAGACCTACGGCCTGTAGGCCGTCCGTAGGCGAATGCCGTGAAGGAGCCGACCATGACACCGCCGTCCAGGACACCGCCGTCCGTGTCCCGCTCGGGTATCGGGGCCCCGAAGGGTGCCCCGTTGCGTCGGCGCCCCCAACTGGCGGAGGACGTCGCGGTTCACGTACGGAACATCATCATGTCCGGTGGGGTCCGCCCGGGCGACTTCATCCGGCTCGACGAGACGGCCGCGGAGTTGGGGGTGAGTGTCACGCCGGTGCGTGAAGCACTGCTGACGCTCCGCGGAGAGGGACTGGTCGAACTGGTCCCTCACCGCGGCTACGTCGTGGCGCCCCTGACCCGCGACGACATCGCGGATCTGTTCTGGCTGCAGGGCCAGATCGCCGAAGAACTGGCGCGGCGGGCAGCCGCCGCGGCGACTCCGGAGATGCTCGACGAACTCGCCGGCTACAACGACGGGCTACGCGCCGCTGTCGCGGCCGGCGACAGCGCACAGATCGAAGAGAACGAGTGGCGGTTCCACCGCGTGCTCAACCGGTACGCCGGGTCGCGCAAACTGTCCTGGTTCCTCGCCAGCGCGGTCCGGTACACCCCGGTGCAGTTCTATTCGACCGACCGGGCCTGGGGAGAGTCCGCCGTCGAGAGTCACGAGCGGCTCGTCGCCGCCTTGACGGCCGGTGACGCCGAGACAGCCGCCGCCGAGAACAAGGCGCACTTCGCCGAGGGCGCGACACTGCTGACCGCACACCTCGAGAGCATCGGTATGTGGGACTGACTTCGGCACCGTCATCGTCGCGGCGGTGAAGGCTCCAACATCGGCACGAGGAACTGCCACGCGAGCGCACCCAGCTGACTTTCGTCGTCCAGGTCGATGATGCGGCTGGGGATCGTGAGGAACGACGCCGTGACGCGCACCATCATCTCGGCCGCCAGGTCGGTGTCGAGATCATCCGAGATGCTGCCGGCGCGCTGCTCTCGGCGAAGCTGGCCGGCGACGAACTGGCGCACCGTCGCGAGAATCCTGCCGTCGCCGCCGACCGTGGAGCCGGCGAGGAGCGTCGGTTCCGTCGCGATGAGGCCGCCGATCAGGGGGTTCCCCCGGATGGCGCGCAGCGAACTCACGAACCCCAGCACCACCCGCTCCGCCGCGTCGTCGGCGTGGGCGATGTCGTCGAGGAACCGTGCGAAGTAGCGGCTGAACTCGCGCAGGATGACCTGATCGACCAACGCGTCCTTGGTGGCGAACTTCCGGTAGAGGGTGATCCGGGACAGGCCGGCCCGGCGAGCGACCTCCTCCATCGAGGAGCGCTGGATACCGCTTCGGCAGAACTGCTCGAATGCGGCGTCGAGGAGTCGCGTGCGGGTGCCGTCCCCGTCGTCGATCTGCTCGACGGCGTCCAGGTACGCGCGCTCGAGCAGGGACTTTCGGGCCGAGGCCGGGGCTGGGGCGGGCGGCACGGATTCCACGATCTCCTCCTCGATGGGGCGATCCTACACCCGCGGTACGCACACCCCGGAGACTCGAAATCCTTGTGATCTGCGCCACTTCGTGCTACTCATGCAACAATGAAACAACGTTTGTTTCATTGCTTCATCGAGTCGGGCGACGAAGGGAAGACACGGACATGGAGAACGTGAGTAGACGCAACGTGCTGAAGGCTGGTGGAGTCGCCCTGGGCGCGGCGGGCGCGTTCGCTCTCGGCGCACCCGCGAGTGCGCAGCCGTGGAGATGGTCACCGGCCGGGTCCGTCCCGGGCACAGGGAGTGGCGTGGATCCCCGCCTGGTGTGGGACACCGAGGCGGATCCCCTCGTGGCGTCACTCCTCGACCGCGGAGACGTTCCGAAGGTGAACGAACTCTTGCGGACCTGGAAGAAGAACGGTCAGCCACTGCCCGACGGCCTTCCCGCCGATCTCCGCGATTTCATGGAGCACGCGCGCCGACTTCCGGCGTGGACCGATCAGGACAAGCTCGCCGCCGCCGTCCGCTACAACGAGAAGCGGGGCCTCTACCTCGGAGTGCTGTACGGATTCGCCAGCGGAATGATGAGCACGGTGATTCCCCGAGAGGCGGTGGCGGTCTACTACTCCAAGGGCGGCGCGAACATGAAGGGCCGCATCTCGAGAACCGCGAAACTGGGCTACGACATCGGATCCCGCAACGCCTACCGGCACGACGGCGAGATGATCGTGACGAGTGTGAAGACGCGTCTCGTGCACGCCGCGGTGCGTCACCTGCTCCCGCAGTCCCCGCACTGGAACAATGCCGCACCGGAGAACACCCCGATCAGCCAGCACGACATGATGGTCACCTGGCACAGCCTCCCCACCACCGTGATGCGGACGCTGAGAGACTGGAACGTACGGGTTCCCGCCGACGAGTCCGACGGCTTTCTGCACTCGTGGCAGTTGGGCGCACACCTGCTCGGCATCGAAGACCAGTACATCCCCGCCACGTGGGATCAGGCCGACTCCCAGGCCGCCGAGGTACTCGACCCGATCCTCGCCCCGACACCGGAAGGCATCAAACTGGCGGACACGCTCCTCGATCTCGGATCGGGACTGGACGCGACCGTCCTCAGCCGACCGATCCTCGGGGCGCTGACCCGATTCATGCTCGGCGACCGGATCGCCGACTGGCTACGCATTCCCAGGGAACCCGTCTGGAGCCCACTACTGGACACCGCGTGGGGCCCGTTCGTCGCCGTCCGGGAGACGCTCCTCCCCCTGCCGCCGACACCGCAGGTGTATTGGACCTTCGACGAGATCCTCCGGCAGTTCGTCCTGCTCTACATGTCCGAGCTTCGTCCGATCAGCATCGAGATCCCCCAGCACAACAATCCCCGCTACCCCTGACGCCCCCGCTCTCCCTGACACCCCAGCTCTCCCTGACACCCCAGCTACCCTGACACACGGCCCGGTCAGCCGAGGATCATCGGGACCAGCACGGCACGCGCGAAGTCCTCCCTCGCACGTTCGGTGTCGACACGCGGGGGCCCGTCCGGCGTGAGCAGCAGGGACTGCGAGAGCCGCGAGATCGCCGCCGCCACTGCCTCGACTCGGTCGTCGCTCGGGAGTCCGGCACGGGCACGGATCTCCCGGATGCGGTCGGCGAGGTAGGACGAGGCTGCGGTCAGAATGCCACCCGCCTTGCCCGTGAGCGCGAACAGCGTCTCGTCGCGGTCGACCTCCAGCAGCTGGACGAGCAGCGGGTTCGTGTGCAACGTGGCCTGGGTGATGACGAAGAACCGAACGATGAAGTCCTCCGCGGCGACACCGTCCGGCAGCGCGTGCAACTGCCGGTCGATCTCGGCGAGCACGCGGGTCGCCTCGAACACCATCGCCCCGCCGACGATCTGGTCCTTCGTTCCGAGGCGCCGATAGAGGGTTGCCCGATTGACTCCCGCCCGTCGCGCGATGTCGTCCGTGCTGGTACGACGGACACCGGTAAGGGCGAACTGTTCGAGTGCCGCTGCCAGGATTCGCGCGTCCTCCGGCTCGAACATCGCCGCGAGCGACTCCACCGTGCTCCCTTCCGTCGGGACCGCCAAGCCGTTCACGACGTTTCGCGTTGTGAAGTAGCATGAATCGATCCGTCGATTACCCCAGCGCCACCCGTAGCCGTCGTGGTGGAGCCTACCGGTCGACGCAGTGGACCAGCGCAGACGGGACCGAGGGCATCCCCGTCACGATCGACAGGGGGCTGATGCAGATCCCGGGTGACCCGCACAGCGGACCGGACGGAACGGTCGACGACCTCGCCGGGCTGCGGGCAGCTCTCGACGAGGTCGACTTCAGGCTTCTCGACGCGGTCCGCGATCGTGTCGAACTCTGCCGTCGGGTCGGGGCCGTCAAGGCCCGCACGGACGTCCCCGTCGTCCAGCCGGGCCGGATGGACCTCGTCCACCGGCGGGCACGCGAGTACGCCGAGGACAACGGGCTCTCCACCGCGTTCGTGGACCGCCTCTTCGACCTCCTCATCGACGAGGCGTGCCGGGTCGAGGACACCGTCACCGGCACGGGATCGCGGCCACGCGAAGACGGAGGTCCGCGGTGATCACCCGCACCCTGCTGATCGACAACTACGACTCGTTCACCTACAACCTCTTCGACCTGCTGCACGGCGTCAACGGTGCCGCTCCGGTGGTCGTGCGCAACGACACCGAGTGGTCGGACATCGATCTCACCGCGTTCGACAACGTGGTGATCTCCCCCGGACCCGGTCACCCCCTGCGGCCCAGGGACTTCGGGATCAGCGCCCGGGTGATCGCCGACGCCACCCTCCCGGTACTCGGGGTCTGCCTCGGCCACCAGGGCCTGTGTGCCCTCCTCGGCGGCGAGGTCGGCCCCGCGCCGCAACCCATGCACGGGCGCCTCTCCACCGTCGAGCACGACGGATCCGAGCTCTTCCGAGGGATCCCCTCACCCTTCGCCGCCGTCCGCTACCACTCGCTGGTGGTCGATGCCCTGCCCCCCGAACTCGAGCCGACCGCGTGGACCGAGGACGGCCGGCTGATGGGGGTGCGTCACCGCGATCGACCGATGTGGGGTGTGCAGTTCCATCCGGAGTCGATCTCCACCGAGCACGGCCGGCGCCTGCTCGAGAACTTCCGCGATCTCACCCCGACCCGCGGTCCCGAACCCACCGCGGCACCGCCGTGCGACCAGGACCGGCACGGCCCGTATGTGGTCGATCACAGAATCATCGAGCGGGAGGTCGATCCCCGTAGCGCATTCGACGAGTTCTTCGGAGACGGCCACCATGCCTTCTGGCTGGACGGCACCGCCCGTGACGACAACGACGACCGGTACACCGTCCTCGGCAACTGTGCGGGCCCGCGAGCCGAGTTCGTCACCTACGACGTCGAGAGTGCGACGGTACGGATCGAGCGGCCCGGCCTGCCGATCGAGCAGGTCCACACGAGCTTCTTCGACTACCTGGACCGCCAGCTCACCACCCGAGCGGTGGCCGCCACGGCGGACATCCCCTTCGAACTCGGGTACGTCGGATACCTCGGGTACGAGCTCAAGGCCCAGACCGGCGGCAGGCGGGCACACCGCTCGCCGACTCCGGACGCCGCCCTGGTCTTCGCGGACCGCGCGATCGTCATCGATCACGCCCGCGCCCGCACCTTCGCACTGTGCCTGAGCGATCGGCACGGAGACCCCGAGAGTCGGCGCTGGCTCGACACCGTGACCACCCGGCTGCGTGCGCTCCCGGAGCGGGACACCGCGCAGCACGCACCCGTCCCGCTCCTCCGCACCGCCGAACCGGTCGGACTGTCCCTGCGCCACGACCACGACCGGTATCTCGGCAAGATCGCCGACGCCCAGCAACAGATCAGATCCGGGGAGTCCTACGAGGTCTGCCTGACCAACATGGCATCGGCCGGGCATTCGATCGACGCCGTGAGCACGTTCGAATGGCTGCGCGCCGCGAATCCGGTACCGCACGCCTCATTGTTGCGGTTCGGCGGAATCGACGTGGTCAGCGCCTCCCCGGAACGATTCCTGCGAGTCACGGCCGACCGGACGGTCGAGTCCAAGCCCATCAAGGGCACCCGTCCGCGTGCGGGAACGCCCGGGGAGGACGAGGCACTGCGGAGGGAGCTTCTCGACAGCGAGAAGGAACGTGCCGAGAACCTCATGATCGTCGATCTGACCCGCAACGACCTGTCCCGCGTGTGCGTGCCGGGAACCGTGCACGTCCCGTTCCTGTTCCAGGTGGAGACCTACCCCGCGGTCCATCAGCTGGTCTCCACGGTTCGTGGCCTGCTGGCTCCCGGTTCCTCGGCCGTGGCCGCCGTCCGCGCCGCGTTCCCGGGCGGTTCGATGACCGGGGCGCCCAAGTTGCGGACCATGGAGATCATCGATCGCCTCGAATCCGGGCCTCGAGGCGTGTACTCGGGCGCAATCGGGTACTTCTCCCTGACGGGCACCACCGACCTGTCGATCGTGATCCGGACGATGGTGGCGACCGAGGGGACGGTGAGCTTCGGTATCGGCGGCGCGATCACGGCGCTGTCGGACCCCGAGGAGGAATTCGACGAGACGATGGTGAAGGCGGCGAGCATGGTGCAGGCGCTCTCGGTGATCGCGGACCATCCGGGCGAGTACCGGCCGTGACCCGCGGTGCCCACACGGTCACGGTCGTCGGCGGCCGGGGCGCGGTGGGCACGATGCTCGCGGAGTGGGCCGCCGCCGACGGCGACGGCGACGGCGACGCGGTGATCGTCGTCGATCTCCCCGGCCGGGTGGCCGGGGATTCGACGGGCCCGTCCGGCGCCGGGATCGACGGCGCCGGAATCGACGGCGCCGGAATCGACGGCGCCGGGATCGACACAGTCGCCTCGGGCACTGTTCCTGGGGACGTCACCGCGCCGGAGGCAGCGTTGGTCTCCGTCCTCGCGCGCACCGACGTCCTGATCCTCGCCGTCCCGGAATCGGTCGCCGTCGCGTGCCTGCCGATCGTGGAGGCACTGCTCCCCGCGGGCGCGCTCGTCGTCGACACCCTGTCGGTCAAGTCACGGTATGCGGCCGCTCTCGACGAGGTCGGGTTCGGTCACCGGGCGGTGGGGGTGAACCCGATGTTCGCGCCGTCACTCTCTCCCGACGGCCGGGCCGTGGCGGTCGTCGCGTACGACGGACGTCCCGTACCGGCCGATCTCCGCGAACCGTGGACGCGCCGGGGAGCACGGGTGGTGTCCGTGAGTGCCGACGAGCACGACCGGCTGACCGCCACCACCCAGGCGCTCACCCACGCGACGGTCCTCGCCTTCGGACGAGCACTGGGCCACCTCGACGTTTCCGTCGACGACCTCCTGTCACTCGCGGCCCCACCGCATCTGGTGACCCTGGCGCTGCTGTCGCGCGTCGCCTCGGGAACGCCGGAGGTGTACCGGGAGATCCAGTCGGCGAATCCGTATGCCGAACAGGCGCGAGCCGCGCTCGCCGCCGGTGTGCGTGAGGTGGGCAAGGCCGCCCGAGCCGGAGATTCCGCTTTCGCCGACCTACTCGACCGGGCGCGAGATCCGCTGCGACACCGGACCGAAGAGCTGCGCGCGACCTGCACCGCCCTCTTCGCTGACCCCGCCCTGTTCCCCGAACCGACCGATGCGACACCGGAAGGACAGCCATGTCCGCGCACGTGAGGGCCCGTCCACCGACCATGCCCACCGCCGATCCGGACGACCGGGTCGAGAATGCGGTGGTTTCTCGTCTGACGACGACGTGGGGCCGACGGGCCACGGTCAAGAAGCCCGAACCCGACCTGGACGACCTGTTCGATCTCGAGAAACACGACTACCCCGACACCCTGCTACCGTTCGCCCGGCACGACGCGTTCCTGTCGGCGAGCGAGGACGCACGGAACCGGCTGCGTGCCTGGGCCTGGGTCGCGTTCAACAAGAACGTGATGGACATCGAGCAGTACGTGGTCAACCCCGGCTTCGACCTGCTCGCCCACGACGCGTTCGACTCCGGGCTCGGGGACACGCTGTATCTCGCGGTGCATCAGTCGATGGTCGACGAGCAGTACCACACCCTGATGCACCGCAACGCCAGTGCGGTGACGCGACGCCGACGCGGCTGGGCGTTGCCGGACCGCGTCCTGCCCGACGTGCTCACGGTGCGCCGGGTCCGGCGGGCGGCGGACGAGGCCGGCGACCGGAGGGTCGCGGCGCTGCTCACCCTGGCGTTCACCACCGTCGCCGAGATCTCCATCAGCTCCTATCTCGATCTGGTGTGCGACGACGAGGACGTGCAACCGGTGAACCGTGCGACGGTGCGCCTGCACAACCGCGACGAGTACACGCATGCCTCGATCACCTCCGAGGCGGCGGCCGCCGTGTTCGACGGACTGGACGGCAACGAGTGTCGTGTATTCCTCGAAGGCCTGGTCGCGGGGATGGACGCGTTCGGCGGCAACGATTTCGGATCCTGGAGGGCGATCGTCGACTACGAGGAGCTTCCCGGTGGGCAGGCCATGATCGACGATGCCGAACACCACCTCGGGAGCGCACGCCCCGGCCAGGACTTCAGCGGGATCCGCCGGCTGTGCGAGCAACTCGACGTGGCCGAACGACTGTCCTGGGACTGGACCTGACCCTGGCCCCCGGCCTGAAACCTCAGGCCCCAGGGCTGAAACCCCAGGAACCAGGCCCGGTCACCGGGACCTGCGCACGAACCAATCGATGAGTTCCGGGGCGTCGATCGCACTCGGATCGACGGCTCGTGACGCGTCCGCACCCTGGAGAATCCGCTTGAGCGGCACCTCCAGTTTCTTTCCTGTCCGCGTGTGCGGGATACCCGGTGCCACGATGATGTCGTCGGGCACGTGCCGCGGCGACAGCTGTTCCCGCAATGCCGTCCGGATCCGTTCCTGCAGAACCGCGTCGAGTTCGGCTCCGGGGTCGAGGACGACGAACAGCGGCATCCAGTAGCCACCGTCGTCGCGCTCGATACCGAGGACGAGTGCCTCCGCGATCTCGGGAATCCGCTCGACCACCTGGTAGATGTCGGCGCTGCCCATCCGGATTCCGTGCCGGTTCAGCGTGGAGTCGGAGCGACCGTGCATGAGCACCGACCCGCGGTCGGTGATCGTGACCCAGTCGCCGTGGCGCCACACCCCCGGGTACATGTCGAAGTAGGCGTCCCGATACCGGCGGCCGTCCGGGTCGTTCCAGAACCGGACCGGCATGGAGGGCATCGGTTCGGTGACCACGAGTTCGCCGACCTCCCCCACGACGGGATGTCCGCCCTCGTCGAGTGCCGCGAGCGCGACGCCGAGGTACGGCGCGGACAGCTCGCCCGGCCACACCGGGACGGTCCGCGCGCCGCCGACGAACGCCGACACCACGTCCGTACCTCCGGAGATCGACATCACGGGCACCGAGGCGCCGACGTGTTCGGACAGCCACAACGACGACGAGGCCGGAAGCGTCGACCCGGTGATCCCGACCGTGCGCAACGTGGACAGGTCGTGGTCCGCTGCGGGTTCGGCCCCGGCCTTGACACACGCGAGCACGTAGCCCGGGCTGGTGCCGAGCACCGTCGCCCGGGTGCGGGCCGCGAGGTCCCACAGACTGTCCGCCTCGGGGTACGACGGACTTCCGTCGTAGCAGACCACGGTGGCTCCGACCAGGAGCCCGGATGTCTGGTAGTTCCACATCATCCAGCTCGGGCTGGTGTACCAGAACAACGTGTCGTCCGCGGACAGATCCGCTTGGAGGGCCAGCGACTTGAGGTGCTCGAGCAGGACGCCCCCGTGTCCGTGGACGATGCCCTTGGGCAATCCGGTGGTTCCGGAGGAGAACACCACCCACAGTGGATGGTCGAACGGGACGGATTCCGGTGCGAGTTCGGCCAACTCGGACACCGCCTCCGCCCACGTGATCCTGGCCGGTGTCGTGGCCGGGAGTGCATCGGTATCGGCGGCCGGGTTCAGGTTGGGGACGAGCACCGTGAGCACGAGGCTGTCGAGGCCGTCACGGATCTGCGCCGACGCCTCGGTGCGATCGTGCGCCCTGCCGCCGAAACGGTATCCGTCCGCGGTGACGAGTACCTTCGGCTCGAGCTGGCCGAGCCGGTCGAGTGCGGCGGGCGCCGAGTAGTCCTGTCCGCACGCTGCCCACACCGCGCCGAGTGACGCGGTGGCGAGGAAGGCGACGACGGCCTCCGGAATGTTCGGCAGGTAGCCGACGACCCGGTCCCCGCTCCCGACGCCGTGGGCGCGCAGCGTCGCGGCGAACGCCGCCACCTGGCCCCGCAGTTCGTCCCAGGACATCTCGGTGATCTCGGTGTCCCCGACATTCTCGGTGCCCTCGTGGACCCGGAGCAGCGCCGTCTCGTCGCCCCGGGAGTGCCGGAACACGTGCTCGACATAGTTGAGCCGGGCTCCGGGAAACCAGACGGCCCCGGGCATTGTCGAATCAGCAAGGGCGGGACCCGGTTCGGTGACGGACCGGACGCCGGCCCATTCCCACACCGCCTGCCAGAAGGCACCGACGTCGGACACCGACCAACGCCACAGACTGTGGTAGTCGTCGACCTCCACGCCGTGCCGCTCGGCGACGAAGCCCGCGAAACGGGTGATCTGCGCGTCGCGCAGGTCGGTGTCGGTCGGCTCCCACTGGGGCGCCGGGCCCCGGGATGCCGGGTCGCTGCTCATCGAGGTCACTCCTGCCCTGTGGGGATGCGGCGGAGCACGTGTTCGGCGTGGTGCAGGACCGGCGAGTCCACCATCTTGCCCTCGAACGCGAAGACCCCGTTCTCGTGTTCGGCGGCCGCGAGCACGCTTCTGGCCCAGGACACGTCCTCGTCCGTGGGCGTGTACGCGGCGCGGATGACGCCGACCTGGGTCGGATGGATGGCCACCTTCACGTCGAATCCGACGGCGACGGCGTCGTCCGACTCGGCCCGCAACCCGTCGAGATCGGCGAAGTCGAGGTAGACGGAGTCGAGCGCGATGCGGTGGTATGCCTTGGCCGCCAACAAGGTCGACGAGCGGACGTGCCGGGCCACGTCTCGGTACACGCCGCGCCCGTCCCGGCTGGAGTTCCCCCCGAGCGCCGCGACGAGATCCTCGGCCCCCCACATCACCCCGATCGCGTTCGCCGCGAGCGCGATCTCCTCCACCGCCAGTGCGCCCTGCGGAGACTCCACGAGGGCGATCACCTCGCCCGGCGCCAGCGAGAGCACCTGGTCCGCGGACTCGCACTTGGGCAACATCACCCGGGTGTACTTCGTGCCGTCTATCGCGAGCAGGTCCCGCTCGTGGTCGTCGGTGCCCACGGCATTGACTCGGACCACGGTGCGGTCCGGATCGAGGGGTGTGTCGATGAGCGCGGTACGCGCCTTCTCCTTGTCCGCGGGTGCCACCGCGTCCTCGAGGTCGAGGATCACGACGTCGGCGGCCGCGGCGGCCTTGGCGTACCGGTCCGGCCGGTCCGCGGGGCAGAACAGCCACGCGGGCCCGGGTAGTTGCCAGCTCACGACGGTTCTCCCGGTCGCTTCTGCACCAGTGTCCTGCGTACCGCCACGGCGACGACGTCCCCGTGCTGGTTCCGGCCGGTGTGTTCGAGCGTCACGATGCCCTCCGTGGGTCGGCTCTTCGATTCTCGCTTCTCGGTGACGAGGGTCTCCGCATACAGAGTGTCGCCGTGGAAGAGCGGTTTCGGGAACCGAATCTCCGAGAAACCGAGATTCGCCACGATCGTTCCCTGGGTGAGCTGCGCGACGGACAGGCCCACCACCGTCGAGAGGGTGAACATCGAGTTGACCAGTCGCTCACCGAACTCGGTGCCGGCCGCGTATGCGGCGTCGAGGTGCAGCGCCTGCGTGTTCATCGTCTGCGTGGTGAACAGGACGTTGTCCGCTTCGGTGATCGTGCGGCCGGGCCGGTGCTCGTACGTCGTGCCCACCACGAACTCCTCGAACCACAGCCCGCGTTGGACGATCCGCTCGCCGGTGGGCGTCTCGTGCTCGCCGCCGCTCACAGCCCGACCTCCCGGGCGATCAGCATCAACTGCACCTCGGTCGTGCCCTCGCCGATCTCGAGGATCTTGCTGTCCCGGTAGTGGCGCGCCACGGAGTACTCGTTCATGAATCCGTACCCGCCGTGGACCTGGGTGGCGTCACGCGCGTTGTCCATCGCCGCCTCGGAGGCGACGAGCTTGGCGATCGCCGCCTGCTTCTTGAACGGCTTGCCGGACAGCATGAGCGCGGCCGCGTCGTAATACGCGGTACGTGCGGTGTGGGCGCGTGCCTCCATCCGGGCGATCTTGAAGGCGATCGCCTGATTGCGCCCGATGGGTGCGCCGAACGCCTCGCGCTCCTTCGCGTACCGCACCGACTCGTCGACGCACCCCTGCGCCGCCCCCGTGGCCAGCGCGGCGATGGCGATCCGGCCCTCGTCGAGGGTGCGCAGGAAGTTCGCGTACCCGCGGCCGCGCTCCCCGAGAAGGTTCGCGGCGGGGACCCGCGCGTCGGCGAAGGTCAACGGATGGGTGTCGGAGGCGTTCCAGCCGACCTTGTCGTAGGCCTTCTCCGCGGTGAACCCCGGCGTGTCCGCGGGGACGATGACGGTGGAGATCTCCTTCTTGCCGGCCTCGCTCGTCCCGGTGACCGCGGTGACGGTCACCAGCGCGGTGATGTCGGTTCCCGAGTTGGTGATGAACTGCTTGTTCCCGTTGATCACCCACTCGTCACCGTCGAGACGTGCGGTGGTCTTGGTGCCGCTCGCGTCGCTACCGGCGCCGGGCTCGGTCAGCCCGAACGCACCGAGTGCCCGTCCGGAGGCCAGTTGCGGTAGCCAGGTCCGCTTCTGTTCCTCGGTGCCGAATCGCAGGATCGGCATGGCCCCCAGGGACACTCCGGCCTCGAGGGTGATCGCGACGGACTGGTCGACCTTGCCCAGTTCCTCGAGGGCGAGGCACAGGGCGAAGTAGTCGCCCCCCTGCCCGCCGTACTCCTCGGGGATCGGCAGACCGAACAGGCCCAGCTCGCCCATGCCGGCGACGACCTCGTACGGAAAGGTGTGCGCCGCGTCGTGTTCGGCGGCGACAGGCGCGACCACGGTGCGTGCGAAGTCCGCGACCGTCGCGGCCAGCTGTGCGTAGTCCTCGGGAAGCTCGGAGGTGGACAGGAAGGAGCTGCCGGTCATGATGCGTCCTCTTTCTCACGGGTCTCCGCGTCGGCCGACGCAGGTAGGGGAACGACACGAGCAAGTAGTTGATCGACCTTCACCTGCTCGGCGACGCCGACCAGGATCTCGACGACGCCGTCCGCCGGTGCGGTGAGCGAGTGCTCCATCTTCATCGCCTCGACGACGAGCAGCAGGTCACCGGAACGCACCCGCGCCCCCGGCTCGGCGCCGAGTGCGATGACGGTGCCCGGCATCGGACTGGTCACCTCCGCGGACCCCGCCCCGGCGTCCTCGCCGCGAATGCGGACCTCGGGCGTCTGCCGGACCTCCCACGTGCCGTCGGTGCCCGCCAGCCACAGGTGGTCCCCCACATCGGCGATGCGATAGCTGTCGCGTCGAGTGCCGACCAGGATGTCGAGACGACGCCCGGAAGCGTCGAGTTCCGCGGCGACCGGGTACTCGTCGCCGTCTTCGACCCACGCTCGGGCGGACGACGGTGTTCCCGTGACGTACACGTGCTCGGTGCGCTCTCCTGCCGAGAGCCGGATCCGCGTCGGTGCCGGCCGTCCGGCGCGCCATCCGGTGGGCCGGGACCACGGGTCGGCGGTCGCCCGGGACCATCGGCGCATCCAGCGGTACACCGCGGCCGCCACGAGCACCGTGTCGGGCGCCTGCGGTGAGCGGTAGTCGGCGAGCCGGCGATCGAGCAGGCCGGTGTCGAGGTCACCGGAGACGACGTCGTCGTCGGCGAGCAGGAAACGCACGAAGTCGATGTTCGTGACGACCCCGAGCACGCCGGTATCGGCGAGGGCACGATCGAGGGCACGCAGTGCATCGGCACGATCGGCGCCGTGCGCGATCACCTTCGCGAGCATCGGGTCGTACTCGCTGCCCACCACCGTGCCCGGCAACAGCCCGGAGTCGATCCGCACGCCCGGCAGCTCGGGCTCGACGACGTCCCATACCTCCCCGCCCGTGGGGAGGAAGCCGCGGCCGGGGTCCTCCGCGTACACCCTGGCCTCGACGGCGTGCCCGGACAGCGTCACGTCATCCTGTCCGAAGCCGAGTTCCTCTCCCGCCGCGATACGGACCTGCCATTCGA
The DNA here is from genome assembly GCF_014217785.1 of Rhodococcus triatomae. NCBI lineage: Bacteria > Bacillati > Actinomycetota > Actinomycetes > Mycobacteriales > Nocardiaceae > Rhodococcus > Rhodococcus triatomae. Next base: position 3,466,835 of record NZ_CP048814.1, on the reverse strand, counting down.
CCAGGTCGAGACCCGTCACCATCTCGGTCACCGGATGCTCCACCTGAAGTCGCGTGTTCATCTCCATGAAGAAGAACTCGTCGGGGCGGTCGGCGGAGACGATGAACTCGACCGTTCCCGCGCCGACGTAGTCCACCGATCGTGCCGTATCGCAGGCGGCCGCGCCGATCCTGGACCGGGTCGCCTCGTCCAGGAGCGGGGAAGGCGCCTCCTCGACGACCTTCTGGTGGCGTCGCTGAAGGCTGCACTCCCGTTCCCCGAGATGCACGACGTTGCCGTGGGTGTCGGCGAGGACCTGCACCTCGATGTGCCGGGGCCGGAGCACGAACCGTTCGAGGAACAGCGTGTCGTCACCGAAGGAGGCACCGGCCTCACGGCGTGCGCCGGACAGCGCATCGGGCAGCGACTCCGGATGCTCCACCAACCGCATGCCCTTCCCGCCACCGCCCGCCGACGGTTTGACGAGGACGGGAAAGCCGATCGCGTCGGCCGCGGCGATCAGCTCCGCGTCGGTGAGACCGGGGCGCGCGATGCCGGGCACGACGGGGACGTCGAACTCTGCCACGGCGTTCTTCGCGGTGATCTTGTCGCCCATCACCTCGATGGCACGGGCGGACGGCCCCAGGAACGCGAGCCCGGCCGTGGCGCATGCTCGCGCGAATTCCGCGTTCTCGGAGAGGAATCCGTAGCCGGGGTGGACGGCTTGGGCCCCGCTTCCGGTGGCTGCCGCAACGACCTTCTCGATGCACAGATAGCTCTCGCGCGCCGGGGCCGGCCCCAGGAGGACGGCGGTGTCCGCCTCGCGGACGTGACGGGCTCCCCGGTCGGCCTCGCTGAACACGGCGACCGAACGGATCCCCATCGCGCGCAGCGTGCGGATCACCCGTACGGCGATCTCCCCCCGGTTGGCGACGAGAACGGTGTGGATCGTGGTGGGCTGTTTCATGTCATCTCACATCCGGAAGACGCCGTAGGAGACCGGCTCCAGCAGCGCGTGGGCACAGGCCGACAATGCAAGCCCGAGAACGGTTCTGGTGTCCGCGGGATCGATGATCCCGTCGTCCCACAGCCGGGCCGTCGAATAGTAGGGGTTTCCCTGGGACTCGTACTGCTCGCGGATGGGCGCCTTGAACGCCTCCTCCTCTGCGGCCGTCCACGAGTCGCCGGCGATCTGCTCGGAGCGCACCGTCGCGAGCACCGACGCCGCCTGTTCCCCGCCCATCACCGAGATCCGCGCGTTCGGCCACATCCACAGGAAGCGAGGCGAATAGGCGCGTCCACACATCGAGTAGTTTCCGGCGCCGTAGGAGCCACCGATGACGACGGTGAGCTTCGGGACCCGGGCGCAGGCCACCGCGGTGACCATCTTCGCGCCGTGCTTGGCGATACCCCCGGCCTCGTAGTCGCGGCCGACCATGAAGCCGGCGATGTTCTGCAGGAACACCAGCGGGATGCTCCTCTTGTCGCACAGCTCGATGAAGTGGGCGCCCTTCACCGCCGATTCCGCGAACAGCACCCCGTTGTTCGCGACGATCCCGACCGGGTGACCGTGGATGTGCGCGAAGCCGGTCACCAGGGTCTTTCCGTACTCGGACTTGAACTCGTGGAAGCCACCACCGTCGACGATTCTGGTGATCACCTCGTGCACGTCGTACGGGGTTCGGGGGTCGACGGGCACGACGTCGTAGAGCTCGGCCTGGGGCGCGATCGGGTCGACCGGCGGGGCCGTCTCCCACGGTGTCGGAGTGCGGGGGCCGAGCGTCGAGACGATGTCGCGCACGAGAGCCAGGGCGTGCCGATCGTCCTCGGCGAGGTGGTCGGTGACCCCGGAGATCTTGGAGTGCAGGTCGCCGCCGCCGAGTTCCTCCGCGGTGACCACCTCTCCGGTCGCCGCCTTCACCAGAGGGGGCCCACCGAGGAAGATGGTGCCCTGATTCCGCACGATCACGGCCTCGTCGCTCATCGCGGGGACGTAGGCGCCACCGGCGGTGCACGACCCCATCACCGCGGCGATCTGACCGATGCCGCGGGCACTCATCGTCGCCTGGTTGTAGAAGATCCGACCGAAGTGCTCGCGGTCCGGGAAGACCTCGTCCTGGCGGGGAAGGAACGCTCCACCCGAATCCACCAGGTAGATGCACGGAAGGTGGTTCTGGAGCGCGATCTCCTGCGCCCGCAGATGCTTCTTGACCGTCATCGGATAGTAGGTGCCGCCCTTGACGGTCGCATCGTTCGCGACGATCACGCATTCGCGTCCGGCGACCCGACCGACCCCGGCGATGATGCCGGCTCCCGGGCTCTCGTCGCCGTACATGCCGTTCGCGGCGAGCGGGGCGATCTCGAGGAAGGGGCTGCCCGGGTCCAACAGACCGTCGACCCGCTCGCGCGGCAACAGCTTGCCGCGTGAGACGTGCCGCTCGCGGGCCCGCGCGCTGCCGCCGAGCGCCGTACGTTCGAGATTCGCGCGCAGCTCGTCCACGAGAGCGACGTGTGCCGCCCGGTGGGTGTCGGGTGCCGTACCTGGAGATGCCATTCCGCCGCCTTCGCGTGTGACCGCCTTCGCGAGTGATCATGTGAGTTAATGATCAATAACTGAATCCAACATAACTATGCTGCACGCAGAAGTCCATACCCGATGTCCGGCTCACCCGGTCTCCGCGGAACGGACCCCGACGAGACAGCGGAAGGGAGTGCGGCGATGGCCGAGCCCACCACCCGGCGTGAGCAGATGAAGGCCGACCGTCGGCGCCAACTTCTCATCGAGGCTGCGCGTTTGATCGCCGAGCGCGGATTCCTCGGCGTGCGCCTCGAGGATCTCGGGTCCGCGGCCGGCATCAGTGGCCCCGCCGTGTACCGCCACTTCCCCAACAAGGACGCGGTACTGGTGGAACTGCTCGTCGGCATCAGCACCCGGTTGCTCGACGGCGGGACGGCCGTCGCCGACACGGCCGAGAGTCCGGCTGCGGCCCTGTCGGGGCTGGTCGACTTCCACCTCGACTTCGCGCTCACCGAACCGGACCTGATCCGCATCCAGGATCGCGATCTCGAGAACCTGCCCCCCGAGGCCAAACGACAGGTCCGGCTCACCCAGCGGCGCTACGTCGAGGTGTGGGTGGGCGTCCTGCTCCGCGTCTCCCCGGGTACGGACGAAGAGTCCGCGCGGGTGATGGCGCACGCGACGTTCGGCCTGCTGAACTCGACCCCGCACAGCGCCGACCCCTCGTCCCCCGAGCTCACCCGCTCGGTGCTGCGCGCGATGGCATTCGGGGCACTCACAACCCTTCGATGAGAGCGACCGACCGCTCGCGCATCTCGACCTTGCGCACCTTGCCCGTCACGGTCATCGGGAACTCGTCGACGATGTGCACGTACCGGGGAATCTTGTAATGCGCCAGACGCCCCTCACAGAACGCGCGTACCGCGGCGGTGTCGAGCGGCTCGGCTCCGTCGCGCAACTGGATCCAGGCCATCAGTTCCTCGCCGTACTTGCGGTCCGGCACGCCGACGACCTGCGCATCGAGCACGTCGGGATGGGTGTAGAGGAACTCCTCGATCTCGCGGGGATAGATGTTCTCGCCACCGCGGATGACCACGTCCTTGATCCTGCCGGTGATCGCGACGTAGCCGTCGTCGTCCATCACACCGATGTCGCCGGTGTGCATCCATCGCGCGGCGTCGATGGCCTCACCCGTCTTGTCCGGCTGGTTCCAGTAGCCGAGCATCACCGAGTAGCCCCGGGTGCACAACTCGCCGGGCTCACCGCGCGGAACCGTCAGACCCGTTGCCGGATCGACGATCTTGACCTCGAGATGTGGACCCACGCGGCCCACGGTGGAGACGCGCTGGTCGATCGAGTCGTCGGAGCGGGTCTGCAGCGATACCGGGGACGTCTCGGTCATGCCGTAGCAGATCGACACCTCCGACATTCCCATGTGCTCGATCACCTGCTTCATCACCTCGACCGGGCAGGGCGATCCCGCCATGATCCCGGTGCGCAGCGAGGACAGATCGAAGGAATCGAAGTCCGGGTCGGCCAGCTCCGCGATGAACATCGTCGGCACGCCGTACAGGGACGTACACCGCTCGGCCTGGACGGCCTCGAGCGTGGCGTGTGGATCGAACGAGGGGGCCGGGATCACCATCGTCGCGCCGTGGGTGGTACTCGCGAGGTTGCCCATCACCATGCCGAAGCAGTGATAGAACGGCACCGGAATGCAGACCCGGTCCTGTTCCGTGTAGTGGCACAGCTCGCCCACGAAGTACCCGTTGTTGAGGATGTTGTGGTGACTGAGTGTCGCGCCTTTCGGGAATCCGGTGGTTCCCGACGTGTACTGGATGTTGATCGGATCGTCCGGTGAGAGTGCCGCCTGAGCGGCTGCCAGGTCGTCCGGCCGGTCGCGCCGGGCGGCGCGTCCGGCGTCGACGAGTTCGTTCCACCCCGGGGAGTCGAGCAGCGTTACCTGTTCGAGCCCGGCGCATTCCGGCCGGGCCTCCTCGATCATCCGCGCGTAGTCCGAGCCCTTGAACTCGGGCGCGGACACCAGCAACCGCACCCCGGCCTGCTCGAGCACGTAGCGCAATTCGTGTGTGCGGTACGCCGGATTGATGTTGACGAGAATCGCGCCGATCTTCGCTGTGGCGTACTGGATCAGCGTCCACTCCGGACGGTTCGGTGCCCAGATCCCCACCCGGTCACCCTTGCCGATGCCCCCGGCGAGCAGGCCGTGGGCCAGATCGTCGACGTCCGAGACCAGTTCCGCGTACGTCCATCGCCGCCCGGACGGCACGTCGACGAGTGCTTCACGCCCGCCGTGCAGCGCGGCGGTACGGTCCAGGCTGTCGCCGATCGTGTCGCCGAGGAGAGGGACGCCGGACGTCCCCGAGGTATAGCTGGGGACCCGGGGAACATCGCGCAGGCCGCCGCTGCGGGAAACATTTCCGGTCATCGTCGATCTCTCCTCGGTCGTACTCGGATACAGCTTTCGCCCCTGTTCCTTCCCACCATGGTCGACGATCGGTGGCCGCACGTGTTCGGAATCCGGACACGCTGTGGTCTCGGAACCCCGATCGGGGGAACCAGGATGTCGACGCCATGGTCGGGAAGGCATGGCGGGAAGGAATCAGGGTGTGTGGACACGAAACGTCACAGGGCTCGCTGACTGGTCTCGACGAGCGCCCGGGTGCAGACGAAGCTGAGCACGCCCAGCAGTGCGAGCATGATACCGATCGCGATGCTGCCGTAGGACGCGGCGAGGGGCGCGGCGAGCAACGGCGGAATCGCGCCACCGAGAACGCCGGCGAGGTTGTAGCCGAGACCGGCACCGGTGTAGCGGTACCGGGTGTGGAACATCTCGGGAAGCAGTGCCCCACACGGCCCGTAGGCGATGCCGAAGATCGCGAGTGTGACGACCGTGCCGACGACGAAGGCGACCGGAGATCCGGTGTCCAGCAACGGGAAGAGCACGAGCGCCCACACGACCGCGAAGCCACACGAGATCATGATGACCTTGCGTCGGCCCACCCGGTCGGAGTACAGCGCGGACACCACGACCGCGGCGCCGAAGACCACCGAGGCACAGATTCCGACGGTGAGCACGAACGGCCGCGAGAATCCCAGCTCCGTGGTGGCGTAGCTGGTGAGATACGCAGTGCCCATGTAGAAGAAGGCGAACATGATCGCGAGCGCACCCGCCGACAGCAGGATCTCCCTGGTCTGGAACCGCCAGGCGTCGAGGAACGGCAGCGTCCGCTTCTCACCCGACTCCCGGTCGGCGGCCGAACGGGCCGCGGCCTCGGCGCGGAACACCGGCGTCTCCTCGATCGCCAGCCGCATGTAGAGACCGATACCGACCAGGACGATGCTGAACAGGAACGGGATACGCCATCCGTAGGTGAGGAAGGCCTCGTTGGTGTCGCCGAGCGCCAGCCCGGTGAACAGGAACGTGCCGCTCGACAGTGCGAACGCGATGGCCGGACCGAGCTGCGGGAACATCGCGTACATCCCGCGTTTGCCCGGTGGGGCGTACTCGGCGGTGAGCAACGTCGCGCCGGCCCATTCGCCACCGACGGCGAACCCCTGGGCGAAACGCAGCAGCACCAGGATGATCGGCGCGGCGACACCGATCGTGTCGGCGCCCGGGAGCAGCCCGATCAGCAGGGTCGAGATGCCCATGAGCAGCAGGGTCGAGACCAGCGTCTTCTTGCGGCCGATTCGATCACCGAAGTGGCCGAACAGCATCGCTCCGACCGGCCGGGCGAAGAACGCGACGGCGAACGTGGCGAACGAGGCCACCGTGCCCGCGGTCGCGCCGAGCGCGGGAAAGAACACCGTGGGGAACACGAGGGCGGCGGCGGTGCCGTAGATGAAGAAGTCGTAGAACTCGATGGTGGTACCGATGCAACTGGCGATGGCGACTCGCCGGATGCCGGGCCCTCCGGTGCCCTGCTCCGGCGCGACAGCCGCAGGCGCACCGGCCCCGGACGCGCCCGTACTCGGGACTGTGGTCACGTGGTCTCCTCCGAAATGATCCGTGTCGAGCATGATGCGAGTCGAACCTGATCCGATCGACGGCGAACGCCGCCGCGCGATGAGGAAAAGGTAGTGACCCGCATCACGGAGCCACTACCCCCGAAAGTGGGGACGAGTGAGCCACCTCACATCATTCGCCGTGCGAACGACTCGAGCGGCCGGGCATCACTCCGGGGACGGGGACACTGGAAGCATGGACACCGACACCCACACCGTCACCGTCACGGTCACCGGGCACGGCGAGGCCACACGGGCGCCCGAGCAGTGCACCGTCTCCCTCGTCGTCCGCATCGAGAGTGGGGACGGCGACCGCGCCGTCGCCGCCGCGTCGGCTGCCGTTCGTGCGCTCACCGACGAGGTCACAGCCCGCCACGACGCATCGACCGGGCCGATCACCCGATGGGCACTCGATCAGGTGCGACACACCCGCCATCGCCCGCACAACAGGGACGGCAACCAGTTGCCGTACGTCCACCGGGCCGAGGCCGCCCTCGAGGTGACCTTCGAAGCGCCTCCCGGCGGCTCGGACGACACGGCCCCCGCGGAGAGGATCTTCGACACCGGGCCGTTGAGCGACTTCGTCGACACCGTCGCCGGGATCGACGGCGTCGAGGTGGGGCGATTCGAGTGGTCGCTGACGGCCGCGACACTCGACGACGTGACCGGAAGGGTTCGCGCCCGCGCAGTGGAAGATGCCCACGCCAAGGCGCGGACGTACGCGGAGACCCTGGGCTGCCGGAACATTCGCGCCACGGCTGTCGCCGATCCGGGGCTACTCGGGGCGGAGGCGTCCACTCCGCCCTCCGGGGTCGCGCTACGCGCCTACGCGGCCTCCGCGGGCGGCGAACCGATCGCGCTCCGGCCGGAGGACGTCACGGTCACCGCAGACGTGCACGCCCGATTCGAGGCGTGGTGAGCGAGGTCCGAACGGACTACGAACGCCGCAGGAGCGCTCCGAACACCCGGCGACAGCGCTCGGTCATCTCTGCCGGACTCTCGTCGGGATGGTCCGACCACCAGGAGATCACCGTGGTCACCGCAGAGAACCACAGGGCACGCAGGAGTGAGGCGTCGGCATCGTGCGGAGTTGCCGACGTCGGGGCGAGCACGGCGACGACGCCCTCGTGGCCCATGTCGTCGAGCTGCTCCCGATAGGGGCGAGCGATCTCCCAGACGGCATCGTCGCGACGGATCGTGTTGTCGTAGAGAATGTTCCATACGTACGGACGACCGTCGAGAGCCACGAACAACGCCTCGAGCGTCGCCAGTGCACGCGAACCGGCGTCACCTGACCCCTGGGCGGCGCGCACCGCGGCCACCAGCCGCTCGCCCACCTGTGCCACGCAGGCGGCGTACAGGTCCGCGCGCGATCCGAAATACGCGTACACGAGCGGTTTCGACACTCCGGCCGCCGCGGCGACGGCGGGGACGGACGCGTGCGCGTAGCCGCGCAGACCGAACTCGGCCTGAGCGGCGTCGAGGATCAGTTCCTCGCGCTGCGCGCGCGGCACACCCTTGGTCCCCGCCCGACCGCTCACCCGTCGATCACCTCGGACTGCGACGAGTGCACCTTGGTCAACTCGACGTACACCTTCGCGTTCGTCACGAGGTTGGCCCGCTCCGCCTCGCTCAGCTCCCGCCGAACCTTGCCGGGCACGCCCGCGACGAGCGACCCCGGCGGGATGTCGGTGCCCTCGGGGACGAGAGCATTCGCCGCGATCAGACTTCCCGCACCGATCGTCGCACCGTTGAGAACCGTCGAGCCCATGCCGATCAGTACGTCGTCACCGACGGTGCAACCGTGCAGCACGGCGTTGTGACCCACCGAGACTCCGCTGCCCACCACGAGTGGACGCCCGGGATCGGCGTGCAGAACCGCACCGTCCTGAATGTTGCTGTTCGCGCCGATCTCGATCGCCTCGAGATCCCCCCGCACCACGGCCGAGTAGAACACCCCGACTCCCTCGTCGATGCGGACTCGCCCGACGACCGTCGCATTCGGCGCCACCCACGCCGACTCGGCCACCTCCGGCACGTTGCCACTCACGCTCGCGATCATGTCGTCTCCTCCACCACGGTCGGATCCATCAGTGTTCTGGATCTGTCGGCACTCCCGGCCCGTCGCCGCACAGTGCACGTCAGTACACAGGGTCGATCAGTACTCCGGGGTTGAGTATCCCAGCCGGGTCCAGCGTCGACTTCGCCGCCCGCAGCGCAGCCGCGAACGGCTCGGGCCGCTGGCCGTCGTACCACGGTCGATGGTCCCGTCCGACCGCGTGGTGGTGGGTGATCGTGCCACCGGCGGCAGACAGTGCCTCGGAGACGGCGGCCTTGATGTCGTCCCACTGCGCGACCGTGCTTCCCCATCGTCCCGCCGCGTAGACGCCGAAGTACGGCGCGGGACCGTCCGGGTACACGTGGGTGAACCGGCACGTCACCACCCCGGTGACCCCGGTGTCCTCGAATGCGGCCGCTGCCGCGGCGAGTACGCCGGCGCGCAACTCGTCGAAACGGTCCCACGTGCAGGCCGTTTCGAAGGTCTCCACGATCATCGACTGCGCGGCGAGCGCGTCCCGCTGGTAGGGCATGCGCAAGAAGGAGGAGCGCCAGCGGTCGGCCGCCTCGGCCGTCGGCCGGCCCGCGGGGTCCGAACCCGGTCCGGTGACCCGAACGCGGCCCGGAACGTGCCCGCCGTGGTCACGACAGATCTCCAGCGCCCGGTCCAGCGCGTCCGAGACCGGATGGTCCGCCGATTCGAACCCCAGCACCAGGACACCTCCCGCACTGGTGGTTCCGGCGTTGAGCATCGCCTCCATCGGATCCAGCAGACGGCAGTTGGCCGGGGACAGTCCCGACTGCGCGATGAGCCTGGTGGCCTCGACCGCGGCCGAGTAGTCACCGAACTCGACCGATGCTCCGGCCCGCCATCGCGGACGTTCCTGGAGTCTCATCCACGCCTCGGTCACGACACCCAGGATTCCCTCGGACCCGAGAAACAGCCGATCGGGCGACGGCCCGGCCCCCGAGCCGGGCAGCCGGCGAGACTGCGAGATTCCGGCCGGCGTCACCACCCGCATCGACTCGACGAGGTCGTCGATGTGGGTCGGCCCCGTCGCGAAGTGTCCACCCGCGCGCGTGGCCAGCCAGCCTCCCAGAGTGGAGAACTCGAAGGACTGCGGGAAGTGACGCAGTGTGTATCCGTCTCCGCGGAGCGCATCCTCGAGCGCGGGGCCGAGGATCCCGGCCTGGATACGCGCGGCTCGACCGACCGGGTCGACCTCGAGCACCGCACTCATCTCGCCCGTGTCCAAGCTCAGCACGCCGACGTGGTCCCCGCCCGTCCGCGGCTCGACTCCACCGACGACGGATGTGCCACCGCCGTAGGGAATCACCGCGATCCCGGCGCGCGAACACCAGTCGAGGACGTCGACGACGTCGCGCTCGTTCGCCGGACGTGCCACGAGATCCGGTGCGGGCGGGATCTTCCCGAGCAGACAGCGGACGACGTCGCGGAATGCCTGCCCGTGACCGTGCCGGACCCGGTCCTCGGTGTCCGCCGACATCAGGTGCGCGAGCGCGTCCGGCGGTGCGATCCGCGGCGGGGCGATCGTGAGGGACTCGAGAGCGGGCGGCTCGTGAACTCCGAGATCGGCGCCTGGGAGCAGCGCCGCGACCCGCTCGGTGAGGGCAGTGCGCTCGGCGCCGACGACGGCGTCCTCGACCGCGCCCCACCCCCACCACGACCGTGTTCGCCCGGGCATCGCGTCCTCCGTCCTCTCTGGTCACTCCCCGTCCGAGAAGTGACCGGAAGTGAATTGACCGGACGGTAATTTACCACTGGGTCAACTGTCAACGCTTCATTCGGCGCGGGGTGACGTCCAGCCCGTGCAGTCGCTTCGCGGTGGGCGACTTCTCCACCTCGGAGGGGTCGGGTCCCGTTCCCAGCAGGCGGTCGGCCGTTCCCGAGGTGGTGACGGTGAACCAGTAGTGCTCGTTGCGGTAGTGATGGTCGCGGTGATGACGCCACGTCGCCTTGTAGAGGGCGCTCTTCGGCCTGTAATCGGTGTGGATGAGGAAATGCGTCCACTCGTAGGCCAGGCCGAGCGCAGTGATTCCGATCAGGAACGTCAGACCCCATTCGAGCCGCGGGAGCACGACCACGGTGACCGCGAGCAACAATGGCACCAGCCACACGAACACCGGCGCGGGGATGAAGTCCAGAACCGGATCACGCGGATCGTGATGGTGTGCACGATGCTTGCGCGCCAACAGCGGGTCGATGGTCAACGGACCCACGCGCCGGGGCCGCCAGTGCAGAACGAAGACGTGGATCACCCACTCCAGCAACGGAAATGTCGCGATCATCGCCAACGGAACGAGCGCGTCCGCCGGACTCCACCCACCGAGCAGTACCCGGGTGACCAGTGCGCCGAGGAACAGGGTGCCGATGATCCACGGACTGGGGTGGCGGACGAACTCTCGGCAGACTCCCCCGAGCGTCACGCCCTTGCCGAACGCCGGAGAGTCGGACGAGTCGCCCTCATCGCTCCTCCCCGAGAGCCGACGCAGCAGTGAGAACGTCGGTGAGCGCCGTTGTCGCCGGCTCGAGTAGCTGGTGCGCGCACTCGAAGGCCCGCTCGCCGTCGCGGTCGCCGATCGCCGAGACGACGGCCCGGTAGCGTCCGATCTCGTCGACCTCGGCGGACATCATCACGGCGAGCGCCTCGATCATCGGTTCGTACGAGAACCGCAGTGTGTTGAACATCAACCGAAAGGTGATCGAATCCGCCGCGTCGACGACCAGGTCCCAGAACTCCAGCGCGACGCGCTGACGTTGCACGCCGTCGGTGGCTGCAGCCAGTACATCCACCACCCCGTCGAGAACCGAGCCGAGGTCGTCCGAGCCCCGGACGGCAGCGAGTTCGGCCACCTTGGGGCCGTTCCACAGACGGGCCTCCAGAATGCTGCGGGCCACGTCGAGATCGACCTCACCTCCCCGCACGAGCAGCCGGGGTAGCAGGTCGAACCCTGCGGAGCGGCGGAGATCCTTGACGACGGTCGTCCCGCCCTGCCTGACCTCGACCAGACCCAGTGCGACGATGCGCCCCAACGCTTCTCGCACCGCAGGACGAGAGACACCGAGGCCCTCCGCCATCCGGCGCTCGCTCATCAGCGCATCCCCCGGAGACAGCCCGCCCCCGACCACCCCTTCCAGCAGTTGCTCGAACACGTCGTCGGGCACCGATCTGCGCTGCACCGGAGTGAGTTCCATACCGCTCACGCTAGGCCGCGTCCCGGAAGGTGGTCAAGTGGTAAGACCACTTTCCTTCTGCGCGGGCGGAGTCATCTCGACCCGGACACCCAGCAAACGCACCTCGCGATCGTGGTCGAGGCGCTCGAGCAGCGCGACGGCAGCATCCGCGAGGATCTCCGCATCGAACGTCGGTTCCGGCAGCGCGCGGCTCGTGGTGTGGGTCGAGAAGGGTGCGTACCGCACCTTCAGCCCAACCCGCACACCCGGTCGCCCCTCATCACGGATGTCCTCGGCGACCCGGGCCGCGAGGACCCGGGCTTGTTCGGCCACCTCGGCCCAGTCCGCCAGGTTCCGTGGGAACGTGGTCTCCCGGCTGTGCGAACGGGGAACCCACGGTTCGGCACTCACCTCTGCGGAGGCTTCTCCCCTACCGATGCTGCCGATCCACGGGCCCATCTTCGGACCGAAAACCGCGGCGAGGTCGTCGTCGGGTGTCGCCGCCAGCTGCCGCACCGTCGTGATGCCCAACGCCTCGAGCTTCTTCGCCGTCCGGGACCCGACGCCCCAGAGCGCGTCGGGCGGGCGGGCACCCATCACCAGGTACCAATTCGCCTCCGTGAGGCGGTAGATGCCCTGGGGCTTGGCGAACCCCGTCGCGATCTTGGCCCGCAGCCTGTTGTCGCCGATGCCTGTCGACGAATGCAGTTCGGTCGCGGCGTACACGGCCTGCCGGATCTCCCGAGCCCACGCCTCCGGGTCGGACGTGGGTACGCCGATGAACGCCTCGTCCCACCCCAGGACCTCGACCACGAGCGCCTCGTAGGAGCGCAGCACTCCCATCACGGCCTCGGATGCCGCGGTGTATGCCTCGGCGTCGACGGGCAGGAAGACCGCATCCGGAAGCGTGCGCCGAGCCGTCACCATCGGCATGCCGGAGCCGACCCCGAACTCGCGGGCCTCGTACGACGCAGTGGAGACGACCGCACGTTCTCCGGGAACGCCGTGACCACCCACGACGACGGGACGGCCACGCAATTCCGGCCGCCTCAGGATCTCGACCGCGGCGATGAACTGGTCGAGGTCGAGATGGAGTACCCACCGGCGGGGCGGGGCGTCGGGCATGCCCTCAGTCTGCGCGGAAGCCGCGCGCCCCGCCCCCGAATCAGGCGGCGTCGTCCTCCGTGCGCCCTGCGGCCTCGAGCAGTTCCCGGCGCAGTTCCGACCACACCGTCGCGTAGGAGTCGATGCCCGATTCGCCGATCCAGTCCGTCTGGCCGGCGCGAACCTTGCCCAGCGCCTCCGCGAGAAGATCCTGATAACGCGAGAGCCTCGGGACGAACGCCGAGAGGTCGTCGAAGACACCCGCCGCCTCGGCGTCGAGTGCGCCGAGGCGCTCGACGTCCGCGGAGGCGATCACCTCGGCGAAACGCGCCTGCAGGGGCACGAAGCTCTCGTGCACGTCGGCCAGGGAATCCTCGTCGATCGACACCCGTTCGGCGTCGAGCTGATCCTCGAGCTCGGCCAGACCGGCCGGCGTGAGCGCGATCGATCCGGGAGCCGACTCGGCCGCCTTGCCCTGCCCGACCAGTGCGTCGAACGCAGCCTGCGCCGAGGCGGGCGCGACGCCCAGATGTGTCGCGAGCAGTTCCGGCGTCACCGCTCCCTTGATGCGTACGGTCTGCAACAAGGCCAGTTCGTCCACGTTTCCGGCGAACGCCATGCCGTCACTCTCCTCGCTTCGTTCCACGGGCCGTATCCGAGGCCCCACACATGCCGGCCGGGTCGGCCGCGTGCTCACCATAGACGTCGCCCGCCGGGGGTGGGTTCGCGTCGCGAGTCACCGATTCAGCTGGGCACCGCCCAGGTCCGCGCCAGGTAGTCGTCCGCGCAGTCGACGATGTCGGTCGCGCAGGCGTGCCGCGAGTCGGGGAAGGCCTCCCACCGGGCGGCCAGGGCGCCCATCGGGCGAATGACCTGTTCCGGGTCCCCGTCCAGATGCCGTGCCGTCGCGGCGATGTCGAGCGCCCCGAGGTACGGGCGCTGAACCCGGTCGACCAGGGAGTGGGCCTGCGACACTGTCACCACCCGGCAGGCAGCCGCCCGGCGGTCCAGTCGCGGTGCGACGAATCCGGTCACCGTGTGGGAGACCCGATCGGCCAGCAGCGCGAGCCCTTCCAGCGACGAGTCCTCGAGGGCATCGGGGATGTCCGTCACCGCTGCTCGCGCCTCGGCGAGCGCGCCCTGCGCTGCCGTCTCGTAGTCGGAGTAGGTGCGGAACTGCCCCTCCTCACGCTCGAGGACGGCGGCGTCCTCGAAGGCGAGCACCAGCCGCCGGGGCCCGATGTCGGCGAGGACGTACCAGCCGCACGCCGCGAGCAAGGAGTCGAGAGCGACCCGGAACCGAAGGTGCGCGTGCTCCGCGCGGGCCGCGAGCTCGGCGCGGACCACATCGGTGTCGAGCTTCGTGCGAAAAGCCCTCACTCCGCGCCTCCCCAGGGTTTGCCGCTGATTTGCCTGCGAGTATCTCACAGGCAGACCGGAGCCACCGACTACCGGTCGAACAGCGACCAGGAGGAATGTCTGTTATTCACCGTCACGTTACCGAGCACAGCGAACGACATGGGGCGGGAGAACGTCCGGGCATCGAGGACCACGCCTCGGTCAGTACACCGCATCCCTCTGGTCCGCGATCTCGGTGCCGTCGGCGCGCACGACCGGCCCGGCCCGGCCGTCCGGCTCGGTGAACGCGGTACTCGCGCACGGGTACGGCTCCTCGGCACGTTCGTTCGGATCGAGGAACATCGGCGTGATCAGCCACTTGCCGTCGCTGTTGTCGTACGCGTGGCACATGAGTTCGGGGTTGTTCCGGTTGATCACCAGGCGCTCCCCGGTCGCGTCCGCGAGAAAGGTCACGTCCGTCACCGAGTCCCCCGCGGCGAACACGTGCCGCCGATCGGCTGGAAGGGGGTCGAAGGCGGCGGGCCCGCCGATCCCGTAGACGACCTCGTTGACCTGGCACCGCTTTCCCTCCACATAGGGGATCACGGTGTCCTCGCCGTCGGCCACGCCGCCGCAGCCGACCAGGCCACCGGTGAGTATGCCCTCGGACACCACCGGCCGAACGCCCATCGCCCGCTCGGGCGGCAGGCCCAGTTCGCGCGCCCACACCCGGACCACGGGCTCCGCCGAGGCGGAGATGATGCGCACGTCGAAACCGTTGGCGTGCAGTGTCTTCACGAGATCCTCGATCTGCGGGTAGTAGCGGACGTAGCCGTCCACGACGGTGCTCCCCACGACCTGTGTCGAGCCCTCCGGGGCAGCCAGACTCTCCTCACGCGCCGCGATCGCGAACTCTTCGACCTCGTCCATCGAACGGCCGGCCGACAATTGCACGACCCATGCGTAGGAAGCCTTGGTCCGCCGGTGGTCGTAGCCGGCGAACGCCGGGAGACCCGAGCGGGTCTCCTCGTCCATGACCGCGACGATCTCGTCCGCACAGTTCACGTCGGAGCTGGTCGGGAGGGGTGCACCCGGTGCGACCTCGGTACCGCAGGCCGCGGACAACGCCGCCGCGGCCTCCGGGGTGAGGAAGCGGCTCGTCGTCGTCCAGTCCCGATCCCTCGGCTGGAGGATCTTGTCGTTCCGGAGCATCCAGTAGGCGGTGGCGCTCCCGATGTCGTTCTTCACGACCGTGTTGTCCCAGTCGAACAACGCCAGCGGAGCGCCCTCGTCGACGTCGCCGGGATCTCCGCACTCCCCGTACTCGGCGATCATCCGGTCGAGCCGCCCCCGAATGTCGCCGTACCAGACCAGGTCCGGGTCGAGCGACGCGCACTCCGCGGCGTCGGCGGTCTCGGGTTCCGCAGCGTCGTCCGCGCCGGAGGAACAGGAGGCAGTCAGCAGCAGCACACCCGCGAAGGTGCCCGCCAGAATTGTCCGTGCAGCACGAGATATCACGATCGGTCCTCGTCTTCCGACGTCGCGAACAGGGGGACGGCACCCGGAGGTGCCGGGGAGAGCGAGGCCGCGAGGTGGGAATGTCAGGCGGCTCGCTCGAGGAAGCTCACTCGATGATCAGGGCGGTGGTCTCGCTCGCGGACAACTCGTCCGAGCGAGAGGTGTCCTTGAGATCGACTCCGGAGCGGCCGAGCCGCCGGGCACCGGAGACGAGGCCGGCGACGACCTTCGCCGCCTGCTCGTAGCCCAGCCCCTCCGGCGGGTGGATGTTGGAGATGCAGTTGCGGTCCGAGTCGGCCCGTCCGGGCCGAGGCAGATGAGTGAGGTAGATACCGAGACTGTCCGCGACGGACAGTCCCGGGCGCTCACCGATGAGCACGACGAGCGTCTGCACACCCATCGCCTCGGCGATGTGGTCGCCGAGCGCCACCCGAGCCTCGGTCGCGATCACCGGGGGCGCGATCGAGTAGCGGTCCGAGAGTTCGGCGACCAGCGCAGCCAGCAGCTCCACTCCGTGGTCCGTCAACGCCCGCGGCGACAGCCCGTCGCCGAGCACGAATCCCAACTCGGCACCACTGCGCGGGATCGCGGACAGATCGGCCGGCGCACGCCCGAGATCCGGCCGGCGCAGGTACTCCCCACGTCCGGTGGCCAGGCTCGTCACGGCTACCGGATCTCCGATGCCGACGGTGCGCACCCGCTCCGCCAGGCTCGGAACGTCGAGCGGTTCGTGTACGGCATCGCGGGCCGCGGCGTGCGCCGCACGGAACTCGAGCACCCGCCGCGTGGGCAGGGCATCACCGGCGCGGCCGAGCCCGATCCGGGACTGCGTACTGCGGCGCAGCTCCGACCAGAAGTCCTGCTGTACGGGATCGTTGCCGTTCACCGCCACCTCCGAGACCGTCATCGGGCACCCGTGAGCGCGCGCAGCGGGGAATCCGTGGCGTCGACGGGCAACACGCGCCCCTGTGCATCGACCATACCGAGACCGGCGAGCCACGCCTCGAATTCCGGGGCGGGGCGCAATCCCAGAGCGCGCCGGGCATACAGGACATCGTGAAAGCTCAGGCTCTGGTAGCCGAGCATCACGTCGTCGGCGCCGGGAACCGCGATGACGAACGCCGCGCCTGCCGCCCCGAGCAGCGTGAGCAACGTGTCCATGTCGTCCTGATCGGCCTCGGCGTGATTGGTGTAGCAGACGTCCACACCCATCGGCAGACCCAGGAGCTTGCCGCAGAAATGGTCCTCGAGCCCCGCCCGGATGATCTGCTTTCCGTCGTAGAGGTACTCCGGACCGATGAAGCCCACGACGGTGTTCACCAACAGCGGCTCGAGATCCCGGGCCACCGCATACGCCCGGGTCTCGAGAGTCTGCTGGTCCACCGGCACACCCCCGACGCCGAGGTGGGCGCCCGCACTGAGCGCGGAACCCTGCCCCGTCTCCAGGTACATCACGTTGTCGCCGACCGTTCCGCGGCGCAGCGAACGACCCGCCTCGTTGGCCTCACGCAACAGCGAGACAGTCACTCCGAAGCCGGAATTGGCGCCCTCGGTGCCTGCGATGGACTGGAACACCAGGTCCACCGGAACACCCTGCTCGATCAGCCCCATCGTCGTGGTGACGTGCGAGAGCACACAGGACTGGGTGGGGATCGCGAACCGCTGCCGGATCTCGTCGAGCAGGTGCAGCAGTTCCGAGGTCGCGTGCGGCGAGTCCGTCGCCGGGTTGATGCCCAGAACCGCGTCGCCACAGCCGAGGAGCAACCCGTCGAGGGTGGCCGCAGCGATGCCCCGGGGGTCGTCCGTCGGGTGGTTCGGTTGCAGCCGGGTACTCAGCCGACCGGGCAGTCCGACGGTGGTACGGAACCCTGCCGTCACCACGACGGCGCGGGCCACCGCGATCAGGTCCTGGTTGCGCATGATCTTGCTGACGGCGGCCACCATCTCCGGGGTCAGTCCGGGTGACACCGCGGCCAGCGTGGCCGCCGCGTCGTCGGTGGAGGACACCTCGAGCAACCAGTCCCGCAGGCCTCCGACCGTCAGGTGCGAGACCTGCCGGAACGCGTTGCGGTCGTGGGAGTCGATGATCAGCCGGGTGACCTCGTCGTCCTCGTAGGGCACCACCAGCTCGTGCAGGAACCGGTCGAGGGGTACCTCCGCGAGCGCCCACTGGGCGGCGGCGCGTTCGGCATCCGAGTGTGCCGCGCAGCCGGCCAGCTCGTCCCCACTCCTGTGTGGGGTGGCCTTGGCCATCAGCTCGACCAGCCCGTCGAAGCTGTGGGAGGTTCCGCCGAGGGCCTGTGTGTACCGGGTCATTCGAGTTCTTCCTCCGCTTTCGCCAGCACCGCGAACTCCTCGTCGGGCGAGTTCGCCACCAGATGATGTCGACTGTAGAGGCCGAAGTACGCCATGAACCCGCCGAAGGCGACGAACGTCCACAGAGCGGCCTGCGGATCCACCAGGAAGGTGGCGATCACCGCGGCAGCCGCAACCACCAGGGCGAACGACGTCGTCGCGATGCCACCGGGCGTACGGTACGGGCGCGGCATGTCCGGTTCGCGCTTCCGGAGCACGATGTGACTGATCATCATCAGCACATAGCTCAGGGCGGCACCGAACACCGCCATGTTGAGCAGCATCGCGCCCTCCCCGGTCAGCGACAGGACGAAGCCGACGACGCCGGGAACGATCAGGGCGAGCATCGGCGCCTTGCGGGAGTTGGTCACCGACAGGCTGGTCGGCAGATAGCCGGCACGCGACAGCGCGAACGTCTGCCGGGAGTACGCGTACATGATGGAGAAGAAGCTGGCCACCAGTCCGGCGAGCCCGATGTAGTTGACCGCCGTGGCCGCGCCGCTGTCGCCGAGTGCCTGGACGAGCGGGTTCCCGGACGTGGACAACTCCTCCGCGCCGAGCGCACCCGTTGCGAGGAACAGCACGCTCGCACCCGTGACGATCAGCACGAACATGCTGATGATGATGCCCTTGGGGACGTTCTTCTCCGGCTCGCGTGCCTCCTCCGCGGCGAGTGGTACGCCCTCCACCGCGAGGAAGAACCAGATCGCGAACGGAACTGCGGCCCAGATTCCCAGCACGCCGAACGGCAGGAACGAGGAACTGCCCACGGCGTCGGGGTCCGCGGGAATGTCGGTGAGGTTGCCGGATTCGAAGAGCCCCCACGCCGAGACCGCGAACACCACGAGACCGACCAGGGCGATCGCAGTGATCACGAACATCGCCTTGAGCGCCTCACCCGCTCCGGTGAGATGGATCCCGATGAATATCGCGTAGACGGCCAGGTACACCCACCAGCCGTCCGTGATACCGAAGAGGTTCAGGGATTCGACGTAGCTGCCGATGAAGGTCGCGATGGCGGCGGGAGCGATCGCGTACTCGATGAGAATCGCTGTGCCGGTGGCGAATCCGCCCCAAGGTCCGAGCGCTCGGCGGGCGAAGGTGTAGCCGCCGCCCGCGG
The DNA here is from genome assembly GCF_014217785.1 of Rhodococcus triatomae. Lineage (NCBI taxonomy): Bacteria > Bacillati > Actinomycetota > Actinomycetes > Mycobacteriales > Nocardiaceae > Rhodococcus > Rhodococcus triatomae. The sequence continues at coordinate 3,447,620 of NZ_CP048814.1, read as the reverse complement.
CGGGAAGAGCCGAGGACATCTCGGCCATCCCCAGCACCATGGCCAGGTACATACCGGCGATGACGACGGCCGCGATCAGCAGGCCGCCGAAGCCGCCCTCCGCGAGGCCGTTGTTCCACCCCGCGTAATCGCCGGAGATCACGTAACTCACGCCGAGACCCGCGAGCAGGATCCACCCCGCCGACCCCGACTTGAGCGTGCGCTTCGCGAGATACTCGCTGTCCTCGTTGTGGAACTCCTCGTGCGAGGACTTCCCAGTGGTGATCGCCACGGGCGACCCTCCTTCTCGTTCCGGATGTGCACACGACACGGGTCGGACACCCGCGCTGGCGGGGCCCGGCAACAGTGTGGTGCGGTCAGATCATCGGCGGATGACTGCGATGTAACAGGGTCAGACTTCGGACGAGTTTCCGGGCACGGGGCATGCGTCGACCGCTTCGGCGACGACCTGAGGGCCCGCCGGAGGTGCCGGGCGTCGCCCTCCCTCCCATGCCTGTCCGGTGAGCGGTGGGACCGTCGCCAACACCTCGATCTCCTCGGCTGTGAACGCTCGTCCACGGCTGAGGAATCGCACGCCCTCCGGCGCCTCCAGGCTGAACCCCGAACCTCGGCCGGGCACCACGTCGAGCACCAGCTGGGTGTGCTTCCATGCCTCGAACTGCGAGCCCGAGATCCAGACCGGGACGCCGGCGTCCTGGTCGGGGAGCGACCCCGGCACCTCGCCGACGGCGAGCCGGAGATCCAACAGCCCGACCAGGACGTCCCGGTCGCCCACGACGAATTCTCCTGCGGGATAACACATCGGCGCCGAGCCGTCGCAACAGCCACCGGACTGGTGCATCATCAGTGCACCGTGGGTGTCGCGCAGCCGGCGCAGCACGGCGATCGCGTCCGCGGTGGCCACGATCCGGCCCGGCACCGGCGCCATCAGAAGAAGCCTTGCGCCTTGGTCGCGTAGCTCACCAGCAGGTTCTTGGTCTGCTGGTAGTGGTCGAGCATCATCCGGTGGTTCTCCCGTCCGATTCCGGACTGCTTGTAGCCACCGAACGCGGCGTGCGCGGGGTACTGGTGATACGTGTTGGTCCACACACGTCCGGCCTGGATGTCGCGTCCGGCACGGTAGGCGACGGAGCCGTCCCTCGACCAGACGCCGGCACCGAGCCCGTACAGCGTGTCGTTGGCGATGCGGATCGCCTCGTCGTAGTCGGAGAAGGACGTCACCGACACCACCGGACCGAAGATCTCCTCCTGGAAGATCCGCATCGAGTTGTCGCCGGTGAAGACCGTCGGCTGGACGTAGTACCCGCCGGACAGGTCACCACCCAGCTCGGCGCGCTCACCACCGGTGAGCACCTTGGCCCCTTCGCTCTTGCCGATCTCGATGTAGGAGAGGATCTTCTCGAGCTGGTCGTTGGACGCCTGGGCGCCGATCATCGTGTCGGTGTCCAACGGGTTGCCCTGCCGCACCGCCTTGGTCCGGATCGCCGCGAGGGCGAGGAACTCGTCGTAGATGTCCTGCTGGATCAGCGACCGGGACGGGCAGGTGCACACCTCACCCTGGTTGAGGGCGAACATCGTGAAGCCCTCGAGCGCCTTGTCCTGGAAGTCGTCGTTCGCGGACAGCACGTCGGAGAAGAAGATGTTGGGGCTCTTCCCGCCGAGTTCGAGAGTCACCGGAATGAGGTTCTGCGACGCGTACTGCATGATCAGGCGCCCGGTGGTCGTCTCACCGGTGAAGGCGATCTTGCGGATCCGCGGGCTCGACGCCAGAGGCTTGCCGGCCTCCACGCCGAAGCCGTTGACGATGTTGAGTACCCCGTCCGGCAACAGGTCACCGATGATGCCGATCAGGTGCAGGATCGACGCCGGCGTCTGCTCGGCCGGCTTGAGCACGACCGCGTTGCCCGCGGCGAGCGCGGGAGCGAGCTTCCACACCGCCATCAGGATCGGGAAGTTCCAGGGAATGATCTGGCCGACGACGCCGAGCGGCTCGTGGAAGTGGTAGGCGACGGTGTCGTTGTCGATCTCGGACAGGGACCCTTCCTGCGCGCGGATCGCTCCGGCGAAGTATCGGAAGTGGTCGATCGCGAGCGGGATGTCGGCATTCAGTGTCTCGCGTACCGGCTTGCCGTTGTCCCACGACTCGGCGACCGCGATGGATTCGAGGTTCTCCTCGATCCGGTCGGCGATCTTGTTCAGGATCACGGCTCGTTCGGCGACGGACGTCTTTCCCCACGCCGGGGCCGCGGCGTGCGCGGCATCGAGGGCGAGTTCGACATCGTCGGCGGTCGAACGTGCCACCTCGCAGAACACCTCACCGGTGACCGGGGTGGGGTTCTCGAAGTACTGTCCCCCGACCGGCGGCGTCCACCGTCCGCCGATCCAGTTCTCGTAGCGCGGTGCGAACGACATCACGGCGTCGGCCGCTCCCGGGCGGGCATAGACGGTCATCGATTTCTCCTCGTCTCGTTGCCGCGCGGCCACACCTCGACGGTGAGTCGTGGCACATGATGCGCGTGCTGTGACTCACGACATTAAGAGCCCGAGGGTTGCAACTACGTTGCGAGCCGACGATCCAGGACGCTCAGATGTGCCGCGATCCTTCGGTAGCGCGGACTCGCGGGGTCGAGGTGCGCGAGATACGCGGACCAGGATTCGACGTCGTCGCGCCCGTGCGGGGACTCGGTCCACCGACGGAGCGCGTCGGCGTCCGCCTCCCCCAGAACCCCGGCGCGCACGCTCGCCCACAGTTCCTCGCGGATACGGACGACGCCGGGCGCATCCGAACCCGCGAGCACCGGTCCGCGGTAGCGGTCCAGCGCCGCACGGACGTCGCCTCGGTCGAGGTCGCCGCGCACCTCGTCGATATCGGTGACCAACGGAACGAGCAGTCGGTACGGACGTGAGGCGATGTTCGCGGATCCGAATATCTTTCGCAAACGCGACATTTCGGCCCGCACGGTCACGGTGTCGAGTTCGCGGTCGTCGAGCAGGAACGACAGGTGCTCGGCTGCCAGGCCCTCGGGGTGCTCGGCCAGCAACAGGAGGATCTCCCCGTGACGGCGGGACAATCGGACCACCCGGCCGCCGTGGCGCAGCCGCGGCCGCTCCTCGGAGAGGACCTCGAGCCGGGCAGCGCCCCGGTCCGGATCGGGCCCGGCGTCCAGCCCGCGCAGGCGGAGTTCGGCTTCTGCTGCGGCAACCGTCGCGCGCACCAGTTGCAGTGCCTCGGGTGTGGCGACCCTCGGACCGCCGGTGATGTCGACGGTGCCCAACAGCTGCCCCGAGACCGGATCGTGGACCGGTGCGGCGGCGCAACTCCAGTCGTGCACGTTCCTGCTGAAATGCTCCGCGCCGAAGATCTGGACGCAGTGGTCGAGTTGCAGGGCCGTGCCCGGCGCATTGGTGCCGACCGCCGCCTCGCTCCAGTCCGTACCTTCGATGAAGCTCATCCGGTCCGCGCGATCGCGCGCCGACCGATCCCCCTCCACCCAGAGGAGCCGTCCCCGCTGATCCGAGATCGCGACGAGCAGCCCGGAATCCTCCGCACCGTCCACCAGCAGGCTCCGCACGACGGGGCGAATGGAGGAGATCGGATGCGCCGCCCGGTACTCCTCGAGATCGGCCGCCCCCAGCGCCGACCCCTCCGCACCCCGGTCCGGATCCACACCGCCGCGCAGACTCCGCTGCCAGGATTCGAGAACCACCGACCGGACCGGCACACCACCCTCGTCGGGGTTGTCCGCCGATCGGGCGACGAACCGCTCGTACGCACTCGAGACGCGCCGGGCGAGCGTGCCGGTGTCCTCACCGGGACGGACCGCAATCCACGGGTTGGATCGGGTGCTGTCAGCGGGCATCGGGCGGGCTCCTCTCGAACGTTCCCCCACTGTAACCCCGGTCACAGGTGAACGGTATCCGCTCCTGCCGGGGCGGCGAGGAAGGCGGCGATCCGCTCCGCGACCATGACCACCGTGGCATGCGGCCCGCGAGTGGGCACCACCGGAATCACGGAGCTGTCCGCCACGAACACCCCGTCCACCCCGCGCACGCGGCCCCGCTCGTCGACCACCGAATCCGCGTCCGTCCCCATCCGGCAACTCCCGCACAGGTGCGCGGCCGTCGACAACCGCGCAGCCGGCGACGCGACGTGTCCGCCGCCGGGTCGGCCACCACCGAATTGCTTGGTGGAGAGAATCTCCCGAGCCACCGTCATTCCTTCGCCGAGAGCGTCCCGGTCCCGGCCCGAACGGAGGTAGCCGTAGCGCACCGAAGGCCGGGCGGACGGGTCCGCCGACACGATCTCGACGGCACCGACACTGTCCGCCCTCATCAGCCCCACCCCGAGCTGCCACTCCGAGACACCCGAGCCGGGAACCAGGTCGCCGAACGGTGCCGTGTACGGCCTGATTTCACAGTCGCCCACGTTCAATACGACCTCGACGACCGGTGCCGACACATCGGTCGCATCCCTCCCGTCGGGAAACATGAACGGCACCAACATCTCCGGATGATCAGTGAAGTCACGTCCCACGTTCGGAGAGTCTGCCACCACCGGGATCCCCTGCCGCACCAGGACATTCACCGGACCGACACCCGACCGCTGCAACAGCGCCGGCGTCTCGACGGCCCCCGCCGCGAGAACGACCCGGTTCGTCAGCACCAGCCTCTCCCCCGCGCCTTCGGACCATACGACTCCACGAACCTTGTTGCCCTCGAACGCGATCCGATGGACCAACGCACGGGGTCGCAGCGTCAGCCCGGTTCTCCCCAACGCGGGCCGCAGGTGTGTGTGCGCCGTCGACGCCCGGCGTCCGGATGCCACGTTGAGAGGAACGGGACCCACTCCCGCGTCGCCACCGTCGTTGAGATCGGCAATCCACCCGAATCCGGCGGCGAGGGCCACGTCCGCGAATGCCGCGCCGACCCCGTCGAATCGTTCGGCATCCCGCCGCTCGACCGGCACCGGCCCGTCGGCCCCGTGCCGGGGGCCGGTGAAGTCCCGGTCGTGCTCGAGAAACCGGAACCACGGAAGTACCTCGTCCGCCGACCACGATGCGGGCCACCTCGCGAAGTCGGCATCCGGTGCGCGGACGAAATAGGCGCCGTTCACGGCGCCCGAGCCGCCCACCACCCGCCCGCGCGACACCGAGCCACGGGTGTCGGACATGAGTTCGACGGGATAGTCGATCGCCAGATCACTGCCGGGGCCGACCGGCATCCGAGTCGGGTCGAGGACCCGGGTGTCGTCGAACGCCGCCGGTCCGGCCTCGAGCACGAGCACGGTACGGGAGGGGTCCTCACTCAGCCGGGCAGCCACGACACACCCGGCCGATCCGGCGCCCACGACGACGACATCGGCGAATTCGACAGCGGCCCCGGCCGCATGGGCGGCGATGACCGTACCGCTAGGACTTCAGTCGAGGCTTGAGCGCCTCGAAGTCCCGGGCATCGACCGCACCCCGCCAGAGTCCCGTGCCGTACGCGACGTCGTCGAGTCGCTTGAAGATGGTGTGACGGACCGGGCCCAGCCCGCCCGGCTCACGGTGCGTCGCCCAGTCCGCGACCCCCTCGGCGACGGCGATCGCGACCGCGATGCGGCGGATTCTGCGCGAGAGCAGCACCGCCAGCAAGGTCACCGGCCAGTAGTGGCGACACAGGGCGGATGCCAATTGCCACGCGCCCCCCACGAACCCCCGGGCGGCGAGGACGGCAGCGATGCGCGTCGGCTGATCGAGACCGGTGAACATGGTGCGCATCCGTAGCACCGTGACCACGAATGTCGCCATCGCTGCCAGTAGGCCGAGCTTCGTGCACGTCGCGGCCGCCAGCCAGGCGAAGAGCGTCCACGGAGACATCGACACCGGTGGCACCATGCCGGAGTGCCTCGCGGCGAGCGGCGCGGCGCCCGTCCCGTAGAAGAGCTTGCGGGTGAACCACTCGGCGAAGGTCACCCGGTGGTCGTGAGCCACCTGGGCGACGGGCTCGTAGCGCAGCCGCCATCCACCGTCGCGCAGCCGCCAGCACAGATCGACGTCCTCGGCCACCTGCATCGATTCGTCGAAGCCGCCGTTGTCCTGCAGCACCTCGCGGCGGGCGATCATCGCGGCGCTCGGGACGTAGGAGACGGGGCCGCCGGGAGACACGGCGGACTCCTTGCGGCCGAGATCGAGCGAGGAGCGAGCGTGCTCGTAGCGGGCGAGCGTCCCGACGTCCGGCTCGAGCGCCACGATACGGGGCGCGACCAGCGCGACGGCCGGATCGCTGAAGTGACCGAGCATGACCTCGATCCACCCCGTTCGCGGAAGCACGTCCGAGTCCAGGAAGGCCACGAACGGCGTTGTCACGGTGGCCAGTCCGGTATTGCGTGCGGCGGCGGGGCCACGCGCGGTCTCGTGCCGCAGGACGGTGACCCGCCCGGGACCCGGGAGATCCTCCGGCAAGGCCACCGGCTCGTGCGACCCGTCGTCGACCACGACGACGTCGCACGCACGGACGGCGGCGAGCAGACGCCGCAGACCGGCCGGGTTGTCGTGCACCGGCACCACGACGGTGACATCGCGCGGCGACGGCGTACACATCGGGCGCGGATTCGCGACTCCGGAGTCGAGGAGCCGGCGTGCGACGACGGCGCTCTGCGGGTCGACGACCTCGAGATATCCGTCGCCGATCATCGCGGCCGCCGTGGGCGCGAGCTTCAGCATGCGAGTGGGAGAGCCGCCGATGAGGACGCGACCGCCTGAATAGGTACGCACCTTGGGATCGATCCTGATCCCGAATCCGTCGGGGAGCCGAGCTTGGTGCATCAGCCGATGGTATTCCGATTGACGGGCGCAGGGATAGCATCCCCGAAGAAAATCATCGGCTCTCCGCACATTCCTCCGCCGGACACTCCGGCAGTGGCGCCCGTGGCGCCCACTCGGGCCGTGGCGTCCGGTTCACCCTGTCGCATCGCGTGAGCCTCCCGTCCGGGCCCCGATCACCGTCGGGCCACTGCGCCCGCGCCGCTCCCTGCCCACCGGCCGGGACCCGCGCCTGTCCCCGGGGACCCTACCGTGTCGGGATCCGGGGTGGCACCGGTGCCGGAATCAGGGCTCGAAGACGACCCGACCGACGGTCGACCCGTCGCCGAGCCGGCCCAGCCCCTCGGGCACCTGAGCGAACGGGAGCCGCTCGCCGATCAGCGGCGCGATCGCTCCCGACTCCGCGAGGGCGGTGAGTTCGTCGTGGCACAGGCGAATGGCCGCGGCATCGTGATGTTGGTACAGACCCCAGTGCAGACCGATGATCGAATAGTTCTTGATCAGAGCATGATTGAGGCCGGGGCGCGGGATGGTGCCACCTGCGAATCCGATCACCAGGATGCGTCCCTCGAACGCGATGCACTTGGTGGACTTCTCGTAGGCCTCGCCGCCCACCGGGTCGTACACCACGTCCACACCGCGCCCTCCGGTGAACTCCTTGACGATCGGCACGAAGTCGTCGACGTGCCGATCGATCACGAGGTCGGCCCCGAGGTTGCGGCAGTACTCGGCCTTCTGCGCGCCGCCGACCACCCCGATCACCGTGGCTCCCGCAGCCTTTCCGAGCTGCACGGCCGCACTCCCGACCCCTCCTGCCGCGGCGTGGACGAGGAGGGTTTCGCCGGCCCGCAACGTGGTGCGGCGATGCAGGGCGAACCACCCTGTCTGGTATCCGATGAACAGCGCGGACGCCTCCGCGTCCGCGAGCGCCGCAGGTGCGGGGAACGCGTTCGACGCCTGCATGACCGTGCGCTCGGCGAAGGCGCCCAGCGGGAGATTCGGGCTACCGATCACCCGTTCGCCGATACCGACCGTGTCCACTCCTTCCCCGAGGGCCACGACACGACCGCACAGTTCCACCCCCGGCGTGAAGGGCAGCGGAGGCTTGACCTGGTACTCGCCTCGACAGAGAAGTACATCGGGGAAGTTGGCCGGCGCTGCGAGCACGTCGACGACGATCTGACCGGGCCCGGCGACCGGTTCCTCGACGTCGACCAGTTCGAGGACGGAACGCGGTTCACCCAACCGATCGACACGCCATGCCTGCACTGCGGACTCCTTCGTCGTCACCGGTTCTCACCGCGCTCGTTCTCACCGCGCTCGGGAACCCGGCGCGGCGCTCACCCGCCATGTATATGTGAATCCGGCCTCGAGTTCAATAGCGGAGCCGGCCGTCCGGCCCCGGATCCCATGCCTCCACCGCCGCGGCCGCCCGGCCGACCACCGCCGCCAGCAACCGGCGCCCCTCGTCCGCCGACGCCCCCGTCGGATCGCCCAACACTCCGTTGGGCGCGACCGGCGCCACTCCCCGCTCCCGCAGCACCGGCAGAAGTTCGGTCATCGGTGTGCAGTTGCCCGGCTCGGCCCGGGCCAGACGCACACGTTCCGGCGAGAGATGCAGCAACAGTGAGGTTTCCGTGCGCCCCGCATGGGCGTCCGCGCCCGGAATCGCACACGGAAACCACGCCACGTCCCGGCCCTCGTGGCGCAACAGCGTCGTCGCCGCCACCAGCGCAGGGCCGTTGCCCCCGTGGCCGTTGACCCACAGCACCCGGCGGGCCCACCGGCACACCGACCGCCCGTACTCCACCAACACCACGGTGAGTGCCTCCGTGCCCCAGGAGACGGTGCCGGGAAAGGCCTCGTGCTCCCCACTCGCTCCGTACGCCACCGGCGGCGCCAGCATGCCCGGCAACTCGCGCGCGACGGCCGTGGCGACGACCGTGTCGGTGTCGAGAGGCAGATGAGGACCGTGCTGCTCGAGCGAGCCGACGGGAACGATCACCGTCGTCGCGCCGGGCTCGACATCCGGCCACGTGCTGTCGGCGAGAACGGATGCACGGGGCGCGTCCGCGGCGCGGGCCGGGCCCTCCCCCGCCGAGCTCAGGATCGGTCCCCGGGTTCGAGCGCCGCGACCACCCGGTCCACGACGGCAGTCCAATGATCGCGCTGGGCAACCCGTTCGGCGGAACTCGCCAACCGCTCCTGATGGAAGCGCACCGTGGTCCCCCGGGCCGACGGCGTCAGTGCGACCTGGACCGTGGAATCGTGCGACCAGTGCACGGGCTTCCAGGTGAGCCGAATCCGGTCGCCGGGGCGGAAGCTGCGGAGTTCGCCCACCGTGCCGTCGCCGGACTCCCACTGCTCCCCGACCTCGCGAGGAAGCCGCGCTCCGTCACCCAGCCACACCTGTGGCCGGTCGGCGAGCAGCGCCCACACGTGGTCCGGCGCGAAGGGGATGGATCTCGACACCCCGATCTCCCAGCCGACGTCCCGGGTCCTTCCCGTGGGGCTGGATCCCATCGTCGTTCACCGTCCTTCCTGGCAACCGATCCGGCCGACCCGACTTCCGAGCCGGCTCTCGCGTTCACGGTATCGGGAATCGCGGACAGCCATCGTCCGCTTTCGCCGGCTCGGCACGGCGACGGCCCGTCACAACAGAGCCGCGATCCGCGCGCCTTCCCGGATCGCGGAGTCGATGCGTCGGGGTGCGACGGCGTCTCCGATCCGATGCACGTCGAATCGCTCTCCCTGCAGCTGCTTCCAGAGTGCGTCCACCGGCTGCTGCGCGGCCGCCACGACCACCCAGTCCACGGCGTACTCACGGCGGGTTCCGGTCGGATAGTGGGCGAGGACGACGACCTGTCGCGACCCGGCCGGTCTGTTCCGGCCACCCGGCCGGCACTGCACCGGGACCACCTCGGTGACCGTCTCCACGCCCAGATCGTGCACCCGCGCGGTCCAGCGTTCGAGATCGAGGGTCAGGCCCAGGTCCTGACCCACCACCGCGGCCGATGTGCAGACGGTGACGGCACATCCCTGTCGCGCGAGCAGTTCCGCCACGGAGGTCGCCGGATGGAACCCCGACTCGTCGACGACCAGAACCTCGCCTCGGGGTCGGGCCGTGCCGTCGAGCACGTGACATACGTCGACGACGTGGGGGCCGCTCGCCCAGGACGGACGTCCGGGCTCCGCACCGGTCGCCACCACCACGGCGTCCACGCCTGCCTGGCGGACCACGTCGGGGTCGGCCCGCGTGCCGAAGCGGATCTCGACACCGGAGTCCGCACAACGTCGTTCCAGTGAATCCACCAGATCGATGAGCTCACCCCGATGCGGTGCACCGGCCGCGAGGCGCACCTGCCCACCGGCCTGGGCGGCCTGTTCGAGGACAGTGACCTCGTGACCTCGTCCGGCGGCGTCCACCGCCGCCTGCAGGCCTGCCACGCCGGCCCCGACCACGAGTACTCGGCGCCGAACCCTCCTGCGGGGCACCGGCAGGTCGACGGACTCCCGGCCGGCGGCAGGATTCACCACGCACGCGATCGTGCGATTCATCCCCACCCGGCCGATGCACTCCTGGTTGCACGACAGACACGGAACGATCGTCTCCTCGCGCCCACCGGTCGCCTTCGCCGCGAATTCCGGGTCCGCGATCTGGCCCCGCACCACACTCACCAGGTCGCATCGGCCCTCGGCCAACGCCCGCTCCGCGACGGCGGGATCGTTCAACCGGCCCGCGCCCACCACCGGCAGGCTCACCCGCCGTCGGATCGCGTCCGAGACGTACAGGCCGTAGCCGCGCGGAGCGGCCATCGACGCCTCCACCTGATACAGCGTCGAGGTCGCCGTCCCGACGGTCGTGTTGAGATAGTCGAGCCGTCCCCCGCCGTCGAGCATCCCGGCGAGTAGGACCGCCTCCTCCGTCCCGATCCCGTCCGCCACCAGATCGTCACCCGAGAGACGCACGCCCAGCACCAGACTCGGGCCGAGTGCCTCCCGCACCGCGGCGAGCACCTCCGTGAGGAAGCGGGCGCGGTTCTCCAGGCTTCCGCCGTATCGGTCGGTGCGCAGGTTGTGCGAGGGCGCGAGGAAGGCGCGGATCAGCGAGGACTGTGAGCACTGCACCTCCACCCCGTCGAATCCGCCACGGCGGCAGCGCTCCGCCACCCGGGCGAACGAGGCCACGAGTTCGCCGATCTCGGTCGTGTCGATCGCGTGCGGCACCTCACGGAACATCGGATCGGGCACGGCGCTGGGGGCCCAGAGCGGCCGCCGCGTGTACAGACCGGTGCCCTGCGGGCCGTTGTGTCCGATCTGCGCGAGCACAGGGGTGTCGTGTGCGTGCACCGCATCGGTGAGCGCACGGTAGCCCGCCAGTACCTCGTGGCGGTGACCCTGGATGACCTTCTCGTACGGGCGATCCGACGGGTGCACCGTGTGTTCCTCGGTGACGATCAGCCCGGCCCCGCCGGCAGCACGGGCCGCATAGTAGGCCTCGTGCTGCCGGCTGGGCATCCCGTCGACCGCCGCATTCGTCAGATGCGCGGAGAACACCACCCGGTTGCGCAGGGTCAGCGGCCCCACGCGCACCGGGCTGGACAACAACGGGAAGGACGTCACACCTTGGTACTTCCCATGTCCACCGCGATGTGGCTGGCCGTGACGGTCCGAGACAGGTCGCCAGCCAACCACATCACGGTGTCACTGATGTCGTCCGTCCGGGCCAGAGGGGTATCGGTGAGGATCGTGCCGAAGCTCGACAGGTAGTGCGGATGCGCCTGCAACATCTCCAGACTGCCCTGATCCGTACCCATCGGGGTGTCTACCCCGTAGGGATGGATCGAGTTGACCCGGATCCGGAACTCACCCAGTTCCTTCGCGGCCGCCTGGGTCAGACCGACCAGACCGAACTTGGATGCAGCGTAGTTTGCTTGGCCGGGAAGCGCTTTCATACCCGCCACGGAGCTGACCACGATGATCGACCCGCCGTTACCTGCCTCGATCATCGCCGGTGTCGCCGCCTTGAGTGTCTTCCACACACCGGTGAGATTGACGTCGATCAGTGTCTCCCACTGATCGTCGGGCATCTCCCAGAACCGGCTCCAGTTGCAGATTCCGGCATTGGCGACGACGACGTCCAGGCGACCGAACTGTTCGACCCCCTTCGCCACCACCGCGGAGAGCGCCGCACCGTCGCGCACGTCGGCGCGCTCGGCATGGATCTTGCCGCCCTCCGCCTCGACGAGGCGGACCGTTTCGTCGAGGTCCTGGCTCGTTGCCGCCTCGTAGGTGTTGTACTCGGACACCGGGCCGCACACGTCGACCGCGACGACCGCCGCACCCTCGCGTGCCAGGCGCACCGCGTGGTTGCGCCCCTGTCCCCGTGCAGCTCCCGTGACGAACGCTACCTTGCCGTCGAGCAGTCCCATGTCGTCCTCCATATCGTCGATGTCGGGTCGGGTTCCCGTTCGAGTACGTGCCGGGCAGCAGCCCGGCCGTCACGTATCGCCTCGGCGACGGTCCTCGGGGCGACGCAGTCCCCGATCCGGTTCGCCCCCGGGACGTCGAGTTCGTGCCGCGACCGACCGGGAGAACAGTCGACGACGACGTCACACCTCACGAGGCGGGTCTCGCCGGTGTACCGGTCACGACATCGGATGCCGGTGCCGTCCCACCCGGCGAGGTCGCTGCGCAGCTGCCGACGGACACCGGCGCGCTGCAGTCTCTCGCCCGCCCCGGACAGGTCCCCGGTGGCGGCCAGGCGGGACCCGACCACGTCGTCGGGGGTGACGTAGGTGACGTCTCGTCCGTCTGCGGCCAGTCGGCAGGCGACAGCGACACCCAGCGGTCCACCGACCGGATCCCAGGTCACCACCGCGCCGTCCGGGACGCCGTCGAGGACCGCTGCCGCGGACATCCAGTGGGGCCCGTCGGCCGGGGGCGGCGAGGGATCCGGCGAGGGATCCGGCGAGGGATCACTGCCCTCGGCGACCAGAACCCAGGTACCGGAGCGCATCTCCCGGGTCACCTCACCGCGCGTCATCGAGGTATCGAGCGCCACGCGCACACCGAGCCGGGCGCATTCGGCACCGAGCCAGTCCACGAGCGGAAGTAGATGGGGGACGAGAGCCCCGGCGCGGGCCACCTCACCACCGAGCCGCGAGGAGCGCTCCGCGAGCCGGACCGACCACCCGCTCTCGGCCGCCGTCCGGGCGGCCTCGAGGCCAGCCGGGCCGGCGCCCACGACGAGCACCTCGCCGGGCGCGGCGGGCTTTCCGGCAGACGGCTCGCACGGTTCGGCACCGGCCTCCGGGTTCCCGATGCAGGAGACGACCGGATTTCGCGGATCGAGAACCTGGCAGGTCTGGTTGCACAGCACGCACGGACGCGGGGCGCGGCCGGCCGCCGACCGCCGCACCAGGTCAGGGTCCGCGATCTGGGCGCGGGTCATCTCGACCAGATCCGCGACACCCTCGTCCAGTGCGCGCTGTGCGTCGGCCGGGTCGACGACACTGCCCTGCAACACGACCGGTGTCGCTCCCGCAACCTCCCGCATGCGACGGCACAACTCCGTGTTGAAGTTCCGCGCGACGTGGAAGTCCGGCCGGTAGGCATGCGACGAATAGAGCCCACCTCGGACGACGGTGATCAGGTCCACGAGCGGAGCCAGCTCGCGGACGAAGCCCCGGGCGCTCTCGGGAGTGATCCCCGCCCAGGGCGCCAACTCGTCGCAACAGACCCGCACTGCCAGGATTCCGGACCGGAAAGTGTGCCGCACCGCGGTGATCACCTCGCGGGTCACTCGGGTACGGTCCCGGCCGTAGTCGTCGGTGCGATGGTTGGTCAGTCCGGAATGGAACTGCCGTAACAGCGACCGCACGCCGATGTCGATCTCCACACCGTCCGTGCCCGCATCACGCGCGCCGGCGGCTGCACGCGCGAAACCCTCGACCACCTCCGCGATCTCGGTGAGTTCCATCTCCATCGGGAGCTCGCGCGTGGCCGGTTCGGCCACGCGGGAAGGGCCCCAGAGCGCGGAGCGCGTCCACGCACTCGATCCCTCGAGACCCGCGTGGCCGAGACCGGCGAGCACCAGCGTTCCGTACGGCCGGCAGGCCCCCGCGATCGCGGCCCATCCGGCACCGTTGCCCTCCGCCAGGGGCGCGCGCTCGTACGGCTGGTCTCCGGGATGGATCGACGCCGTCTCGGTGACGACGATCCCGGCACCACCTCGGGCCCGCCGCTCGTAGTACGCGACATGCCGCCGGGAGAATCTCCTCCCGTCACCGAGATTGGTGACGTGCGGGCCGAACACGATCCGCGACGGGGCGGAGCAGCCGGCGAGCCGCACCGGACCGGTGAGTGCGGCGTCCACGGACGTCCCGCTTCCTCAGCGGGTGACGCCGAGCGCCCGGGTGAACCCGTCGGGCACCACGACATCCGACGGATCGAGATCGGTGACGGACGGCTTCCCCGTCGCCATCAGCGCTGAATCCACACCGCCCCTGAGGATGTCGAGTACGTTCTCGACACCAGCCTGACCGTTGGCGGCCAGCCCCCACAGGTATGCCCTGCCGATCATCACCGCACGCGCACCGAGGGCAACTGCCTTCACCACATCGCCGCCGCGGCGCACCCCGCCGTCGAGGACGACCTCGATGTCGCCGCCGACGGCATCCGCGATTGCCGGGAGCGCACGGATCGGAGCCGGCGTCCCGTCGAGATTGTTGCCACCGTGGTTCGACACCGAGATCGCGGTGACGCCGGCGTCCACCGCACGTTTCGCGTCGTCGACGCGCATGACGCCCTTGAGCATGAAGGGGCCGTCCCACTGTTCCCGCAGCCAGGCCACGTCCTCCCAGGTGGGCAACGGAGTCCCCATCCACTGGCCGTACGCCCCGAAGAACGTCGGCGCCGCACCGCCGTCGGCCGGTGCGAGGTTGGGCGTGGTGAGGTCCGGGATCGATCCGGACTTCGCGTAGCGGAGCAGCCATTTCGGGTGCAGCAGCCCCTGCACCGCGTTCTTGCGCATCGCCTCGAAGTTCATCGACTCCGGGATGGCCGGGCTGCCCCAGTCGCGGCCGTGGGAGAAGGACCAGTCCAGGGTCATGATCAGGCCGACCGCACCGGCCTTCTTCGCCCGCTCCATCCGGTGCAGCATCTCGTCCCGGCTGCCCACCCAGTACATCTGGAAGAAGGTCTGAGGATTCGCCGCGACGACCTCCTCCACCGGCTTACTCGCGAAGGAACTGAGCCCCATCGCAATACCCCGGTTGGCGGCCGCGCGGGCGACCGCGACCTCACCGTCCGGGTGCACGGCCTGCACCCCGGTGGGCGAGATGACGACGGGGAACGACAGCGGCTGCCCCATCACGGTGGTGGCGAGGTCCCGCTTGTCGAGAAGACCCGCCACGTGCGGGGCGAAGCCCACCTCGGAGAACGCCGCGATGTTGTCGTCGGTCGTCACTCCCTTCTCGGACCCGGCGACCAGCGCCAGGTAGACCGGCCTGGGCAGCTGCTTCTTCGCCCTCCGGTGCGCCTCGGCGACGGTTTCGAACCACGTGTTCGCCATCACTCACTCCTCGTCATGCCCGCGAGCGGGTTCTCGTCGCAGATCTTGGCGGGTGGACGCGTCATGAGCGTCAACGGCACGGGCGCGCGCGGCGTCCGGCGCTGCCCGGTCCGCGAGTGATCCACACTCGACTTCGGTACGGTCCGTTCCGATTCCAGAGCGGCTTCCCCGAATCCCTGCACACACTCCGGATCCGGGCCGTCCATCGGCAGGCCGGTGAAGAACTTGGCAGCCATGCACCCGCCGCGGCAGGCGTCGTAGTGTGCACACTTGGTGCACGCGCCCCCGGTCTGCGGGGAACGCAGGTCCGCGAACAGCTCGGAGTGCTGCCACACCTGCTGGAAACCACCGTCGGACAGGATGTTTCCGGCCAGGAACTGCTCGTGGATCGCGAACGGGCACGCGTAGACGTCGCCCACCGGATCGATGAGGCAGACCACCCGCCCCGCCCCGCACAGGTTGAGACCGGGCAGGGCGTCGCCGTATGCGGACAGGTGGAAGAAGCTGTCCCCGGTGAGGACGCCGTCGCCGTGCGCGACCAGCCAGTCGTACAGTTCGCGTTGCTGTGCACCGGTCGGATGCAACTCGTCCCAGACGTCGGCACCACGTCCGGACGGACGGAGCCTGGTGATCCGCAGCGTGGCACCGTAGCGGTCGGCGAGTGCCTTGAAGTCGTCCAGCTGGGCGACGTTGTGGCGGGTGACGACGACCGAGATCTTGGCGTCCCGGAAGCCCGCGTCCGCGAGATTCTCGAGCGCGCGCACCGCCATCGCGAACGATCCGGGCCCTCGAACCGCATCGTTGACCTCGGCCGTGGCGCCGTCGAGCGAGATCTGGACGTCGACGTAGTCCGATGCCGCGAGGCGGCGGGCGACCTTCTCGTCGATCCGTACACCGTTGGTGGAGAACTTCACCCCCACCTGGTGTGCCGTGGCGTAGTCCACCAGCTCCCAGAAGTCCGGACGGACCGTGGGTTCGCCACCGCCGATGTTGACGTAGAAGACCTGCATCCGCTGCAACTCGTCGATGATCGACTTGCACTGGTCGGTGGTGAGCTCGCGGGGATCCCGCCGACCGGACGAGGACAGGCAGTGCACGCAGGACAGGTTGCAGGCGTAGGTCAGTTCCCAGGTGAGGCAGATCGGGGCGTCGAGCCCCTTCTCGAACTGGTCGACGAGCCGACCGACGGGAGCCGGCCGCTGCAGCATGGAAGTCATTCGAAACTCGATTCGTGTGCGCCGCTTCGCTCGCCGGTCACCGCGCGAGATGCGGGACGTGCGAGGGAGAGGGCGGACGGTTCAGGCGGGGACGATCATCTGCGAGTCGGCGAGGGTGGCGAGCGCCCGGGCGTACTGCGGCGCCGCGTCGTCGCCGACACCGTGCGCCCGGAGCGCGGAGCGCACGTCCGGATGACCCGGCAGTGCCTGGACCACCGACACGATCGTCCGGTTCTTCAGGAAGGACAGCTTGCGCGTGCCGAAGTGGTAGAGCAGCGCCCCGAAAGGTTCGGGGCGCAGCGCCACCTGCGCGTGGAGCCGCCACGCACCGTCGAGATCGAACCCCGGCATCGGTGAATCAGGGACCGGTGAATCAGGGGCCGGTGAAACGGGGGCCGTCGGTGAGACAGGAGTCGACATGAGCGAAACCGGCGTCCGTCAGTACACGCCGCACATGCCGTCGATCGAGACCTCCTCGACCAGCGACTCCTCGACCAATTCGGTGCCGTTCACGGCGTCGTTCTCGTCCATGACTTTCCTCCTCGGGACTCCGGTCACATCTAGGGTGTCTGTGTGACCCTGTTCACGGACTATAATGGCATCGAGTGCAGAATGACAAGGGGCGTCGATAGAGATGGGTAGTCGCACCTCACAGCTGGGCACGTCGCGGTTGGGTCGGCGCCCCGCCACTACCCAGGACCGGATCAGCACGGTCGGCATCGACCTGTTCAGCAAGCAGGGGTTCGACGAGACCAGCGTGGACGAGGTCGCCGAAGCGTGTGGCATCGCGCGCCGCACGCTCTTCCGCTACTTCCCTTCCAAGAACGCCATCCCCTGGGGAGATTTCGACGCCCATCTCGCCACCATGCGAGAACGCCTGCACACACTGCCGCCCGACCTCACCGTCGTGGACGCGCTCACCGCGGCGCTGCTCGAGTTCAACACCTTCCCTGTCCACGAGGCGTCCAACCATCGGAAGAGGATGAAGCTGATCCTCGAGGTACCCGCACTGCAGGCATATTCGGTCGTGATGTACCAGGGCTGGCGCGACGTCGTCGCCGACTACGTGGCCGAGCGCCTGGGCACCGCGCCCACCGACCACGTGCCGCGGACGGTCGGGCACGTCCTCCTCGGTGTCGCGATGGCGGCGTACGAAACCTGGCTGACGAACGACGAGACGGCGCTTCCCGACCTACTACGCGAAGGGATGGACTGCGTGGCGGGCGGCCTGACCGCACTGACGCGCTGACCTGGTCCCCCGTGTCTGCCGAGAGATCGTGTCTGCCGACCGATCACAACTCCAGGTCGCGACGCCGGAAGAGGACTACCCCGGCCACCGCGAGAGCCGCTGCCACGACGCCGAGCACGACCAGCGACCCGAACGTCACCGATTCGGCGGGGACGGCGGGAACGTGCCGCAGCGGTGAGATGTCCATGACAGCCTCGGGCAACTGCAGGATCGGCCCGAGCATCCCGATGACGAGGCAGGCCGCGAGTGCTCCCCAGGACAGCGCGCTCGCCCAGCGGGGAAGCCCCCCGATGACCAGTACCGCGAAGCCGGCGACTGCGAGGATCGCGGGCACGTATGCCAGAGCGGCCCCCACCAGTGCGGGCAACTGCCCGGCGACGTCGCCGATCGTCATTCCGTAGGCCAGGCCCATCGCCGCCCCGCACACCAGCTGCACCAGGACCACCCCCACGGCGACGATCCCCACATGGGCGCCCATCCAGCGGGGACGGCTCAGTGCGGTCGCCAGCACCGACTCCAGACGTCCGGCCACCTCCTCGCCGCGCATCCGCAGCAGCGCCTGCACGGCATAGGCGGAGGCGGCGATCGCGGTGAAGACGAGGATCGTGGCGAAGTACGCGTCGGTGAGGCTGTCCGCGCCCCCGCCCCACTGCTCGATCATCTCCGCGGCCTGCTCGCCCTCACCGAGGAATCCCTCGATCTCGTTTCCCACGGTCCCGTACGCGACGCCCGCCACGGCGAGAGCCAGCAGCCACCACATCAACACCGACCGCTGTATCCGCCAGGCCGACCCGAACGCCGTCGGCAACAGGCGCGCCGCGCGCGCCGGCCCCGGCCGCGGCTGCATCAGCCCGGCCCCCAGATCGCGACGCTCGGTGAGCGTGTAGGCAATCACCGACGTCACCGCGACGAACACCGCGAACAGGGCGAGGATCCACCATTGATCGTCGTCGAACGGCCGCATCTGCTGCGCCCACCCGATCGGCGACAGCCAGGACATCCATCCGCTCACCACCCGGATGCCACCGTCGACGACCTCGCCGGACATGTCGCCCAAGGCACGGAGCAGGAACGCGGCGCCGAGCACCGCCCCGGCCAGGCCGTTCGCGGTACGCGCCGACCCGGTGACCTGCGCCGCCACCGCCGCGACCGCCGCGAACGCGATGCCGGCGGCTGCCATCGACGCACCGGTCACGAGCGAACCGGACATCGGTAGCCCCAGGGCCACCAGCAGTATCGCGTTGGCACCACCCAGAGCGATGTTCGCGCCCACGGCCACGATCAAGGCCGCGGTGAGCAGGGCCTGCCGTCCGACGACGGCAGCCTCGACGAGCTCGGCGCGTCCGGTCTCCTCGTTCTGCCGGGTGTGTCGCACCACGAGCAGCGTGCTCATGAGCGCCGCAGCGACCGCGAACAGCATCACCGTCTGACTCGCCAGCAGGGCGCCCAGGCTGTCGCCGGACACGATGCCGGCCGTCGCCAGCTGCACCGGCGACTGCCCGGCACTCACCGCGAGGCCGTGCAGATCCTCCGGATCGGGATACAGCTCCTCCAACGACACCAGCGAGACCGCCTGGATCGCGGCCAGCGAGAGTACCCACACCGGGATCTGCACCCGGTCACGGCGCAGGGCCAGCCGCACCAGGCGCGACGTCCCGCGCAGGCGATCGGCGATCATACCCCGTCACCTCGGTGCACCGAGCCGTGCGGGTCTGCGGCGAGGTGCTCCGCGTCCTCGCTCGCGAGTTCGTCCCCGTAGTGCCGCAGGAACAACTCCTCGAGCGTCGGCGGCGAGGAGGTCAACGAGCGGAGACCGAAGCCCATCACGTGCCGCAGCGCCGATTCCAGCGCGCTCGAGTCGACCTCGAACCGGGCGTGGACACCGTCGACCTGCACGTCGTGGACCCCGGCCAGGGCACCGAGCCCGGCGACCGCACGGTCGGTCTCGGCGGACACCGACGTCCGGGTGAGGTGGCGGAGCTGGGCCAGACTGCCCGATTCGACGGTGCGCCCTTCGCGAATGATGCTCACTCGATCGCACAGCGCTTCGACCTCGGCGAGGATGTGGCTCGACAGCAGGACGGTACGGCCCGCGTCCACGGCCTCGCGCACGCAGTCCCGGAAGACCTCCTCCATCAGTGGATCGAGTCCCGATGTCGGCTCGTCCAGGATGTAGAGCTCGACATCCGACGCGAACGCCGCCACCAGGGCCACCTTCTGACGATTGCCCTTGGAATAGGTCCGGGCCTTCTTCGTCGGATCGAGCGAGAACCGTTCGAGGAGATCTGCGCGGCGGCGCTCGTCGATCCCACCTCGCAGCCCGGCGAGCAGGTCGATCGCCTCACCACCGGACAGGTTCGGCCAGAGATTGACGTCGCCGGGAACGTAGGCGAGGCGGCGGTGCAGTGCCACGGCATCACGCCAGGGATTGCCGCCGAGCACCGTGGCCCGGCCCCGGGTCGCGCGCAGGAGCCCGAGCAGCACGCGGATGGTGGTGGACTTGCCGGATCCGTTGGGTCCGAGGAAGCCGTGCACCTCCCCGGGGGAAACCTCCAGGTCGAGCCCGTCCAGCGCGTGTACGTGCCCGAACGATTTGACCAGTCCCTCCACCGAGATTGCTGCAGTCATGTTTTTGACAGTACAGTGATTTCACAAATGTGTGAAGATTAGAAAGAGTGAATCATGCCCGACCCTTCCGGCGCCGGCGACACCTCCGGCGACGTTCGGCAGTTCATCGAACAGCTGGCGATG
Organism: Rhodococcus triatomae; assembly: GCF_014217785.1. Classification (NCBI taxonomy): domain Bacteria; kingdom Bacillati; phylum Actinomycetota; class Actinomycetes; order Mycobacteriales; family Nocardiaceae; genus Rhodococcus; species Rhodococcus triatomae. Next base: position 3,427,025 of record NZ_CP048814.1, on the reverse strand, counting down.
GTGCTCGTGTCGATGGGATTTCCACCGATGCCCGCCCGTGCGTGGGCCGCGATGATGTCGAGCGACGCCGACACCACCACCCCTGGCGAGCTCTCCGAACGGCTGGGCGTGAGCCCCGCCGCCGTCTCCGGCGCCGTGAACTACCTGCTCCAGGTCGGGCTGATCGAGCGCGTCGCGGTTCCCGGTTCACGACGACGGCACTACCGCGTGAGCGTCGAACTCTGGGCGAACGCGTTCGAGCGACGCCAGCGCGCTCTCGGCCGGTTCTCCGCCCTCGCCGGCGAGGGAATCGCCATGCTCGGCGCGGACAGCCCGTCCGGGCGGCGGATCGCCGAGGTGCGGGACTTCTTCGACTACGTCTCCGAGCGGATGCCTCGACTGCTCGCACAGTGGCGGGAGGAGCGCCGTGCCGAAGCGTGACGGTTGTTCCGGGGTGGACACCGGACTGCTATCCTCAAACTAGAACCTGTTCTAGATTTGACCACCGGTCCGGCGCGAGAGGAAAGCCCAGACGATGACGACGCTCGACGTGCCCCACAGCTCGAGGTCGGTGATCCTCACCGTATCGCAGGTGATCGAGGAGACCCCGGACTCCCGGTCGCTCGTGTTCGACGTGCCTGCCGAACTGGACGAGAAATTCGCGTACCGGCCGGGCCAGTTCCTCACCCTCCGCATCCCGAGCGACCGAACCGGCTCGGTGGCTCGGTGCTACTCCCTCGCGAGTTCTCCGTACACCGACGACGCACCGAAGGTCACCGTCAAGCGCACCGCGGACGGCTACGGCTCGAACTGGATCTGCGACAACGTCCGGGCCGGGGACACCCTCGAGGTGCTCCCCCCGTCCGGAGTGTTCAGCCCGAAGCATCTCGACGGCAACTTCCTGCTCTTCGCCGCGGGCAGCGGTATCACGCCGGTCATCTCCATCCTCGAATCCGTCCTGGTGGCCGGCAACGGCACGGTCGTCCTGTTCTACGCCAACCGGGACGAGAGCTCCGTCATCTTCGCCGACGACCTGCGCGGGCTCGCCGAGAAGTACCCCGCCCGACTGGTCGTGGTGCACTGGCTCGAACGCCTGCAGGGGTTGCCCGGCGCGGACCAGATCGCGACGTTCGCGGCGCCGTACCTGTCCGGGGAGGCGTTCATGTGCGGCCCCGGCCCGTTCATGGACACCGTGCACAAGGCCCTCGCCGACGCCGGGATGCCGCGCGAACGCGTCCATGCCGAGGTCTTCAATTCGCTTGCCGGAGATCCGTTCCGGGACGTCGAGGTCGCCGAGGTCAGCCCCGAGGAGGCGGGCGACGCGGCGACGGTGCGGGTGACGTTGGACGGCGAGACCCACGAGCTGCGCTGGCCGCGTTCCCAGACCCTCGTCGAGATCATGATGTCGAAGGGCATCGACGTCCCGTATTCCTGCCAGGAAGGTGAATGCGGTTCGTGCGCCTGCACTCTCCTGTCCGGCAAGGTCGACATGGAGAACTCCGAGATCCTCGACCCGGAGGACATCGAGAGCGGATACATCCTCGGTTGCCAGGCCAAGCCCGTCACCGACGACCTCGAAATCGAGTTCTGACTCCGAGTTGCGCGTCCCCTCCCGGGGGTAGATCAGCGCTGGGCGCGATAGTGCGCGCGCTCGTCCGCGGAGAGGTGCTCGGTCGCATAGCTCAGTGCGGTCCGGCCCATCTCGGCGGCGTGGACGTCGAGGAAATCCGTCAGCGCCTCACGATCGACCCGTGAGCCCACTTCTCGCAACATCCACCCGACGGCCTTCTGGATCAGGTCACGACGATCGCTCAGCACCTTCTCCGCCAGCTCGAGCGTCGTGGACGCGTCTGCACGCGTGAGGAACCCGAGTGTCGTGAGCAAGGCAACGCGCCTGTGCCACAGGTCCTCGTCCGCGGCGAGTACACGGACCGGGTCACGGGGGCGGTCGGCGAACCACGCGCCGAGGATGCGGGGAGCCGAAGTATCGACGAGATCCCAGTTGTTCACGTGCCCGTCGCGGACCGCTTCGAGGTAGGCGTCCACCACCTCCGCGCGGACCGACTCGTCCCGGGCCCGCTCGAACCGCTCCACGAGCAGCAGGAGTCCGGCGAGCCGATGCTCGTGCACCGGGCTCTCGAGCAACCGGCGGATCTCGGCCGGCGGAATGTCCCGATGCGCTCGGACGATCTTCCGCGTCTGCGGCACCCGGACCCCGAGGAACACGTCGCCCTCGCCGTACTCCCCCGGCCCGGTCTTGAAGAACCGCTGCAGGTGAGCCGCATCGGCGGCGTCGGCCACGAAGGCGAGGTCACGCTGGACGTCGGCGGCAGTGGAGGGCACGTCCCCGAGCCTGTCACACCGGCCGCAACAGCTCCGGGGAATTGTTCCTCGGGCTGTTGACGGCGGTGCGAACCTCGTAGGGCTCGAGTTTCGGCTCCGGCACCGAGGCGAGAAGAGCCCGGACCTGTGCGGGATCGTCGATCGCCGGATCCAGCCAGTGCTCGACGAATGTCTCCGGCAGCACCACCGGTGAGCGGTCGTGGATGTGCCCCGCGGCGTCCGTCGCCTCGGTGGTGAGGATCGTCGCCGACCACAACCATCGGTCGGGATCGTCCTCGGCCTTGTCCGGATCCCGCCACAGTTCGTACAGGCCCGCCATCGCGAGGACGCCCTCGCCGTGCAGGAAGTACGGGATCTTCTTCCCGTCACGCTTCTGCCATTCGAAGTATCCGTCGGCGGGAAGGATGCACCTGCGTCGCACCGCCGCCCGCCGGAATGCGGGCTTCTCGGTGATCGACTCCGAGCGTGCGTTGATCAACCGGTTCCCCGTCGCGACGTCCTTCGCCCAGGACGGAACCAGGCCCCAGCGGGCGGACCGCAACTGCCGCACCGGATCTGCGTCGGGCGCCTCTCGCGGAGGCCGTTCGAGGATCACCCGTACCTGCTGGGTGGGAGCCACGTTGTACGACGGCGGTAGCGCATCGTCGACGACCTCTTCCACCGCGAAGGCCGATCGCAGTTCCTTGTCGGTGGTGGTACTCGCGTAGCGCCCGCACATGTCCGCTCCCGATCCTCGAGACTCCCGTGCACCCGGTGTCCATCCAACACGAACCCCCCGGCGAGGGACATCGGGACCGATCGTTTCGCAGTCACCGCATCGAGACCTGAACCGGCCGACGGTTACCCGAATGCAATGGTCGACGGCATTGATAGGACGCCCGACCAGGCGTGTACTGGAAGTGGACACAATCCAGTTCGAGGAGGCTCGACATGAGGTCGTGGAGTCGAATTCAAGATGTCGCGGCCGTGGTACTCGGCGTGTACGCGGCACTGTCGCCGATCTGGCTCGATACCAACAACGCGGCACGCTGGTCTCTGATCGTTCTCGGTGTTCTCGTGGCACTGGCCGGCGTGGCGCACATGTACCGGCCCGAGCTGTCGTACGCCGAGTACGGGATGGCGGTACTCGGCGTACTGATGTTCATCGCTCCCTGGGCGATGAACTTCCATGCGATGAGCGGCGCAGCGTGGACCGCGTGGGTGGTCGGCGTGCTCACCGTCGTCGTCGCGGTCACCGGGCTTCCGGTGACCAACTCGCTGGCACACAGACAGGGAGGTATGGCGGCACATCACTGACAGACGAGACAGCACATCTGCACGACGAGAGCGGGGCGCGGCAGTGGCCGGGCCCCGCTCACCTGTGCGGCCACGGATTCCGGCGGGGGCTCAGGACAGCAGGCGCCCGGCCTCGAAACGGTCGGCCGACGCCGGCAGCCGACCGGGACGGCCGCTGAGGAAGACCCGCACCGTTCCGGTGCCGGGGCCCGCAGGCGCGATCGCGTCGATCCGCCGGATCGTCTGCGCAGCCACCGCCTCGGCACTGTCGAAAAGCGCCACCCCCTCGGGCAGGCGCGCCGCGATCACGTCGGCGACGAGGGGATAGTGGGTGCACCCGAGTACGACCGCCTCGGTACCGGCCGGGGTGGCCAGGGCTGCGGCCCGTACCGCGTCGTCGACTCCGTTCAGGTCGCCCCGGTCGATCGAGTCGGCCAGCCCGTGGCACGCGACCCCGGACACCGAGCTCCCGTTGCCGAACTTTCGGATGAGATCCGCTTGATAGCTGCTCGCGGTCGTCGTCGCCGTGGCCCAGATCGCCACCGACGAATAGCGCGCCGCCGCCGGTTTGATCGCCGGCACCGTCCCGATCACCGGCACCGCCGGGCCGACATGGTCGCGTACCTCGTCGAGTGCGCTGACACTGGCCGTGTTGCACGGAAGAACGATCGCCTCGGCACCGTGATCGAGGGACAGTTGCACCGCACCCAGCACCCGGTCCACCACCCACTCCCGAGGTTTCGGCCCCCAGGGCGCCTGGTCCGGGTCGAGTGCGAGGAGAAGGTCCAGGTCGGGGCGGAGCTTGCGCAGCCACGCCGACGTCGGCAGCAAGCCGAGGCCGGAATCGATGAGCGCGACGATCACCCTACGAATCTAGCGCGCCGCCTGCGCGCACCTCACGTGGAGGCGACCTCGAGCACGTCGCCGATCGGGACCGACTCGGCGATCTTTCCCCGCATCTTCATCACGGCGCCGGCCTTCCCGGCCCCGACCACCCCGGTCAATCGACCGTCCCGTTCGTAGTACGCGACGAACTTGCGGCCGTCGTCCACGACGACGTGGACCCGGTCGGTCTCCGCGACCGACCCGAGCGCCTGGATCTTCACCCCGTACTGATCACTCCAGAAATACCGGACCTGCGCGGTGTCCTCCCCGCCACTGCCGGTGAGCGCCCCGGCGAGCGACCGCGCCTGCTCGCCGCAATTGCTCCAGTGCTCCACTCGCTCGGCGACGCCTGCCTCGCCGGTCCACGAGGCGACGTCGCCGACCGCCCACACGTGCTCGACACCGGTGCGTCCCGACTCGTCACAGCGAACGCCGCCGTCGGTGTCGAGAGCGACGCCGCTACCGTGCAACCAGTCCGTGACCGGCGTCGAACCGATGCCGACGACGATCAGGTCCGCGACGATCTCGGAGCCGTCACCGAGGGTGGCACGGTACGCGCCGGACACCGACGCCACCCCGGCCAGCCCGACACCGGTGCGCAGGTCGACCCCTGCCTCGGCGTGCAGGCGCGCCACCAGCGCACCCACCGTCGGTCCCAGAGCGGCTTCCAGGGACGTCGACCGTGGCTCGACGAGGACGACGTCGACGTCCGCCGAGCGCATCGAGGCGGCCAACTCGCAGCCGACGAATCCCGCGCCGACCACGAGAGCTCGGGCGCCCGGTACGAGGCGCGTCCGCAGTCCGCGGGCGTCGTCCACCGACCGCAGTACGTGTATGCCCTCCGATTCGGGCAGGCCGGGGATCCTCCGGGGCGTCAACCCGGTCGCGACGACGAGTTCGCCGTATTCGAGTTCCTCGAACGTGTCGGGATCCGATGCTGCGGTGAGGGTCACCGTGCGCCGCTCCGGGTCGATGCCCGTTGCCACCGCGCCCAGACGGAGATCGATGCGCTCGTCGTCGAAGAACTCCCGGGGCCGCAGGGTGGTGTCGTCCACGTCGCCGCGCAGAAACTCCTTCGACAGCGGCGGGCGGTCGTACGGAAGGCAGGTCTCGGCGCCGACCAACACCAGCTCACCGTCGAATCCGGCGCGACGCAACTCCTCCGCCGTGCGCAGCCCGGCCAGACCCGCGCCGACGATCACCACTCGTTCCACCACAGCCACCCTCCTTCCGCGGCACACCCGACGCGGGTGGGCGCCCCCACAGTGTGACCCGGCAGGACACATAACTGCAACACGTTCTAATTCGTCGGCCGACGCCGCCGCGTGGCGTGGGCTCCGCGAGGCCCCTCGGGTCACTACTGTGGAAGACGACACGGCGACACGGTGAGGAGCGACCATGACCGGCGACGAAGAGGGCAAGGGGCGTAACGGGTACGGAGCGAGCGCCGGTGCGGAGCTGGTCGGCTCACAGGGCACCACCTCCATCGCCGACGCCGTCGTCGCGAAGATCGCCGGGATCGCGACCCGCGAGGTCAGCGGCGTCCACGATGTCGGTGGCGGCACCGCCCGCGCGGTCGGCGCGCTGCGTGACCGCGTCCCCGGCGCCCGCGTCAATCATGCCCAGGGCATCGCGGTCGAGGTCGGTGAGAAGCAGGCGGCACTGGACATCGGGATCGTCGCGGACTACGGCGTCGCCCTGCACGAGCTGGCGCTGGGGATCCGCCGGAACGTCATCGCAGCAGTCGAGTCCATGACCGGACTCGAGGTCACCGAGGTCAACATCACCGTCTACGACGTCGTGCTGTTCGACGACCTCGAAGCGCCCCAGGACGCGGACGCCAAGCCGAGAGTGCAGTGACGACCGAGGGTGCAGTGACCGATTCGACGACCGATTCGACGGGACACCAGACACGATGACCAACACAGCGCTGGGACTGCTCGCCGGACTGTTGCTCGCGCTCGCCGCGATCACCGGAGGCTTCACGGGATTCGTTCTCGCCGTCCTGCTCGGCGGCGTGGGGATCGCGATCGGAGCGCACCGCGACGGCCACATCGACCTCGGCGCCCTGCTGCACACCCGCGGCCGTGGTTGATCCCGAGAGTCCCCCGGTCCCGGACACCGGCGACACGCTCGCCGACGACCCGGGGCTGCGTGGCCGGCTCGTCATCAAGGAGAAGGCGATCACGAAGATCGTCACGACCGCTGCCACCCAGGTACCCGGCATCGGGAAGCCGCAGGGCGGATTCAGTCGGCTCACCGGCCGTCACCTCCCCCGCGCCGACGTCTCGGTGGGGACGGACGCGATCGCGATCAACCTCTACGTTGCCGTGACCTGGCCGAGCCGCGTCGACCGGGTGAGCCGCCGACTGCATCACGACGTCTCGGACCGGGTGCAGGAACTGACCGGTCTGCCGGTTCACGAACTCAACATCGTCGTTGCCGGCGCCACCGGAGCGGAATCCGTGGACCGGAGCAGCGACACCGGCGACCACCTTCCGGCCGAGGCGGAAACGTCCCGGGATGCCGCCGCCGCCATCCGGGCCCGGACGCCGCGAGCGCTCCCGGCCGCGGTGCCCGCCGCCGTCGCGATCGCCCTCGGCGCGCTCGCTCTGGCCGTGGTGGCTGCGCGGGAGCTGCTCATCGTCCACGAGACCGTGCACGGCGCTCCGTGGATCCGCAACACCGTCGAGTGGGCCGCACGCCTGCACTGGTCGGAGTGGATCATTCCGGTCGTCGTCGCCTGCGCGGTACTCGGCGTCGCCCTGGTCGTCGCCGCGCTCAAACCACGGCCTCCCACGCACGTCCCGCTCACCGTCTCGACTGCCGCTCCGGTGGTGTGGATGCGACCCACCGACGTCGCCCGGACCACCAGTAGCCACGCCTCCGCCGTGGCCGGGGTCGTCACCGCGCGCACCACCGTCGACCGCCGACGGGTGACCGTGCACGTCACCCGCAACGAGGTCAGTTCGGAGCAGGAGATCGAGGCCGCCGTTCGAGACGCCGTGGAACCCGGTCTCCGGCATCTCGGGACCGAGCCGCAATTACGGATCAAGGTGCGCACATGAGCCGGCGACTCGCGGCTCTCAATCGGGCGATCGTCCTCGTCCTCGGGCTCGCACTGATCGGCTGCGCCGCGTACGCGCTCGCGTGGAATCTCGGGGTCACTGCGATCCGCGACCTGGTCGCGCGGTACGACCGGGAGGCCGTCGTCGCCGTGCCGACGTGGACGTGGTGGCCGTGGCTCCTCGCCGGCGTCCTGGTCGCGGCCCTGGTCTTCGGGATCGTGCTCCTGAGCCTCGATCTCACCCGCCGCCGCCCACATCCGGTACGGATCGTCGATCCGGAGAGCGGGCTGTCGGTGGCGATCGATCTCGGCGCACTGGCCGACGGAATCGCCGGCGAACTGCGCGAGTTCCCCGAAGTGCGATCGGTGCGGGCGCGGGCGCTCGTCGACCGTGGTCTCCCCACGCTGTCCCTGGTGGTCAACGCTCACGCCGGGATCGACATTCTCGCGTTCACCGCACGAGCCGAGGAAACAGCCGCCTGGATCGCTGCGACAGTGCAGGACGCCGACGTCGCCACCCAGGTTCGCCTGCACCTCGATCCCGCCGACCACCACCCGTCACCGGCCGAGGAAGAACCGGCAACGCACTGACAGCTACCACGCACTGATGACAGCTACTACACACTGACAGCGGGCACGCCGGATCAGGGCATCAACCGGTCCGGGATCGTGAACAGCCAGGGCTGGCGCAGGAGCAGGGTGAGCCGGTGCACGCCGATCGACACCGCCACCGCGACGGCCGTGACCACCAGCGGGCCGGCCGGAATCCGCTGACCGACGGCGAGGTCGAGGCCGACCGCCATCAGACCGGCGATCACCGTCCCGAGCACGATCTCGTGCATGAGGAAGACCGGCAGCGTATTGCGGCCGAGCCGTCGCAGCGGCTCGAGGATGCGGGCCTCACCGAACCTACCCATCACCATCACTCCGGCCGCAAGACCGATGACACTGAGCGCCACGGTCGCGACCGTGTATTCACCCACGTCGCTGTCACGATAGATGAGCGAGGCCACCGCGCACAGCCCCACCGCATACATCGCCCGGGGGACCGTCGAGCCGGCGGCAACTCGGTGCGCGAACGGCGCGAGATACACACCGAGCAGGAAGAACACGAGGTACGACAGCATGCTGTGCCAGGCCCAGCTGTCGAACTCGAGCCGGGGGGAGACCACTGCCAGCGCGCCCGCCGCAGCAATCTGGGTCACCGGAGCCACATCGCGCAGCGCCCGGGCGGCGATCGTGAAGACCGCCAACGCATAGATGAACCACATTCCGCTGTCCGGGCGCACGGCTGCCTCGAGCGGCTTCCACCACGCGGCTGCCTCGGCGGTTCCGCTCGTCTCCGGGAACAGCGTGAAGTACCAAAACCGGAGGACCGTCCACAACGCGTAGATGTAGACCAGGGGCGCCACCCGCCGGCGGAGCACGTCGGTCCACGACATCGTCAACGCCTTCGTGACGAACAGACCGGAGACGAAGAAGAACAGGGGCATCCGCACCGGCTGCGCGAACGAGTTCACCTCGTGCCAGATCGGATCTGCCAGACCGCGCCCCACCATGAAGTTCGTCGTGTGCAGCAGCACCACCAGGACGATGCACACGCCCTTGGCGAGGTCGACCCACCCGTGGCGCGGCTTCGCCGCTGCCGGCGCGGCCGCCGACGCGACGCCGCCGGCGACGGCGGGGTCGCCGGCCCGGCTCGAGCCGGTGGTGGGGGTGGTGTGCACGGGAGTACTGCTCCTTCGACGCGGGCGGCTCCTTCGAGGGAGCGGCCGACAGGTCGCCCGGTACGGCCCGGCCCTCGAACGACGGTTCACGCGAAAGTGTCGCGCGCGAAGTCGACCGCGGCCATTCTACGCGATCGGACGAAAAGCCCGAACAGGACGACAGCGGCGCCCACCCCGAGGGGTGAGCGCCGCTGTCGTTCAGCATGTGATCGCGTGAGCGATCACCGATTCATGCGAGTGCAGAGATCACTTGACGATCTTGGTGACCTTGCCGGCGCCGACGGTGCGGCCACCCTCACGGATCGCGAAGCGCAGGCCCTCGTCCATGGCGACCGGCTGGATCAGCTTGACGGACATCTCGGTGTTGTCACCGGGCATGACCATCTCGGTGCCCTCGGGCAGCGTCACGACGCCCGTCACGTCCGTGGTACGGAAGTAGAACTGCGGACGGTAGTTGTTGAAGAACGGCGTGTGACGGCCACCCTCGTCCTTGGACAGGATGTACGCCTGGCCCTCGAACTCGGTGTGCGGGGTCGTGGTGCCCGGCTTGATGACGACCTGGCCGCGCTCGACGTCCTCGCGCTTGATACCACGAACCAGCAGACCGACGTTGTCGCCCGCCTGACCCGAGTCGAGCAGCTTGCGGAACATCTCGATACCGGTGACGGTGGTCTTGGTGACCGTCTCCTTGATACCGACGATCTCGACCTCTTCGTTCACGTTGACCACACCGCGCTCGATGCGGCCGGTGACGACGGTGCCACGACCGGTGATGGTGAAGACGTCCTCGACGGGCATGAGGAACGGCTTCTCGGTCTCACGAACCGGGTCCGGGATGGACTCGTCAACGGCGTTCATCAGCTCGAGAATGCTGTTGGCCCACTTCTCGTCGCCCTCGAGCGCCTTCAGGCCCGAGACGCGCACGACCGGAGCCTCCTCGTCGAAGTCCTGGCTCGCGAGCAGCTCGCGGACCTCCATCTCGACGAGCTCGAGGATTTCCTCGTCGTCGACCATGTCGGACTTGTTCAGCGCGACGAGGATGTAAGGCACGCCGACCTGACGGGCGAGCAGCACGTGCTCACGCGTCTGCGGCATCGGGCCGTCGGTGGCGGCGACCACGAGAATGGCACCGTCCATCTGGGCCGCACCGGTGATCATGTTCTTGATGTAGTCGGCGTGACCGGGAGCGTCGACGTGGGCGTAGTGGCGCTTCTCGGTCTGGTACTCGACGTGCGAGATGTTGATCGTGATGCCGCGAGCCTTCTCCTCAGGAGCCTTGTCGATCTCGTCGAACGCCGACGCCTCGTTCAGGTCCGGGTACGCATCGTGCAGAACCTTGGTGATGGCCGCGGTCAGCGTGGTCTTGCCGTGGTCGACGTGACCGATGGTGCCGATGTTCACGTGCGGCTTGGTCCGCTCGAACTTCGCCTTCGCCACTTGTGTCCTCCTGGACTGATTGGTGCTTGCGGTATGCAGCAGTGCGGTGGGTAATTACTTTGTCGTTCGGCCGACAGGCTATTCGCCGGTCGCCTTGGCGATGATTTCCTTCGAGACGTTCGAGGGAACCTCTGCGTAGGAATCGAACACCATGGAGAAGTTCGCTCGACCCTGGGTCTTCGACCGCAGGTCACCGATGTAGCCGAACATCTCCGAGAGCGGAACCAGCGCCTTGACGACACGGGCACCACTGCGTTCCTCCATGGCCTGGATCTGGCCACGGCGGGAGTTCAGGTCGCCGATCACTTCACCCATGTAGTCCTCGGGTGTGGTGACCTCGACGGCCATGAGGGGCTCGAGAATGACCGGGCCGGCCTTGCGGGCGGCTTCCTTCAGCGCCTGCGAACCGGCGACCTTGAAGGCCATTTCCGAGGAGTCGACGTCGTGGTACGCGCCGTCGACCAGGGTGAGCTTGAGGTTCACCAGCGGGTACCCGGCGAGCACGCCGTACTGCATGGCGTCCTGCGCACCGGCGTCGACCGAGGGGATGTACTCGCGCGGCACGCGGCCACCGGTGACCTTGTTCTCGAACTCGTAGCTCGCGCCGTCCTCGCCGACGAACGGCTCGAGGGCGATGATGACCTTCGCGAACTGGCCCGAACCACCGGTCTGCTTCTTGTGCGTGAACTCGAGCTTCTCGACCTTCTTGGTGATCGTCTCGCGGTACGCGACCTGCGGCTTGCCGACGTTGGCCTCGACCTTGAACTCGCGCCGCATGCGGTCGACGAGGATGTCGAGGTGCAGCTCGCCCATGCCGCCGATGACGGTCTGGCCGGTCTCGTCGTCGAGCTCGACCGAGAAGGTCGGGTCCTCTTCGGCGAGCTTCTGGATCGCGGTGCCCAGCTTCTCCTGGTCGGACTTGGTCTTCGGCTCGATGGACACCTGGATGACCGGGTCCGGGAACGTCATCGACTCGAGCACGACCGGGTTCGCCTGATCGCACAGGGTGTCGCCGGTAGTGGTGTCCTTCAGGCCGATCATCGCGTAGATGTGGCCCGCGACTGCCTCGTCGACCGGGTTCTCCTTGTTGGCGTGCATCTGGAAGAGCTTGCCGATGCGCTCCTTCTTGCCCTTGGTCGCGTTGAGGACCTGGGCCCCGGGAGCAACCTGGCCGGAGTACACCCGCACGAAGGTGAGCTTGCCGAAGAACGGGTGCGCGGCGATCTTGAACGCGAGCGCCGAGAACGGCTCGTCCTTGGACGGCCGACGGGTGATCTCTTCTTCCTCGTTGCCCACCACGTGGCCGTGGACCTCGCCGATGTCGAGCGGGTTCGGCAGGTAGTCGATGACCGCGTCGAGCATGGGCTGCACGCCCTTGTTCTTGAACGCGGACCCGCACAGCACCGGGTAGAGCTCGGAAGCGACCGTCATCTTGCGGATGGCGCCCTTGATCTCCTCGACGGTGAGTTCCTCGCCGCCGAAGTACTTCTCCATGAGCTCTTCGTCGGACTCGGCAACCGTCTCGAGCAGCTTCTCGCGGTACTCGGCAGCCTTGTCGGCCAGATCCGCGGGGATCTCCTCGAAGGTCGGCGCAGCGCCGATCTCGACGGTGCCACGCCAGGTGATGGCCTTCATCTCGACCAGGTCGACCACGCCGTCGAACTCGTCCTCTGCGCCGATGGGCAGCTGCAGGACCAGCGGCTTCGCGCCGAGACGGTCGATGATGGTCTGGACCGTGAAGTAGAAGTCCGCGCCCATCTTGTCCATCTTGTTGACGAAACAGATGCGCGGAACGTCGTACTTGGCGGCCTGACGCCACACCTGCTCCGACTGCGGCTCGACGCCTTCCTTGCCGTCGAAGACCGCGACGGCGCCGTCGAGGACGCGCAGGGACCGCTCGACCTCGACCGTGAAGTCGACGTGGCCGGGGGTGTCGATGATGTTGATCTGGTTGTCGTTCCAGAAACAGGTCACCGCGGCGGAGGTGATGGTGATGCCGCGTTCCTTCTCCTGCTCCATCCAGTCCGTCGTCGACGCACCGTCGTGGGTCTCACCGATCTTGTAGTTGACACCGGTGTAGTACAGGATGCGCTCGGTGGTCGTGGTCTTGCCGGCATCGATGTGCGCCATGATGCCGATGTTGCGGACCTTGTTCAGGTCGGTCAGCACTTCCTGTGCCACAGGATTCTTCCCCGCTCGTTGCTCGTAATTCGGGTTCGGCCGCGTCCGGTGTCCGACCGGTGGGCCACATTGTCGAGTTGTTGTCTTGCCGGCACGGACGAACCGAGCCGACCTTGCGACGGTGTCGGAGCGGCCCACGGGTGGGCCGCTCCGACACGTACGTCACCAGCGGTAGTGGGCGAACGCCTTGTTGGCTTCGGCCATCTTGTGCGTGTCCTCGCGACGCTTCACCGCGGCACCGAGGCCGTTGCTGGCGTCGAGGAGCTCGTTGGCGAGACGCTCGACCATGGTCTTCTCACGACGCTGACGCGAGAAGGTCACCAGCCAGCGCAGTGCCAGCGTGGTGGAACGGCCCGGGCGAACCTCGACGGGGACCTGGTAGGTAGCACCACCGACGCGGCGGCTACGAACCTCGAGGGCCGGCTTGACGTTGTCCAGCGCACGCTTGAGCGTGACGACCGGATCGGTGCCGGTCTTCTCGCGAGCCTGCTCGAGAGCCTGGTACACGATGCGCTCGGCGGTGGACTTCTTGCCGTCCAGCAGGATCTTGTTGACCAGCTGGGTCACCAGCGGCGAACCGTAGACCGGGTCGTTGATGAGGGGGCGCTTGGGAGCGGGACCTTTACGTGGCATCAGCCCTTCTCCTTCTTCGCTCCGTAGCGGCTGCGGGCCTGCTTGCGGCCCTTGACACCCTGGGTGTCGAGGGAGCCGCGGATGATCTTGTAGCGCACACCCGGGAGGTCCTTCACACGACCGCCGCGGACGAGCACCATCGAGTGCTCCTGCAGGTTGTGGCCCTCACCGGGGATGTAGGCGGTGACCTCGACGGAGCTGGTCAGGCGCACACGCGCGACCTTCCGCAGAGCGGAGTTCGGCTTCTTGGGCGTGGTGGTGTACACGCGGGTGCACACGCCACGACGCTGCGGGCTGCCCTTGAGGGCCGCGGTCTTGACCTTGGTGGCCTTGTCGCGGCGGCCCTTGCGGACCAGTTGGTTGATGGTTGGCATTAACCGTCTTTCTCGTTGGCGAACAGACTGCTGAACAAGCAACCTTGGCTGTTCTGAAATTAGGGATCTAGCAGTTGAGGCAAGAGAGCTGCTGCCTCTCACCCGGCCCCCGGTCGAACAATCCACTGGTGAAACACCGTTTCTCGCACCCCAGGGTCGGGCGTGTCGCATACCCCAACACAGGCAACCGGATGCGCGTTCGGAACAGGCGTCTGCACGAACGTGCGCACGGCAATACCTCGCTAGGCACACAGATCGGCCCGGACTGGCCGGACACGACCCACAACAATACCCGGCGGCGCGGCCGAAGGTCAAAGCGAGTCCGACCGCGTCGGGTTGCTGCGGAGAAGATCCGTTATGGGGCCAGGTTCGTCGGCGTCTGTCATGGGGCCGGGTGCAAGACACCATAGGCCATCGCGGCGGTGGGCGTCTCGACCGACGAGCCGCCGTTTCGCTCAACTGCTGAGATCGACGGTGAGATCGGCCAGCTTCATCGCCGCCGCACACGGGTCCGCGGCCCCGCCGCCGTACTGGACCCACCACCCCACCACTCCCACGCTGGGCGAACCGAGGGCGATCCCGCAGGAACCCGGATCGGCGGGCGGCCGCAGGAGGACCGCGCGACGGCCCTGCACCGTGGCGTTCTCGACCTCGTAACCCAGCTGCTCCGCCGTCTCCCGCTCCGTGTCGAGGGTGCCCGTCTCGAACCAGTGGAACGTCACCTTCACGGTCCCGTTCACCCCGATCGCGTCCCACCGGCAGATCGCGCCGAGGAAGCCGCGCTCGATCGCGTCGGCACCGACGGTCTCCGCGATCTGGTCCTCGGCGACGGCATTGCACTCCTGCAACAGATCGGTGAACTGCTCCGGATTCCCGGCGTACGCCCCCTCCGCGACGGGGGTGCCCTCCACACTGCGACCGCAGGACGCGACGGCGACGGCCGCGAGAGCCAGTGCCCCCGCGACCCGGACCCCGGAGCGGCGCCCCGTCATCGCTGCATCCTCGACACGCCGAGTTCGGCGAGCGTTCGGGCGACGTCACACGGATCGGCGGTGGGCCGGGAGTTGCCGTACATCACCGACCAGTGCGCGAAGTCGCCGTCGAACTGCACGCCGAGCTCGCACAGAATGCCCGACGAGGAGGCGATGAATCCCGGATTGCCGTCGATCGAGATGTCCTGGGCGGGCCTGCCGATGAGTTCGGACCCGGCCCGTTCGCGGCCGATCGGACTGCCGCGGTACCAGGAGAAGGTCACGCTGGGGCCGCCGAGACCGCCGACCTCCCACTCACAGCCCACCGAGTTGCGGGTGATCATGGTGAACGGAGGCATCGCGAAAGCCGCGGCGACCTCGTCGTCGGTCACCGAGCCGCATTCGCCGAGGAAGGGGCCGGGATCGGTCGGCTCGGAGGCCGTGGGCGCGCCGGTGGGCACCGGGGACGGCGAATCGCCGCCGTCACCGCAGGCGGCGACGAGCGTCACGGCCGACACCGCGGCCACTGCCCCCGCTCTCCTCCACACGCCGGTGACTCTACCCACGGTCGCGACGTCAGGCGCGGGACGACGCGGCGAGTGCGATGTCGAGTTGGAGGGACCACTGCCGCACGATCTCGCTCCTGCGGCGGGAGTCGTCGTTGAGGACGTCGGCCAGACCCAGCCCGCGGGCCAGGTCGAGCGTCGCCTGCACGAGGCGGTGGGTGAGCGGATCCTTGTCGTCGACCCCGAGATGCTCGACCGCGGTGCGGTGCGCGATCCGTCCGAACCGCTCCTCGAGCGGCAGGACGCGCGCCCGCAGTTCCGGGTCCGCCGCCGCCGCCGTCCATACCTGCAGTGCGGCCTTGAAGAGCGTCCCGGTGTAGTAGTCGACGAGCCGTGACACGACGGCCTCGGTGCGGCCGGCGCCCGTCGGCAGCGCGGCCGACTCCCGCCGCGCCTCCTCCATCCGGGCGTCGAACATGTACTCGAGGGCCGCGGTGATGAGATCCTCCCGGGTGGGGAAGTGGTGCTGGGTGGCGCCGCGGGAGACACCGGCCCGCTCGGCGACGACGCTCACCGTCGTCGCACCCCATCCCAACTCGGCGAGGCAGTCGATCGTCGACTCGAGCAGCCGTAGGCGCGTGACCCGACTCCGGTCCTGCTTGGGTTCACGCGTCATGTTCCGTCCTCTTCCTCGATACCTCTTCCTGGATCCACCTCGTCCTGGATCCGGCCCGGCCGCCGTCTACCCGGCCCAGGCGGGTGGGCGCTTCTGCAGGAATGCCATCATGCCCTCCCGCGCCTCGTCCGAGGAGAACAGGCGGGCCGACTCGGCGGCGAGCGTGGTCGCGGATCGATCGAAGTCGGCGAGGATCGGGCGAGTCGTGAGCGCCTTCGACGCGGCCAGCCCCTGCGGGGATCCGGCCCGGATGTCGCCGACGATCTCGGCGACGGTGCGGGCGGGATCGCCCGACGCCTCGGAGATCAGCCCGATCGCCTCGGCCTCGTGGGCGCCGAACTTCTCGCCCGTGAGGAAGTACCGGCTCGCCGCCCGGGAGGTCAGGCGAGGCAGAACGGTGAGCGAGATGATCGACGGTGCCAGCCCGAGCCGCGCCTCGGTGAGTGCGAACGTGGTCGAGTCCCCCGCCACCGCGAGATCGCACGCGGCGACCAGACCCATCCCCCCGGCCCGCACGTGCCCGTCGATCTGCGCGATCACCGGCTTGGGCAGTTCGAGGATCGCACGCAGCAGATCCGCCATCTGCATCGTCCGGGTCTCGAAGTCGGCCGACGCATCGGACAGGTCCGCGCCCGCGCAGAACGTGCCACCGGTGTGCGTGAGCACGACCACGCGAACGTCGTCGTCCGCTGCTGCGGCGGCGAGCCCCTCGTGGAGTTCGGTCACCAGGCGCTGGGAGATCGCGTTGCGGTTGTGTGGTGAGTCGAGAGTGAGCGTCGCCCGGCCCGAGTCGACGTGGTAACGCACGTACCGGTCGTCCTCCGCCGCGTCCACCCTCGTGGCCTCGCTGTCGGTCATGTCCGCTCCCTCAGTACGACTTCGGCAGACCCAGCGAGTGCTGGGACACGAAGTTCAGGATCATCTCGCGGCTCACCGGCGCCACCCGGGCGATCCGGGCCGCGCCCAGCATCGCGGCCAGCCCGTACTCCTCGGTGAGCCCGGCTCCGCCGTGCGTCTGGATGGCCTGGTCCAATGCCTTGATACTCGCCTCTGCCGCAGCGTACTTGGCCATGTTGGCAGCCTCTGCGGCACCGAAGTCGTCGCCGGAATCGTAGAGGACCGCGGCCTTGCGCATCATCAGCTTCGCGAGCTCGAGTTCGATCTTCACCTGAGCAAGCGGATGCGAAATACCCTGGTGCGCACCGATCGCCGTCTTCCAGACACTGCGCTCGTTGGCATACTTCACCGCGGCGTCGATCGCGTAGCGTCCCATGCCGACGGCCATCGCCGCGCCGAGAATCCGCTCCGGGTTGAGCCCGGCGAACAACTGCATCAGGGCCGCATCCGGTTCGCCGACGAGGGCGTCGGCGGGCAGCCGGACGTCGTCGAGGAACAGCATGAACTGGTGATCCGGCTCGATGATGTCCATGTCCATCTGCGTGCGCTGGAAGTTCTCGGCGTCCGTGGGGACGATGAACAAGGCGGGCCGTAGCTTGCCGGTCTTGGCATCTTCGGTGCGAGCGACGATCAGGACGGCATCGGCCTGGTCGACACCCGAGATGTAGATCTTGTTCCCCCGCAGGATCCAGTCGTCACCGTCGCGGCGCGCGGTGGTCGTGATCTGGTGCGAGTTGGAACCGGCGTCGGCCTCGGTGATCCCGAAGGCCATGATCTTCGAGCCGTCGGCGAGCCCGGGCAGCCACTGCTCCTTCTGCGCGGCCGTCCCGTACTTTCCGATGATGGTCCCGCAGATCGCCGGCGACACCACCACGAGCAGCAGGCCGGCCCCGTGGGCCGCGAGTTCCTCCTGCACGAGTGCCAGTTCGTAGATGCCCGCTCCCCCGCCGCCGTACTCCTCGGGCAGGTTCACCCCGAGGAAGCCGAGTTTGCCCGCCTCGTTCCACAGTTCGGTGAGCGGCTCTCCCCGGCGCGCTCTCGGGAGCACGTAGTCGACGTAGTTGTAGCGCTGGGCAAGCTTGGCCACCGATGCGCGCAGTTCCCTACGCTCCTCGCTCTCGATGAAACTGCTCTCGATGAAGCTGCTCTCGATGGAGCTGGAGGTTCCTTCGCTCATGACGCTTCCTGTTCTGTCGCTTCGGCTTCGGCTTCCACCACGGCGAGCACCGACCCGACGTCGACCTGCTGGCCGACGGTCACGGGGAGTTCGGCGAGCACGCCCGAGACGGGAGCGGTGATCGTGTGTTCCATCTTCATCGCCTCGAGCCACAGGATCGGCTGACCGGCGACCACGGTGTCCCCGGCTTCCGCTCCGAGCCGGATCACCGACCCCGGCATCGGTGCGAGCAACGAACCGGCCGCCACCTCGGAGGCCGGGTCGACGAAGCGCGGGCGGATCTCCAGCGCCACGGGACCGAGAGGAGAGTCGACGTGGACCCGTGATCCGTAGCAGGCGACGTCGAACGAACGGCGCAGACCGGCGACGTCGAGCACCACCCGCTCCGGCGTCGCCGACACGAGAGCGACCTCGTCGAATCCCTCCGCGGTCAGCCCGTACCGGCCGAGCCGGTACCGAATGTCGCGTGGGCCCGTATCGCCCTCGTAGACCTTGTGTTGCGGTAGAGACGGCAAGTTGCGCCAGCCCGAGGGCAGTCCGCCCAGGACCCTCGCGTCCGCTCGGTTCCGTGCCGCGTCGGCGAGGGCGGCGGCCAGTGCCGAGAGCGCCTCGGCGACATC
Source organism: Rhodococcus triatomae (assembly GCF_014217785.1). NCBI lineage: Bacteria > Bacillati > Actinomycetota > Actinomycetes > Mycobacteriales > Nocardiaceae > Rhodococcus > Rhodococcus triatomae. The sequence goes on along the minus strand of NZ_CP048814.1, from coordinate 3,408,277 downwards.
GTCCGCCAGCGGTGTGGAGAGCGTGTCCAGGCCGTGCCGGGTGAAGAACGCGGTGTCGGTGTCGCCGGCCAGGAACGCCGGGTGACGCAGGATATTCACCAGCAGGTCGCGGTTCGTGCGCAACCCGTGGATGCGCGAGTGTGCGAGTGCCGTGGCGAGCATCCGGGCCGCCTGCGCCCGAGTCGGTGCGAACGAGATGACCTTTGCCAGCATCGGGTCGTAGTGCACGCCCACGACGGATCCGTCCACGACCCCGGAATCCAGCCGGACACCCGGACGTGTCAGGACCTCGAACTCGGCGGCCACACCGGGAACGTCGATGCGGTGCACCGTCCCGCTCTGCGGTTGCCAGTCCCGCGCCGGGTCCTCGGCGTAGAGCCGTACCTCGATCGAATGCCCACGCACCGAGGGCTGTTCGAGTGGAAGTCGGTCTCCCGCGGCGACCTGTAGCTGCAGATCCACCAGGTCGAGACCGGTCGTGCACTCGGTCACCGGGTGCTCCACCTGCAGCCGGGTGTTCATCTCGAGGAAGTAGAAGTTCCCCTCCTCGTCGGCGAGGAACTCGACCGTGCCTGCGCCCTCGTATCCGATGGCTCCTGCCGCCAGGCGCGACGCCTCGAACAGCCGCTCCCGCATACCGGGAGTGCGTTCGACGAGTGGGGACGGCGCCTCCTCGACCACCTTCTGGTGCCGCCGCTGGATCGAGCACTCCCGCTCGCCCACCGCCCACACTGCTCCGTGTGTGTCGGCCATGACCTGGACCTCGATGTGCCGGCCGGTCTCCAGGTACCGCTCACAGAACACCGTGGGATCACCGAACGCCGACTCGGCCTCCCGGCGAGCAGCCTCGAGTTCTCCCGCGAGCGCGGACAGTTCCCGCACGACGCGCATACCCCGGCCGCCGCCTCCTGCCGACGCCTTGATCAGGACGGGCAGGTGTTCGGCGGTGACCGACTCCGGGTCGAGTTCGGTGAGTACCGGAACCCCGGCGGCGTCCATCAGCTTCTTCGACTCGACCTTGGACCCCATCGACTCGATCGCCGCGACCGGTGGCCCGATCCAGGTCAGCCCGGCATCGGTGACGGCGCGGGCGAACTCGGCGTTCTCGGAGAGGAAGCCGTAGCCAGGGTGGACA